>JBBIGV010000042.1:25535-29108 GCA_037447335.1 Ignavibacteria bacterium | reverse complement strand
AGAATAATTTCTAAACATTTTAATTAATCTTGAAAAAAGTGCGGAAGTCAGGAAAGTTGTTTATATATTTTGATCCATCTATTCATAACAATCAACTGTTCCGCTACCGCCACAATTATTACAAGGGTAACGCCATTCTTTGTATCCGTTGCCACCGCACAAAGAACAGTATTCTGAGCCGTTGCCGCCGCATTTTCCGCAATTCCATCTGCCGTAGCCATCACAGCTCAGGCATGTTTCAGTTACTTGTCCGCTGCCTGAACATACTGAACAAGTATAATCTCCATCATAGCCCGAACCACCGCAGTATCTGCAGTTAACATTAACGCTTCCGCTGCCGAAACACTGGTTGCATAGTTCAGTTCCGTTTCCGTTACACCTGTCACGGGATTGATAACCGGCTCCGCCGCATTTCGTACAGTTTTCCGATTGTGTATACCATCCGCCGCCATTACATGATGGGCAGGTGCATTGTGCTATTGAATATGAATACATAAAAAGTGTGAATATGATCGATAGGATTATTTTCATTTTATTTCTCCCTTGTTTGAGATGAATTGGTTTTTAAATAATATTAAGATTTAAAATAAACAGTAAGTTCATTCTTAATTAGTTAAGTAATTGATTGAATAGAAGTGCGATAATTTTGATAAGATTCCTGCAGACATATTTTTTACCCCGCAAATTTTATTCAGCTAATAAGACAATGCATTTTCAAAAATCAAACCACAAATAGAAAAAAACACAATCGAAAATTAATAATAATTTCAATATAAAATGAGTAATTTTTGAAATGAGAAAGTGAGCTGATGACAGATATTACATAATGATTAGCAATCATTTGGACGAATTTGGTATTCTAAAATTGTCGGAGTATGAATTATCTAAAAAGTAGAATTCAATAACTATTTAAAATAAATTGGTCTCAATTTTACATCTCCATCAATTTCAATATTTTTGTTCCGCCAATAATTTCCAGTGCTACTTGATACAGGATTCTTGATATTGGAAGTTAGTTGCTGGGGAAATACGCTTGATACCGCTTGCCCCTTTGGGGGATTCCTGATACCAGATAAATATTATCAGGTTATAAATCATTTCTCCTCTTGCCTTTGATCTGTCTCGTTTGGTAATTTCTTAAGAATAAGCGATCGTAATCGAAAAATATTATAAGAATTTGCGATTATAATCGAAAAATCTTACGATTTGGGCTAAAGCCCATTTCGGATTTGTACTTTCATTTCACCCCCATCTAAACCTGCCTGCTCGCCTCCGACGAGTCGGAGCGGGCCGGTAGGCAGGGATGGGGGCTATTCATTTTAGCTTCATTCATTTTAAAATAATATCAATAGAAATAGCCCCGACCTTCAGGTCGGGGATAACTGTTCTGCGTTTTTACGAGGAGGCTGACCAAAATGTAGCACAGATTACTAATCTGTGCTACGATGAATTTGAATTTAATCTGAAATCAGACATATAAATTCAGAGTTGTTTGCAAAATTTACTTTTTGGTCAGCCTCGCTAGAAATTCTTTTCAATTGAAATTTATATTCTTATTTTTCAAAAAATAATTTATCAAGAAATCACGATGCCATATCTAAATATTTATCTTCACGTTATTTGGCCAACAAAAAATCGGTCTAAAATTATTACTAAGGAATTAAAACCATTATTGCTTGAACACATAAAATCAAACGCAAAGAAAAAGGGAATTTTTATCATTGAGATTAATTGTGTATCGGATCATATTCATATTTTAATTTCTTTGGGAAGCGATCAATCAATTGGCAAAGTAGTCCAGTTGATTAAAGGTGAATCATCTCATTGGATCAACCAAAATAAATTAGTGAGAGGTAAATTTGAATGGCAGGATGATTATATAGCTGTTTTTGTTAGCAAATCAATTCTAGATAAAGTGAGAAAATATATTACCAACCAGGAATAGCATCATAGAAAGAAAAGTTTCACGGAAGAAGTTGAAGAGTTCAGAAAGAAATGTGGATATGAGGATTTGAAGTAGAGTTGTTTTTTGGAGTTGGGCTAAAGCCCATTATTAAGACGTATTTCTCTTGTATCCCCAAGCTAAAGCTTGGGGCTATTGTTTTTATTGATCAAATTTCCTTAATTAGCTCCGATCTTTAGATCGGGGAATACAAATAAAAACCCCACCACCTAATGGCTTTAGCCTAAAAATAATTTCAGCAATTTCTCTATCTTATAATTGAAAAATATTTTTTATTAACAACTCATGATTATACTATGTACCGCAGAACTAAATACGACTTAAAGCAGGAATTAACATCTATCAAGGAAGCAAACCTTTACAAGGAAGAAAGAATAATTCTTTCGGACCAGAAAGCTAAAATAAAAGTTGCTTACCCGGCTGATTCAGAGCCAAAAGAGGTTCTTAACTTCTGCTCAAACAATTACCTCGGATTGGCGAATCATCCGGATGTAATTAAAGCTGCACAAAAAACTCTCGACACACACGGCTTCGGTTTGTCTTCGGTAAGATTCATTTGCGGTACACAGGATATTCACAAAGTACTTGAGAAACGAATAGCAGATTTCTACCAGATGGATGATGCAATTCTTTATTCATCCTGCTTCGATGCAAACGGTGGATTGTTTGAAAGTATTCTCGGACAGGATGATGTGATAATAACCGATCAGCTAAACCACGCAAGCATTATCGACGGAATAAGATTGTGTAAAGCACGAAGATTAATTTATGAACACTCGGATATGAAATCACTTGAGCAGAAATTAATTCTGTCCCGCGAAGGAACAGATATATGGGATCATACAGGATTAGCACAGGAACCGCATCCGGCAAAAAATATTATGATTGCAACCGACGGCGTATTTTCCATGGATGGTGATATTGCAAAGATTGATGAGATAATTAATCTTGCTGATAAATATGATGCACTAGTAATGGTTGATGATTCACACGCAACCGGCTTCTTTGGTAAAACAGGAAGAGGTGCCGTTGAGTATTGCAATGCTCTCGGGAAAGTTGATATTATCACTTCCACATTAGGCAAAGCAATGGGTGGTGCTTCTGGTGGATTTACAACATCAAGAAAAGAAATTGTTGATATGTTACGTCAGCGATCACGTCCGTATTTATTTTCCAATACACTTGCACCTGCCATTGTTGGAGCTTCAATTGCTGCGTTTGATCTTCTTGAAAAGTCAAATGACCTTCGTGAAAAGTTAATGGAGAACACAAAACACTTTCGTGAAAAGATGAAAGCTCTCGGTTTTGATTTGATAGACAGCATTCATCCGATTGTTCCAATTCTTTTCAGAAAGTTTGATGATGATGCACAGCTTGCTCAGCAAATATCAAAAGAACTTTATGATGAAGGAATTTATGTTGTTGGATTTTCGTATCCTGTTGTTCCGAAAGGACAGGCAAGAATACGTGTACAGATTTCCGCAGCACATTCAATGGAAGATATTGATGCATGTATAAATTCGTTTGAGAAAGTCGGTAGGAAACATCGCGTCATTAGTTGACGATTGATACTGGATACTTGATGCCGGATACCGGAGATGCCGGATACC
>JBBIGV010000042.1:0-25435 GCA_037447335.1 Ignavibacteria bacterium | reverse complement strand
GATGCCGGATACCGGAGATGCCGGATACCAGATACCAGATGCTGGATACTGGATACAGGATACAGGATACAGGATAATTGTTTTTTACCTGTCACTTATGTGTTGATTAATTATTGATTCTAAGAAACGAATTAACTTTTTATCGAGGAGAATTAATTTTTCTAATAATGAATCGAATAAAACTTTGTCAGTAAGCGATTCAGTTTCAAATAATGTTTCAAGATGGTCAATAGTTTCATCAGTAGAGGCAATAGAATATATAATAAACTTTATAAATTCATTTTTGTAACGCCTTCTTCCATATCCTTCAACGATATTCGACCTTACTGATTTTGAAGATTTCCTGATCTGACTGCCTTCTTCATACATTTCGAACTTTGGAAGCGAAAGACTCATTTTATGAATCTCAATAGATAATTCTCTGGCAAGCTGCCAAACTTCTAAATCTTTGTAATTCATAAGTCCCTCCTTGTTTTTGTTTAATATTAAGTTAATAGTTGCATCCAGTATCTTGCTTCATGCATCTTGCATCCTGCATCTTGTATCCTGTATCCAGTATCCAGCATCATTCCCAATCCAGTATCACCTTCCCCGAATTCCCTGACTTCATTATCTCAAAACCTTCAAGATAATCATCAATTTTATATCGATGAGTTATTATTGGACTAATAGGCAATCCGCTTTGCACCATTGCCTGCATTTTGAACCAGGTTTCAAACATCATTCTGCCGTAAATGCCGCGGATTGTTAATCCATTAAAAATAACTTTTCCCCAGTTTATACCTGCTTGTTCGGGCAGAATACCAAGCAACGCCATTTTACCACCGTGATACATTACATCAATCATATCATTAAAAGCGTGAATACTCCCGCTCATTTCCAATCCAACATCAAAACCACCGACCATACCAAGTTCTTTCACGATAACAGGAAGTTTTTCTTTTTTAATATTAACTGCTCTTGTAACACCGAGTTTTTTTGCAAGCTCAAGCCTGTATTCATTCATATCAGTAATAACAATATTTCTTGCGCCGGAATGTTTTACAATTGCTGCTGCCATTATACCTATCGGACCTGCACCGGTGATAAGCACATCTTCACCTAAAACATCAAAAGATAGTGCAGTGTGAACAGCATTACCCAGGGGATCAAAAATTGAAAAAATTTCTTGTGGTATTTTCGGATCGCAATGCCAGATGTTTGAAACAGGAATTACAAGATATTCAGCAAAACATCCGGGGCGATTAACTCCGACTCCTTTCGTATTCGGACAAAGGTGCCCTCTTCCTTCTCTGCAATTTCTGCATGTTCCGCAAACAATATGACCTTCGCCGCTGACAAGTTCGCCTGCTTTTAAATCATTTACATTGTCGCCAAAAGCTGCAACCGATCCAACATACTCGTGCCCAACGTGCATTGGAACGGGAATAGTTTTTTGTGCCCATTCATCCCAGTTGTAGATGTGAATGTCGGTTCCGCAAATGGAGGTTTTATGAATTTTTATCAGAACGTCATTCGGACCGTATTCCGGAACGGGAACTTCATCCATCCAGATACCGGGCTTAGCATATTTTTTTACGAGGGCTTTCATTGTTTTCATATTGGAGTCCTTTAAGATGTGATGTTTTGAGGATACATAAGAGTAATAATAAAAATAAATTCTTTATCAAAATTATTGAAAGGGAGTGTAAAGGACAAACATAAAGCGCAGCACAAATTATTAATCTGTGCTGCGCTGATAATAATTTATCACTTTATCGGATAAGGCGGAGGTTCGGGCATTCTAACCGGGTTTTTTTCAAGCTCTTTTAATATTTCTTCGATAGCTCTGTTCAACTGCTGGTCAATTCCTTCAAATTCTAACGCAGGGTCGTTGTCAACAAAGATATCCGGATCAACGCCATATCCCTCCATAACCCATTCTTTTCCTTCAATATCGTAGCGGGAGAATTCCGGTCGGTTGAGATAGCCGCCGTCAACAATTGGCAGGGTACCACGAATACCAACCACACCGCCCCACGAACGTTTGCCGATCAGTTTACCAAGTCCGTGCGCACGAAAACGATAAGGAAAAATATCACCATCTGAAGCAGAGAACTCATTAAGTAAAGTTACTTTTGGTCCGACGTGAGTTCCGCCGGGATTAAAATTGCGCGCGGTATTACGTGCAATGTCAATCATAATTGCTTCACGCCGTAATCTTTCAATAATCATTGGTGAAACATTGCCGCCGCCGTTGCCGCGAACGTCAATTATCAATCCTTCTTTTCTTAGCTGCGGGTAATAATACTTCACAAATTCATTCAGACCGGGCACGCCCATATCGGGAATATGAATGTATCCGACTTTGCCATTCGTTGCATCACTTACTTTCTTAATGTTGTTTTGAACCCAGTTATAGTAGTACAGCGGCTGCTCATCATCAATCGGAACAACTACTGTTTCTCTTGCACCGCTTTCTGAGGGTGACGAGTTTACTTTCAGGGTTACCTGTTTACCGGCAGTATTAAATAATTCAGAATAAATATCCTTCACATCCTTTAAGGATTTGCCGTTAACAGCAATGATATACTCACCTTCTTTTACATCAACGCCAACTTCTGTAAGCGGTGAACGGACGTTCTTATCCCAGTTTTGCCCGGGAAGAATTTTATTAATTTTGAAATAACCGGATTCATGTTTTTCCATTTCTGCGCCAAGCAAACCGAGCTTTATCCTTTCAACTTTTGGATAGTCGCCGCCGCCTACATAAGCATGACCAACATTCAGTTCTCCAATCATTTCCCCGATGATGTAAGTCAGATCAACACGATGATTAACATGATCGAGAAGCGGTCTGTAAGACTCTCTTATCTTTTCCCAATCAACTCCATGCAGGTTGGGTGCGTACATAAAATCACGCATCTGCCGCCATGATTCTTTAAATATCTGCTTCCATTCAGCATAGCGCTCGAGGTTCATCTTCATATCGGAAAGATCAAGTTTGTCTTTCAAGTCAAGTTTGGCTGATGGAAGATCAATTATGTAATAAGATTTATTCTGCTCCACGAGCATCTTCTTTTGATTGGTGGAAATTTCGTAACCGCCGATTTCTCCAAGCTCTGTTTCTTTCTGATCTTTAAGATTGAACATTAACAGTTTTGCTTTATCATCTTTGCTTCCGTTTCGCATATAGTACAAATTATCACCGGCGGAAGTAAGCGAATAATAGTTTGAACCGGAAACCGGAAGTTCAATTATTCTGTTGATTATTCCGTCAGCATCAACTTTAACTGTTACAGATTCTTTCTTCTCATCTTTCTTATCGTTAGATGATTTTTTTTCATCTGACTTTATCTCGACTTCATCACTTTTAGGTTCGAAGGGAGATTTAGTTTCTTTAGAAAGAGCTACAAGATAAATTTTAGCCATATCATTGTAGATATGATTCCATTCAGTCTGACCATAGCGGGGAGTAAAACTTCTGTTAGATACAAAGAAAAGATATTTTCCATCCGAACTGAATTCCGGGCTGTAAGATGAATACCACCCGTCTGATACTTCAAAAGAAGTTCCGTTTTCGACTGAGTACAGATAAACCTTTGCCATACTTTCAACTTCATTGCGTGAAAAAGCAATCCATTTACTGTCCGGCGACCAATCATAGCTGGTAATTTCCCATGCTTCAGCCTGGTTAACGAGGGTTACTTTTTTCGTTTCGATATCAATGTAATGCAGCCGCAGCATTTTATCTCCCCACAAAAGTTTTTTGCTGTCTGGAGACCACACAGGCTGATACTTATACGTATCGCTGTTAAAAGTTAATTGAATTGATTCACCTAAGCCATCCTGTGATCTGATATAAATTTCATCTTCACCTGATTCATCAGAAATGTAAGAAATCCATTTACCATCCGGCGACCATTTCGAGTTTCGTTCATGAACTCCGGAAGTGTTAGTAATATTTCTGATGTTGCCGTGTTTTGCAGGAACGGTAAAGATTTCGCCGCGAGCGCCGAACAATGCACGATTACCGTCCGGAGAGATCTCATAATTCGTAATGAACTTTGAAACATCTGTAATACCGCCTCTGCCTGTTGCAAAGTCTTCATTAATATAAATAGTTAGTTTTTCAGCTTGTTCTGTTGCGAGATCAAATTTGTAAATATATCCGCCATTTTCGAATACAATTGCTTTATCTCCCAATGAAGGAAATTTAACGTCAAACTTCTCAAAGTTTGTAAGCTTGCGGGTTTCTCTTGTGGTCAGATCATAAACAAAAAGATTCATCCGTGCATCCCGGTCTGAAATAAAATAAATCTTATCGTTATACCACATCGGGATTATATCCTGCGCAGGATTGTTTGTTAAGTTTTCAAGCTTCTTAGTTTCGAAATCATAAATCCACACATCATCAGCCTGCCCGCCGCGGTAACGCTTCCATGTTCTGAATTCCCGGAACACTCTGTTATAAGCGAGCTTATTTTTATCGGGAGAAAAAGAACAGAATCCGCCGCGCGGCAGTGGAAGCTGCTCAACCATTCCCCCTTCTTTGTTTACGAGATATAATTGACCGATAAAGTCGTTAAACTCTCTCCATCTTGAACGAAAAATTATGTGATCATTATCTTTCCACCCCATCACAATATTATTAGGGCCCATCCTGTCGGACACATCATCCCGACCAAGAGTAGCGGTATAAGTTACTCTTTTTGGTATACCGCCTTCGGAGGGCATGACATAAACTTCGGAGTTACCGTCATATTGACCCATGAAAGCGATATGCCTGCCATCAGAAGAAAACCGCGCAAACAATTCCATCCCATCATGATTTGTGATCTTACGTGCAGTGCCGCCGGAAGAAGAAACGGTGTATAGATCACCCGCATACGTAAATACTATCTGATTTCCGTGTATTGCAGGAAATCGGAGCAGCCTGGCTTCCTGCGCAAAAACTGAGAAAGTAATTAATAAGACCAGTGTTAAAGCAAGAAAATTTTTCATCTTATGACCTGAATAATTTTTTTATAATAAAATTTATTGTTTAAAAATATCAATTCAGGGCTGAATCAGGCAAGATTTTTCGGATGGATGGTCTCTTTATGCTTCCATTAATTATCATTTGTCGTATTGAGATTAAATTATCGAAAGCAGAGCAAAGTCGTTGTACGAAAGGTTCTTATTAGCAGATTTTAATATTGATAATTGGTCATCAACCCACAATTCGTTTAAATTATTCAATTGCGCTGTTCTTTTGAGCCAAACTCTCTCAGCATCACAGACATTGCCGTCCGAAAGAGCAAGTCTGAATGCATCACTAATAAATGATTCGGCAATTTTCGGATCTGAAAACTTTAACGGCTCATCCGATATATATTTATTGGCAAGCATGCTTTTCATCGTATCCTCATAAAAGTCTGAAGCAAATCCAAGTTTTTCAGCAATTTTACGTATAATATTCTTTTCCTGGTTAGTTAACCGGTTATCCCTTTTGGCTGTGATAAGAAGCCCTTTCAGATAAAGGCTTCTGTCAATAAAAGGTATTTCCATGAATCTCCTTTTTATTATGAAAACAACGTACAAAAAAAGATTGAATAGATAAATCCATTAATTTTTTCAAAAAGTTTATACAAATTTGTATTGATAATTATTTTTATTCAGGATTCATGTTAGAGAGGAAGCAATATGATAAAATTACTTTTACTTTCACTCGCGATAATAGTTGTTAATAGTGTGATATTTAGTCAAACAGACAACTGGCAAACCTATTTTGAAAAGACTAATTACTTAAAATCACCACTATATGACGAAACAATAGAATACTTTAAGAGAATTGATGAGATATCTCCGTTTGCCAGAATGAATACGATAGGCATATCACCGCAGGGTCGTGAATTGAAATGTATGATAGTATCAAAGGATAAAGCATTCACGCCCGCCGGGGCAAAGCAAACCGGTAAACCGGTTATATTGGTGGTAAATGGAATTCATTCAGGTGAAATTGAGGGAAAGGATGCCTCAATGTTGCTGCTTAGAGAAATTCTTGTTACAAAAGAAAAAGAATGGATGATTGAAAATGTTATTCTCTTGATTATTCCTGTTTTTAATGTTGACGGACATGAAAACATGAGCAGGTACAACCGGATAAATCAAAACGGACCGGAAGAAATGGGAAAACGTACAACTGCTCACAATTTAAATCTTAACCGTGATTGGCTTAAAGCTGATTCACCGGAAATGCAATCACTTTTAAAATTATTTTCGGAGTGGCTTCCCGATTTTCTTATTGATAATCATACAACTAACGGCGCGGATTATCAATATACAATTACCTATGGCATAGAAAAGTCGCTTAACATAGATGGAGAAATTGGTGAATGGGTAAGAGAAAAATTTATTCCATTCATTACAAAAAAATCTACTGATGCCGGCTATAATATATTTCCTTATGTCGCTTTCAGAAACTGGAGAGAAGGTTTTAAAAGCGGTGTACAGGATTTTCCCGCCCCGCCCCGGTTTTCGACAGGTTTTGCGGCAGCGCATAATCGTCCTGCACTTCTCGCAGAAACTCACATGCTAAAACCTTTTAAGGATAGAGTATTTGCAACAAAGGTTATCATTGAGTCTGTTATTGAGTATGCAAATTTTAATTCGTATGAATTGATTACAATAAACAGATCAGCGGATAAAAATACAATAGAGAAATACGCCAAACACAGAACACAATTTCCGATTAATCTTAAATTATCAGCACAACATGTAACTGTACCTTTTGAAGGAATAACCTGGGATGAAATCCCGAGCAATATATCAGGTACGCTGAAAAAAGTTTATACAGGAAGGGATACAACGTTTGATATTAATTTTTATAATAATGTTGAAGTCGCTGATTACGTATCAGTGCCAAAAGGATATTTTATCCCGAAAGAATACGAGAATCTTGTTGAACGACTGAAACTACACGGAGTAGAAGTCAGTGTTTTAAACGAAGATGAAATGCACACTGTTAGCCGCTATCGTTTCAGCAATGTGAAATTAGCCGGCTCTTCTTATGAAGGACGGCAGCGCGCTTCTTTTGATATTGAAGAGTACAGAGAGCAGGCATTAATTCCTGCCGGAACTTTTTTCGTCGCCACCAATCAGAGAACTTTGCGGGTTATACTTCATCTGCTCGAGCCTGTTGGCGAGGATTCCTTTATCAAATGGGGCTTTATGAATGCCATCTTTGAGCAAAAAGAATATTTTGAATCTTATGTAATGGAAAAAATTGCTGAAGAGATGCTAGCTGATGATCCGGCACTTCTTCGCGAGTTCGAGAACAGGCTTAACTCTGATGAAGAATTCAGGAATAATCCTTACGAGAGATTAAACTTCTTTTACAAGCGATCGCCTTATTGGGATAGCAGCCTGAATGTTTATCCGGTAATGCGGCTGGAATAGCATTGTTAAAAAACTTTGTTATTATTCTTATCACAATCAGAAAACTTATATTGACTATTAGTAAAAGCTTTCATAAGTTTCTTCCCGGTTGCCAGGCAATCATTATGAAACAAATACCTCTATATGGTTTTCCCTTCATTACTGTTCTAACAGAATCCCATTCTTATGTTAAAACCCCCTTTTCAAATTTTAAACAAGGAGAAAGTCATGAAAAAAATGTTTCTGTTCCTGATTAGCTCTGTTCTTGCTGTATCTATGTTTATAAATAATGGATGCAAAAAGGACGAAGATCCGATTACACCGGACCCTGATGGTGTTAATATCGGGCAAATAGTTCTTACTCCTTCAACATTTCTTGCGAATGTTGCTACCCAGGTTACGGCAAGGCTGCAAGTGCCGGCAAATGTACAAATCGCCGACTCATCTGCAAAGCTTGTTGTTGTTGACAATAATGATAATGTAGTTAAGGAACTTGGTTTGCTGCTCGATAACGGCGACCTTAACAACGGTGACGAAATTTTAGGGGATAACGTCTTCAGTGCAATTATAAGTTTTTCAGAACCCGAAGGACAAGTCAGGCTAAGAGTTGACGCCAGTGTTATAAAAGATGGAAAAACAGTTGGAGGCGCCTCCGGCATTTTAGTGGTTTCTGTTGTTGCTGATTTCACATCGCAGGAATTTATACAACTAATGAACACCCAGCAGAATGCATTTAATCAATTCACAACCTTTCTCGGTGGCAATGTAAATAATATTGGTACTGCTATTAACCAATTAAAAGGATGGTTAGAAGGGCAGGCTGGTGTCTTGTCAGTAGAAACGGACGGTACATCAAGCATGGAGATCAAATATACATCGGGTGTTTACGGCGGTTTAATCTTTGCCCAGGAAGATGAGAACGGGTCTATCATTACCAGAGGCGGAATAATATCTTCTGATGATGAAAGAAGTAAAAGCAGGACGATCCCGCTAAGATTTCAGACAAGAGGGGAAATTGATGAAAGCAAAATTCCACAAAGGATTATGAAATCATCCGAACTTGATCCTAAAATTATCGGCAACAGAAATGTTATGATTTACGCTCCTTATGAAGCCGCATTTGCACCATGGAATGAAGCTCAGAACATCATAAATATTCTTAATTCTTCCGACTTTAAATTTGAAGTTACTCACCTGTCAAACCAGAATGCTACTATTGCATCATTAAGTAACCTGACTGATTATGGCTATGTAGTTTTAGCTACACACGGTTCAGGTGGAAAAGCATTCTCAACTGGTGAAGTAGTAGATACGAATTCAACTGCTTATCAGAATCATTACAAAGCAATGTTAAAAACCGACAAACTTGCTATCTGGAAAAATATAACAATTGCTAAAAACGGTACAACAAAGGTTAAAGCTGATGTGTATGCAATTCGTTACCCGTTTATTTCTGATCTTGCCGGTAAATTCCCGAATGCTGTAATACTTAATAACTCCTGCGAAAGCACAAAGAGTTCTGACCTTGAAAATGCATTTACCGGCAAAGGTGCCAAAACATATTTCGGATACAGTAAAATTGTCAGCAGCAGATTTTGTGTTGAAATGGCTGATTCTTTAACACGCCGGCTTGCTAAAGAACTTAAAAATACCGGAGAATCTTTTATTGCCGGTAATGATCCCTACTCTACCCACAATGCTGCTTTTCAGCTTAAGGGCGCTAACGATGTTCATTATTCTGAAGACCTGATAAATGGCGACTTTGAGTTTGGTAAGCTCGACGGCTGGACAAAAGCCGGTGACGGAAGAGTAATTAGTAAACTTGGAACACAAAGCCCGACACAAGGCAACTTTATGGGAATTATTTCGACAGGGCTTGGATTTACAGAGGCTACCGGATCTATATTCCAAACTTTCAGAGTCAGAGATAACCAAACCACGTTAACATTGAAATGGAATTTTCTCTCAGAAGAATTTCTTGAATACATCGGCTCTCAATATCAGGATTATTTCGAGATTATCATTCGCAGAACTGACGGTACGCAGGAGGTGCTGCTGCGGAAAACCATAGACCAGATTGCCGCAGATTTTGGGGCAACAAAAGAAAATGCAGGCAATCTTATAGCTGTTTCACCTGCTATAGTGTTCGACAGGGGCGATGTTTATATGACCGGCTGGCAATCTGCAACTTTCAATATTTCTCCATACAAGGGTCAAAGAGTTACTCTGATTCTTGGTGCAGGTGACGTGGGTGATAGTATTTATGATACAGCAATTCTGCTTGATGAAATTGCAGTTCAATAACCGATTGGGATGACACAGACTCTGGTATATTTATTTTTGCAGGGCAGGCTGATAGTCTGTCCTGCTTTGTTCAGAAACCTATAACAAAGGGATTAATAATTATGTTCAGGTTATCAGTGCTCAGTTCTGTTATATTAATATATCTATGTTCAGCATTTTCCTGTAAACAAGGCAATAATGAAATGAAAATTCTTTATTATGAAAACGGTAACACTACTGAATTGAAATTTGCTGCATCGGACGAACAACAGCTTAATGAAATTCTGAATAAACTGCTAATGCTTACCGATGATATGCTGCGCGTTTACCTTGATATCGAAACCATTGAAGAGTTGAAACAAAGTGAAATGTGCCTGGAAATTCTGTTTCCTGAAATTGTAACTCTTAAAACCGGATTTCTCGGAGATGTTACACTTAACAAAATTCTTATACCACTTAGTGGTGATTATGCCGGAAGTGAGATGATTGATTCAGTTACAATATTAATTGGAGAAGATGACTATTCATCAGGTCCGCTAACAGCTTCGGGAGGGTTTAAATACATAAACGAATTGAAAAATTTAATATCGGACAATATGAGACCATAAATCTGATGGCAGAAAACTACATCTGAATTTATGTTTCCTTCGGTTCTTAAAACGAAGTATGAATGAAAGGGAAATAATTTTCTACTTAAGAACCCGAAAGAATTAATGTGTTAAAAAATAAAAATCAGGCTTAAAGCCAGAAAAAGCAAAAGCCCTAAGCCACTGGTTTAACAATCCGGTTCCGGTTACATTTAATTTTCTGATAATGTTCAACACCGCATCCGGAGAGCCAATCGCCCTTATCAATAGTCCATATCTCGCCTTTAGCATCTATGTATTTCATTTATAATTCCATGGGTTTTTTATGTTTCTTATTACTCCCACCAGCTCAAAATTTCAAACCGTGAAGATTTAAGATTTGTTTGAGCATTCTTTATTGCCTGGCTGCTGTAAAAAAACGAAGCATTACCGGTTGACTGTATATCTACTGACTGACCAACCAGGATAGTTGCTCCGTAAATACCACCATTACCTACAACCTTTACATCAATTGTAGAGTTACCATATACAATTAATATCCCGTTGAATCTGAAGTTGCCGCTCATGGTAAGATTGCCGTTTACAACCATTATACCCGAGCCCGAAGCATTTCCCGAGAAGTGCACATTACCGGTTACATAAGTAATTTTTGGTTGGGATACTGTTCCGAATGTACCCGTTGAGTAAGTTCCTGTTGTCAGTGAAAGATCAGCGGCAAAAATGTAATGCTCTGAGAGTGCATGCCAGTCAGTTGAGTCATTCACTGTATGCACGCTTGGAGGACCGCCATACCCTTTTATATCTTTGGAAACTTTTGGTTTAAGTTCTTTTACAACATATGCGCTGTCACCAGGCGTGTCTACAGCAATACCGGGAAGCGATGGATTTGGTCCGGGGGTTCCATTCATATTTGTATCGTTGCCATCAATTTCTATATTTCCCTGCAATTTAACTTTCAGGTTTTGTGCAGACAGATATAGTGCCGAATTTACCGGCGGAATTATTACTCCGGCTCTTCGGGCGGTTACAATACTTTTGTGCCTGGTTCCGTAATAATTACCCTGCGATTGAATTACCATTTGACTGTCGGGTCCGGAAATTGCGATATCAAAAGATCCCTCAAAGAGTGAATTGCCCGGAAATTTTCCGCTCAAAGTTTTGTTTCTGCGGAGTTTTTCGAGGTAAACTTCAATACCAGAGTTAGCAATCAAACGTGCCTTTGTAGATTTGAACATATCTACTGTAGTTTCAACACCACTTGTTGCGTTTGCGTTAAGGTTTATGATGAGCACACCTATTATAGCCGAAATGCCCAATGCCAAAATCAGTACTGCTTTTCCCATATTATAAATTCCTTGGATTTATTGTCATTTCCCAATAAGTAAACGGATATGTGCCATCGACTGTTTCTGTAGTCTCGACCCATAACTCTGTTTTAATGTAAGTTATTTCACTTATTGTGTTTGTCGTTTGACCTAATTGATTCAGATATGAAAATTTCAGATCTACCAGACCTAATGAAGGACCTTTTGATGTATCGCCATTTACTATCCTGTAGAGAATTTTATCTCTGGGATTTGGCGTGCCATCTGCTTTTAATGAATCGCTTAACGTATATGTAACAGCATCTGTTGAACCATTATTATCAATGTCCGAAAAGAAGGAGAATTTTTTTGGTTCGGCAGTTAAGATTGAAGTCCCGGTATATTTAAATCCAACTTTACGAAGATCACTGTTTAATATATCGGCAAGTGTTTTTGCGTTGTTTATTAAAATCAATTCTGAATCCGATGCTGCCTTTGACTGAGTTGAATAAGTACTCAGGTTTATCATCAGAAGAAGAAACACTCCTGCTATCAGAGTTGAACCGATTATGTCAAAGATTGTACTCATTACTTTAATGTGAATATGAATGAAACTTCAACTTTATCTCTTAAAAAAGGGCTTGTAACTTTTACAGTAACTCTTTTGTAAAACGTTTGAGTGCTGCTAACTATATTTGGATTACTCTCCTGAACGTAAACAACCATGCACTTTATATGATAATCTTCTGCGTGTGGTGCGCTAATAATTTTGCTGTAGCCGTTATAATCGTCAATATCGTTAAAGTTCGGATAAACCTCACCTGCGTCGGGACCAAGATTATTGACGGGAGTAAGACCGGAAGCATTTGTAATAGGAAATTGTATTGTTGCCTGGTCAAAACTTTTTTGTTTTATCTCTTCTATCATATCGTCCGCGAGTGAAAAGGCTGTCAGGAATACTTTATTCTCTACCTCGACAGACGATGTTTCCATCAAAGTGGTGTTAAACCTTAATGAAATAGAAGCAAGCAGAAGAATTCCGCCCAACGCAAGAATAGATTGTATATTGCTCATTATTAATAATTTATTTTGGTGAGATATTAATGCAATTATAGTACCCTTTTTAAAGGAATTCTATTCTTTACATATGCAAAGAAAACTCAGGGGGGATTTATGGGATTTCGGGAACAAGACATAATTGACGTCAAAACTGCCGTCAAAGGTGTAAATTTTACCGGATTGTATCACCTTTAATCTTCTTCAACTTCCTCTGAAGGGTTCGTTCACTAATTCCTAATAAAGCGGCTGCTTTGGTTGTATTTCCGTCTGTTCTTTGTAAGACACTCCGAATATGATTATTAATTGCTTCTTCAAGTGGAAAGATATCCCCGATTGTTAAATCTGAAGACGGTGTTTTTTCTAAAACATAATTCTGTGGTAATTCGATGCTGTCAATATTATCACCATTCTTACATTTTGCCACAGCATTAAGCACTATGTTCTCAAGTTCACGAACATTTCCCGGGAAATGATATCGCAGAAGCGCCTCCTCAATCTCATTTGTAAACCCGGCGATGTTTTTTTTATAAATTTTACAACCGATTTTCATAAAATAATCTGCAAGAAGTCTGATGTCGTTACCGCGCATACGAAGCGACGGAAGTTTTATAAAACCTCTGTTCAACCTGTAGAAGAGGTCAGCACGGAATTCATGTTTTTTAACGCTTTCAAAGAGTTCTTTGTTAGTAGCAGCGATTATTCTTATATCAAGTTTAACCGGCTTGGAATTTCCTAACCTGTAAATTTCATTATATTGAATAACCCTCAGTAGTTTTCCCTGCAAATCTTTATTCAACTCTCCTATTTCATCAAGGTAGATGGTCCCGCCATTGGCTGCCTCAAAGTATCCTATCTTTTCAGTTGAAGCCCCTGTAAAAGCGCCTTTTTCATAGCCAAACAGCTCACTTTCAAACAGAGAAGAAGAGATTGAGGCAAGGTTAACTGAAACAAAAGGTTGATACTTTCTTGGCGAAATATCATGAATTTTTTTTGCAATAAGATCTTTACCGGTTCCGGTTTCTCCCACGATCAATACTGTTTCATTTGTGGGTGCAAATATTTCTACCAGCTCAAAAACTTTGTGCATTAACGGTGATTCTGTAACAATATCTTTGAATTCAATTTTCTTTTTATCTCCGGCAGAGATTTCTCTTAATGTATCGCGTTCCTTTGTAATTAATTTTGCTTCGAGTGCGCGGGTAATTGTGAGAAGAAGCCTGTCTATTTCAGGCGGCTTCGTGATGAATTCGTACGCACCGATTTTTATTGCTTTCAATGCTATATCAATTTCATCAACTGCTGTAACCATGATAACAGGAACAGTAGGATAGGAATCAGCAAGTTTTTCAAGAAGTAAAAGCCCGTCTAAATGAGGCATATAAATATCAAGTATTATCAGGTCTACTTCATACTTTTCAAGGATTGGAAATACATTAAGCGGATTTCCTTCCGTAATGATATTTGTATAACCTTCCTGAAACAATAAGCTTTCAAGCAGCTTCAGGTAAGTTATTTCATCATCCACAACCAGAATGGTAGAGCTTTTCATATACAACAGACTATTTGTTAAAAAATTTTTGGTGTTTTCTTTTCAAATACTTTGCCATGTTTAAACCTGCAGTATAAATAACTGCACGAAGCAGGCAGATATGGACTAAATTTACTTGTAATGAGCAATTTTTCAGGTTTTTAGTTATTTTTGTTTAAAACAAATTATTAGCTATTTAATTCTGAGAAGGAATCTTTAATGACAGCAAATATTGAGATGATTGAAAATCTTTATTTAAACTTCCGAAAAAAGCTTGCAGAAGCACAGAAAATCCTGAACCGACCAATGACTTATGCAGAAAAAGTCCTGTACACACATCTTTGGGAAAGCCCTTCTGCAGAGATAAAACGTGGAAAAGATTATGCTGACCTTGCCCCGGACAGGGTTGCAATGCAGGATGCAACTGCGCAAATGGCTTTATTACAATTTATGTCTGCCGGCAGAAAAACAACTGCGGTGCCCTCAACCGTGCATTGCGACCACCTCATTCAAGCACAGGTTGGAGCAAAAGATGACCTGCTCAGGGCAAATGAAGAAAACAAAGAAGTTTTTGAATTCCTTGAGAGCATTTCCCGCAAATATGGAATAGGTTTCTGGAAACCCGGTGCTGGTATTATTCACCAGGTAGTTATTGAAAATTATGCTTTTCCCGGCGGGATGATGATTGGAACAGATTCACATACTCCAAACGCCGGCGGACTCGGAATGATCGCCATCGGTGTTGGCGGTGCAGATGCCGTTGATGTTATGGCAGGGATGCCATGGGAGTTGAAATGGCCTAAACTTATCGGTGTTAAACTTACTGGTAAGATGAATGGGTGGACTTCAGCGAAAGATGTTATCTTAAAGCTTGCCGGTATTCTTACTGTTAAAGGTGGAACGGGCGCTATTGTTGAATATTTTGGTGAAGGAGCCAACTCGATTTCTTGTACAGGGAAAGGAACAATTTGTAATATGGGCGCTGAAATTGGTGCAACAACCTCAGTGTTTCCCTTCGATGAAAAAATGGCTTCATATCTCAGAATAACCAGGCGGGCAGATGTGGCTGCTTTGGCTGAAAATCTTTCAGACACATTGAAGGCTGATGAAGAGGTTCTGAATAATCCCGAAAAATATTTTGACCAGGTTATTGAAATAAATCTTAGTGAACTTGAACCTCATCTTAACGGACCGTTTACCCCTGATAAAGCCTGGCCTATATCTAAAATGAAAGAAGCTGTAAAAGAAAATAACTATCCCGATAACATAAGTGTTGCATTAATCGGAAGCTGTACAAACTCGAGTTATGAAGATATAGACCGTGCAGCAAGTATTGCGCGTAAAGCAAAGGAGAAAGGATTAAAAGCAAAATCACAATTCACAATTACACCGGGATCTGAACAGGTAAGAGCAACGATTGAACGGGATGGACAACTTAAGGCGCTAACAGATATTGGCGGGCTGATTCTTGCCAATGCATGCGGTCCTTGCATTGGTATGTGGAAAAGGATGGATATAAAAACCGGTGAGCGGAATACAATTGTAACTTCTTTCAACAGAAATTTTGCAAAAAGAAATGATGGGAACCCGGAAACTCTTGCGTTTGTAGCCAGTCCCGAAATTACTACGGCATTGGCAATTGCCGGAAGTCTGTCATTCAATCCGGTTACGGATGAATTAGTGAATGAGCAGGGTGAAAAAATAAAGCTGAACCCGCCATCGGGTGCAGAACTCCCGCTGAAAGGTTTTGATGAAGGATCCGGCGGTTTTGTCCCTCCTGCAAAAGACGGTTCAGACGTTGAAATTATTGTGAGGGAAGATAGTGAAAGATTACAGCTTCTTAAACCATTCGAACCATGGGATGGAAAAGACCTGACTGGTATGCCGGTTTTGCTTAAAGTTAAAGGGAAGTGTACTACAGATCATATCTCGATGGCAGGACCCTGGCTCAGGTTCAGAGGGCATCTTGATAATATATCTAACAATATGTTTATAGGTGCATTGAATTATTTTTCAGGCGAAACCGGAAGAACAAAAAATATTTTTACCGGTGAAACCAAACCAGTTCCGGATGTGGCACGCGAGTACAAAGCTAAAGGGACAAACTGGGTAGTTGTAGGTGATGAGAATTATGGTGAAGGCTCGAGCCGCGAACACGCTGCAATGGAACCGCGTTTCCTTGGCGGCAGGGCAATCATTGTAAAAAGTTTCGCACGAATTCACGAAACAAACCTGAAAAAACAGGGAATGCTTCCGCTGACTTTTGCAGATACCGCTGATTATGAAAAAATTCTTGAAGATGATATCGTTACTATCAAAACTACAGAACTAGAACCCGAAAAGCCGGTTACAATGATCGTTAAACGCAGCGATGGTAAAGAAGATAAAATATTGCTCAATCATACTATGAATAAAACCCAGATTGAATGGTTCAAAGCCGGCAGTGCACTGAATTTGATTGCACGACGGACTAATTAAAATAGGACATAAAATTCAGTGAACAATTTTCAATTCAAGAGCAGAACAGAAGTTTATAAATGGTTAACTCAAATGTTCTTTGTGTCAGCCTTTTTAATATGATCAATGTATAAATAAACAAAGGTGATTAAACCACTTAGATATGTAGAAATACTTCTGCATAGCTTTACTTCTTTTTATTCTTATTTTTACAACTCAGAAAAAACTTTAGGAGATAATTTTAGAAATTAGATGGTTTTTCTTAACCCTGCGATACTATTCGGGCTGCTTGCAGCATCCATTCCGATCCTTATCCACCTTTTAAATCTCAGAAAGCTGAAGAAAATAGAATTCAGCACCCTTCAGTTTTTAAAGGAGCTGCAGAAGCAGAAAATCAGACGGATAAAGATTAAACAATGGCTTCTGCTTGCGTTAAGAGTAATGATAATTCTTTTTCTTGTAACTGCATTTGCACGACCAACTTTAGAGGGTGTTGCTTTGGGAGGTACAACCTCGGCAGCAAAAACCACCGCAGTATTTATTTTTGATGATACATTCAGCATGTCTGTTATTGATGCAAGAGGTTCATATTTCAATCAGGCAAAAGAAATTATGCTCGATCTCCTCAAAAACTTCCAGGAAGGTGATGAAATTGCTGTTATAAATATTTCAGGCAATAACCCTGAAGAATTAAAACCTACGACAAACCTCTCTGAAATAATAAACTCTATACAAGAGATTTCTATCTCCAATGTAAGCGGAAGTATCCATAATTCGCTGATTAAGGCTGCCAGAATTATTTCCGAATCAAAAAATTTCAATAAAGAAATCTATATCCTTACGGATTTTCAGCAGGGAAGAATTACTGACGAATCAGCCGCATCCGATCTTGGTGAACTGCTCGATCAAAATATTAAACTTTATACTGTTCAGGTTTCGGGCGGCGATGTTTTTAATGCGGCAATTACAAATATTAAAGTACGTTCACAAATATTTGAAAAGAACAAACCAATATCGTTTGAAGTAACAGTAACAAACTTTGCAGCCACCCCTGCTTTAAATGTAGTTGTCTCTTTATTTATGGACGATGAAAGAAAAGTTCAGCAAAGTGTGGATATTGGCGCAGGGCAGTCGCAGGTGCTTAGTATGGAAACAATTGCCGATAGAACAGGATTCATTAAAATATATGCAGAGATAGAGGATGATGCAATTCTTCACGACAACAGACGTTATACTAATATTTTTATCCCGGATCAAATTCCTGTTCTGATTTTATCAGACAATGAAGCTGATGCGGCGTTCTTAAATCTTGCGCTAACTGCTGCCGATAATGATAAAACATTGAACATCACAAGCCGTAATCTGAGCCAAATCGCATCAGTCGATCTAATCAGATTCAAAACAGTTTTTGTGATTGGTTCAGGTTCAGGTAAAAGGCTGGAAAGACTTAATTCTTTTGTTAACAGTGGCGGCGGACTTGTACTAATGCCTGGTTCCGGAACCACACTTGATGGTTATCAAGCGCTGACATCTGCACTGAATCTGCCGCAGCCTTCTGCATCAATCGGAAGAATAAATGACGCTTCAAATATTTTCAACTTTGATAATGTTGAATTCGGGCATCCACTGTTTTCTGAACTTTTTGTTAAAAAAGAAAAAAGAAATGTTGAATCACCGGATATTTATCATTACTTCCGGATTTCTACCGCAGGGCTTGGAAGAAATATTATAACTATGAATGACGGCTCATCTTTTTTAGGTGAATATCTTAATGGTAGTGGTAAAAGACTTCTCTTCAATTTAGCTCCGGTTCTCGGCTGGTCAAACTTTCCATTAAAAAGTATTTTTGCTCCACTTCTGCACAAGTCGGTTTTTTACTTATCTGCGGCTGACCGCCGGGCAGATGACCATATCGCAGGAAGCAGGGTAAATTTAAACTTACGTGGAAATGTTTCGCCGCAATTGAGAATTGAACAGCCTGAAGATTCAGAAGAGATAATTAACAGAACCGGTGATATTTCAAACTTTATTGATTTTGAAAACACTAGCCATGTGGGAAATTATAAAGTTTTTGCAGGAGATGAACTAATTGAAATGTTTGCCGTAAATACTGATCCGTTGGAATCAACAGTCAGTTACGTTACCCGAAGTGAATTTGAAGAATATCTTGATAAGATTAATTTTAAAGGTAAACACATCGCAATCGACAGAGATATGAATCCCGCTGAGGTTATTCTTCAGGCAAGGTTCGGTTCGGAACTGTGGAAATATTTTCTTGTGGTTGCTTTGCTGCTTGCTTTAATTGAGATGCTTATTGCCCGAAACGTTAAAAAAGAGCTTGCAGAAGTAAATTGAAATTTACCGGTAATTTAATGATCAATATTCAATTGGTATGATTGATATAACAAAAAAAATAACTGAGAGAGCAATACTGGTTTCTCTCAACAGTTTTAATCTTAGCGATGAAGTGGTTGAAGAACATCTTTCTGAACTGGAAGAATTATCTTTAACTGCCGGCGCCGAAACTGTTTTGAAGATCGTTCAGAAAAAATCAGCCATAGACCCCGCCTATTATGTGGGAAAAGGTAAAGCTGAAGAATTGAAATCTCTCGCTGAACTAAATGATGTAAATCTCGTGATCTTTGATGATGACCTGTCTCCGGTTCAGGTAAGAAATCTTGAAAAACTTATTGAGAAAAAAATAGTTGACAGAAGCGGGCTTATACTTGATATCTTTGCTGCACGTGCAAAGACAAGGGAAGCCAAAACACAAGTTGAACTTGCACAACTGCAATATCTTTTACCGAGATTAACAAGAGCCTGGACACACCTCTCAAAACAATATGGCGGCATAGGTACAAAGGGTCCCGGCGAAACACAGATCGAGACCGATCGTCGTATAATCCGAACCCGTATAAGTCATCTCAAAGAAAATCTGAAAAAGATCGAGTCACAGCGTAAAACACAAAGCAGCGGAAGAAAAGATTTTGTAAGGATATGTCTTGTAGGATACACTAATGTTGGTAAGTCAACCTTATTTAATTTGCTTACAAAGTCAAATGTGTTTGCTGAGAATAAGTTGTTCGCTACACTTGATTCAACAACGCGCTCAATAACAATCGGGAGAAACAACATTCTGATCAGCGATACGGTTGGATTTATAAGAAAACTTCCGCATCATCTTGTTGCTTCCTTCAAATCAACTTTGAATGAGGTAAGAGAATCTGATATAATTCTGCACGTTGTCGATCTGTCGCATCAGTTCTATGAGGATCAGATTGAAGTTGTGAAGGAAACGCTGAAAGACCTCGCCGCTGATTCTAAAGAAACGATCATTGTCTTTAATAAGGTTGATGCCGTCCCGGATAAACACAGGATTGATTTTGCACGGAATAAATATGAAGGAAGTATTGTTATCTCTGCTCAAAGAGGGATAAATATCACATCGTTAACAGATCGTATTAATCAAATAATCGAAAATAGTTTCGTTGAAGATAAAATTGATCTGAAGCTTGATGATGCAAAAATTGCTGCAGCTATTCACTCGCTTGCAGAGGTTATTTCAACTTCATACGATGATGATGCGATACATATAACTTACCGGACCAGCAAACAAGCATCTGAAAAAATTAAGAAGATGGTAAATGGCTCGTAAAAAACTTATAGTTGACGGTAAATCCTTATTGCTTGATAAAATAAAATTTTTCCTGAAAGAAAATCCTGTTATTACACTTTCAAACGACTCAGTAAAGAAAGTGATAAAAGCAAGAAAGCTTATTGACAAATGGGTTGATGAAGGAAAGGTAATTTACGGAGTAACTACCGGATTCGGTGAGTTTGCCAATGTTAAAATATCTAAAAAAGATATCGCAAAACTTCAGGAGAATCTGATTATCAGTCATTCAGCAGGAGTTGGCGATCCTCTTCCCCCCTTCATAGTTAAACTGATGATGCTGCTTCGTATTAATGCTCTTGCCGCAGGGTATTCAGGAATCAGACCTGAAACACTTGAACTGTTAATTGAAATGATAAACCACAATATCATTCCTGTTATTCCATCGCAGGGATCTGTTGGTTCAAGCGGTGATCTTGCACCTCTTTCGCATTTGGTTCTTGCAATGATAGGTAAAGGTGAAGTGCAGGTTTATAAAGATGTAATGAATGAAGATCAGCATAAGGTTAAAAAATTAAAATCATCAGTTACACTCAGGAAATTCGGATTAGCTGCGGTTAAGCTCGCGGCCAAAGAGGGTTTAGCGTTGATAAACGGCACTCAAATGATGACTGCATTTGCTGCATACATCTGTATTGAAGCATCGCAGCTAAAAATGATTGCCGATATCGCCGGCGCTCTCTCTCATGAAGCATTAAGGGGAACTGATAATGCTTACGATCCGAGATTGCATAAGCTAAGACCATTTCCGGGACAAATTGCCGTTGCAAAAAATCTTCTTGCTATGATTAAAGGAAGTGAAATACGCGAATCACACCGTGAAGATGATCCGCGTGTACAGGATCCATATTCAATCCGTTGCATTCCGCAAATACACGGTGCATCAAGAGATACAATTGATTACGTTTGTTCACGGGTTGAAACAGAAATTAATTCGGTTAATGATAATCCATTAATTTTTCCGGATGATGAAACTCATCGTGAAGGCGGAAATTTTCACGGACAGCCAGTAGCATTAGCGATGGATTTTATGGCAATTGCCCTTTCAGAATATGCAAATGTATCTGAGAGAAGAACAGAGAGAATGCTTAATGGATCACTAAGTTCACTTCCCCGATTCCTCGCAAAGAATGGCGGATTAAATTCAGGCTTAATGATTGCACAATATACTGCCGCAGCTTTAGTCTCAGAAAATAAGGCGCTCGCACATCCTGCAAGTGTGGATTCTATCCCAACTTCAGCAAACCAGGAAGATCATAATTCAATGGGATCAATCTCTGCGCAGAAATGTTTTCAGATACTAAAAAATGCTCAAACAGTATTGGCAATAGAAATTCTCACAGCCTGCCAGGCGCTAGAATTTCACAAACCGTTAAAACCCGGAAAGGGCACAATGGCAGCATATCAGCTTGTCCGGAAGATCAGTCAACCAATCAATACAGATATTGTACTGTCTGCTGAAATTGAGAAGGTAAGTAAACTCATTAAAGAAGAAAGATTTTTAACTGCGGTGCGGCAAATAATAAATATAATTTGATCAGATTAGATCTTTCATTTCTCCATACTCTTTATCTTTACTAAATTTCATTACTTAATTTAACTTCATATTTCGGAGGAATAATGTCGGTCACTCTCGATGGTTCAAATTTTACAATTGAAAAACTTGTCTCGATAGCACGTCATGAAGAAAAAGTAGAACTCAGCACAGAAGCGCTTAAAAGAATAAAAACCTGCCGTGCAATGCTTGAAGAAAAAATTCAGTCTCACGAAATAATGTACGGGGTTAACACCGGTATAGGTGAATTTTCGGAAGTGGTTTTAAATGATGAACAGGTAAAGGAATTTCAAAAATATCTTATCTATAATCACTCGGCAGGAATTGGCGAGCCTATGCCGATTGAATGGGTGCGCGGTGCAATTGCAGGAAGAATAAATGTTCACGCTCATGGTAACTCCGGCTGCCGACCTGAAATAACTTTAACTTTGATTGAAATGTTAAATAAGGATTGTATTCCTGTAGTTTGTGAGAAAGGTTCTGTGGGCGCTTGTGGTGATTTGGCTCCGATGTCACAAATTGCTCTCTTGATGATGGGTGAAGGAGAAGCATTTTATCATGGCGAACGCCTGCCCGGAAATATCGCTTTTGAAAAGGCAGGAATAAAAATCCCCGGACTTCAGGCAAGAGATGGACTTGCAACAATAAATGGTTCAAACTTTATAACAGCAATAAGCGCACTTCATTTATATGATATTAACCGATGGTTGAAACAGGCAGAGATCGCCGCTGCGATGAGTCTTGAAGCTCTGCTTGCAAATATGAAGCCTTATGATGTGCGTCTGCATAAACTGCGCGGGTTTTCGGGAGCAGTTCGTAGTGCACAGGCTATAAAAAAGTGCATAGAGGGAAGTGACCTTCTTTCAGGCAAGTTAAAAATCAAAGTTCAGGATGCTTATTCAATGCGATCTACTCCGCAGGTTATTGGTGCGGCTCATGATGCAGTTGCGTTTGCTAAATCACAAGTAGAGATTGAATTAAATGCTGTCGGTGATAATCCAATTTTCATCCCAGAAGATAGAATAACTTTAACAGGTGCGAACTTCCAGGGAACGCCGGTTTCATTACCAATGGATATGATAAGTGCTGCTGTTACCATGGTTAGCGTTCTTTCCGAACGTAGAATGAATAGATTAAATAATCCGGCATTAAGTGTCGGACTTCCTGCTTTCCTGACAAAAGGCGCCGGAATGTTTTCCGGATTGATGTTAAGTCAATACACAGCAGATACACTTATTGTTGAACAGAGAATTTTATCAACTCCGGCTTCAATACAATCTATACCTGCTGCTGCTGATCAGGAGGACTTTGTTTCGATGGGTATGAACACTGCACTGAAGAATCAACAGATTCTTAATAATGCTTACGGTATATTGGGAATCGAATTTATGGCTGCTGCTCAGGCACTCGACTTTCGTGAGCATAAAACCGGAAAAGGTGTAGCTAAAGCAAAAGAAGTTATTCGAAAACATGTGGACTTTCTGGCTATAGATCGTCCGCTTTACCCTGATCATAATAAGATGAAAACACTTGTGCAGTCTTGTGACATTCTGGAAGAGGTTGAGGGAGTCGTTGGGAGTTTAGAATAATTTTTCACGCAAAAACGCTAAGACGTAAAGGAAATAGAATAAGTGAGAATGAAATTGCAAAAATTGTAGTTGATTGATGCTTTAAAATTCATACAACACCGGGTCCCCGTTTATTCGAGTAGGTTTATGAAAAAGTATTGGTTTATGAAATCAGCAAAAGAAATATGCGGGCTGAGAGACAAAAAACTCTTCCGGTTCTATATGATGATATTAAATTAGATATGGGGTTCAGAGCAGATTTAATTGTTGAAAAACAAAGTGATAATAGAATTAGAATCAATTGAAACAATATTACCTGTCCATCACAAGCAGTTATTAACATATTTAAGACTGACAGGTTTAAAGCCTGGTTTATTGATTAACTTTAACGAATCATTGATTAAAAATGGAATCATGCGAATAGTAAATAATCTATAAAACTTTGAGGCTTAGCGTCTTTGCGTGAAACTTTCTGAAAGGTTAAAATGGAAATAGTATATCTCATAATCGGCTTAGTAATCGGTTTTGTAATTGCTTTTCTTTTCTTAAAGAGTAAGAAAACAATTCCAATTGAAGAGGCAAACAGACTTAAAGAGCAAATCAACTCACTTCAAATTGACGCGGGAAAACTTTCAGAACGTATAAACCTGCTTGATAAGGATAAGTCTTCCCTACATGCAGAATTAAAAACCGAACGTGAAAAATCCGAAAAGCTTACCTCTGAAAATTCATCATTAAAATCCGATTACTCAAACCTTCAAACAAAGTTAGCAGAACAGAAAGCAGAAGTTGAAGAACTCCAGCAAAAATTCACAAAGGAATTTGAAAACCTTGCCAACAAAATTTTTGAAGAAAAAGGGAACAAATTCACAGAGCAGAATAAAGAAAAACTAAGTGAAATACTGAATCCTCTAAGAGAAAGAATATCCGAGTTTGAAAAGAAGGTAGAGGAATCGAGCAAAGAAAGTATTAAAGGTCATGCTTCACTGCGCGAACAACTTCAGATGCTGAAAGAAATGAATCAGCAAATCACACAGGAAGCGAAGAACTTAACAACAGCTTTAAAGGGACAAAGCAAAACCCAGGGAAGTTGGGGTGAGTTCATTCTTGAAAGTATTCTTGAAAAGTCAGGATTGGTTAAGGGAAGGGAATATGTTGTTCAGGAAGTTATTACTGCCGAATCAGGAAAAAGATTTCAACCTGATGTAATAATCAAATTGCCTGAGAATAAAAGTATAATTATAGATTCAAAAGTATCTCTCGTTGGTTATGAAAAGTTTATCTCTGAGGAGGATGAACACCAGAAGCAGCTTGGATTGAGAGAACACATAAATTCAATTCGTTCACACATAAGGAACCTTAGCAGCAAAAATTATCAGAATCTTTACCAGCTTGAAAGTTTGGATTTTGTGCTGATGTTTATGCCAATTGAACCGGCTTTTGCTCTGGCTGTTCAGCAGGACTCGTCATTGTTCAGCGATGCATTCGAGCAGAATATTGTTATAGTTAGTCCATCAACCTTACTGGCAACACTCAGAACCATTGCAAGCATCTGGCGGCAGGAAAATCAAAATAGAAATGCAATTGAAATTGCCAGACAGAGCGGTGATATGCTGGATAAGTTTACGGCTTTTGTTGATGATCTTCTCTCGGTGGGGAAGGGTTTAATTGCTGCAAAAGATAACTATGACAAAGCTATGAACAAGCTTGTTGACGGCAGAGGTAATCTTGTAAACCGGGCTGAAAAGATTAAAAAACTAGGAGCCAAAGCCAGTAAAAGTTTACCGCAATCAATAATCAATCGCGCCGAATCGGTGGAAGATAACTTGTTAGAAAACGAATGAAACCTGAAACATTATATTGCTTTGTAATTATTAACAATTTAAGATTAATGCAATTTATAGCGAAATTAATTTTTTCTGACTGGTATAAAGTCAAACTTAGTTGAAAATAGAGACTCCATTTTTTTAAGCTACATTCTTTTGTTTAAGAGTCTGTAAAATAATTTGTGTAAATGGGATTT
>JBBIGV010000041.1:0-29844 GCA_037447335.1 Ignavibacteria bacterium | reverse complement strand
TTGTACTAATTGCTTTTTGTCAGTTAGAGTTATTTAGAATAATGAAAAATATCGATACAATTTTTAAAATTCGCTTAATAATGAGGGGCTGACCAAAATGTAGCACAGATTACTAATCTGTGCTACGATGAATTTGAATTTAATCTGAAATCAGACATATAAATTCAGAGTTGTTTGCAAAATTTACTTTTTGGTCAGCCCCTTTTTGATTGTGTTATTCCCAAAAATTTTAGCTGGAAATCCCGATAAATCGGGACTATGGCTTTTGCGTAACTTCAGTGATTAATAGAATAATCGGAAGCCAGAGCGCTGATTTGCTGTTTTATTTTTGTGTCACTCCTAAATACAATAAGTAATATATCGATGTCCGAGGTTTCAACATTAGTTCTTTTCACTTGAGAGCCGAAGATATACTGCTCAATCAGATTGTCCTTTAAGATATTTCGGCAGTCTTTAATAAAATCCTCCGCTATTCGCGAAATATTTCTGTTCATTTCCGGATCGCCTCATTTTTTACAACAAATATAGTGTTTTAGGTGTAAACAAAACACCGATTTAAGAGATTAATAACTCACCTTACGCAAGGTAAGTTCTTATGTCATTCTGAAATTGCCCGGAATCTATACTTGTTAAGTTTTTTAGATGCTGAAATAATCCGCCGTGATAATGACTAGTGGGTAGGGGAGTTAATAAATTAAAATGATCAATCGAATCCGATTAATTACCCGAATTACAAACCAGCAATTCTTCAATCTTTGACAACAATTCAGCAGGCTTAACCGGCTTCTCTATAAATACGTCAACAGGAAGGAGTGCCGTTCCCACCTTATCACTAAAGTTGACATTTGATTTAGCAGTGACACTCGTCAGCATTAAGATAGGAATATTTGAATAAGCTGCATACTTCGAGGCAGGTCCGCCAGTTCTTAATTCACTAACTACTCTAAAGCCTGCTGCAAAATCTTCCATGATCACATCAAGTATGATCAAGTCGGGATTGAACTCGGTAATTTTTGTCAAAGCCTCGGCTGCCGAATAAACAGCAGCAAATTCAAAGCCTTTTGATTCAAGAACGAGCCTGATAACATTTACAAGATTAACATCATCGTCAATCATTAATACTTTTTTCTTCGGTCCCATATCTTTATTCCCTGTTATGGTTGAAATAAATTCTGGTTTACTGAATTCTGTTTTGTATCTGTTATAATACCACTTTTTCCCTTCTTCTGTCAGATACCTGAAATTACCTTCGCGAATTGTAATTTCTTCCCTGTCAAACTGAGCAAGCAGGAGCCGGCAAATCTTCCTGTTGCCTTCAATCAAATCCCTGAAATGAGCTGCTGTAATTCCGTTCCCGTTGTTTTGTCCTGACGTTAGACTAAGAAAATGTTCAATCATTTTTTTTCGGCTGCTGTCAACAACATCCTTGAAAAGATAATTTCCATTTATACAGTAAAGTCTTTCTCTCTTACTCAACAAAACTAAAATCTGGTTAAGCTGGGTTTCCGAAATTCCCTTCTTTAGAACTGCAGGAATTAATTCAGAGATCAAAGGCACATTCATTCCGCAGCTTTTGTGGAATGACTCAACAAATTTTATTTGCTTCTTATCTTCTTCAGTTAGCGTAACAAGATGTGAATACAAGCACCAGGTTGCATTAACTTTCCTGAGAATTTTCCTTTCAACCAGTTCATTCAGCAGGCATTTCATAATTCCATCGGCGGCTGAATTCCGCTTCACACCAAATATTCCCATCAGTTCCTCAAAAGTTCTGCCTTCTTCATCAAGCGGATTTCTTTTATGATAATTATCGAGAATTTTTATAATGCGGTTCTTTAATTTTTCAAGCTGTGCTGAGAGTATCAGATAAACAGAACCTTCAAAATTAAAATAGGCAATGTCAGATGGAAGTAATTCAAGTGAAAACCCGGAAAGTTCATTAGCAGAACATATCTGTCCAAAACGATAAAAAATAAATCCCTCAAATAAAGGTGGTAAATTTGTTTTGAAAAAAAATAAAAACACCAAACTTTATCGAGGGACTAATGGTAAATGTAACACTTTTCAGTCAAATATTACATCATCTGGACAGAAGTCTTTTTACAAGTATAGTCAGGGAATACCAGACAGATAAACATAATAAAGGGATAAACAGTTGGACACATATGGTTACAATGTTATTCTGTCAGTTTGCCAAATGTCAGTCAATAAGAGAAACAACAAATGGACTGTTATCAATATTAGGTAATCTGAATCATTTAGGAATACAAAGAAAATCACCGAGCAAATCATCACTGTCATATATAAACGCCACAGGGGACTGGCAGATGTTCAGAGAATTCTTCCTCTTACTGTATGAAGATTTTCAGAGGAGAGGATATTTCCAGAGAAAGAAGTTTAAGGGAATAAATAAAAAAATATTTATGCTGGATAGTACAATAATCAGTGTATGTATAAAAGTATTCGACTGGGCAAAATATAAGAAGGAAAAAGGAGCCATAAAACTGCACACGCTTCTTGATTACGATGGTTGTATGCCTAAATATGTTTATATGACCGAAGGAAAGAGAGCAGATGTAAAGCACGCAAATTATATGCATTTACCGACTGGTTCGGTGATCGTTGCTGACAGAGGGTACATAGACTTTAAGATGCTCTTTAGATGGACAAAGGAGAAGATAACCTTTGTAATAAAATTAAAAGATGCGATTAAATATGAACAAATAAAAGAATTCCCTTTACCGGAAGGAAAAGATGAACACATACTTAAGGATGAAAAAATCAGATTGACTGGCACAGATACCAAATACCTCTACCCTGAATTCTTAAGACGAGTTGTAGTATATTCTGAAACAGAAAAAGCAGATGTAGAAATAATAACCAACAATTTTTCTTGGGCAGCACAAACAATAGCAGAGTTGTATAAACAGCGTTGGTCAATCGAAACTTTCTTCAAAGAACTTAAACAACACTTAAAAATCAAATCATTTATTGGAACAAGTGAAAATGTAATGTGGATACAGATTTGGACAGCATTGATAACTTTGCTTTTGTTGAAATATCTAAAAGAAATATCAAAATATGGCTGGAGCTTATCAAATTTAATTGCTTTTCTTAGGATGAATCTCTTTGTAAAGATTCTTTTAACAGAATGGTTAGATAATCCTTTTAAGCCGCCAGAGGATATTTCTATTTATAACAGGCAAGAAAACTTATTCTAATGAGGGATACTTTTGATTATTTTTATGAATCTGTCCAAAACAATTTATAAAGAAAACTTTTTCTCTGTTTCAAATTTATTTGGGACAGCACTGATTTATTATAATAAATATTGGCAAATGAACCGATCAGTTCGGCGGGATACATGGAATCTTACTTTAATGCTGCTTAATAAATCAGAAGTTGTTTAGATTTTGAAAGGGATTGTTTTGAGTTATAAACTCAATTTCTGACTTGGAAATTTTGAAGTGTCCGCAGAATTTTTTAACCAGCAAATTCCGAACAACAACTATAACAGCCTCTGAAGGTAATGAAGGAGTGTTTAATATTTCATCAACAGCCGGCGACAGCCCTGATCCTTTAAATTCCAGTGGTCCGATTTCATCAATTATCAGGTATGAATATTCTTTTTGTGAAGCCCGTTTCAGAACCTGTCTTCCCCATTCAAAAATATTTTTTTTGAATCTGTATTTGTCGGTTGAAATTATATTATCATCTTTATCTGATTCATCAGCTTCGAGTACTCTGCTCTCGTTTGTAGAAATATTATAAAGATGTTTTTTACTATTAATCACAATTGATAAAATTCCGCCCACATCATTTCTGCTTTTAGTGAACTCAAAAAGTTTTGATGTTTTTCCGCTTTTAACCGGACCGGTATATATATAGAGTTTTTTCATGTTTTATTCAGTATAAATTTTAATTGTTCGTAATCTTCCGGCGTGTTAAGGTTAAAAAAATATTCACTTCGGAAGAAATCCAGGTTATCAACATATATAACCTCACACCCGAAATCATTTAAAAAATATCTGATTGAAAAATGTTCATCTTTACCTTCAGACGAGTTTACGCCGGATGCCAGGACATCTTCAATGCGCAGAAGTAATTGCTTATTGTAAACACCTGCCAGATAGTGATGTCTTCCATCAGCAAAGCAGTATTTAACCGGCTTCTCACTTTTGTATTCTATTATATAGGCAATTAACTCAGCAGGTATCAGCGGAAGATCACACGAAATGATAAAATTATTTTCAGTTGAAGAATGAAACAGACCACTGTGAATTCCACCGATATGTCCTTTATACTTATGTACGTCTCTGTATTTCCTGACACTCAGAAAGCCATAGGCATCCGGTGTGTTAGTTATGATAATAACTTCTTTAAAGACTGATTTGAGAACCTTCACAATTTGTTCAATAACAGTTTCATCATTAAGTTTTAAAAAAGCCTTATCTTTTCCCATACGGGAACTGAATCCGCCGGAGAGAATTATTCCGGTTATGTCCTTATACATTTTGATACGGGTTTAATTATTTTTTATAACCAACAACTGTTATACTGAAAATACCTTCCAAGTTTTCTTTATACTCTTTTATTCCTTGTTCTGAAAGATATTGACTTAGCAGCTCTTCAGGCAAATCGATTCTTCTTGATTTTTTTATTTCGATATTTTTAAATCCTGCTTCTTCAATTATTTTAAGATATTCATCCTGCTTCAGCGCGCCGGAAACACAACCGGCATACATTTCGGCGGACTTGCGAAGTTCTTCTGTCATCTCACCTTGAATAACAATGTCCGAAACACAAAAATGCGCACCGGGCTTTAGTATTCTATAAATTTCTGAAAAAGCTCTTTGTTTATCAGGAACAAGATTGAGGACGCAATTACTAACTACAACATCTGCGAGATCATTTTCAAAAGGCATCTGTTCAATATCTCCGAGATGGAACTCAACGTTTTCAAAGCCAAGTTTTATTTTATTAGAATTTGCCTTTTCAATCATCTCTTCGGTCATATCGAGACCTATTACTCTTCCTTTATCACCAGCGATTGATCTTGCAATAAAAACATCGTTGCCGGCGCCGGAACCAAGATCGACAACTGTATCTCCTTTTTTTATTTCTGCATACTCTGTGGGTAACCCGCAACCCAATCCAAGGTCTGCATCAGAGACGTAACCATCCATATTTTTGTAATCATCACCAATCATTGTAAATTCTGCAGATTGAGAATCGCCGCAGCATGAAGAGACCGGTCCGCAACAACCCGAATCTTTCGATGCTTTAGCTATTTCCCCATACTTTTCTTTTACGATTTGTTTTAAATCGTAAGATGTTTCCATTTTATTGCTCCTTTTTATCATTATGAAATATTAATTATGAATTTTTCAATCTTGTGCCGAAGGGATCCATTCGGGTAATCATGAAATTTTGTGGCAAAGCCATTCCTTCGGAATAATCTTACAATCAGATCAACAACAACCTATTTTAGTAAACATTTTATCCAATGCGGCTTTTGCTTTTGCAAGATTCTTATTATTTACACAATAACATATTTTCGGACCGTCTATCTCTCCTTCAATAAGCCCGACACGCTTTAGCTCCTTCAAATGCTGCGAAACTGTAGCCTGTGCAAGTGGAAGTTTATCAACAAGATTTCCAACCATACAGGATTCCATGTCCGTAAGGATTTTCAGTATTCTGATCCTTGCGGGATGAGAAAGCGCTTTTGCGACATCCGCCAACCAGATATCTTCTTTTGTAAATTCTTTCGTTTTTACGACTGCCATAAAATTCCTTAATCGTTCATCGTAAATATACGATAGATTAAATGTTAACAGCAAATTAATTTTTATTTAATTTGACAATCGGCATGAATTAATTGGAGAAGGGTAATGTTGAATTGTACGCGGGAGTTTACTTTAATTTATTAAATTCTGACAGCAAACTTGCTGTGTCAATTCCTGTATCGATTATAGTAATAAATCAATCAATCAGAAATTTTATGTTATAAAATAAAACCAATTAACCCGCAGCCGCCATTTATTTAACTGATAGTAATGATATCCTATGTTGACATTCTGAAATCCGAAAAATGAAAATTCATAAATTTCTCTATACCAATGTATGTTTTATCAAATTTCACTTCATTCTTTACTTTCATACAATCAAATAAACTCTTTTTTTATAATAATTTTTATTGAAATAGACTTAACATTAAATTAAATTGCACACGAAATGGATAAAATTTCTTTCGTAAAGATGACTGGCGCCGGCAATGATTTTATAGTTATAGATAAGGATGCTAATACTGATTTGGTTCTTTCTCAGGATGATATTAAGAAACTCTGCAACAGGCGTTACGGGATCGGTGCAGATGGCATCATATTAATTTCTACAGGCGGAAATTTCAATTTCAATATGGAGTACTTTAATGCTGATGGTTCAACCGGAAGCCTATGCGGAAATGGTGCCCGCTGTGCAATTAAATTTGCTTTTGATAAAGGTTTTTTGCAGTCAGAAAAAGCAAGGTTTCTTTCAAACGGGATAGAATACAGCGGATTTGTAACAGATGCAGGACAGATTCAATTTAATTTAAATCAGCCATCAAAAATAAAGCTAAATTTTAAAGTGAAAGCTGCCGGTCAACTTATTACTGCTTCTTATGCTGAGACAGGTTCACCGCATGTTGTGATCAAAACAGACGATCTATTGAAAGATGTTAAAGACCTTAGATCATCTTATAAAGATATTAATGAAGTCCCGGTATTCAGTATAGGCAGAGAGATTCGTTCTTTGCCGGAGTTTGCGCCCGGCGGAGTGAATGTAAATTTTATAGAATTAAAGAATGATAAACTTATTATCAGAACTTATGAACGCGGTGTTGAAGATGAAACTTTCGCCTGCGGAACAGGTGCAGCGGCTGCTGCAATCGTTTCTCATTTGAATTACGATTTTTCTCCGCCTGTTTTACTGATTACTAAAGGAGGGAATGAATTGAAAGTAGATTTTAAATATATGCAGGGCAGTTTTTCGGATGTTTCTCTTACCGGTCCTGCAGATTTCGTGTACACCGGAGAGTTTTTTATAAATAAATAATTATGTGGAGTGCAAATGGCAAAAGTTTTATTCTCAATACAATATGAAATCAAACCTGAAAAACTGGATGATTATTCTACCGTGATCAGAGAGCTAAAACTTCAACTGAAATCACAGGAAATTGAGAGTTATTCAGTTTATGAGGTAAAAGGGAAAAAGAATCACTTCCAGGAAATTTATACTTTTTCTTCCGAAGAAGCTTACGAACAATTTGATGATGATCAGAACGAACGAATAAACTTACTTATCAATAAGCTGAATGAAATGACTGTTGATAACTCAACAAAATATACAACACTTATTGAAGCAACTGAGCCGGTTGCGAAAGAAGAATAAATTATCGCCCCGTTGTTGCGGGGCAGTTCACTTAAGAATTGCCGGTTTATGCTTTATGTCACACTACATATCCCTCCTTCACTATTTCTGCTGAACTTTAATTGATATACTGTTAATGAACAAAACTCTTCACCGTATTTATATCGGGTTATTTTTTGCTGTTGGAATTTCAGCTTTTATTATGCTTGCAATAAACGGATTTGATTATTACACAACTCCACTTGTTGACAGACCCCAGCACCCCGACCACGAAAAGCTAAAACCTACCGGCTTTATCGGACACGGGCTGGGAATTATCGGCTCTCTTATGATGATCACAGGCGTGTCTGTCTATATGATCAGAAAACGGGTAAGAAAGTTTTTTAATATCGGCTATCTGAAACACTGGCTAGAGTTTCACATATTTCTTTGCAGTCTGGGACCGCTGCTGATACTTTTTCACACCTCCTTCAAATTCGGGGGTATAGTTGCAGTAAGTTTCTGGAGCATGGCGGCTGTTGTATTAAGCGGAATAATCGGCAGGTTCATTTTTGTTCAGATCCCCAGAACTATACAGGGACAGGAATTGAGTATGGGTGATCTGAATAAACTGAACGAAGACCTTTCCCATAAATTAAAGCGCCACTCAGAACTTAATGAAAATTTTTCGGGGAAGCTCGAAAGTTTAGCAGACCCGAAAAAATTTAAGGATGTATCCCTGGCAAAAAGTTTTATCATTCTCACAAAAGATTATTTTAATATCAGAAAAACACTTCGTTCACTTAAAAGCGAATTGGTTAAAATGGGTCTTCCTGGCTCAGAAATCAAAGAGTATTTAAAAACAGCAAAAAGCAAGCTGATAATTAATCGGAGAATCGGTATGCTGAGGACAATGCAAAAATTGTTCAAATATTGGCACATTGCACATTTACCCTTTGCAATTACAATGTTTGTTATTATGTTAATCCACGTTGCAGTTGCAATTTTATTCGGTTACACATGGATATTTTAGGAGAAACAAAATGAAAATAAGCCCGATTTATATTTACGGAACTATCGGAGTACTTGCGATATTGTTCCTCATATTATTTGCACAACCTGAGGGAGAAAAGAAAATAACGGAATTAAAACGTCAGATGCCCGATGATGATATTCACCGCGATCTTCAGAATCCGTTTTCCCCTTCACCCGGCAGAGATAATGTAAGTGAACAAACAAAACATATTCTCGAACAAATGAAAAAAGCAGTTGATGCAAATCCGGATGACACTGCTGCAATACGTGAATATGCTGATTTCCTGCTTGCCGCTCACAAGCCAAGGGAAGCTTTAGAATATTATAACAATATACTTCGAAAAGATTCCCGTCGCCCTGATATTTTATTATCGATTGCATACGTCCATTATAGTGAAAAAGATTTCGACAAAGCAGAGGAATTTGTAAGAAGAAGTCTCACAATAGATAAAAACAACTCTGATGCTATCTATAATCTTGGCGCTATACTGGCAACAAAAGGTGATAAAGAGAAAGCAAGAGAAGTATGGGAAGACCTTATCAGAAGATTTCCGGGTACTGAAATAGCGCAGCTCGCGAAATCTTCGATAGAACGACTGTAGAATTTGTTGTTAAAGATTGTGGCTCACTAACTATACATTTTAAAAATGGAAGTACTATTAGAGAATATTGTTGCATACCTGATAGTAATTCTGATCATTTCGGGGGCTGTGATCTTTCACCTGAAAAGAACATCACGAAAGACAAAGTCTACAGCAGACAAAATCAGGATTGCAAAAGAACAGGGCTTCTATGAACCGGTTTCATTGCACCCGGTTGTTGATCCTGACAGATGTATCGGAAGCGCTGCCTGCATTGAAGCCTGCCCCGAAAAAGATATTCTCGGTCTTGTCAATGGACAAGCAAAAACGGTTAATGCATCGCGCTGTGTTGGGCATGGAGCTTGCTTTCATGCCTGCCCGGTGCAGGCTATATCTTTATGTATCGGCACAGAACAACGGGGTGTTGAACTGCCGCATGTAGCGCCCGATTTTGAGTCCAGCTTACCCGGACTTTATATCGCAGGTGAGTTAGGAGGAATGGGATTGATTAAAAACGCTGTTGAACAAGGCAAACAGGCTTGTGAAAATCTTACCCGCAAGTTGCAGCCTAACCATCACGTAAACTTTGATATAATAATTGTTGGCGCCGGACCAGCGGGCATTTCTGCCACATTAACCGCTGTTAAAAACAAATTGAAATATTTAACAATTGAACAAGACAGCTTCGGAGGAACTGTTTTTAATTTTCCGAGAGCAAAAATAGTAATGACCTCTCCGATGGACCTTCCTCTTTATGGAAAGATTAAATTATCAGAAACAAATAAAACTCAATTGCTTGCGTTATGGAAAGATGTCATCTCTCGTAACAGAATTTCAATCAATGAAAGTGAAAAAGTTGAATCTATCCACAAAGATGGGGACATCTTTACAGTCACAACAACAAAAGGTCAATATACATCTGCTTCAGTACTGCTTGCGATAGGGAGAAGAGGTTCCCCAAGGAAACTTGGCGCACCAGGTGAAGAAAAAGAAAAAGTTGCTTACCGACTTATTGAGCCTGAACTTATTCATAACAAAAAAATCCTCGTGGTTGGCGGCGGAGATTCTGCAGTTGAATCTGCATTATTGCTCACAGCTAATAATAATGATGTTACAATTTCGTACCGCGGTGAAACCTTTGCAAGATTAAAACCCGGAAACCTTAAAAAATTAACTGAAGCAGAGCAGGGTGGTATGTTAAGGATCATACTCAATTCGTCTGTTAAAGAAATACTTGATGATAAAGTTATTTTAATTGTTTCAGACAGTAATGATTTAATAGAAACAGATAATGATCTCGTTTATATATTTGCAGGAGGCGAGCTGCCCACAAAGTTTCTTGAAAAGATTGGTATCCGAATTACTAAAAAATTCGGCGACGCTATTCTGAAACACAATTAGCCGGGCAATGTGATTAAGAATAAAAAAATAATGAATTCAATCTTACTTATGAATATTAAAGATCTTTAATCCGAATGAAATTAATTCCTGATAGTATCGCTCAAACCTTTATCCTTCTGCTGTTACTTATTATTTTGACTAATGTTGATATGCGGGCACAAATTTCACCGGGAAAATTATCTGATGCGCATGCACATCTTGAAGGATTGAGTAATTGTACGCAATGTCATGTACTCGGTAAGCAGATGACCAATTCCAAATGCCTTGATTGCCATACAGAGATAAAAGAATTAATTAATGCGGGAAGAGGCTATCATTCGGGCGCTGAAGTTGCAGGGAAAAATTGCTGGTCCTGTCACAGCGAACATCATGGAAGAAATTTTAAGCTGGTCAGATTCGATCAAAATAATTTTGATCACAACAAGGCAAAATTTGAATTAACCGGCTCACATGCCAAGGCAGATTGCAGGGATTGTCATAACCAGAAATTTATAACTGACAGTAAATTAAAAAAGAGAGAGGGAACTTTTCTCGGATTGTCATCCAATTGTGTAAACTGTCATCAGGATTATCACCAGAAGACACTCGGCAGTGAATGCAATTCATGCCACAATACTGTAACATTCAGACCTGCGCCCGGCTTCGATCATAATGAATCTGCATTTAAGCTGACAGGTGCACATCTTAAAGTTGATTGCATTAATTGTCATCCCAAAGAACAACGGGGCGGAAAGGAATTTCAGAAGTTTAAGGGATTATCTTTTTCAACCTGTTCTTCATGCCACAGGGATGTTCACGAAGGCAGATTTGGTCAGAATTGCCAGAGCTGTCATGTAACCGCTTCATTCAGACAAATAAATCAAGCAGCATTTGATCACAACAAAACAAGATTTCCTTTAGTAGGGAAACATTCTGATGTATCGTGTAATTCCTGCCATAAAAGCTCTATTCGGGAAAAACCAGAATTTGAAAGATGCACGAGCTGCCATAGCGATTATCATAAAGGGCAGTTCACTGTAAATGAAAAAACCGCTGATTGTTCCGATTGTCATAATGAATACGGTTTTTCGCCTTCATTATTTACTATCGAGCGCCATAATAAATCAAAATTCAAATTAACCGGTGCGCATCTGGCAACTGCATGCCAGAGTTGTCATTTAAAGAATAACGAATGGCTTTTTGAAAATATTTCTGCTGAGTGCATTTACTGCCACAATAATGTTCATGGTAAAGAATTAACAGTAAAATATTTACCTGAAAACAATTGCGGATTCTGTCACTCAACGGAGCGTTGGAATACTATAGATTTCGATCATAATCAAACAGATTTCAAATTACTTGGTAAGCATACCGGATTAAACTGCAGAGATTGTCATTATAAAGAATCAACAGGCGGAGAAAAATTTTTCATGTTTGCGTCATTAAATTCAAATTGCGAAGTTTGTCATACCGATATTCATCAGGGTCAGTTCAGAGTTGAGGGGGTTACTGATTGCATGAAATGCCACACTTTTGAAAACTGGAATCCGGTTCTGTTCGATCATAACAAGACAAAATTCTCCTTAGTAGGCGCGCATCAGAATTTAGATTGTTCGCGATGTCATAAGGAAGTAGAATCGCAGGGAATAAAATTCATTCAGTATAAAATGGAAGATTTCAGATGCGCATCCTGTCATTCGTAGCTTTGCTCGTGATTTATTCGTGGAATGTTCATGCACAGTCACCGCATGGCAGCAATTTGATTTATGATTGTTCATACTGCCACGAACCAAGCGATTGGAAAATAATACCCGCACAAATGAAATTTGACCATAAGGAAACCGGATTTCAACTAACTGGTCAACATAAAAATATTGATTGCAAATCTTGTCATTCCACTTTGGTATTTAATGAAGCCAAACAGGAGTGCGTAGTTTGTCACACAGATATTCACAAAGGAACTGTCGGACTTGATTGTTCACAATGCCATACGCCCGAAACGTGGGCAGTCAGGGATATAATAAATCTACATGCGAATAGCCGCTTCCCATTAGTTGGTAAACACCTGTCTGCCGACTGTTCCCAATGTCATTCCGGGTATGAAAATCTTGAATTCCACCCGCCTGGTGTAAACTGCTTCGATTGTCATTCAGAAGACTATAACAATACTCAAAATCCAAACCATGCAGCAGCCGGATTCCCGACTGATTGCCAGGATTGCCATAGTTTAATTGGTTCATCGTGGAGCGCAGAAAATATAAATCACGATTTTTTCCCCTTAACAGGCGGGCATAAAATTGCAAATTGTTTTAGTTGTCATAAGCAGGGAACATTTCAGGGATTGTCGAATGAATGTTATTCATGTCATAAATCTGATTTTGAAAGCGTTCTGGATCCAAATCATGTTGCGGGAAATTTCCCCACAGATTGCAGAACGTGTCATAACATTAATGCGTGGGTTCCCGCGCAGTTTGATCATAACAATACTCAGTTTGCGTTAACCGGTGCGCATATTACGGTTTCGTGTCAAAGTTGTCATCAGACGGGATATTCGGGTACGTCAACAGTATGTTATGATTGTCATCAGCAGAATTACAACAGCACAACAAATCCGGCTCATACAATTTTAATGCTGCCAACGGATTGTCAAACGTGTCATACAACAAATCCCGGCTGGTCGCCTGCATCATTCCCCATTCATAATAATTATTATGAGCTGATCGGAAGGCATGCACAGATAGCTAACGACTGCGGCTCGTGTCATAGTGGAAACTATGTAAACACACCAAATACATGTTACCAGTGCCATCAGGCTGATTATAATAATACAACCAACCCTTCGCATACAGCAGCGAATTTTCCTACTCAATGCGAATCGTGTCATAATCCGAACGGATGGATCCCAGCAGTTTTTGATCATGATGAGCAGTTTTTTCCCATCTATTCGGGCAAACATAAAAACAAATGGAATTCGTGCTCGGATTGTCATACAAATTCTTCCAGCTTTGCAATTTTTTCTTGCATTGACTGCCACGAGCACAGGAAATCCAGAATGGATGAGAAGCATGAAGGAGTAAGCGGGTACATTTATGAGAGTAATGCATGTCTTTCATGTCATCCTACCGGAGAAAAGGAAGGAGCTTTCAATCATTCAACATCGTCCTTTCCGTTAACCGGCGCTCATCTGGCAGTAAGCTGTAATCAGTGCCATGTAAGCGGATATTCCGGCACTTCTTCAATTTGTTCTGATTGCCATTCGAACGATTATAATGCTGCGACAAATCCGAATCATCCGGCATTGGGTATATCAACCGATTGTAATTCATGCCACACAACAAATCCCGGCTGGCAGCCTGCTTTATTCCCTCAGCATAATGATTTTTATCAATTGATTGGCGCACACGCACTTATCAGCAATAATTGTAATTCCTGTCATCAGGGCAATTATAATTCAACACCAAATGAATGTTCAGGATGTCATCAGGAAAATTATAACAACACAACAAACCCCGATCATTCAGTAGTTGGCTTTCCAACTGATTGTTCTGCCTGTCATAACCAAAATGCGTGGACACCGGCAACCTTCGATCACGATAATCAGTACTTTCCTATATACTCCGGCAAACACAGGAACAAATGGAATTCCTGTTCTGACTGCCATATTAACTCATCAAACTATGCTGTATTTACTTGCATTGATTGCCATGAACACAGGCAGTCACGAATGGATGAAAAACACGAAGGTGTTGCAGGATATGTTTATCAGAGTGAAGCTTGTTTAGCCTGCCACCCCGATGGAATTGCACCAAGACATGGTGAGATGAAGAAGATGGAGATGTACTGATTGAAAAAGTCTTTAAAAATAATTTTTATACTTCTGATTCCATTCAAAATAAATTTGATCGGACAGGAAGTAATAACAAAAGAGATTATAGGGGAGGTTTCTTTCCTGACAACTCAAAACATTTATGTTAAGTTTGAAGATGCTTCGCTGCTGACAGAAGGTGATACGATCTACATTAAAAGAGATGGGGATTTATTACCCTTATTAATAGTAAAATTCTTGTCATCAACATCTGCCGCCGGCACATCAATCGGGGAAACAGAGGTGCAGACCAATGAAAAAGTGTACGCTTATGTTAAAGAAATCAATATTGAAATAAGTGAAATTGAACCACACGAAATCACTCCTGAAAAAACTCTAGGGGAAGCCAACGAAAGTCAGGAAATAAAACCCGCTCTGATTCACCAAACCAGGGAAAAGATTTCAGGAAGGATTTCTGTGCAGTCTTATACAAATTTGTCTAATTCAGATGGAATAAGCGATTTTCAAAGATGGCGTTATTCACTTTCGTTCAATGCTGAAAATATTTCTGATTCACCATTGTCGTTCAATTCATACATAATATTTGCTTATCGGGCAGATGATTGGGCCAATGTATCATCAAATATTGGCAGGAATCTCAAAGTATACGACCTTGCCGTGGATTATAAGTTAAGTAAAAATTTCAATATTAAATTGGGAAGGTCAGTCAACCGGAAAATTTCAAACCTGGGCTCTGTGGATGGAATTCAGCTTGAGTATGGTTTCGGAAATTTTTTCAGTGGTTTAATTGCCGGTTCAAGACCAAATTTTTCAGATTATGGTTATAATGCAAAACTTTTTCAGTTTGGTGGATTTTTCGGAAGAACGGATACAACCGGAAGTGGAAATATCGAAAACAGCCTCGGAGTTTTTCAACAAACAAATGACTTCAAAACCGACCGGCGATTTCTTTACTTTCAGCACACAAATACAGCCATTGAAAAAACTTTTTTTATGCTTTCAACGGAGTTCGATTTGTTCAAAAGGGAATTGGGAGTTGATAAAAATACCTTTGCTTTTACAAGTCTTTTCCTTTCAGCAAGATATGCCCCGGATAGAATAGTTTCATTCTCACTTTCTTATGATGCGAGAAGGAATGTTATTTACTATGAAACATTTAAAAGTTTAGTTGATAGTGTCATAGAGAATCATACAAGGCAGGGTTTAAGATTCCGGACAAACATACGCCCGCTGAACAATGTAATGATCGGCTTAAGTGCGGGCTATCGTTTTTTGAGAGCCGATTTAAAGCCATCTAAAAATTTCAATGCTTCACTTGCCTATTCAAAAATACCCTTGATTGAAGCCTCATCGTCAGTTTTTTATACATATCTCCAAAGCAGCTATCTGACGGGTTCTGTAATCGGGGTGAGGTTGTCGAAATATTTTACCAATCCGAATATTGATTTCTCCTTTGCATACAGAAATACTTCCTATGAATATTTCGGAAGAAGGTTCAAACTTACTGAAAATTCATTTACAGCGGATTGTTCTTTTTTGATTCTCCGGCCCCTGTTTCTGACTTTAAGTTTTGAAGGGACATTTCAGGAAAAACGAACCTACAGCAGGGTATTGATCGATTTGACAGCGAGAATTTGAAATAATCCTTTATAGGGGGAAGCAAGGTTGTATGTTGAAAGAGAAAATTCTTGAAAGAGTTTCTGAAATAGCCATTTTCATGGATTTTATTAAAAAATTTACGATAAATCCGGCTGTTCTCCATCAAAAAAAATGATTGACTTTAAAGCTGCGATGTAATACGTTTACCTGTCAAGTTTAGGGCACTTTTTCAGCCCTTTAATTAATAATTAACCTGGAGGTAATATGCTTAGAAGATACTTGAGTATCGGAATTCTAGTTTTCTTGTTTGGTTCTTTGGTTTATGCTCAGGATGTTCAAAGAACCGGCGGTTTTGCCCGTTTACTTGGAATGGGTTATAATCCTTATGTAGTTGATCCATATGGAATGACGGTTAACCCTGCATGGGGTTCTGCCTATGATAATTTCCTTTTTGGAGACCTTGGCTCAACTACCGGTGAATTTGAACCTGGTGGAGTTGGTCAGTTTGCTTCTGCAAATTTCAGATTGAACGACCAGCTTACCTTAGGAGGTATTCTTTCCAGAAATGATTTTAACGGAATGGCAATTGCGGCTCTTGATCCGTTAGGTGTTGTGGGTTTGGGAGTAGTTAACACTCTTAACGATTTACCCGGAGTTACCCTGCCGGCTATAAATCTGAATAACAACTTTGAGCTTATGGGTACATTTAAGTTTGGAAATTCAGTTCTTGGGCTTGGAGTTGCTTATGCTTCAACAACAAATGAGGAAACACCCGCTGGTGGAAGCACTACCAGTTCCAGTGCCTCACAAATAGGCGTAAATGTGGGATTACTTGCTAACCTCTCAGGCAATTTTAAGCTTGATGCAGGCGTTTCATTAGTAATGCCGAGTGCCACACACACGCCGGCTACAGGAAATGAATCTAAAGTAAGCCAGACAATTATCGGTGCTAACATTCGCGGTTTCTATAAGGCTTTTCAAAAGGTTACTTTTGTGCCTGTAATAGTATTCCTTAACTCTTCAGGTACAATAGATGTTGGTGGTGCAACCACAACTTCAGTTGATATGCGTTCACTCATGGTAATTGGCGTTGGCGCTGGTATCAACTATAAAGTTGGTGACTTTTTACTGGCAGGCGGACCCGCCTTTGCACTTACTACCTTTAAAACTCCGGAAGTTACTAATGTTAGCCCTGAGCTAAAAACATCTGCTCTTTCTTTCCCGATTTGGAATCTGGGTGCTGAGTGGATGCTGACAGAATGGTTAGTTGGAAGGCTCGGTTACACTGCTGTTACAAGCAAAGTTACTACTGAAACAGCAGCTACTGCAACAACAATCAACGAAGCAGTTGCAACATCATTCTTTGGTCCTAATGGCGCTACCGTTGGTGTTGGTTTCAGGCTTGGCGATTTCTCTCTTGACGCAACAGTTAATGAAGATGTTCTGCGTCAAGGCTTGAATAACATTGGCGGCGGTGGAGCTACATTTGCTTACCTGTCAACAAGTTATGCTTTCTGATTGTTAGTTTTATAAATTAAGCTTTAAAGAGGCGCAATAAAACTGCGCCTCTTTTTGTTTTAAAATTAACTTTTATTCATAAATGATAATTTCTATTTTTAGCCCTCATTATTACAAAGACTATTGAAAATGTATGAATATGTTGGTGCCCTCCATATGCATTCGGTTTTCTCGGATGGGTCGGGGCAGGCTGATGAGATTGCAAGATACGCTGATGAAGTTGGATTGGATTTTATAATTCTTACCGACCATAATACCCTCCGTGCGCTGAAAGAAGGTTATGAAGGCTGGTATGGAAATACTCTTCTTTTGGTTGGATGTGAAATAAATGATAAACAGAATAAAAATCATTACCTTGCCTTCGGAATTGAAGAGGCATTCTCAACCAGGCTTTCAGCAAAAGAATACGTAAAGCTGGTGAACGAGCAGGGAGGCATCGGGTTTATTGCCCACCCCCACGAAAAACGCACTCATATGAAAAAGCAGCCTGCATATCCATGGATTGATTGGGATGTGAACGGTTTTGATGGAATTGAAATCTGGAACCACATGTCTGAATGGATGGAAAATCTGACAGAACAGAATAAGTATCAGGCATTTCTACATCCACTAAGATCTATTGTTGGTCCTTTGCCTGAAACGCTTAAAGTGTGGGATGAACTTAATTTGAAAAGAAAAGTAGTGGGAATTGGGGGAATTGATGCGCACGCGCACAAATATAATTTACTCGGATTTCTCGAAGTGGAAATATTCCCGTACAAAGTATTATTTAAATCAATAAGAACACACATTCTTGTTGAAGACCAAATCAAACAGAATGATACCAAAGTGGCTTTAGATCAGGCAAAAAAAATAATTTATTCGTCATTAAAAGAGGGAAGATGTTTCTTTGCGAATGATTACCATGGTGATTCAAAAGGCTTTAAATTTTATGCTGAATCGGGGGAAAAAATCTTTCATCAGGGTGATAGTGTTGATAATGACGGGAATGTTAAACTTTTTGTAAAACTTCCGGTTTCCAAAGCGGAAATCAGGTTGATTCATAACGGAAATTTGATTAACACAAATGAATCCGGCGAATTTGAATTCAGCATAAGTGATAATGGCGTTTACAGAACAGAAATATATCTCAATAAAAAAGCATGGATATTTTCTAACCATATCAGAATAGGGATATAGTTATTAAATTGTCATTTGTAAATTATAAAATTTTGAGCGCCCGTAGTTCAACTGGACAGAACGTTGGATTCCGGTTCCAAAGGTTGCAGGTTCGAGTCCTGCCGGGCGTACAATTGAAGCGTAGCAGAGTAAAAATATTGGCATGCATTATCAGGCTCTGAAATTTTAATCCACCCCCGCGAAGCCCGTAAAATTTTTAACGTATGATTTTCAAATCAACTTTGCTAAATTTGAATCCTAAATAATTATCAGTAAAAAGGTTAATAATGCTAACAAAGAAGAAAAAACTTTCCCGAAAAGAAATAAAAAAAGATAAGCTTGTAACTTCATACTATGAGTCAATAAGCTATTTTCAACAAAACAAACAAAAACTGTTAATATATGCCGGCATAGCAGCAGTAATTGTGGTGGCTGTACTTTTTTATCTTAATCACCGCAGTCAGAGCAATGAAGCAGCCGGACTACAGTTAGCGCGTGTAATACCTTTGTATGATGCCGGTTCCTATCTGGAAGCTATCGAAGGGCGGCAGGGAACTAATATTGTTGGATTGAAAAAAATTGTTGAGGAATACGGAAGCACCGAAAATGGTGAAACAGCCAAAATCTATCTGGCAAATTCTTACCTCTTTATGGGACAGCTCGAAGATGCTTTCAAATACTATTCTGATTATAGCGGAAGCATACCGATGTTTAATGCCGTTGCTCTTGCCGGAGAAGCAGGATACTTCGAGAGTAAAGGAGAGCATAAAAAAGCTGCTGATCTCTACAGAAAAGCCTCACGTGTATCAGAAGGAAATGTATTAAACCCTGAATATATGCTTAAGGCAGGCATTAATTACATCAAAGGTGGTCAGAATGATGTAGCAAAAGAATTACTCGAAACAATAAAGAGGGACTATACTACTTCATCCGCTGCAAGAGATGTTGATAGATTCCTTACTCAACTGAACTGAACCTTCTTTTAATGAATTCACTTTTTGCTGATTTTTAACAAAAATTGATCTAAATCAGGTCAAACTAAACAAAAAACGCCCCAAAAATGTAAAATTCTTGACTTTCAGGGCGTATATAAATATTTTCTTTAACGAATTTTTACACTTTAATTTTCGGAATTTATGGCAGACACTTCAGACTTTAGAAATGGACTCATAATCAGGTTCAAAAATGATCTTTATTCACTTGTTGAGTTTCAGCATGTTAAACCGGGTAAAGGCGGTGCTTTTGTACGAACCACCCTTAAAAATTTGAGAACGGGCAGAGTTCTGGACAATACCTTCCGTGCCGGAGAAAGCATAACTATTGTTCGTGTTGAAAGAAAAAAATTTCAATATTTATACAGAGAGGGGGATTTTCTCGTCTGTATGGATAATCAGACTTTTGAACAGATAAACATCCCCATGGATTTGTTTGGAGACGGAGTAGAGTATCTGAAAGAAAGTGACGAAGTAGAAATTCTTTTTGATGGTTCTGAGATAGTTACAGTTGAATTGCCGGTTTTTACCATCTTAAAAGTGGTTGAAACCGAACCCGGCTTCAAAGGCAACACCGCAACAAATGCAATGAAACCTGCAAGATTGGAAACGGGAGCTTCAGTTAACGTTCCGCTTTTTGTTGAAGAAGGGGATGTGTTGAAGGTAGATACAAGAACAGGGGAATACGTCGAACGAGTTAAATCTTAACAGAGGTAATTATGGATATAAATCTGATCAAAAAACTTGTTAAGATTGTTGATACAAGTTCAATAACCGACCTCGAAATAGAGGAAGAGGGCTTTAAAATTAAGATTGCAAGAAAGACCCGAACTGCTCAGGTAATTACCCAGCCGCAAATAGTGCCGCAATTACCTGCAATGGTTGAAAAAGCTCAGGAAGCAAGACCCGCAGTCGAGGAAAAAGCTCCCGGCGTTGAACCTGTTCAACAAAATCTTCACGAGATTCGCTCGCCAATTGTTGGCACATTTTACCGCGCACCGGCACCAGATGCTGATTCTTATGTACAAGTTGGCGACATGGTTTCACCCGGAAGTGTTCTTTGTATTGTTGAAGCGATGAAACTGATGAATGAAATAGAATCAGATGTAAGTGGTAAAATCGTTAAAATTGTTGCAGAGAATGGCAAACCGGTTGAATACAACCAGGTTCTGTTCCTGATAGAAAAGTCCTGATATAACTCAGCAGCTTGAGGATAGATGTTTAAGAAAATATTAATAGCAAACAGAGGCGAAATAGCTCTAAGAGTTATCAGAACCTGTAAGGAACTTGGGATACAAACTGTTGCAGTTTATTCAGAAGCTGATCGTGATTCACTTCACGTAACATTTGCTGATGAAGCTGTTTGTATTGGTCCCCCACCAAGTAAAGATAGTTATTTAAGAATACCCGCTATAATTTCCGCAGCTCAAATCACTGGCACAGAAGCAATTCATCCCGGTTATGGCTTCCTTGCCGAAAATGCCGGCTTCTCCGAAATTTGTAATGAATCAAATATTAAATTCATTGGACCCTCGCCCGAAATGATAAATGCAATGGGCGACAAAGCCTTTGCAAAAGAAACGATGAAAAAGAATGGAGTTCCGGTTATCCCCGGCAGCAATGGTATTGTAAATGATTCTTCTGAAGGAAAACGGATTGCCATGGAAATTGGCTTCCCTGTAATAATTAAAGCCTCTGCCGGCGGCGGTGGGAAGGGTATGAGAATTGTTTGGGAGGAAAGCGATTTCGATAAACAATTTATAATGGCACGCACAGAAGCCGAATCAGCATTCGGAAATTCTGATGTTTACATGGAAAAATTTATAGAAAATCCGAGACACGTTGAAATACAGGTCTTGGGCGATAGCTTTGGAAACGTATATCATTATGGAGAAAGAGATTGTTCGGTTCAGCGGAGGCACCAAAAACTAATTGAAGAATCTCCCTCGCCTGCTATTGATGATGAAATGAGAAACACCATGGGAGAAGCTGCTATACTTGGCTGTAAGGCAGTAAACTATGAAGGCGCCGGCACAATCGAATTCCTCCTTGATAAGCATAAGAATTTTTATTTCATGGAAATGAATACGCGTATCCAGGTTGAACATCCGGTAACAGAGCTTGTTTATGATGTTGATCTGATACGGCAGCAAATACTGGTTGCTGCCGGCGAAAAAGTTGAAACCTTACCACAAAAGCCCGAGGGTCATAGCATCGAATTTCGTATTAATGCAGAAGACCCGGAAGCGGGTTTCAGACCTTCACCGGGTAAAATACAATCACTCCATTTCCCGGGTGGATACGGTGTAAGGGTTGATTCACACATATATCAGTCTTATACAATTCCGCCTTATTACGATTCGCTTGTTGCCAAACTTATTGTTTGGGGCAAAGACCGCTCGCATGCAATTGCACGAGGCAGAAGAGCTCTTGAAGAGTTCATAATTGAAGGAATTAAAACTACAATTCCATTTCATCTTAAAGTTCTTGAAGACCCGCGGTTTCTTAGCGGTAATTTTGATACGGGTTTTCTTGAGCATTTCATTTATAAATAAAAGGGGATTACTCCCGATTGTTCAAATTATAATATCGAGGTAAAAGATGAATTTCCCGGATAATCTAAAATACACTAAAGACCATGAGTGGGTCCTCTTAGAAAACAACGTTGCTACAATTGGTATAACAGAGTATGCCCAGGGAGAGTTAGGCGATGTTGTCTTTATAGATATTGATCCTGATATTGCAGAAGTTGCTGCCGGGCAAGCCTTCGGTACAATTGAAGCAGTAAAAACTGTTAGTGATATTTACGCTCCTTGCAGCGGTAAAGTAATTGAAATTAATAAAAGCTTAGCTGATAGCCCGGAAGTGGTTAATTCAGATCCTTATGGTGAAGGCTGGATGGTAAAAATTGAAGTAAGCGATATTTCAGAACTTAATGAATTACTGGACAGCGAAGGATACAAGAATCTTATAGGTCAATAAACCACCCTTAAATAGGTTTTATCTGATAATTGAAAACAAAATCCACGGGCGGGTTTTGTTTTTATTTTAAATACGAATTTTTTGATATGGATTAATGCACAACCGTGAAACAATTTTAATAATTGATTTCGGATCACAATACACACAGCTTATTACCCGCCGTATAAGGGAAGCGAATGTTTACTCGGAAATTCATCCCCATACCATCACCATAGACGAAGTAAAAAAAATTTCACCACGCGGAATTATTCTCTCCGGCGGTCCAATGAGTGTGTACGATGAAAATGCCCCAAAGCTCGATCCGGAAATATTGAAATTAAATATCCCCGTTTTAGGTATATGTTACGGATTGCAATTAATTTGTAAAGAGTTTGGCGGGCTGGTTCAGCAGGCAAAAGACCGCGAGTACGGCAAATCAGTTTTAAATGCTGTTACGTCCTCACTTTTATTTTCAGATATAAAGGAAAAATCTGTCGTTTGGATGAGCCACGGGGATTATTTGACAAAACTGCCCGGGGGATTCAATACCATTGGTCAATCCGACCATAGCCCGATTTGTGCTGTAAGTAATGAATCACAAAAAATTTATGGCGTGCAATTCCATCCTGAAGTTGTTCACACGGAAGATGGCGTAAAGATCATCAAAAATTTTCTCTTCAAAATTTGTAAGTGCAGCGGTGACTGGACACCGCACAATTTTATAGAGCAGAGCATCGAAAAAATTAAAACTGCCGCCGGAAAATCTAAAGTAATTTGTGCTTTAAGCGGCGGCGTTGATTCAACTGTTGCTGCTGTGCTGGTAAAACAGGCAATTGGTGATAATCTTATCTGCATACATATTGATACCGGCCTAATGAGGAAGAATGAGAGCAGCAAGGTAGGGAAATTGTTTGATGAAAAACTTAAATTGAATCATATTCATATAGATGCATCCGATAGATTCCTTACAAAACTTGCAGGGATAGAAGACCCTGAACATAAGAGAAAAATAATAGGGAATACATTTATAGAAGTGTTTGAAGATGAAGCAGCAAATATTCCGGATGCAAGATTTCTTGTGCAGGGGACATTATATCCCGACGTGATCGAATCGGTTTCTGTTAAAGGCGCTTCAGTTACTATTAAGACGCATCATAATGTAGGCGGACTTCCCGAGAAGATGAATCTTAAACTCATTGAACCATTCCGCGAACTTTTTAAAGATGAGGTAAGAAATGTCGGCAGAGAATTAGGAATACCTGCCGATCTTATTGAAAGGCATCCTTTCCCGGGACCAGGCTTAGCTGTAAGAATTCTGGGCGCTGTCGATAAAATCAGGCTTGACATTCTTCGTGATGCTGACGAAATTTTTATTGATGAAATAAAGAAAGCAGGCTTATACAATAATATCTGGCAGGCATTTGCAGTGCTTTTGCCGGTGCAGTCTGTAGGCGTGATGGGAGATTCCAGAACTTACGAGAATGTTCTGGCATTGCGTGCAGTTACTTCAGTAGATGGAATGACAGCAGACTGGTTCAGGTTTGATTATGATTTTCTTAGTAATGTATCAAACAAAATTATAAACAAGGTTAGAGGTATAAACCGGGTGGTTTATGATGTAAGCTCAAAGCCGCCCGCAACTATAGAATGGGAATGAGTAAATTCGATCTAAAATATCAGACAGAACATAAATTGCGCGTTGCAGGCGAGTTTGAATCTGAAGGCAAACTGCTTCATGCCGTTCAATTGTATAAATCAGTAATTGAAGAAAACCACGATCTTCTTGAAGCCTGGTTCAGGCTTGCAGAACTTTATCTTAAGCTTGATAAATTAAACTCTGCGGTTTTGCTGCTAACCAGATTAGTTGATTCAAATGCTGATGATATAAAATTAAGATTGCTGGTTAGTCAGTTCCTGTTAAGGTGCGAGCAGTGGGAAAAAGTTCTTGAGGTCTTAAATTCACTTTCATCCGAAGACGATCCACTGGTTTCTTTTTTCCTCGGCTATGCAAACTATAATTTGCAGGATTATGAGGTATCAAGAGTACATTTTTTATCGTTTCTTGGTTATTCAGGGCCTACAGAACTGAAACATGAAGCTAACCTTTTCCTGGCACGGATAGAAGTCCATGCCTGTGATTATGAAGCTGCCTTAAATTATGCCAAAAGAACCGATGTTGTGTATTCGAACTACTGGGAATTAAACCAACTTTACGCTATTATTTACTATAATATTGGGATGGAAGCCCATGCAGGAACGTATATAAATAAAGCAATGAAGTTAAATTCGAAGGAAGCTTCAAATTATAAATGGGCAGGAAAGATTTATGCCCGCCAGGGAGATTATAAAAAATCCGAAGGTTTCTTTCTTAAATATATCGAGTTGAATGAAAATGCGACTTCAACCGACTATATGAATCTTGCTGATTCCTGCCTAAAGGGAAATAATCTGAAAGATGCAGCTCTTTATTATGAGGTTGTTCTGAAACTGGACCCTGATAACCAGGCAGCGCTCATGGGAAGGGAAAAAACTCTAACGCTACTTAAAAAAACAGAATCGAAATGAGATATATTTTAACCAGATACATTCTTTTATTATTAACGGTTAATTGCTTTGTTGCTGCGCAGCAGGACCCCCGTCAGGAAACAATTGATTTTCTCTTCCATCGGGGTGTGGAGCTTTATAATCAGAAAAAATACAACGAGGCTGCAGAAGCATTTGATAAAATCATTAAAGAATACCCCATAAACTCAAAAACTACAGCTTCTAAAGTATTTTTTGGCAAGACACTTCTCGGTCAGGATAAGCTTGATGATGCATCGAAAGTATTTAATTCGTTTCTTAAAGATCATCCTGCCAGCAAGTATACGGATGAAGCGAAACTCTCTCTTGCAATTATTCATTCTAAAAAAGGCGAATACTATTCAGCGCTATCCAGGCTTACGGAATTAATGGAAAAGCCTGTGCAATCATTTTACAGTGCAACTGCAAAATCGCTTGGAGAACAAATAACGCTTAATTATTTGAATCTTCAGCAAGTAAAGCAATTATACGACAGTTGGTCGGGTAATAATGCTAAAAGTTTTTTACTTCTGTTGCTTGGGAAATCATATCAGAGAGAGGGCGATTATATCAATGCACTAAGGTCATATTCTTCTGTATTACAATTATATCCTGACTCAGAAGAAAAAATTGAAGCTGAAAAACTTCATGATTCTGCGCTAAAAAGATCTCAGGATCATAAATCATCGCATACAATTGTGGGTGTTATCTTACCCTTAAATGAAGACAGGACGAACACTGCAAACTCTGACGCCGAAGAAATACTGGAAGGAATCAAATTCGCTTTCTCTGAACATAATCGCGGTAGGGAAGAAGGCAAAATAGGTTTGTTGATCAGAGACACAAAGAATGCAAGAAACAATATCAGAGGAATAAAGCAAGAGTTTGAAAATCTGCCTGATTTAATTTCTGTTATCGGACCTTTGTATAGTGATGAGTGCAGAATTGCTATCGAGGAATTCAAAGGTACTTTATTACCTCTGATTTCGCCTACAGCAACAGATGACGATCTTACCTTGCTGGACAATCATTTCTTTCAGGCTAATCCGTCATTCGGTTTACGGGGCAGGTTAATGGCACAGTATCTTTTCTTCGTCGAAAAAAAGAGAAACATAGCTGTCTTAAATGCCATAGATGGTTATTCACCCAATCTCGCTCATGCATTTTCACAGGAATTCCAGAGACTTGGCGGTAAAGTTATAATGCGCGAAACTTACAGAAGCGGTGATGCCTCAATAAATGATGCAATTATTAAGTTATCTCCATTTGCCGGTATGATTGATGGGCTATATTTGCCTTTGAGTGATAAAAACGACGGACAAGTCATTCTTACTCAAATGGTACATAGCAACCTTGTCATTCCAATTTATGGAAATCAGGATTGGTTCAACGTTCGTGGTTTTGATCTATCTCCTCAGTTAAGCAACAATTTAGTTATTACATCTGATTATTTTATTGATTTCAGTTCATCGGAATATCAGACATTGAGCCGCGAGTTCAGAGCAAGAACTGGTAAAGATCTTAACAGGAATTGTTTGTACGGTTATGATGCTGCAAAATATCTGATAAGTGCTATTGATAAATCACATTCAAATAGAAATTCCGTAAAACTAAAATTAGAATCGGGGTTTATATTTAAAGGTATTAAGAATGACATTTCGGTTGATGAGAGCAGAATAAATAAATTTGCTAATATTATAAGGTATAAAGACGGGATTTTTGAATTGATTGAAAGATTTCAATTGGGCAATTGAAGAATTTAATAATCCTTCAAATTCCTGATCAGTTTGATAATTATTCTTTATCATCGTTCTGAATTATCCGTTTTAAAAATAACTAAGCATCAAAAAATGAGGGTTACTGATGAAAGTTAAGGACATTCCGTTAGATGATCGCCCGCGTGAAAAATTAATGCTGCGGGGTGCACAAAATCTTACTAATGCCGAATTGCTTGCTATTCTTCTTCGTACCGGAACGAAGGGCATATCTGTTATTGATGTTGCACGTGAATTGTTAATTCAAAGTGGTAATATTGCTGTACTTGCAACAAAATCACTTTCATTCCTCACGCAGATTGGCGGAATAGGTAAAGATAAGGCCGCTACTCTTCTGGCTGCTTTTGAGTTGAGCAGAAGAATCCAATCTGAAAGCAGGTGGGTATCTGACAGGAAGATAACTTCACCACAAGACGTTGCTGAAATTTTTATCCCGTTATTTCGCGATCAGCTTAAAGAAATTTTTATGCTGGTATGTTTAAGCTCATCAAATAAGATTATAAAGCACGAAATTATTTCTGTTGGCAGCCTGAACTCCAGCATTGTGCACGCCCGTGAGGTTTTTAAAGCAGCAATTGAAAATAGTTCTGCAAGTATCATTTTGCTGCACAACCACCCAAGCGGTAACCCGGAACCGAGCAACGAGGACATTTCGATAACAAAAAAACTGGTAGAGGCTGGAAAAATACTCGATATCCCCGTTTTTGATCACATAATTCTGGCAGGTAATAATTACACCAGTTTTGTGGAAAGGCGATTAATTTAGTGTTTTAAGAGTTCTTTGAACACAATAATATTATGTTAACTTGAATAAATGAAGTAAATTTATTATATAGTAGGGCAATTTATTGACCCTCGTTACGGTAAGTTCTTACATAAAAGGAATTTATAATAGATTTTTGTTGAATTATAAATTTTTCAGTTATATATTTTCTTTCTATAAATTAAAACTATTGGAGGTTCTCGTATGAAAATAATTAATTTAGTGAAAGCAACTGCCGTTGTTGCTGTTTTAATACTGTCGTTGGCAGTGTTCAGCGGCTGCGTCGGCGTTAGCGAAGCTCAGATGAAAGAACTCAATGATCTGAGAAGCGAGGTTAGGTCTCTGGAATCAGAAGCTAATTCACTTAGAGATGAAAGAACTCGTCTTGAAAAAGAATTGGCTGACAAAAACGCAAAACTTGAGCAGTGTGCAAGAGATAAGGAAGAAACAAAAGCTAACTTAGAAAAACTGCCTAAGGAATAAGATTTTTTAACTAAAAACAACTGAATTTGGAGGACTTTTATGAAATTAACTAAATATTTGTTAGGTGTATTTTCGCTCTTGCTTCTCTTCTCTTTCACTACTGTAGCTCAGGATATGAGTACTGAAGAGTGGGAAGCTGAAATGTCTCGGCTGAGATCACAAAAACAATCCTTAACTCAAGAGATCAATTCTCTTAAATCGGATATCGAAAATCTCAAATCTACAATTGCAGGGCTTCAAAAACATGAAGAATGCATTGATGAACTTTATGCTCTGGTTGGAGCTACAAAGGAAGATGTAGATAACTTCAGAAAAGCTGTTAATGAATTAGACGGCAAAATTAAAAGAAAAGAAGGCCCAAAAGCTGACAGGCAGAAAGATCTTACTGCTCTGAAATTAAACAAAATCAGTGCACTCCCTGAATTTTTCACTAAAGTGCATTCTGAAATGCAAAGAGCACTTGATGCCTGGGTTGAAGAGCCAAAAGACATCATGTATACCGTTGTTAAAGGCGACCACCTCTGGGGTATCGCTCGTAAAAAAGAGCACTATGATAACCCATTCGCCTGGCCTGTAATTTACAAAGCTAACCGCGATCAGATAAAGAATCCGGACCTTATTTATCCAAAACAGGTCTTCAAGATTCCTAAACTGACTGAAGAAGAGAAATCAAAATATGACAGAATCAGAAGGAACTACAAACCAGCTCCCGTTCAATAAATCTGTTTTCAATTGAGCATTTCTTTTTAAGCTAAATATTATTTGCCCTTGACCTGCAAATGCAGGTTCAAGGGTTTTTTTATTTAAAGGAAGATTATGACTGCATACGAAAAACGACTTACGCTTGGAAATGTTGATATGCTCGCACTGCTAGGTTTAAATGATGCAAATCTGAAAGTAATTGAAGACAGGTTTAACGCTTCTATTACTGTAAGAGGTGATAATGTAACCCTCAAAGGTGTACTGGAAGAAGTAGAATTAATTGAAAAAACTTTTAAAGAAATGATTTATGTACTTAACACTTCCGGTAAACTTCAGCCCACCGATGTTAAAACAATTCTTGATCTTACAATTCAGGGTAAAGAGATAATCAGCAATAAAGAGTTTGACTCGATCGTTCTTTATACAAAAAATGATGTTGTTAAAGCAAAAACACCCGGGCAGGTAAGATATTTCAATGCAGTGATTAAGAACGACATATGTTTTGCAATCGGTCCGGCAGGCACGGGTAAGACTTATCTTGCAGTTGCTTTTGCAGTTGCTGCTTTGAAAAAGGGAATTGTAAATAAAATTATACTAGCTCGTCCCGCTGTTGAAGCAGGGGAAAGCCTTGGATTTTTACCGGGTGATTTTAGGGAAAAAATTGATCCATATTTACGTCCGCTTTACGATGCACTCGATGATATGATGCCTTCCGACAAGCTGAAAACTTACATAGAGAAAAGAACCATCGAAATCGTACCACTTGCTTATATGCGTGGAAGAACTCTGAACAGTGCATATGTAATTCTTGATGAAGCTCAGAATGCAACAGGCATGCAAATGAAAATGTTCCTTACAAGGTTGGGTGCAAACTCTAAAGCTATTATTACGGGAGACATAACCCAGATTGACCTCCCGACAAAAACCCCAAGCGGACTTGTTCAGGTTCAGGAGATATTAAGCAATGTTGATGGTGTTGCTTTCGTTTATTTTGATAAAACTGATGTTGTAAGGCACAGGCTGGTTAAAGATATAATTGACGCTTATGAGAAATTTGATAAACTGAATGGAGAGAGTCTGTAAAATAATTTGTGTAAATGGGATTCAGTGTTAAAGA
>JBBIGV010000040.1:0-30040 GCA_037447335.1 Ignavibacteria bacterium | reverse complement strand
AGAATAATTTCTAAACATTTTAATTAATCTTGAAAAAAGTGCGGAAGTCAGGTGAAGATGAAGCAAATCTTGGAAAGTTCTTTTTATCAGGTTCAATAATAGACGCTATGAGAAGCAGGTTAGTCGGCACTAAGAACAGCAGGCATTATTTATCATAAGCTTACTAAGCAGTTCTATTGTTATAGAACTGTTTTTATTTTAACCGGTTTAACTTTTCTATCCTCTCGTCAAGTTCACCGATCTTCTCATTCAATTCTTTTATTTTAGTATCAAGCTCCGTTTCATACTCTGCTTTATCCCAATAACCCCTGCGTTCAAAATAACTCTTGAACAGCCAGTTATGTTTAAGAGCTTCCATATTTTCAGCAAGGCGGGAAGCGCCTAATCTCGTTTCCTCGGTAGTTCGCTGAATATTGATCAGGGTTTCGGTTATTAATGAGTCTACAGGCGTTCCTTCTTTGAGGAGCGAACCGACGGGGCCCTTACCTTGTGCAAGATTAAACACAATAGTGTCAATATCTGCAACAACTTTATTTACGTTAGAAACAACCTGCTCAACTCCGCCTCCAAGCTTGTTGAATAGTGCAGTAACTTCGTTTAGTTCATTAGTAATATTTACAAGGCTTTCGTCTGCACGGCGGGTAAGTTTAGCAGCCTCATTATATAATTCCTCGTCAGTAAGAATTTTCCCTATAGTGCCTTCGCCCCGGTTGATCCTTGCTATAATCTCAGAAAGATCCTTTGTCATATCTTTAGTGTAACCCATAATACCCTGAGTTTCTTCAATGATCTGAGCAAAACCAATTGGTTCTTTAGAAAGTATTACCCCGCCATCACCAACTTGCGGCGCAAGTTCGCTGCCAATCTGAATCACAACAACTTTATTTCCAACGAGTCCTTCCGTTTCGATTGAGGCTCTGGTATCCGCCCGGATAAATCGTTTTATATCGGTGATAAGATTCATGGATACTTCAACCTGACCGGTAACATCGCCCACTATTCTTATATCGCTTACGCTGCCAACATCAATTCCTGATAGCCTTACATTAGAACCTTTGCGTAATCCCTGTATATCCATAAAATATGCTTTAACCGTAAAGGTTGAACTGAAAAGTGCGCGTTTTTCTCCAACAAGGAATATTGCAAGTATTATCAGCAATGCTCCAAGAAATACAAATACTCCCAAACGTACTGCCGACATTTTATCCTGCATCAGTCACTCCGTTTTGTTCGATTAATTCGGTGCTAAAAAAGTTCTTTAAAAATTCATCTTCCGCTGTTGTAAGATTTTTAAGGTCGCCTTCATACTGAAATTTTCCATCTTTTATAACGACTGCGTGATCAGCAACAATTTTGGCACAGATAAGATCGTGTGTAACAACAATTGAGGTTACTTTTAAATCTTTCTGAAGTTCAACAACAAGCTGACTGATCTCCTTTGTTGTTATGGGATCGAGTCCCGTGGTTGGTTCATCATAAAGAATAAGTTCGGGTTCTGTTATGATAGTTCTTGCCAATCCGATTCTTTTCTTCATCCCGCCTGATAACTCTGAAGGCATTTTATCAATCGCATCAAGCAGTGATACTTTTTCCAGCACATTTTTAACTTTAAATTCTCTTTCCTTAGCAGTGAAATTGAAATTTCTGATAAGCGGAAACTCAAGATTTTGCCTTACGGTCATCGAATCGTACAAAGCAGCGCTTTGGAAAAGAAAACCAATATTTTTCCGAAGTTCATTAAGTTTTTTCTGAGTTAACTTTAATACTGATTCACCTTTAATCCTGATATTTCCGGAATCGGGTTCCATTAACCTAACAATACATTTTAACAAAACACTTTTACCCGTACCACTTCTTCCAAAAATAACAATATTCTCACCCTCATCTATACTAAGGGATACATTATCAAGAACCACCAGCGACCCAAAAGATTTACTTACGTTTTCAATTTCAACCATCTCAACTCCATAGCCATACAGTTACTTTTACGAGAACACTATCAACAATAAGGATCAGTAATGATGCAACTACTACAGAACTTGTGGAGGCTTTTCCAACTCCCACTGTACCATTTTCTGCAGTATAACCCTTGTAAGCTCCAACTATTCCTACAATAAAACCAAATATTATTGTTTTTGAAACACCGGGTATCAGGTCTGTAAACCTAACTGCCTTTACAACAGAATCAACATACAGGTCGAAATTCATATTTTGAAAAAGCAGGATTGCTATATAGGCGCCTATCATTGCAATGAAAATAACATAGATTGTCAGCAAGGGAAGAATAATCACGCAAGCCAGAACACGCGTAACAACTAAAAACTTAAATGGGTCAATTGCCGAAACTTCCATTGCATCAATCTGCTCTGTAACCCTCATTGAACCAAGCTCAGCGCCAATACCAGAACTAACACGTCCGGCAAAGATAAGCGCTGTAATAACAGGACCAAGTTCACGTACTACCGAAAGTGAAACCATTGCAGGTAAAAATGCTTCTGCACCGAAGCGTACCATTACGGGGTGGCTTTGCATAGCTAGTACCAGTCCGATAACAAAACCGGTTATACTTACTATCGGTAGAGTTTTAACACCGAGTTCATCCATATGTTTTCTAACTTCTGTGAATTCATATGGCGGGAGAAAAACTCTTTTCATAAAATTCCAGGAGAATTGGGATAGTCCTGCAATCGTCATGAAAAATTCCTTAACCCGTATGACAGTAACTGATTGTTTGATTTCCTGGTTCAATCTTTAATATTGATATTTGTTTAAATCTTTTATTTCCTTCGATAATCACGATTGAAAATAATAAAATTACACGGCTGAAAAAAGGCTTATAGATTATTGAAAACTATTAGTTCAAATTTATAGATAATTTTGATAATTTATTCACACAATAAAAAAAAGGAATAAGCGATGAAAAAAGTACCCCGCAGAGAATTTATCAGGAACGCCTCATTCGCTGCCATAGCTGCAAGCGCCGGTTTAGCTGCAGGCTGCGGTTCAGAACAAAATCATTCATCACACTCGGTAATTACCGGCAAAAAATTCGAGTGGAAGATGGTTACTGCCTGGCCACCTCATTTTCCACTGCTTGGTGAATATGCAGAACAATTAGCGGTATGGATTGATAAAATGTCAAATGGAAAATTGAAGATACAGGTTTACGGCGGCGGTGAATTAGTGCCGCCCTTTGAAGCTTTTGATGCGGTTTCACAGGGCATTGCTGAAATGGGTCACACTGCCGCTTATTATTGGTCAGGAAAAGTTCCGGCTGCACAATTTTTTGCGAGCGTTCCTTTCGGTATGAATACACAGCAGGTTAATGCATGGATTTATCATGGCGGCGGGCAGCAATTATGGGATGAGGTTTACGCGCCTTTTAACCTTATTGCTATGCCGGCAGGAAATACCGGCGGTCAAATGGGAGGCTGGTTCAAAAAAGAAATAAATTCTGTTTCAGATATTCGCGGATTAAAGTGGAGAATGGCAGGGCTTGGCGGGAAAGTTATTACCAAAGCAGGTGCAACCTCAATTCTTTCTCCTGCCGGTGAATTATACACAAATCTTGAACGCGGTGTAATTGATGCACTCGAATGGGTAGGTCCTTATCACGATTACCTGATGGGATTTCAGGATATTGCCAAATACTATTACCATCCAAGCTGGCAGGAACCGACTGCAATTCTTGAATTGATGATAAATAAAAGCGCTTTTAATCAATTGGATGAAGAGCTTCAGAATATTGTAAGATACGCAGCAGCAGCGGCTAATGTGATGATGTTATCCGGTTTTGAATCTAAGAATGGAGAGTATTATAAAAAGATAAAAGATGAAGGGGAAGTAGAATTCCGGCAATTTCCGGATGATGTTATGAGATTATTCAAAGAGAAAGCAGATGAGGTTTTTATGGAGTTAATGGCTTCCGATGCAATGAGTAAAAAGGTTTATGAATCGTATGTTAAATTCCGGAAGTCAGTTTCTGATTGGAATGATCTTACTGAGAGATTTTATTTTGATTTTTAAAATAATCCGAAAAAAGTTATTTGTTTTCTATTTCACGAACTCAAATAATGAATTCTCCGGCTTACCATAATCTGATTAATGAATAGTCTATTCTATCTCCCGTGTGTTCTCTGCGTTACACTGAGTAACATAACATTTAAAAATGTTACACAGAAAACCAAGAGATTGGACAGAGTTCCGGAGAAAAATTTAAAATATTTTTAACCAGATTTAAATCTCTTTCTTCAAGGAGATATGAAAAACATTCTGACCCCGATCGAATAAGCAAATTCTTTATTTCTAATTTGTAAGGAATCCCGGCAGCCATAATGCAATTTCAGGAAAGATGATAATAGAAAGCAGTGCTATCAACTGTATAATTACATATGGAACAACCCCTCTGTAAAGCTGTGCTGTAGTGATACCCGGTGGCGCAACTCCCTTCAAATAGAAAATTGAAAATCCGAACGGCGGTGTCAGGAAAGAAGTCTGTAAATTCATTGCGATCAATATACCTGCCCATACAGGATCAATATTGAGATGAACAAAAAGCGGAACAACAACCGGAACAATGATGAAAGTAATTTCAATAAAATCTATAAAGAAGCCGCAGATAAAAATTATAATCATCACTATGGCAATAAAATGATGCTGTTCAAGGTTAGATGTGAGTATCAGTTCTGCCAGGTAACGATCGCCATGCATACCTCTGAATACTAATCCGAATGCTGCCGCACCTACAAGTATCATAAACGCCATGCTTGTAAGCGATGTGGTTTTTAACATTACCGCTTTTAATATTTTAACGCTGAGCTTTCCTCTTATAGTTGTTAAAAGAATGGCGCCAAGCGCACCGACTGCTGCAGCTTCCGTTGGTGAAGCAATTCCTGCAAAGATTGAACCTAAGACTGCAGTCACCAGTACAAATGGCAGAATGAAAGCGCCAAGTATCTGCTTAATCCTAACCATTCCTTTGAATACATCCAGCTCTTCTTCAGGCATTGCAGGAACAGATTTTGGTTTGAAGACAGTTAATGTCAGAAGCCAGAGAAAGAATAAAAATACTAATACCGCGCCCGGGATTACTGCCGCAATAAACAACGTTCCTACCGGAACATTTAAAACACTACCAAGGAGAACAAGTATAATGCTCGGAGGAATTATTTGCCCGAGAGTTCCTGAAGCCATTATTATACCCGCAGCCGATTCAGGTTTATAGCCCCGCTTGATCATAACCGGCAAGCTCAGAACTCCCATCGTTACAACAGTAGCCCCCACTATTCCTGTAGATGCACCAAGCAATGCGCCCACCATCAAAACAGATATTGCTAAACCGCCTCTTATCTTTCCGAACAATAATGCCATTGTTTCGAGAAGCTCTTCTGCAAGCCCGGATTTTTCGAGCATTACTCCCATAAAAATAAAAAGCGGTACTGCGATCAAAACATAGTTCGACATTATGCCCCATATACGAAGCGGCAGCAGATTAAAGTAATTAAAACCGAAGACAAACAATCCGAATATAACCGATACACCGCCAAGTGTGTAAGCTACAGGAAATCCTTTTAATAAAAGTATAAGCACAACCGCGAAAAAAAGAAAAGGCAGTATATCCATTGTAATCAGGTTTTTATCTCATCTTCAGCAGAAGAATTTTTTATTTTCAGGTAAGACTTTAACGCCAGTGAAGTTCCCTGCAGGAACATCATAAAGAATGAAACGGGAATTATGGCTTTCAGAATATACCTCGCGGGTAAACCGCCTGCATCCGGTGAAGTTTCAGAAACCCGCCACGATGCAAATACAAATTCTTTTGATGAGTAAATTACTAGAAGCGTAAATGGAGTAAGGAATAGAATTGTTCCGATAAGATTTATCCACGCTTGTCTCTTCTCTGTCAACTTTGCATAAAAAACGTCAACCCGAACATGTTCATCAATTTTTAAGGTATAGGCAGCGCCGAGTAAAAATATTATTGAAAAGATATGCCATTCAAGTTCCTGCAGTGCAACACTGCCTTCTCTCAGAAGATATCTTGTGAACACATCATAACACACTACAAGCACAAGAGCCAAAGTGAACCATGAAATTATACTGCCAGATTTTTCGCTTAAGCTGTCAACTATTCTTATATACGACCTGATAAACTTCATATTACCATTTAAGATAATGATTAGTAATCAAAAGCATTAACCCAATGTTCGAGTTCAGGTTCTTGACTGTTTGGACCCACAACCGTTATCACATCAAAGCGGCAGTCAACCTCTTTAATTACTTTTTCGTAAAGATAAAGCTCAGCAATCCTTTTTACCTGCTTGATTTTTCCTCTTGTCATTGCATTTATCGGATCACCAAATTCCAGACTATCACGGGATTTAACCTCGACAAAAACAGTAAAGTTATTCTCCGGATCCAAAGCAATGATATCAATCTCTCCTTTACCATACCTGTAGTTGCGTTCAATTATTTCATAACCCCTGGATTTAAGAAATTCAGCCGCGAGGTCTTCGGCTTTATTGCCAACTTGTTTTGAAGATTGATCTTTATTCATAACCATTTGCCGGGCATAAGTGAACAAATGCAAGTTTGAGTTTAATGAGAATATGAGCCTGTTAATTCTTCCTGCTCTGATAATATTTTCTTTAAGAAAGTTTTTCGATGCAATGATGTAGGACCAAATTGTTTTACTGCATTTATATGAAACTTTGTCGGATAACCTTTATTTTTCTCCCATCCATACAGGGGATGGTAAACAGACAATCTCTTCATTAGTCTGTCCCTTAATACTTTGGCGATAATAGATGCTGCTGCAATGGCGAATGATTTTGAATCTCCTTTAACCACCAGTATAATTTTGCCCGAAGAACTATAGCTTTTATTTCCATCCAGCAGCACAATATCAGGCTTGACTTTAAGCCGCCGGACAGAGGAATGCATTGCCAGCAATGATGCCTGGAGAATATTTAGTTCATCTATCTTTTTATTTGATATGGATGTGAAAGAGTATGATAATGCCTTTTCGATTATAATCGGAAAGAGGGCTTCCCTTTCAGCTTCGGTAAGGATTTTTGAATCGTTAATCCCTTCAATAAAAGTATCAGGCAAAAACACAACTGCGGCAGCAATAACAGGCCCGGCAAGCGGTCCCCTGCCAGCTTCATCTACACCGGCGATAAGTTTTACGTTTCCACTGAGAAAACTGTTGTCGAATACTTTCATTAAGGAGATCATATTCCAAAATAAATTGCAATTAATCCGAAAACTATACTCAATTTAAGAAGCCCGGAAATTTTTCCAAGAGTTTTTTTATCGTGTTCGGTCATAAGTTTTTTTACGGACAGAACTATCAGCGGATTAACCAGAACCATAACAGTTATGAAATATTCAATTCTGTAATAACCATATAAGAACGGATGGTATGTTGCTGCAATAAGCAGTAATGCCAGTGTAAAGACGATAATCTTTGTTTTCCTTATTCCATATTTTGAAGGCAGCGTTTTTATTCCAAAGCGCATGTCCCCTTCAACGTCTTCAATATCTTTAACTATTTCGCGAATTAAATTGATAAGAAAAGCAAACAATGCAGGTATGAATGCAGCAACCGGGTTGTTTACTGCAATACCGCCATAAATAAATGCAAGTCCTGTAAGCAGCGCCACTGCAATATTCCCGACCAATGGAATGCTTTTCAACTTGTACGAATAAAGAAATAATAAATTGGTTGCAAACAGAACAACAACAAATGCGGCTATGTTAATCATTGATGATAAAATGAACGAGGACATTACAAGAATTACATAGAAGAGAAAAGCATTTCGCTGTTTGATCTGTCCTGAGGGCAATGGTCTTTCAGGCCGGTTTATTCTGTCAACTCCTATATCATAAATATCATTGATCACATTTCCAGCCATTGCAGTAAAAGTTCCTGAGAATGCGGCTAAAAGAATTTTTGTGTCCAAAAAGCTATCGGGAGCGCTTATAACTGCAGCAACAATAATTACTAAAAATGTAATGAGTGAATTTAGCGGACGTGCAAGTTTAGTGTATGAAATAATTGTTGACTTCAATCTCATAATTAAAAATAAGAATTTTTTCGTCACCACTTCAAATAGAATTTTGACAGAGCGCTTTAGTTAACGAAGATTTATGTTAAAATTCGTTTAACAACCCGAAGTGAATTTTACCATCACTGAAAGAATCACCTTTTGCAAGTGCAAAGCTGACACCAAGAATACCAAGACCGGTTTCGATTGTCAGTCCTAATCCATAACCAATTCTGAACCCTTCATTCTTCGGGATAGATCTTGCTGTATCTTCATCCCGTAAAAAATAGCCTGTATCAAAAAAAAGAAATGCATAAGACCTCCTCGTAAGCAGCAGCCTGTATTCAAGATTTGACCAGAGAATTCTTGAACCTAAAAATTGTTCTTCTCTGTAACCGCGCAAAGAATTAGTTCCGCCAAGTCTGAAAAGGTCACTGTCTTCAAACTGTTCGCCGCGCAGCTCGCGTCCGTGAACAGAAGCGGCAATTACATTGTTTTGAAAAATTTCATAGAAAGCAGAAAGTCCGAGTGTAATACGTTGATAGTTTACTTTTAGTTTGAGTTCAGGTGTAATGAACTGCAACGGACCGCTGATTTTTTTTCTGCTGAATGAATACGATGTAATGAATAACAATCCCTCTGTTGGAGCGAATGGGTCATCGCGTGTATCAATTTTTAAACTTAATCCGGTTGTAAATGATGTGGAGTTATAAACTGTAAACCTTGGTATAACATTTTCGGTAGGAATAACACTTTCACTTGCAATAAAAACAGCCGCAGAGATATCTTCCGTTGCAAGAAATTCAAGAGCGCCTTCAACCTTCCTTTGTACGTAAGTTGTATCCTGCTTCCTCTGAAAGAAGCCTGTACTGATATTGAAGGGGTAACCAAGCAGCCATGGTTCAAGGTACTTCAGTTCCATTTCCTGCGAATAGCGATCAAACTGATGCCATCTGATTGCCGCTGCGCGTCCGGTTCCGAATAAGTTTCGAAGGCTGATATTTACCAGCCCTGTTATAAATCCTTTTTCATTATCACCTCTGCCGGGCACGTAACCAATCACACCATCAAAGTTATTTGTTTGTCTTTCTTTGACTTCAACAAGCAGTATGCCTTCGTTTTGTGAATTGAAATAAAAATCGGGTGTTCTTACCGGCTCAAAAAACCTTAACCTGTTAAGCCTCCTCGGAAGTTTTTCAATTCTTTTTTGTGAATAAAGTTCTCCTGCTTCAAGCCGTAGTTCACGTATTATTACATAATCTTTTGTTGAAGAATTACCCCTTATTTCAATTTTATCAATTCTGCTTTCGCTGCCTTTATCAAGGTTAATAAATAACTCCGCAAATTTATTTTCAGTTTCCGGATCGTTAAAAAGATGAACTGATTCAACAATTACTCTGGTAAACGGATAACCGTTGTTTTCAAGAAATGTGATTGTTTCGAGAAAACTCTCTTCAATTTCAAACTTGTTAAATATTCGTCCTTCAATATGCCGGAAGAATGATGCGATGTTTCTTACCAGGGCAGAGTCGGAAATATTTAAGTGTACTTTAGATACGATTGTCGGTTCGCCTTCCTTCAGACGGATATCAAAATTGACTTTAAGCGAATCGGAAGAAAAAGCTGTTTCGATATCTTCAATCACTGCGTTATGATATCCTCTTTCAGCAAAGCTCATTGCAATGCGTTGTTTTACTGAATCGGTAAGAGTGAAATCGAACGGCATGCCGCGATAAATGCCTGCAAAAATTTCAATATCACTTTTACTGAATACTCTGTTCCCTGAAATATTTATAACGTCAACTGATTGTGAAAGGCAAAATCCGGAAAGAATAAAAAACGATATGAATAATTTAGCGTGGTGTAACATCTATCACCTTCATCTTTTTACCAACAGGTGAAACAGAAAAAAGATGTTTAATATTTTGTGCTTCATCTGGTTTTACATTACAAATATCAGTACGCGATGCATTGACACAACCCAGTGAAACGCCAAACAAAAGCGTTTCTTCAAATGTGAGGTCGTGGTATAATCCGTATGCCAGCGCTGCGGTAAAGCTATCGCCGCTGCCTGTAGGATCAACTGCACTTAAGTACGGAATATCGCATCTGAAATGAAAGTCAAAGTTAGATGCATAAACCGGTGAGCCGCCATCTGTCAGGAATACCTGTTTAATTCCTTTCCCGTAAAGTAAATCGAGGTATTGTCTTTTTTCGTTTTCACTTTTAAGGGAAATAATCAACGAGCTTTCTGTCTCTTCAAGATTGTTATGAATAACTGTAGGTGAAGCATTAATACAATCCTGCATGTGAGCGCCATACGTATCACAAATTGATATCTTATCATATTGGTTGGCTATTTTAATTCCGGCAGGAAAAATCTTATTCGTTTCTGCGCAAGGTGAACTGCCAGAAAAAACAACTATTTCACAGTTGCGGATCATCTTTTCAAGCTTAATTATAAATTCATTTGCCTCCTGCCCGGAAACCCCGGTATTGCTGCCGAAAAACATAGTAACTTTTTGATCCTGCTCGTCAATTATAACAGAAGCTTTACGGGTTTCACCTTTAGTTTTTATTGCCGAAAAGTTTATCTTTTCTTCTGAAAGCTGATTACGCAGAAGTTTCCCCATGGATCCGCCAAGAAATGTTAAAGCTATATTCGGAACACCAAGATAATTTAACTGACGGCTTACATTAATTCCTTTGCCTCCGGCAAGAAGGTATTCTTTTCCGTTACGATGAAAATTGCCCGGAATAACTTTTGGATAAACAAACCGAAACTCAAGCAGCGGATTTATAGTGACGGTCAAAATCATGGTGAATTAATTATGCAGATTTAATACCGGTATCTGAATGAATCACCACGCAATGGAGTAATCAGCCTGTAATCACCGAAGCCGGTTTCATCAAGGAAAATAAACCGTCTGTTAAGTTCGTAATATTCCCAGATTTCATAAGGCTTGGAATCATAGTTGAAGGGATGACGATCAATGTTTGATGGCGGACCAAGAATGGTATAAACCATCCCCCTGTCTGAACGCCAGCCTTCAAAGTAAGTGGAAAAGTTTTCGTTAGAGTAAGCAATCCTTCTGAAATATTCTTCAAATACCGGATTATCTTTCGTGTCAGGGGTAGGGTCTTTTTGCTTCCAGAAATCCATGAATCTTCTGATCTTCTCTTCCTGTGAATCCGCACCTTCGATATAACTTAGTTCTGATGGCGTTGCGATGTAAATCAGTTGAGAGACTGCTTTGTCAAAATCAGAAATATTAATCGGAACACCCGACCATCTTGATAAAAATGTTTTATTTACTTCACTTAATAATTTTTGCCTGGAATTAAACAGTCTGATGTTTATAGTGTAGCTGCCAATAGCAATCGGAAACTCTTCGATAGTGTAAAATGCTGTTGTTCTGCCTGCTTCAAGATTTCTCTCTTCTGAATATTCAGATACAATCTTCTGATCTGAATCCATTATTTTATATATAAGGGTTACGGTTTGCGGGCTATCCGAGTAAAGTTCAAAGAAGAGGTTCATCCCTTCACTTTGAAGCGGAACATTTCGCGGAATATTTGGGATTATCCTGTTACTCCCTTCAACAATGGTCTGCTTTGCTATTATCATCGGATCACTCATTGCAAGCCCTTTGTTAAGGTCACGCACTGTGTAAATATTGTCGGATGAATACCTTCTTTTCGAATCTTTGTCTTCTATTGTCGTGCGAATCTTATATTTTGCTGGTTCGAGGTGGAATGAACGCATACTGAGATTAAAATTTTCTCCTGCAGTAGTCTGGTTAAAATCTGTAGTCTCAATCTTTTCATTCCAGGTACGTTCTGTTATCATCCTTTCGCCGGACTCATCAAATATAGTAACCGTAATAGAGTAATTGGCTTCAAAACCAACACCGCCTCTGATAAATTGAACTGCTGAGTATGGAACCTGAATAAAGACGTCGAGGCGTGTCATATTTTCACGGTCAGATTCAAAGTTCAAAAAATCCTGGTAATATTTGGGCTGGTTTCCTACGGCATCATTTTTATCAACAGGTTTTTGAACCTGTGCGAAGGTGCAAATCCAGGTTAAACAAATTGTCAGAAATAAATAGTGTAATTTCATATTTTTTCCCTCCCGTTAAGGAGAACGTTTGCAAATAAATCATATTCATTAAAGTCATATACTTTACAGTTATAAAAGCTCCCCGTCTGAAGATTTAAGCCTGCAGCAGGAATAAGAACTTCACCATCAACTTCAGGGGCATCCCTGTATGAGCGGCCAACATAAAACTCACCCTCAATACTATCGATAAGAACTCTTAGTTCCTTACCGGTAAAAGAGGAGTTTTTTTGGAGCGATATTTCTTTCTGAATTTCCATAAGCCTTTCCCGCCGTTGGTTTTTTATTTCGTCCGGCACAGTATCCCCTAAAATATAACTTGCCGTGTTTTCTTCAACCGAAAAAGTGAATGTGCCGATACGATCGAATTTGAATTCTTCAACAAATTGGCAAAGTTCCCGGAATTCCTCTTCACCTTCAGCCGGATAACCGGTTATGAAGGTGGTTCTGATAGTGATGTCCGGAATTCTATCGCGTAGTTTCCTGATCAACTGCCGTGTTCGTGAACCCGTTACACCTCTTCTCATTGAGCGAAGCACATTATCATTTATATGCTGAAGCGGTATATCAATGTAATTACATATTTTGGGATTATTTGCTATAGTATCAATCACATCATCCGGAAAATGCGATGGGTAAGCATACATAATACGTATCCACTCTATTGCTTTTATTTCGCTCAGTTTGTTTAGTAGTTCCGATAGACGCCGTTTACCGTATAAATCAATCCCGTAATCAGTTGTATCCTGAGCAATCAGAACCAATTCTTTCGTGTTATTTCGGGCGAGGAAGCCTGCTTCACTTAAAATGTTTTCTATAGGAACGGAGCGATGTTTGCCGCGCATTAGCGGGATGGCACAAAACGAACAGGGATGGTCGCAGCCTTCAGATATTTTAAGATATGCAGTATGCGAAGGTGCTGTCAGTAGTCTTTCACCCAGGAGATTATATTTTAATTCGCCGCCAAACTCTTTAAGAATACCCTCATAATTTTCTGTCCCGAAGAAAGAATCAACTTCCGGAATATTGTTGGAAAGCTCATCTGGGTACCTTTCGGAAAGACAGCCCGCGACAATTATTTTTTTTAACTCTCCATTCTGTTTACGGGCAACCGCGCTGAGTATTGTATTTATTGATTCTTCTTTGGCTGCCTCAATAAATCCGCAGGTGTTAATAATGACAGTGTCTGCATTTTGTGCATCATTTGTAAGCTTTATATTATTAGCCTGAAGCTGCTTCATAAGTCGTTCAGAGTCAACCGTGTTCTTTGCGCAGCCGAGTGTAATAACGCTGACTTTATTTTTTCCGTTTTTGTTCATAATTACTTATCATCTTCCAAAAAATCTCAGGTATAAAAGAATGAAGGGCGCAGTTAACAGAAGTGAATCGAACCTGTCAAATACTCCGCCGTGACCCGGAATAATACCTGAAGAGTCTTTAGTTCCGGCATCTCTTTTAAATAATGATTCTACCAAATCTCCTATCTGACCAATTGTTCCGATAATTAATCCAAATGCGATAACGGTTTGCCAGTTGAGGAAATCGAGAATTAATAGCTTTGCCAAAATCATACTTATAATGGCAAAGAGAAAGCCAAAAACAGCGCCTTCCCAGCTTTTATTGGGACTAACACGTAAAAACAGCTTGTGCTTTCCAAACTTAATACCCAGAAAATAAGCAGCCGAGTCACAAATCCATATTGCTGCGAGTAAAGATATTATCAGATAACCGCCCCTGTTGTACAATTCGCCAATGTTGGGATAAAATTCTCTTATATCAATAAGCGATGTTGCAAGCAATCCAATGTAGAATATTCCCAGGAAAGTGGAGCCAAGGTTATGAATTGCAGAACCTCTGTCTCTGAATAATTCGATTATTGATGCTAATACTATAAGTACTATCAGTAATGTATATAAATCCAAAAAGGGCTTATATATATTTAACATTAGAAGCAGGATAAATATTAAACCAAGCCAAAGGTTTGCAGATACTCCCTTGCTTTTCACTATCCGCCAGAATTCATAATATGAAATCAGCGCTATGCCGCTGGCAAAGATGAAAAAATAAAATCCGCCTTTATAACAAAGAAAAATTATTATGGGTATTGCTATTACTGATACAAAAACCCGCGCTGCTATATTGGAGAAAGACTTCATTCCTCTTGCTGATCACTACTGTTATTACTCGAAAATTCTTCAATAAATTTAACAGCCTCTTCAGCATCCTGTTTTTTAACCAGAAGCTTTACAATTGACAGATCACCGGGAGCGGGAAAATTTCTGTCTGCCTGAGATAGTATTGCCGCATCAATACCGGCAGCCTGAAGGTTGTCTTTAATCATCCGGGCTTCATATTCATAATGAGATGTAAAAATAATAGTCCAGTCGTCTTCATTAAGTATCTCTGGTTCCATAATTGCAGATTCATCTGCCAGAGCTATACCGCAATCCGGGCATTCAGTTACACCTTCCACATATTCATATCTGCAATTTGGGCAAATCATATTCAACTCCTGTCTCTGTTTTTGTCTGCATAATATCTCTTTATTAAAAATAACACTCCTGCAAATAAAGTAAACAGAAAAATGAACGATATAATTGATGAGCTTATGTCAATACTTGATTCTATCGCCGTATCGATAAATTCACTGCTTCCGAATATAAAGTAAACAAGTACTGCAAGCAGATTATTAAGGAAGTGAAGCAGCATGGGTATTACAAGAGAATTACTCATATAGGCAGCAAATCCGAAATAAAAGCCGAGCATTATCAGCGGAAGAATTCCATAAGGATTGAAATGATAAAGACCAAAAAACACAGCCGTAATACCCGCTGCCCAAAATGGTTTTATTTTGAAGCTGAAACTTTTTTGAATGAATCCGCGGAACATTGTTTCCTCGCAGATCGAAGGTATAACAGCAACAAGAAAAATAACAAATGCCCCTTCGATGATGGTTTCGGCTTTCAGAAGATTACCGTATGTTTTTTCTACAAGCTCATTAAGGGAATCAAGCACGGATTTTACGGAGTTAATAAATTCTGAACCCGCAGCAAGTTTTTCGATAATGTGATTCTGTATGTAAAGATAATTCTGAAGCAGTGGAATGAGGATTATCATTCCCAGAATGAATAGCAAAACTTCTTTGCCTTCGGGCAGATTGAATTTGATTACGCGTGATATATCGAAATAAAAAAACTTTGCGAACAATAAGGCAGGCAGAAGAATGAATAGTATCTGTCCCGCTATAGTCATAAGCCGCATTCCGTCAACAGGCGCAGCTTCAAGATCAAATCCAAAGATGAGCAAAGTTAAACCGCCGCCAACAATCTGGTACAGAAAGAAAGCCCCTGCAAGCCCGATAATTCCGGCTGCTACGGGCGAAACAAAAAATTTTTGTTCAGAAGCTGATTGTTTTTCCGGGCTTTGGTTTTCCGGAACAGGTTCTTTTTGAAATTCATCCATAAGTTTTCAGTTCATAATAAATTCAGTTATAAAAATAAATAAAAGCCGGTTAAATGAATAATCTCAGAGGCATCTCAATGTTGTTTTATTTGATTTTTTTAAGCCCCCGATAAAAAAGAAATGCCGGAACCAGCATGCACCATGATCCCGGCATTGAAATACATTTATGTGATTGGAATTGAAAATTATTTTCGCTTCGAGGTCAGTTTACCTGCCAGTCCCTCATAATTGGTTAATTCTGCATCAACAGAACCGACAATAATTTTTGTTCTTACTTTAACCGGCACTTTAAGATCATCGTCTGTAAGCCAGATAAGAATATTACCTTCGTGCTTGAATAAACCTCCTTCTTTTACAAGAGGTTCGACTAAAATGCAATCGAAAGTGCCAGCAGCAACAGTTATTGTTTCGCGCCCCAGGAATTTTACATCGAGATCATGAACCTTATCATTGTAGAAATTCTGCATACGAATTTTATCATTAATCTTCATATTGGAATAATCAAAAGTACGTGCAAGATAAAATGCAGAAACTATATCATTTACGTACCTGGGAATATCATACTCGCCTTCACTGGTTTTTGCTTTACCTCTTCTCTGATCAAAGAAAGCTGAAAAATCTCTCTTGTAATTACCTTCCCTGAGATGCTGCTGAAAGCGCCAGGGAAACAGTCCCTCAACATCAATAAAAGTTTCATAGCGGTCTCTTACTTTAAAGAACCAGTCGAAACTTGGTACCGTGTTAACCTCAAAAGTAACGTGATAAACTTCCCTGCCTGACATTTTCCTGATTCTCGGTATCTGCATCACGGCTATTCCGGCAGTTACAAATCCATACTTAACATCAAATGTCAGCTTTTCACCTTCTTTGAATGCTTTGTTTGTCAGTTTGCGGAAATCATCTGAATCAGGTGACTGCGTGGAAGTGTTAAATGAATATGCAGCGCCCGAAATCAGCATCAGCAATATTAATATTTTACCGGTCATTATTAAACTCCGTCTGTTTCTGAAACTTGATAATACTCATAATTTTTTCAAACACGTCTTTCATATTGATGGTGTTCATACAATTTGTACTTAAGCACTGTTCCCTCGCACAATCTTTACATTCCGTAACAGGAGTGAATATTTCCGATTTGGTGCTGTAGGGTCTCCATCTTTTGTGAGAACAAGCTAAAAGATTAGGATAAAATCCTACAGTGTGCTTATCAAGAGCAGCAGCAATATGAATCGGTCCGGTTGAATTTGATACAAATACCGTGCAACGATTTATTAAGGCGATAATTTCCTTTATTGAAAGAAAACCTGCAAGGTTAATTACTTTATCATTTACAACTAATTGTTCACAAAGGCTTTTTTCAGAAGCACTGCCTGTAATTATTAAAGTTATATCGTTTTCCGCAGATAGCATTACTGCAAGCTCTTTTAATTTTTCTGCGGAAAGATCAACCGCACTACCGCCGCTGCCGGGATGAACAATTACAACAGGTCTGTTTTCGTCTACATTGTGTTCAGAAAAAAGTTCGTTGATTTTTTCAACTGTTCTGCCGTTAACCTGCAAGTCGAACCGGACTGTATCAGGATTAATTGTTTCATCAATCCCAATCATTTTCAATAAGTTTACATTAAACTCAAGCTCGTGTTTTTCAGCGTACTTACGATGTTCAAATACTTTTTTGTTAAATAGAAACGAATACCACCTGTAACCGGTTCCTATTCTTGTTTTCAGCCCGGACAGGAACAAAATCAGCGCTGTCCGGAATGTAGGATAAACAACAATACCGGCATCAAACCTGAACTTAACTATCTGTTGAATATTTGATTTAATATTTACTTTACCGTTCGATTCATTCAGTATAAGAACTTCGTTAATATACGGATGATCTTCAACCAGCTCGCGCGTATAATCTCTTACCAGATAAGTAACCTTGCAATCCTTATAATGCTTTTTTACGAGTCTGGCAAGCGGCAGCGAAAGGACTACATCGCCAATTCGGTCGGTGCGCACAATAAGTAAATTTTCAGGTGCTTTCATTTCTTCGATACAAAAGGATTATCTTTAATAAAAAACCGCCAGGGTAGTTGAACCGATCTGGTTATTCCAATCCTTGTTGAAGTAATAACTTTTTCTCCCGGTTTTAAAGCGGCGTTAAGAATAAAAATTATATCACCGGTAAGATCCATACCGTTATCTGAACTGTTGATTTCAAATGCACTGCAAGCCTTACCCGGTCCGTTGGTTAAATTATATTTTTTCATGTCATTTAACAAATCAGTGCCATAACGGTTGATACTCATACGTTTTATTCCCTTAACCGGTTCAATTGCGCGAATAAGAACGGCAGACCCTTCACCTTGTTTACCTGTAACAACGTTACAGCAGAAATGTGCGCCGTAAGTGAAATATACATATAAAAATCCTCCCTGCCCGAACATCACCTCGTTGCGTTTTGTTTTGCCTTTAAATGAATGAGCTGCTTCATCAACGGAGCCGTCATATGCTTCAACCTCGACAATCCTGCCGGCATAAAGTTTTTTCCCTTTCTTCCGGACAAAAATGTTTCCGGGCAATGATTCAGCCACCGTCAGAACATTTCTTACATAATAATTTCTCGGGAGTTTTTTCAGAGATGAGATATCTGTCATAATTTCGGATGAAGAGAACAATGATATTTACTCATTGTTTTGCTTGGGCATTAAACCTGTAATTTGCTCATCATAATAGTCTTTTTTATCGGGGTATTTTAACTTCAGATTTTCAAAAACAGTTATCGCTTCGTTTATTTCCCCCTGCGATATATAAATTTTTGCAAGTGTTTCGGATGCAATTACATTTTTGTAAGTGCCATCATTAAAAGAAATATCATCCTGGTCCGAGTTTCCCGCTTCAAATGGAATTTTAGCCTGTGAAATTTCACGAGCCAGCCTGGCAAGTTCTTCATTTTCTTCTTCTGTATCGGGCTGAAGGTCGCTGCCGTTCAAAGCTTCGTCAAAAAGATCCTGCTGATTAACATCCGGATAATCTTCTTCTTTTGAAAGGAAAATACTTCCGCGGCTGGTTTCAAAAAGTGTTCTTTGCTTTTTTATGTTTTCGATTTCACGAAGGTAAAATTCATATGTTTTAGGAGAGCAGATAAGCTCAGCCCCGGTTTTTATGGAACTTAATGCAAGCTTATAGCTGCCAATTAAGGTATAAGCTTTGCCCAAAACAAAATGCGCAACTGCATATTCGGGATACAACCTGATTCCGGCAGAAAGTATTTCAATGGCAGCATCAAGGTTATTATTTTCGATCTCAATGTTTGCCATCCTGACGAACAGCGGAGACTGTTTGTTATACTCGTAAACAAGGCTGACTTTATCGTTAAATATTTTCCGGTTTGATTTATCCAATTTTTCCTTTTAGCGTTTTGCAAGTGCATGTCTGATTGATGTCAGCGCAACGAAAGAGAACCCTATAAAGAACAATATCTGGAACGGAAGCGCCGCAATCTCGAGGAAATATATTGATGAGGCAATTCCAACAAGACAGTAAACTGCCATAAGTAATTCAACAATAACCGATAAGCCGATCTTTCGTGAAGAATATTTTTTATCAGCCCACGTATCAGCATTGTCAACTAATTTAAATTTCGGAGTTCTGACAAATTCACTCTTCCTGCTTAACAAACCTTCAAAGACCGCGCGGGAGTTGTTAACGGCAAAGCCCATACTTCCTGCCATGAACAACGGAAATAATACTATCTTCTTTCGCCAGTCCACTCTTATATCTTTTTGAGCGTACAGATAGAACAGGAATGAACTGATAAACGCAAGCACAAACAACGACAGCACAGCAAAATAAAGCTGATGTGAACCGCTGTTCTTTACAAAAATTAATGGAACGTTCAGAATTGCTACCAGAAGAATAAACGGAAAGACAAGATTATTTGTTAAATGGAAAGTGGACTGAAGCTTAATTCTTAACGGAACTTTCGACTTCCAAACCTGCGGAAGTATTTTCTTTGCAGTTTCAATAGCGCCTTTTGTCCATCTGAACTGCTGGTTTTTGAGCGCATTTATTTCTGATGGCAGTTCAGCCGGCGAGGTAAAATCTTTCAGGAATACAAATCTCCAACCAATTAATTGGGCGCGATAGCTGAGGTCAAGATCTTCTGTAAGAGTATCATCTTGCCAGTTGCCTGCTTCTTCAATGCACTTTTTCCGCCAGATACCGCCGGTTCCGTTAAAGTTAATGAAAAAGCCTGCCTTATTACGAACAGTCTGTTCAATTACGAAGTGACCGTCGAGTGCAAGCGCCTGAGCCTTTGTTAGGATGGAATAATCACCATTAAGATGTTCCCACCTTGTCTGAACCATTCCAACTTTTTCATCACTGAAGAAAGAAAGTGTTTTCCTGAGGAAATCCGGGTGAGGAATAAAATCAGCATCAAAAATAGCAACGAACTCACCTTTAGCAGTTTTCAAACCCTCTCTGAGCGCGCCGGCTTTAAATCCTTCTCTTGTGCCGCGTCTTATATGAACAATATCAAATCCTTCTTTCTGTTTCTGTTCAACCACTTGTGCAACAATTTCTGTGGTTTCATCTGTTGAATCATCAAGAACCTGGATTTCAAGTTTGTCTTTCGGATAATCAATTTCGCAGACTGTATTGATCAGCCTGTCGGCAACATATAATTCATTGTAGAGCGGAAGCTGAATAGTAACGAGTGAATCCGGTGTAAAATCCTCTTTTGAGTGGTGCTTTACATTTTTATACTTGCGGTGGTAGTAAAGCATTATAAAACCATGACTGCCAAATATGAAAAGAATTGATAAGGAAAGAAAATATCCGATCAGTACTATATCATCCATAAATTAAAACCTCATAATAATTATTACCATCCTGAGACTGTATCTAAAAGAATATCTTCAGAAATTTTTTCAACGGCTGAAGCTATAGCTTCATTGCGCTGACTGATGCTGCCTCCCGAAGGATAGTCTCCATAGTTAGAAAAATTTTTCTCAAAAACAGTTACACGCTGAACAAGATCTCTGTATGCAGCCTGAACCGTAATCGTAATTCGCCTCGATGTAATCGTTTCACCTGCTGTAACAATGGCAGGTGCGTCAGAAAGAGAAATGATAGTACACTCAAGCACTGCTGAAGCATTTATTCTTTCGGCAACCCTTAGTGTATTATCATCAATAAATTTTTGTGTCAGGCGCTCGGTTAATAACTCTCGTAAACCGGGTTCGCCTGCACCGCTTCTGTCATCGGCAATCGGAATCGCGATTGATTCAATATGTTTCGGGACCGATGCTCCAGTAAATGAATATGCACAGCACGATGCAAAATTAAGTACGCATAAGCTGATAAACAACAAAAATACCGCTATATATAGTATCCTTTCGGCAGCCAGGTTGTTAAACAGCAGATAGCCGGCAAGTTCATTTTTTTTTCTTCTACCTGAGGTCATATTCTTTTATTTTTCTGTATAGAGTGCGCTCACTGATATTAAGCATTTTAGCAGCAATTCGTTTATTTCCGCGGGTGCTTTCCAGTGCATTTTGAATTGCTTCCTTCTCAAGCTGATCCAATGGAACTACATCATGAGTAACTGTATGAGGATTTGCGCCAACAACTTCGTTATTCCTGTTAATTACAAGATCCTTTAGCTCGAGTAAATCTTTCTTTATTTCGAAAAGCGCTCTGTAAAACAATTCTCTGTCGGCTTCTTCACTTGTTTTGTGCAGATAGACGGGAAGATTACGCTTTTCGGGCGCAGATTTTTCTTCCTTTATCAATAAAGAAGCAAAGGTTTCGGCGGTAAGAATTCCCGAAATGTTCAAAGCTATTGCTGTTTCGATCGTATTTTTCAATTCCCTGACATTGCCCGGCCAATCATAATTTATTAAAACTGACAGGGCATCGTGAGTCAGTTCGGGAGCTTTGATTCTGTTGTTTTCACAATAAGTATTTATAAAGTGTTCTGCAAATTCTTTAATATCTTCTTTCCTGGTGCGAAGGGGAGGCAGATAAAGAGTAACCGCTTTAAGTCTGAAGTAAAGATCCTCTCTGAATCTTTTTAATTCAACTTCGCGCTGAAGGTCTTTATTTGTAGCAGCAATTAACCTTACATCAACTTTCGTTACGGTTTCGCCCCCTATCTTCATAAATTCTTTCTGTTCGATAGCGCGCAAGAGTTTCACCTGTGTGGTTAACGGCATCTCCGCTATCTCATCTAGAAATAAAGTCCCGCCGTCTGCTATTTCAAAATAACCTTTGCGTGTTTCCGTTGCACCGGTGAACGAGCCTCGCTTATGTCCGAACAATTCGCTTTCAAGAATCCCTTCAGGAATTGCACCGCAGTTGACAATCACAAGTTCTTTATTACTCCTGCTGCTATATCCATGAATTGCCCTCGCAAAAACTTCTTTTCCAGTACCACTTTCACCGTAGATAAGAATCGAAATGTCTGATTTGGCTACTTGCAAAACTACATCGGCAAGGTCATTTATTTCCCTCGACTTGCCGATAATGCCGAACTTTTTCTTAAATTCTTCTCTATTCATCATTTACTGAAAAACCAATCTGCCATTTTTTCAAATATTGAAAAGAAAGCCGGATAAAAATCCGGCAAAATTCGTTTCAAATATACACTTATTCACAATATCATGAAAATCTAAAATTCAGAGCTAAAGATTTACTGTCAAACCGTCATATGCCATTATAATTGCTGATTTATGATCCTCGGTAAAGCTTTTGCTGAGTTGAAGGAATTTTTTTTCTGTTTCCTCGCTCAGATGTGTAACGATTATTTTATCAGCCTCATACCCTGATAAGGATGAAAGCAAATCTTCCAGGCTTATATGAGTCAACTCCGATATGATCACGTCTGTTTTATGATCTTCAAAAAGAAGCATATCTTTTTTGCTTCCGATATCTCCGGTATAAAAAATCTTTCTCTCTCCATCAGAAAACAGAAAGCTGCAGCAAACAAAGCTCAGCTTTTCTTTAGCATCAAGCCCTTCATATTCATCAAGATGAGAGTTCTTTCTTGCGAGAATTTTAAAATTATCAGCCACAATTAATTCTTCATTCAATTCGAAGGGTGAATAAACAAGTTCGAAGCCCATCCGTTCTTTAAACAAATAAGACCTGTATAAGAACTGCTCAATTACACTAACGAGGGAAGAGTGAATAAAAATCTGAAGCGGTTTTGCACGACCGTGCATTTTCATCTGCACAATAAGTGAAGCTAAGCCTGTATAATGATCGGGATGAAGATGTGAAATGAGTATGCCGGTAACAGCATTCACAGAAACAGATTGTGTAACAAGCGCTTTTGAGATACCATCGCCTGTATCAACAAGAATGTTTTGCTTTCCAACGGATATGAGAAAGGAAGAATGATTCCTGCTCAGAGTGGTCTTACCCGAACCGGTTCCTATGAATTTTATTTCGAACAATTTATATCAATTTATAATGACTATTCGTCCATCGAGTTTAAATTCCCTGTTAATTACCTGGAGAATATTGCGTGCTTCATCCTCCGAGGCAAAATCTCCCACATACACAACTCTGAACAGAGTACCGCCTACCAGTTTTTCTTCAATAATTGTTTTAAAGCCTGAATCTTCAAAATCTTTTTTAAGATTTACAGCATTTTCCTCATTACTGAAAGCGCCCGCCTGTATCCGGAACCGGGATGACTCAGTATGAACAGGTTTAACCTTCTGTTCGGTGATCTTAACTTCAATACCTTGCTGTTTATCTGCAAAGACATCTTCAGAATCGGGAATTACACGGTCTGCAATTTTGATATACGGAGATTCCGGGTATTCGTTCTTTAAACGTTCAAGATAAGTTTTTGATTTTTGGTAAGAACCGACTGCGTAATAATATGAATATACTCTGTACAGACTTGCATCAGCATATTTGCTTTGAGGGTGATTTAAGAGAATCTCCTCAAAAATCTTAACAGCTTCTACTGCATTTTCCTCCAGTATTCCGGTTAAAAATTTTAAAGACGGGCTTCCGGGATTCTTTTTGGTTAATGCAGGCAGTTCTATAAGAACCTCATCCCTTGCACCGCTTTCAATTTGCTTCAGGTATGGTACAATATCAACATCCTGCGGATAAACGAAACCGGGAGAAATAAAAAACAGTATTGAAAAGAAAAAAACTATAATCTTCATTGAATTAAAAATTTATTTGCAATAGTAAACGTTGTACATCAGGCAGTGAGAGCAAGTGAATCTTTTGCCGGATCAACAAACTCAACAAAATCACCGAACAATGTTGCCTGTGTAGCTCTGTTAATTTTAACTTTTATGTAATCGCCTGCTTTTACTTCAGCGTGAAGAGGAATGATAACAACTTTATTTGTATCAGTTCTGCCGGCAAAAAACTGATCTGATTTACGGCTGAGTCCTTCAACAAGAACAACATCCTCTTTGCCGATCAAAGTTTGATTTATTTCATAAGAAATTTTCTGCTGCAGTTCAATTATCTGCTGCAGTCTTTTTGATTTTACGTCATCCGGTACATCATCGCCCATTTTAAATGCTTTAGTACCTTCACGAGGTGAATACTTGAACATATAAGCGCCGTCATAACGGACTTTCTGCATTACGTCAAGCGTCATAAGATGGTCTTCTAAAGTTTCAGTCGGGAACCCTGCAATAATATCGGTAGAAAAGCTTACACCGGGAATAATTCTTTTGGCTTTTTCGATAAGGTCGAGATAATGTTCAATTGTATAAGTTCTGTTCATAAGCTCAAGAATTCTGTTAGAGCCTGACTGAACGGGAAGATGAATATAATTACACAAATTAGAATGCTCTGCAATTGTATAGAGCAGCTTATCTGAAAGATCCTGTGGATGGGAAGTTGTAAAACGTATTCTTATGTTCTTATCAACGGACGCACAAGCAGCAAGCAAATCTGCAAAGTCCTGTCCATTATCGAAATAAGAATTAACATTTTGCCCTAAAAGTGTAACCTCTTTAAAATTTCTTAGTGATAACTGCCTGATCTCATTAACAACAGATTCAAGCGACCTGCTGCGTTCCCTGCCGCGTGTAAACGGAACAACACAAAACGTGCAGAATTTATCGCAGCCCCTCATAACTGAAATCCATGCTGAAAGTCCATCTTCGCGGTAAGGAATTATATCATCGTAAGTTTCTGTTTTGGAGAGACGAACACCGATTCCCTTATCACCGTTAAATGCAACATCTATCAGTTCGGGCAGGCGTCTGTACTCATCCGGACCGACAACGAGATCAACTATTTTCTTTTCTTCAATAAGGTCTTTTCTTAGTCTTTCAGCCATGCAGCCAAGAATACCAACCACAACATCAGGTTTGTTCTGCTTAATATTTTTAAACCTGCCCAGCCTGCCGTAAATGCGCTGTTCTGCATTTTCACGTATGCTGCAGGTGTTGAGTAATATCACGTCTGCAGTTTCTGCCGAGCCAGTAACATCGAAGCCTTTATCTTTAAGGACACCGAGAACGATCTCGGTATCTGCGACATTCATCTGGCATCCGTAAGTTTCAATATAGACGTTGTTTTTTGTTCTCATCTCTGTGCAAATATATCACTTTAATCTTTGTTGTTCAATTCAATGGCAAAAACTTAATTTATTTACATCTTTGAAATAGAAAACAGAATCAAATTCAATAGAATAAATCCTATTACTGCCAGTGTTGTAAAGAAAATTCTTTGCTTTTTTACTTTTTCCCTGAATATCTCCCCGCCAAGCCGGGGGGCTTTTTGACTGAATAACTTTTTGAACATATCTCTCTGAATAGCTTAATAAAAATTGCGTGGCAAGTTAATGAATTCTGCGTAAAAATCTGAGGTGAAATTGCGGTTAATTTAGTTTAAGACGGTATAAACGCTTAAAGATACACTGATAATCAAGAAATGCAGGAATGCTATTAACCGGTTTGCGGGCTTACGTTCGGGCAGGCTTTAGCACTTGACTTGATACGAAGAATCGCACTTCGAAGATGCGCAAAAATTTCCAGTGAAGCTCTTCGCCCCGCCTATGCTAAATCGATATTGCAGGATGTACCTCTGCTTTTCCGGTCGTTACAAGTTTATTATCCAGTCGCAAATCTTTGACAGTTGCTGGTCGTTTGTAAGATTTGCAACGTTGTTCAGAATCCCAGCTTGCAGTTGTTTGAAGATTTCAACTGCCATAGCGTTTTCAATTGCTGCGCCGATGAAAAATGTCTGTGGCTTCTGTCTTTTCTTGCCAAAACTTGTGCGTATTCTCTTCAAAGCAGAGCTTGCAGTTTTCCAATGCTCGTCTGCACCTGCCGGGTCAATGCCGTCTTTCAATTCTCCCAGGGCAATATATTTGTCAGGTTGGTAAATTACTAATTGTTTACCTGTTTTCAAGTTGTCCGGTTGTGCCTGTAAAAGGGAAAGGTCAACATTTTTGTTTACTGATGGAACATTGATGTTCAATAGCAACAGTCGGTCTGCTTTACGTTTCCAGTAAATTGCTTTAATACGTTTTTCAATGTCTGTGTCGTCTGTTGGCTTGTCAAGCCAAGTGTTTGTGTCGTTATCTTTCCATTTGTATTTGATACCGGCAATATTGAAAACAGAAATAAGAGAACGCAAAAACTTTCTTTCTCCAAGCGAACCTGCGAGGTTTCTTGCTTTGCCACCAAGTGCATCACCTTTTGTAAGTAAATAGCGATAAACCAATTCATCTATGAAACTTTCTCCGGCAGGTTCAAGAAATTTCTCAATCAGTCCTTTGATTGCAAGAGTTCTATCATCTTCTGTTAAGTAATTCAGGGATTTGTCGGAAAGACCAGATGCCGTAAGTAAGCCAACTCTCAAATCTTTTACATTCAAGAGGTCTTTTGGCTTTTTTACTTGTGAAGCAAGCCCTTTCAATGCTTTAGCTTCTTCGATGTATGGAACAGCGATATAGTTTTTCTCCAAAGCCATTGCAATAAAACCAGCTCTGGTTTCAGCTCTTGATGTAACTAAATCGTCTGAAGATTTTATAAGTGAATTAGCGATTATCTTTTTTGCCATAAGTAAACACATTTGCGGACTTCGGTTCGTCCATAGTTGCCCATTTGCTGACTGCTGTTGCCTTTGCCTTTGGGTAAAACAAAAATTTTATTGATGCTGTAACCGAAGTTTTCCGCAAACTCGGATAGGATTAAATCAACTGGAATTTCTTCGCCACCGTAACGCACATTGTCGTTTACCATAACGCAATAACCGCCACTCTTTGTAATTCTTGCCATTTCGTAAATCACAAAACACAATTCCAGAAAATAATTTTTTACCATTTGCGGAATATTGTTATTGTTCAGTTTCCCCAATTTGTTTAACTCATCAAGTATAGTGTTTACTTCTGTCATTGATGCACAGTTGTTGTATGAATTAAGGACTTCATCAAAACTGTCCTCTCGCCCGATTGAAAAATAAAATTGATTTAGATATTCAAGTTTTTCTTTGTTCTCAACGGTGCAGGAAAGCATTGATTGACGAAGATTACGAACTTTGTTGTTGTCTTGTCCGAGAAAAACTAACTCCAGCGCATAAGTTCTTGTGTAGTCGTAACGGTTGCAGTAGGGCGGTGATGTTAAGATGAAATCAAAAAAATTCTTTTGAAGTTTTGGCAGTTCTTCCAAACAAGAACCTGCAATGATGTTTACTGGTTTTTGTTTTACACCATTTCCGTTATTGTTAAACTGCTCAAACAAATTAATTGGCTGATTTGGTGAGAGGTCAGTTACAATTTGGTGAAGTTTGTTTTTTAGAGCTTCTTCAAAAGTCAGAATTTTTCCTTTGTCAAAGGGCTTGCCTGATAAATCTCTTTTGCAGCGATAATCCCAACGCAAATACTGACCGTCTTTTCGTGTGTAACTAATTTCTTCTAAAACGGAAAAAGCAGCAAACCGTAAGACGGTTTGCGTTTTTTTATCCTTAATTTTTGAGCAGTAGCTCAAAAATTTATTTAATAAAATTTCAGTGTCGTCAGGAAAAGCATCTTTAGTAATTGAAATATGGTTGATATGAGTGTCGTATTCTTCAATTTTCGATAACTCAGTCCACAAGTTTTTTATTGTTGTTCGGAGTTTTTCGGTGTCAATGTCATTTAACGCTTCTCTTGTCTGCATTACGAAAACACCAACGGGAAGCAACTCAACACCATAAGTTTGCCAACCAAGTTCTTGTCCAGCAAATAGGGTTGTGCCTGCGCCTGCGAATGGGTCAAGAAGTTTACCGGGTTTGGGGCTGTATTCTGTGAGGAAGTATTTTACAAGGGCTGATGAAAAACCTTCTTTGTATTTGAACCAGCGATAAATTGGTTCGTCTTTGTTTGCCTGAAAACTAACAACTTTTCGGCTCAAATTGTAAGCAGTTTCCAACCTGTCAGCTAGTCTGCTGAATAAAAGTTGTCGTTCTGTTGGAATTAATTCTGCCGTTTTTGTCATCCGTCAAAGATACCATTTTTGAATGTTGTTACTATTGGTTTTACGCACAAACTTTCAATAAAGCGCTGCATTTACAGAATTAAAGCTGACTAAATATAGCCGCAGACGTAAAGTCTGCGGCTACAATTTCCCAATATTTATTTCAACAGCGTCATTTTCTTAACCTGTTTGAAGCTTCCTGCTTCGAGCTGATAGAAATATATTCCACTCGAAAGCCCTGAAGCATCCAGATCAACTTTGTGAACGCCCGCATCTTTTACTCCATTAACAAGAATTGCAACTTCCTGCCCGAGCATATTGAATACCTTAAGGCTAACCTGTGAAGCCTGCGGTATCGAATATGTAATTGTTGTTGCCGGATTGAACGGGTTCGGATAGTTCTGTGATAATTCAAATACTACCGGCGCCGATATATCAACTTCAACTTCATTCGAATATGCATAGCTTCCGTCAAAATCAAGCTGCTTCAGACGATAGGTGTAGCTTCCTGTTTGCAGATTCTTATCTGTGTATGAATAGTACTGCATTTCAGAAGTAGTTCCTTTGCCCGAAACATAACCGATTGAACTCCACAGGTTATCATTGTACCTGCGCTCAATTTCAAAGCCGCGGTTGTTCACCTCAGAGGCTGTTACCCAGTTCAATAATACAGAATTGCCGTTTGTTGTTGCATTAAACGAAACTAGCTCAACTGGTATTACGTCACTCCAGGCTGATGAAATGCGAATACCATCTACATTAACATTTGCAGCTAACGAAGCAGAACCCTGCCTGAGATAAATGCCGCCGATATTAGCAGGATCATTGGTATTGGCAAGAGCATGTACTAAATCAGCCGTCGGCTCAACAGGACTGATTGCCGGATTAATGAAAAGCCGGACAGTATCATCAACTACGCCGGGGTGAATCTCATATTTAAGCACTAATAAATACGTTGTGCCGGTTGTATAAATTGAATCACTGTAAACAGGCTGAATGTTTAATGTTCCGCCAAGAGACGACTTCGACAATCCGAATGCTAAGTTACCATTAGCTGCTAATTTAACATACACTCTTCCCAGGAAGATACTGGTGGTATTTGCTAAACCAAAATGGAAGAAGTAGTCGCCTGTCTGTGCGCTTACAACATTAACCATAACACCGGCATAAATTGAACCTGAAGTTACCGGATTAAATTGTTTGTTAACATCCTGACCGGAAGTTGTAAGTCTAGCTGTATTTCCAATGCCTGATGAAAGATAACCAGGATAAGTTAACCCCGGAGAAGTTACAGTGATTGCATTTGTTGTTCCGCCGCTGTGCACAATCCAGCCATGGCTGCTTAACGAATCACCCACCGGGTAATCAAAATCTTCTACGAAAGGAAAAGTTGGTAATTCTGCTGTAAAGCTTCCGTTCATACCCGGATGGAACGTGCAAGAATAATTATAACTGCCGGCATGGGTTACAAGATAAGTAAATGTACTGCCCACTCCGCCAAAAATATGGTTCCACGATGCGGCACCGCTCGGAACCGATGAAGAAACTGTATTGTGAGTACCTTCAGTTAAAACCCACGTTACATAATTGCCAACTGTAACTGTAAAATTAGCAGGGGCAAAATAGTTATTCCCTACATTTACATAAACCGTGTCGGCTGCATTTATCCGTCCGGTTGTTAAAACCGCGAATAACATTACTAAAAAAAATACGTGCAATTTTTTCATTGTGTCTCCTTTTTTGATTGATTGAATGCTGACTTATTTGAGTTGTAAAATAACAAGAAAAAAATTTAACTGCATATAATAAGTGTTATTTTTTTATTAACTCACCTTGCACAGACAGAAAGTTGCCATTTTTTCTAAGAGAAACATATCTGTTCAAAACACTTGTTTTATTTCGTCCCGTCGTAACTCCGAATTCTCTGTCTGTCGAATTTATCTATAAATATTCAGTCCCTAAAGGGA
>JBBIGV010000039.1:16629-30104 GCA_037447335.1 Ignavibacteria bacterium | reverse complement strand
TTTTTGGCTCTTTAAACAGACCTTCTGATATTTCTATCTCGGAATTAAGAAAATAGTATTCCTGATTTTTTTTATCTGGATTATTACATTTTCTTTTTTAATCTTGGAATTGTTAATAACAGACTAATTAACCGGCAGCAAAAAATTAAACACATAATCGGGCAGAAATATGAAATTCAGAAATATATTACTCGTTGTATTGTTTGTATTCTTTTTATCGCTATCAGATTTACCGGCTCAAAGCAGGTCAGTTCAGCAGCAGCCCGGGAAAAAGCCGGTAAGATATTCATACCATTTAAACGATGACAAAGCTGTAAGCTCCCGGCAGTCAGCAGGCGATATTTTTATAGAGAATGGAAGAGAATACCCAGATTGGCGCAAACCCGAAAGAATCGAATACACTACTGAATTTACACCCGGCAATAATTTAGTTCGTTATACGCGTTACTCGCCGAATTATTTCAGGATTGACCGCTCAGGCAAATCCCTTTGGAATGGTAAACACTGGAAAGTTGATGATTTTCCGCTAAAGATTTTTGTTGAAAAACCAGGATCAACTTACTTTAAGAGTATTTTTTATGAATACATTGATTATGCCATAAGAATATGGAAAGCGGCAGACCCCAGGATAAAGCTGCACTACATCCATTCGCCGTATGAAGCGGATATTTTAATTACCTTTGAAGAGAACCTGATGCACAAATATGATGAGAATTATATCGGTTTAACCGAGTATGAACTTGGCAGTCAAAACCGAATTCTGAAATCTGTAATTGAAATAGGTCTGCTGAAACACGATTATGAAATTATTTCAGATGGCGAAGTTAAGACTACTATTATTCATGAATTGGGGCATGCACTCGGACTGGGACATAGCAATAACACCTTAGATCTTATGTATCCCTACATTGACAGCGGCTCAGATCCGGAGATGAATTACATCGAACTGTCGCGCGGTGATATTGAAGCAATAAGATCTGTTCTTGAATTAGGGAACCACAAACGATTAACCAGTAAGGAATAATACTTACAGGGTCATTTAAAATTTCCGATCATTTTTTCATAACAGCACAACCCGTCTATCATTTTCTTTCGCCTCTGATAATATTTTATCACTGCCTGAAAACTATTCCGGCTAATTTTGTCACAGTTTAATACAGTTACCGGCAGGATGTTAGCAAATTTCTTATTACACCCGGCATGTCAAATTATTTCATATACGATTATATTTGATAAACAATAATATTACAGTATTCAATCCGGCAATGACACGTACAAACAGCTTTCATGAAAAGGAATTGAGAAAAGCAGATCAAAAAATGGAGAGAAAAAAAATATACTGGCTGTCACAGATAACCGGCTGGACTTTAATAGCAGTTATCAATCTCATTGTTCTTGCTTCAACTGATGAGTTTACATGGAAAAGAATTGTTTCATGGACAATTCTTTCCTCAACAGGTGTATTACTTACTCATCAGCTTCGAAATGTTATAAAGAAAAATAACTGGATTGCTCTTTCATTAAAAAAACTTATTCCAAGGGTTTTAATATCAAGTATAATAATAGGGAACTTGCTTTACGGAATTTTTTTCACAATAAATTATTTGTTAGGCGCATATGAGCCTGAACAGTTAAGATTTGCAACCCCGCTGATGGGCGTAATAAATGTAAGCAGTATAGTTTTTGCGTGGAACCTGATCTATTTTTCTGTACATTATTTTGAAAACTATAAAAAGGCAGAAATAGAATCTTTGATATGGGAGGCGGCAGTTAAGGATTTTGAATTGAAAACTCTTAAGTCACAGTTGAATCCTCATTTCATGTTTAACGCACTAAACAGTATACGTGCATTGATAGAGGAAGATCCCGCTGGAGCTCAAACTGCTGTAACAAAACTCTCAAATATTCTTCGGTATTCGTTAAAGATAGAAAGATCGGAAACAGTAACACTGGAAGATGAACTTCAAACGGTCTCGGATTACCTTGCCCTCGAAGCTATCAGGTTCGAAGAACGGCTGAAATACAGGTTAGATGTTGAACCTGCATCAACAGGTGTTATGATACCGCCTATGATGATACAAACTCTTGTAGAGAACGGGCTTAAACACGGCATATCAAAACGCACACAGGGCGGCGAGGTAGTTATTACTTCAAGGGTTTTTGATTATAAATTGATCATTCAGATACGCAACAGCGGACAGATAAATTCCAAAGACCTTCAAAGTAACTCCGGATTCGGCATTAACAATACAAAGCACCGCCTTAGTATTTTATACGGCGAGGATGCATATTTCTCAATTAAAAATGAAACGCACGACAGCGTGCTTGCAGAATTAGTAATCCCAACAGGAGGAACAAAGACCAATGAAAGCTTTAATAATTGACGATGAACGTTTAGCGAGGGTTGAACTTAAAAGGCTTCTGACTCCATTTAAAGATATTAATGTTGTTGGTGAAGCCATAAATGTGGACGATGCTGTAAAAAAAATTACTGAACTCTCTCCCGATCTTATCTTTCTTGATATTCAGATGCCCGGCAAAAACGGGTTTGAGCTTCTTGAAGAGCTTGATAAAGTTCCGATTGTTGTTTTTACTACTGCATACGACGAATATGCGCTTAAAGCTTTTGAATATAATGCTCTTGATTATCTTCTCAAGCCGATCGAACACCAACGCCTTGAGGACACAATCAAAAAAATAATTGAGAGAAATAAGAAAGAAGAAGCTCTCAGTGATGAATTCCCGATGCTTACTGAAGATGATCAGGTATTTGTGAAAGATGGCGATCGCTGCTGGTTTGTTAAACTTTCTTCTGTGAGGTTATTTGAGTCGGAAGGTAATTATGTGAGATTATATTTTGATGATAATAAACCGCTTATTCTCAGAACATTAAACTACCTCGATGAAAGGCTGGATGGCAAATCATTCTTCCGTGCCAACCGCAAGCATATCGTTAATCTGAAATGGATTGAGAACATAGAACCCTGGCTTAATGGCGGTTTGCTTGTTAAACTTAAAGGCGGTAATAAGATTGAAGTTTCTAGAAGACAGGCTATAAAGTTTAAAGATAGGCTCAGCTTGTAATATTAATTTAAAATTTCCCATGCTACTCCGAATCTTACACCTCGCTCCGGCATAGGATAGTATGGCGTTATGAAGTAAAGATTGTTCAGCAGATTTTCCCAGGCAAAGTAAGCAATCGCCGATTTTTGAATTTCACCGGCTAGTGTAAAATCAAGCTTGTAATTCGGGCTTACTTTTACCGGGCTGAAATTATTTCCGAATGAATTTCTTTCTCCCATATAATGAAAACGGAAGCCTGTTTTAAGCTCAAGGTTGTTGTCGAATAAATTTCCGGTATAGTAAATCCCCCCGCTGAATTGTAACCCGGGTAATTCGATCAGCTTAAGATTATCAGTTGATTTAGAAAAATAAAATGATGTGTTGGTTTCTATCTTTATAAATTCAAAATCATAATTCAATATTACTCCAAGTCCCTTTCTGTTTTTTTCATTTGTTGGGAAGATTGCCGGGGCAGGACCGGTGAAGTGAGTTTCATAGGTAAATAAGAAATCCTCAACGCTGAAATACCGTGTGCCGGCATATATCCCTTCGTATATGAACTCCGCCCCTGCTTCAAATACCTTTACATTTGTCCCGGAAAGAACAGAGTTGAAAACAGAATAACCGGCATAAAGTTTTAATTCTTCCAATGGATAATAGCTTATATCAGTTCCTCCGCCGCTAAAGTTTGTTCTATCATTATTAATTTTTGTGCTGCTGGTTCTATAGAATATTGAAGGATAAAGTTTACCTTCTGCAATTTCAACGCCAAGTGATGCTATGATAAAATACCTGTTCATTTTTGAAGAAGACTCGCCGTAAGCATATCGTACCGAATCCTGTGTGATTACATATTTATCATAATTGCTTATCGTGCTGTTTTCATAATTTGCTGTTATGTTTGTCAGTACAATACCAGATTTATGATTATGCCTGAGGTTTATTCCGTATAATTTATTTTTATTCCTGGAATTCAGATTATTATCATCATCAACATTGTTCAAAGTATTCAAATAAATCCGGTGATATAAATCCAAAATAGTGTGCCCTCCATGAAAAAGTTCAGCGAATCCCCGTAATCCAAAATTATAATGCTTCACTTCTGTATTACGGCGGATGAATCTGACAGGCGCGAGAAAACGGTTATACATCACCTCATCGATTAATGCACCGGTTGCAAGAATAGAATCTGCATCAACCCCGCCATTAAGATCTGCTTTGTAATGGGAGTATGAAAAATATCCTGTTGTGTTAATTCTGTTTGAAAAGAAATACTTAAATGCAGACTTCATCTGCCAGATGCTGAAACTACTGTTAGTGTAACCGGCGTCAACCTTTCTGTTGGTTATATCCAAGAACATATTAAGTCTTCTAGCCATAAGTGAGTTGAACAATACATCTACCATAGCCTCACCGGTTGGACCCTCATAATATTTAACCCGTGAGTAAGGCACGTTTGAAATAAAATCTTTCAGAATAAAATTTACCGAGACCGGATTAAAATCTGCTCCATACAAGAATCCGCGCGGCAGAGGTATCATTTCAACGGAATCAACTGATTCAGATTGTAACAGGTTCAGGTTGAAGCTTCCTTTTAGTAAATCGTTAATTAATAATCCATTCGATAAAATATTGGCAGAGCCCTGACCAAATCCATAGATAAATGATTCATTCGGCTGTCCGATAAATCCTAAATCTCTTATGAAATTAAAAGCGGATTGGCGGAGAAAATCACCGCTATACCTGTAATCGGAAAACAGCATATCCCGGTTAGAGATAATCCGGCTGTTAGATGTAACAGGAAGCGTAGAAATTGGAATTAAAGTATCAGGTTCGGTTATGTAAGGCAGAGAATCAGGCGGGGTTTTTATTGTGAAGTCAGTTAATAACGTATCGTTGATAGTTGACAGAGTATCATTGAGAGAAGTGACCGTGTCACTTTTAACACTGAAAAAATCCTGCGCACAAAGAGAGGAGCAGCTAATAAAAAAGAAAAGTGTTATTGTTTTCATCATCAGGTAAATGTGCACACGATTGTAAAAATCTTTTTATCAAATTAAATAATAAAAAAGTGAGCAGCAAAGATTATCATTTCACAAAACTCTTATGATAACTGATTTCAGCCCGAAGGTCGAGGGTGATAACGCTCAGACGATTGAAAAAATATTTCCATTTGTGCAGGCACAATATTTTATTTATGGCAAATTATCTTTATTTTCGCCTTCGAATTAAATATTAATTAACTATCAAAGGATCACGTAATGGCAGCATCAAAATCTATGACTAAATCTCAGATTCTCGATCATCTTTCAAAGAAGACCGGGACTACCAAGAAACTTGCCGGGCAATTTTTGGATGAACTGGTTTCACTATCTTACGAAGAAGCTAAAAAATCTTTTGTAATACCTGGGCTTGGTAAACTTGTTATGGTTGACCGTAATAAAAGAATGGGCAGAAATCCCGCTACCGGTCAGACAATGGTTATCCCTGCTAAGAAAGTTTTGAAGTTCAGATTAGCTAAAGCAGCTAAGGATGCTGTACTTCCCAGGAAGTAATTCTTGCTGAATTGATTTCAAAGCCCGTTAAGCTGACGGGCTTTTTTGTTTACAGTTTTTAGTAATGCAGCCAATCTTTCGTAACTAATTTTAACCTGATCATGTTCTGTAAATCACAGTTCCGATTTTTAACAATATGAAGTTTGATAATATGAAAATAATATTATGTGTGTTTGCCCTTACTTATAGTATTGCGGCTCAGCCTGTTGATTCGGTACGAACTTATAAACTTGAGCAGGTAACCGTTGAAGCAAGCAGGAAACTTGAGTCCAAAATGCATATTGAGATTGATCATAAAAAAATTGAGAGGACTGATGCATCAAATCTCAGTGAACTTGGTAAATTAATTCCTTCCTTGAAAGTGCGGACAAATTCCCGGGGCGAATCATTATTCTATCTGAGAGGCGCCGGCGAACGGCAAATAGCATTGTTTTTTGATGGAGTAATCCTGAATACTCCGTGGGACAATCGCATTGATCTTAGTATGATTCCATCGGATATGATCGGCGATATAAGCGTGACAAAAGGTGTCCCTTCAGTTATTTATGGCGCTAATTCTGTTTCGGGAGTAATAAACATCAATTCGTTTCGTCTTAACCCGGGAAAAAGATTTGGCAAGGTACTGGCTCAGTTTAGTGAAAACAACACCCGGAGATTTTCGGGTTCATATTTTATGAACAATGAAAAACTTTCTGCAGGATTTACTTCATCATATCGTAAAACCGACGGATTCAATCTGCCGAACTCTTATACTGATGTAAATAATTCTTCTTCACTCAGGTTAAACAGTTACAGCAGGGCTGTTGATCTTTTCGGTAATGTAAACTATAAATATTCTGCTAACGGCAGCCTGGGTTTGGGTGCTTCGTTCACCAATTCTGAAAAGGGAGTGCCTCCTGAAACTGACGTAGCAAACCCGCGTTACTGGCAATATCCGGCTTTTACCAGGATCATGGTATCGCTGAACGGAAATTATTTTTTTAACAGGCTATCAAACTCGAAGCTCGATTATACATTTGCTGCAACATCAGTTTATTCAAAAATAAATCAATACACGAACGCAACGTTTTCGGAAATTGATGATGTTGAAAAAAGTAATGACTTCACTGCAAGCGGAAGATTCTTATATTCAGGTATTGTTACAGAGAATTCAATTATTAAAGCTGCGCTGAATACCTTAACCACAACTCACGAAGAAAAAATACTGTCTGCTGGTTATAATGATGAATTATACCGGCAAAATCTTATCAGTGTTGGCGCTGAATACGAATATTTTATCGGAAGAACTGCCGCAATTATCGGGCTTGGATATGACTATTCTTCTACGCCATTGACCGGTGATAAAACTCCCAAAGCACCCGTTAGTGATATCAGTTTCAGTGGTGGGATTGTCTATTCAATCAGCGATTTACATTCTGTTTATATTTCATTTGGCAGGAAAACCCGCTTTCCAACTTTACGGGAAACATTCTCAGGGGCATTAGGTCGATTTGTTCCGAATCCTCAGCTCCGGGCAGAGATTGTGCATTCCGGCGAAATTGGGTTTAATAGTTTGCTGCCGGGTGGTAAAATCGAGTTGAATTTTTTCCTGTCATATCTCAAAGATGGAATTGTCAGAGAATCACTTCCGGGAAGGCAGTTCAGAAGAGTTAATAAAGAGCAGATCAGAACGGCGGGTGCAGAATTAAATGTAAATTATATACTTGCTGATGGTTTCAACGCATCATTTCATCTGACATATCTTAATGCATTTGCTAAAGATGTAAATGGTAATTTTAAAGATACACTCGAGTATAAACCGAACTTCATTTCGCTGCTTACGCTTCATTATTATTTCAGTAAAAATATTGAAACACAATTGGAGTTTAACTATTCGTCAAAAGAATTCGCACTCAGGGAAGGCAGTACATTCTTCCAAAGATTGCCCGATTATATGCTGGTTAATCTGCGATTGGCATATAACTTCAGGATATTTAATGATTTAAGATTAGAGCTTTTTGCACGAGTTAATAACATGTTTGATAAACTTTACTTTCCGCAATGGGGGCTGCCTGAAGCGGGACGGCAAATCTGGGGCGGTGTTAGCCTTGAATTTTAATTTGAATGATGTTTTGTTATGATCACTCTCTTTATGTTCGATAGCAGCAATCCGGAAAATACAATTGATCAGTTCCGGGATTCTGAAACAATCAGTAAAATTTTTGTGCTTTCTAACAAACATTCACTTACTCTTAACGGATGCAAAAATCTTTTCACAACCCTGCCTTTTAGCACCGAAACTTTCAGGTTGATTGCCTCTAATACTGAAACACCATTTGCATTGGTTGTTTTCCCGGGAAGAGTAATACCCGGGCAATTTTCTGCAGAAAGATTTTTGTCTGCCGCTTTATCAACCGGTGCGGGTATTGTTTACGCGGATTATTATGAGTTGAAAAATAATATTCCTTTTCCCCATCCACTTATTGATTATCAGTACGGAAGTGTCCGCAATGATTTTGATTTTGGCATGTTGATTCTCTTCAATAAACAAGCCCTGAATGACTGGGTAAATAATAGTAATCATAGTTACAAGTACGCCGGGTTTTATGATTGCAGGCTGACAATTTCATTAAATTATCCGACGGTGCACTTAAATGAGTTTTTATATTCAGCAGAAAGTGAAGAGCAAAGCGATGGCGGACAGAAACAGTTTGAATATGTAGATCCTAAGAACAGAGAGGTCCAGTTGGAGATGGAAGATGCTTTTACAAATTACTTAAAGAAGATTGGTGCATATCTCAAACCTGAATTTCAATCAGTTAAAAAAAGTAATGAAGATTTCCCCGTTAAAGCCTCGGTGATAATTCCTGTAAAGAACAGGGTGAGGACAATCTCAGATGCGCTAAATTCAGCACTAAGTCAAAAAACCAATTTTGATTTTAACGTGATTGTAATTGATAATCATTCAAACGACGGAACTACTGAGGTAATAAAAAAAGCCTCTGCCAGTAGTGTGAAAATTATTCACCTGATCCCTCAACGAACTGACCTTGGTATCGGCGGATGCTGGAACCTGGCTGTACATATTAATAATTGCGGTATGTATGCAGTGCAGCTTGATAGCGATGATCTTTATGCGGATGGAAATACACTTCAAAAAATAATTGATAAATTTGATTCTTCAGATTGTGCGGCAGTAGTAGGCTCGTATAAACTGACAGACTTTGATTTGAATGAAATCCCGCCCGGAATTATTGATCACCGCGAGTGGACGGAAGAGAACGGAAGAAATAATGCATTGAGAATAAACGGACTTGGAGCGCCGCGTGCATTCTATACCCCGGTGCTTCGTGAGATAAAATTTCCAAACGTAAGTTATGGTGAAGACTATGCGGTGATGCTTAACATCTCACGTAAGTACAAAATTGAACGCATTTATGAACCGATCTATCTTTGCAGGAGATGGGAAGGAAACAGTGACGCAGGTTTAAGTATCGGGCAAAGTAATGTGTACAATTTTTATAAAGACAAGATCCGGACCTTCGAAATACTTTCACGGCAAAAATAGGTGAAAGACCCTACAAAAGGCGTTACATAAAATTGGAAAGTTCAAAGTTTTTTCCGGTTATCGGTACTTCGCTTGCAAATGAAGTACAAACTCTTCTGCAACAGCAGAAGGAAACATGGCAGCTTGCTTCAAAAAATTATTCTGCACTTCGCAATACATCTATAAAAACCATTTATTTTGATGCTATGCGTATTAACGCTCAATACAATCCCGGAAGAGTCACATCAACCACTGCTAAAACAGATTCTGAAACCATAAAAAACCGCTCTTGTTTTCTATGCATTAAAAATCTCCCGGAGGAACAGAAAGGAATATTGTTCGAGAATGATTTAATAGTACTCGTTAATCCTTATCCTGTATTCCCGGAACATTTAACAATTGTCAGTAAAGAGCACATTCCTCAACTGATAAAGGATTATTTCGGAGCATTCCTTAAGCTCTGTAAGGAAATATCCCCGCGGTTTACTTTGCTATACAATGGACCGGAGTGCGGCGCTTCGGCTCCTGATCATCTTCATTTTCAAGCCGGGACACGAAGTTTCATGCCGATCGAAGATGATTTTCATTCTTTAAAGAATGAATACGGAAAGATATTATTTGATTCAGATGACTTATGTGTTGCTGCTGTAGATGATTCTCTAAGAAGATTTATTTCTATTGAGAGTAATTCCATTGAAATTATGGAAAAGACCTTCAATAAGATTTACACGCTGTATTTGGAAATAATTTTCAGTCATTCAAACATCCGCTTGCACAGTGAAACCGAAGCCCCGATGAATATTATTTCTTCTTACGAAGTAGAGTTTGGCTGGAGGGTTATAATTTTTTTAAGGGAAAAGCATCGTTCTTCCCATTACTATCGGAAAGGAGAAGATAAAATTGTAGTTAGTCCCGCTGCAATTGACATTGGCGGTGTTGTCGTTACTCCTTTGCAAAAAGATTTTTATGCGATTGATGAAAGCTTGTTGACTGAAATTTTTAATGAAGTATGCTTAGATAAGAATAAGTTTGAAATACTCATTGATAGGTTATCGGCAGATATGTTCTGAAAATTATCATGCCCCGATTTGTTTTAAACACATAGGCACATAGTTCACATAGAGCTATGTGCCTGAATATCTTTACGTTTTAATCGCGCATTAATCCTGAAGGAGTTCGCGGAGTTGATAACAGTTCTTTAAATAATTCCCATCTTCTGCGGGGGTTATCGGCTGTACCGCCGTTTCTTTCGATATAATCTTTAACAATATCCTGCCCGAGATTATAGTTAATAACGTAACTTCTGTACTTCTCAATAAATCTGAGGTTTTGCTCGGATCTTTCCGGGCTTGCGAGCCGGTATTTTTGAAGCCATAATTTTGCTTCATCTCTCGTTAATTCTCCATCAAGATATTTTCTTGCTGCCTCGTTGGAAGCATAGGAGAGCTTTGATGTAAGTTCGAGAACTTTATAATACTGTTCCGCTTTTGCGGGATCAATCCCCGCGAGCGGAAACAGCACTTCTTTTTCGAACTGAATTCTGCTCTCACACGGAAAAGCAACCTCAATTCCGTAATTAGCCGTTCCTTCTGCAATAAGAGATTGCGGACTGAATAAGGCATAAACTGTAAACTCAACCCAGCCTCTTTCTTTTGCAAGATGTTTTTCGAGCAAAACATTATAAACATGATGACCAGGGTAGCCTTCATGAGCAGCAAGATCAACAGCGCGGTCAATATAAACAGGTAAATCGGTATTAACCTGAATGAGGCTGAAGCTGTTACCTTTATACCAGTTATAAGCGGCCCAGTGTTGTCCCTCTACATATTCAACAGTGAAGTTTTCTTCTTCGGGAAGTGTAATATATCTTAAAGTACGCTTACGGCATTCCTCGATAGCAGCCGTGAAAACCGCATCAAGCTTTTCTTTGGGAATAATAAAATCCTTTTTGAATTCCTGCAGCCTTTCACCAACATCACCTGAGCCGGGAAGAAGCGCATCCAGTTCGTTAATGATTGAATGAAAATGTTCATCCGGGAATGAAGGAGCTTCTGCATCATACAAGACTTTTGTCTCTTCATCGAATGTGAATTTACCATCGGCAAGCATGAAAGCTTTACCGCGTAAAGCGAGTAGTTGTTTGTAAAGATATCTGAACCGCAGGGTTTGCATGTCATCGGCTTTAAACGCAGCGAGGCTGTCCAAACCATCAAGCAATAAGCCCGCCTCATCATATATTTTTTGAATTGCATCGGGCTCATCTTTATAATTTATATCAGGTCTCCAGTCTTCCGGTCCAAAGTAGGCATCAACATAATCACCATCAAACAATCCCACTTTTAATACCAGCTTAGCATAGTTTTCAGCAATTCTGTTCATTCTTGTTTCCAGTTCATTTTGTGGTGTTGAATTTTTATCTGAGCAAGAATGGAGTATAAGCCCGCTTAAAAGAACAATTAATGTATTGGAAATAATCTTTTTCATCTCAATCCTGTTGATTATTGTTTATTTCTTCTGGCTTCAATAAAAGATTTAACAGCAAACACTAAAAAAATAAGACAAAGTAATGCCATTATTGCCTGCACAGTAATGGCGGCGGATCTTTCAAACTCTTCACCTCCAATCATCCTGAAGAATTTGAATAAACCACTAACCGTTCCGCCAAAACCAATCAGCGCAAGAACTGCTGCTCCGTGCATTGCGAGCTTTAAATATTTTTCATTAAGGGCAAGCCAACCAAGTATCAACATTGGCACACCAAGGAATGCTGGGATGAGAGCAGTAATACTTTCACTGCTGATCCCGAAATAAGCTGCTAATCCAATTATGATGAATAAAATTCCAAATGATATTGCGAGTTTAGGCATAGTTTCTCCGAAATTGTTTTGTTTGTGAAGGTGAAGTTACTAAAAGAGCGGGAAAGATTTGATGTTAATTTGATTCACTAAAGCGGGCAGAACTCAGACTATTGATTCAAACGCTGCACAATTTTTTGCTTAGCATCCATAGCTGATCTGCTATATCCCTGTTATAAGCATACTTAGGAATATAATTGAATGACAATAACTCTTTTGTTTCACCGAAGCCCTTATCATGTTGAGAAGCCGGCATCACTTCATTGCGCTTATTTATTGCTTTACCTGTGATATCCTTAAATTCTTCAGAAGTACAGATTTGAAAATAACAATCGCCCAAACTTTCCGGGGTGAGTGAAAAAGGCTGCTTGATCATTGCAACAATTCTGCAGCCGGGGCTAAGCTTATTCATCGTTTCCTTTGCAATTTTTACTCCGGGGATTATGATGGCATTGACTTTAATTCCTGATGACTTGTACTCATCTGCCATTCTGAATGTCAGCATTAATAAAGCCATTTGGGAATCACCATACTTTTTATAAACAATGTATTTTGTTTCATCAATATCCTCTCCATAGATATTATGAAATTCAATTTTTCGTTTGGGATCAAAAAAGTGCATAATATTTTCTGTGCAAGCATTTAGAATTCTTGCATCGTCCGACTTCTGAAGAGAATCCTTCAGCAGTTCGGTCATTAAAAACGGACCGAATAAATTTGTTGCAAATGTTATCTCAATACCATCGGGGCTTGATTTGTATTTTGCACCATGCTCAAAGTAAGCTGCATTGTGAATCAATACATCTAATTTGGGGCGGCTTGATTTAAACTCAGAGCAAAATTCACGGATTGATGCAAACGACGAAATGTCCAGCCGCATAAGTTCAATATTTTTATTATTGGAGAGATCAATTACTTCCTGATGGGCTATTAAACTTTTTTCAATATTCCTGCATGCCATATTTACATTATGACCTGCCGCTGCAAATTTTATAGCTGCTGCCTTACCAATTCCTGAGTTCGAACCGGTGATTATTACGGTACGTGGTGTTTCCATTTGTTACTCATTTCTGCTATAGCCTGAATAGTTTTCCAGTTTCTTGTGGTTGCATGAACTTTAAGTTTACTTTCAAAGAGGTTATTGTTCAGTTTTGCTTTACCATAGCCGTTCGGATAATACAGAAAAATATACTTTTCATCAATAACAAACTCTTCGGGTGTATAGTCTTTTTTCTTTAATTCTCTGATTGCCTCTGCAGAAGGTCTGTCGGTAAGTCACTCATTCTTTGATTATCTGCCTGCTGTTAATTAATATTGACCCACCCCTTCTTCCCCTCCCGGGAGGGGACGACCTCGTTTTTAAAAAGCAAAAAGCTTCCACTTGAGAGATGGAAGAAAAGGTTTATTTTTTTTGTATCTGATTCATTTCAAGTTAATTTTTTAATACGGCTTTCATATTAAGATTTAAAGTGGAAT
>JBBIGV010000039.1:0-16529 GCA_037447335.1 Ignavibacteria bacterium | reverse complement strand
GTTAATTTTTTAATACGGCTTTCATATTAAGATTTAAAGTGGAATTGACCCCTCCCTGGAGGGGTGGGTTTATTTATTACTGTGATCATCAATCCACCTCTCAATTCTCTTAAGTACTGCTTCAAGGTTATGCTTTACTTCCATATCATCAAACCTCAAAACTGTTACACAGGGATTTTATTTCTTTTTGTATCTGATTCATTTCATGTTAATTTTTTAATACGGTTTTCATATTAAAATTTAAAGTGGAATCGTCCCCTCCCTGGAGGGGTGAGGGGTGGGTTTATTTATCCGGCAATTTATTCCGATGTTTCTCCATTTCATCAGCAATTTTAAGTGAGTCATAATCATCTCGTTTTCTCAATTCATTAATAATGTTCGAATGATTAAAATCATCTCTGTTCTGCGATAGCTTGTATGCAGATTGTATCTCCTCAATTTCAACTTCGAAGGCAGCAATTCCTTTTATATGATCTTGTAAGAATTCCTCAGGCATATCCTCAATCTTGACAGGATTCACAGAGTTTTTTTCATACTTATCCATCAGATTTTTCAGCGAGTTAATCAGTTTCTCTCCTTCAATAATTCTTATCGCTCCATAAACCTGTACAGCTATATAATTCCATGTCGGAACATTTATGTGATCATACCAGGAAGAAGAAATATAAGTATGCGGACCGGGAAATATAACCAGCACCTTCGTGTTATCTTTAAAGTATTTCCATTGGGGGTTTCCTTTTGATATATGACCCATCAAAACATCTTTACCATTTTCAGCTTTTTCAAGAACTAACGGGATATGAGTGCCCCATAGTTTACTATCATTTTGGGTAATAAGTATACCAAACCCGTTTTCTGAAATGAATTCTTTGACTTCTTCTATATTATCATTGCGATAGTATTTGGGTACGAACATTAATTATCCTTGTTGAGATGATTTAGGTAATCAAGCATTTCAACAGCCTGTTCAAAATGCCGTTTTTCATGTGTAATAATTATATCGAATGCTTTGTCAAGCTTATAAACGATGTATTTATTTACCGGTGACGATATAACTGTGTTTTTTTTGACAAGATCTGCACTATCAAGAATAAGCGATTTAAGTTTTGCCTGATGGGTGAAGAATCGGTCTAAAATATCTTTGGAAATATTGTTATCGGTTGGTTCCCAAACAGAAAAAGTTTTCATTTTTCTTCTTTCCGGCTGAACCGATTTAAGAATAAAGTTCCCGAAAAAGTTCGAAATAAAATTTATCTTCCCAATAAGCGGAACGGAATATTTACCTTCCCGGATTTTTCTAACAACCGGGAAGTAAGATTCATTGGTAACTATAATATGGTCAATTATCTGTGCAATACTCCATTTACCTCCCGGTTTAAGATTCAATTGTTCTTCTGTCAAATTACCAAACGCGGCTTTGAATTTTTCAGTAAGATAGTCTATAACTTCAATGCGGTTATCCGCTGTCATGATTACTCCTTTGTTACTATTAAGACAATGTTAAGTATCAAAATAAAATAATTAGCACATCTGCCCAAATACACTCCCAATCACCATTAGCAATGTAATTATTATAATCGGATATTTATTTGATTTCCATCAAGCATTAAAATAGAAACTAAATTCTCCAAACAACAACACAAACAACGAACAAACCGCACATCAAATTTCGCTGTTAAAATATATTTAATATGACTAAATTCCGGCCGCTTAATCAACTATTTCATTCAAAACATCAGGATTATTTCGAGAGGTTTTCTTATGATTAGTCTCAAAAAATTATTTTTTATTCTTTTAATAATCGCGGGAGTTCAATTGTCTGCACAACAAAAGTTTGATAAGATGATACAGGATATAAATATTCCCTATGAAAAATTTATACTGGATAACGGTCTTACGCTTATAGTTCACGAAGATCGTAAAGCACCGATAGTTGCGGTTAATGTTTGGTACCACGTTGGTGCAAAGAATGAAAAGCAGGGCAAAACAGGCTTTGCACATCTCTTTGAGCATATTATGTTCAACGGAAGTGAAAATTATGATGACGACTACTTCCAGATTATGGAAAGCATAGGCGCTACAGACCTTAACGGTACAACCAACAGCGACCGCACAAATTATTTTCAAAATGTGCCAACCGCCGCTTTGGATATAGCGCTTTGGCTTGAATCAGACAGGATGGGCCATTTGCTTGGCGCTGTTACCCAGGAAAAACTTGATGAGCAGCGTGGTGTTGTTCAGAATGAAAAACGACAGGGCGAAAGTCAACCATACGGTAAAGTGTGGGAATTGATTGCTTACGGTACTTACCCGGCAGCACATCCGTATCACGGTACGGTTATAGGATTAATGGAAGATCTGGAAGCTGCTTCGCTTGATGACATTCACCAATGGTTTAAAACTTACTACGGACCAAACAATGCAGTTATTGCTATTGCCGGAGATATTGACAGCAATACTGCACTTGAAAAAGTAAAAAAATATTTTGGTGATATTCCTCCTTCCCCGCCCATTGCAAAGTACGAAGAATGGATAGCTAAACGTACCGGAACTCAAAGACAGATAACTCAGGACCGTGTTCCGCAGCCACGTATTTACAAGGTATGGAATGTTCCTCAATGGGGTACTAAAGAAAGCGATTACCTCGATTTGTTCAGCGATGTTCTTGCTTCAGGTAAAACATCACGTTTGTATAAAAGACTTGTTTATGATGAACAAATAGCAACCAGCGTTTCATCTTTTGTCTTTGCAAGAGAAATCGGGGGGCAGTTCTTTATTGATGCAATGGCAAAACCCGGTGAAGACCTTGCAAAAATTGAATTGGCAATTGACGAAGAACTTCAAAAACTTCTTAAAGAAGGTCCCACCGAAAAAGAACTTGACAGAGTTAAAACGCAATACATCGCCCGCTTTGTAAGAGGTATTGAAAGAATCGGCGGGTTTGGCGGCAAATCTGATATTCTTGCAGCAAACATGGTTTATGGTAATGATCCGGGTTATTATAAAACTACCTTAAAGCGCCGTAGTGAGGCAGCCGTTGAGGATGTTCGTAAAACAGCGCAGCAATGGCTGACTGATGGCGTTTACATTCTTGAAGTTCATCCGTTTCCTAATCTTGCCGCAGTTCCTTTGGAACTTGACAGAACAAAAGTTCCTGATACCGATGAATTTTCTGATGTTAAATTTCCTGCAATTCAAAGAGCGGAATTGTCGAATGGCTTGAAAGTTATTCTTGCACAGAGGAAATCAATACCGGTTGTAAACTTTAATCTTTTATTTGATGCCGGATATGCTGCGGATCAATTCGCAATTCCCGGCACGGCAAAGCTTGCAATGGATATGATGGATGAAGGCACAAAAAAAATGGATGCACTTGAGATCAGTGAAGCGTTGAGTATGCTTGGTGCGCAACTCTCAACCGGTGCGGGGCTTGATAACTGCAGCGTTTATCTTTCTGCTCTAAAAGCTAATCTTGATGAATCACTAAATATCTTTGCTGATGTTGTTCTCAATCCATCCTTTCCTGAAAATGAACTGGAAAGATTACGCAAACAATTACTTGCCGCAATCCAGAGAGAAAAAGTAACGCCTGTTCAGATGGCATTGCGTGTGTTTCCGGGGCTGCTTTATGGTGAAGGGCATGCATATGGTAATCCGTTTACAGGCTCCGGCACAGAAGCTGCCATAATGAAAATTACAAGAGATGAGATGGTTAAATTTCATAATGACTGGCTGCGTCCGAATAATGCTACTCTTGTAATTGTGGGAGATATTACCCTTGATGAAATAATGCCAAAGCTTGAAAACTTTTTTAAAGGCTGGCAGCCAGGAACTATACTTCAGAAAAATCTTTCTGAAGCTGCTCTAAGAGAAAAACCGACAATTTATATTATGGACAGACCCGGCTCAGAACAGTCGCTTATTTTTGCAGGGCACGTTGCTGTTGGTAAAGCTAATCCGGACGAAATTGCAATCCAAAGCATGAATAATATTCTTGGTGGTAATTTCACTTCAAGGATAAATATGAACCTGAGAGAAGATAAAGGCTGGTCGTATGGCTCATTCTCATTTTTGTGGAGCGCTAAAGGGCAGCGTCCTTATGTTTTCTTTGCACCTGTTCAAACAGATAAGACAAAAGAGGCAATGATTGAAATCAAAAATGAGATCGAAGCATTTTTATCAGATAAGCCGGTATCTGTTGAAGAATTCGAAAAAGATAAGAAGAACCAGATATTAAGTCTTCCCGGTTCCTGGGAAACTATGGGTTCTGTTGGTGGGTCACTAACCGAATTAGTTACTTATGGTTATGATGATGATTATTATGATAAATATTCGGATATGGTTGAATCGCTGCAAATTTCACAGCTCCACGATGCAGCACAGAAGCTTCTGAAACCTGACAGCCTGATTTGGGTTGTTGTTGGTGACAGAAGTAAAATAGAAGGTCCTGTTAAAGAACTGGGATTGGGAGATGTGAAATTTCTTGACGGCGATGGTAATGTGATAAACTAAATTATTTGGAGGGATTTGTATAAAAACAATATCATTTCCCGCAAAGCCGGCTAAGTTCATGAATGATATTTTTGAGCTTGTTAACGCTTTGCGGGAAGTTTTTTATCCCGTGGTTCATTTGATTTATTGTTCTTCAGGTTCAAATAATTCCGGTTTCCTTCAGTATAAATAATCCGATGGTAATTGTTACTATAGAACCAAGTGTTGTTGCCAGTAAAATGTTTGCTGCTAATTTGCTGTCAGCTCCCATTGATTCAGCCATAATGAAACTCGCAATTGCTGTCGGGCAGCCAAAAAGAATGAAAATAATCCCAACATCATCACCATTAAAGCCAAGTAACAAAGCAGCCGCAACTGCAATCAAAGGAAAAACTATCAGCTTCAGAATGGAAGAATATACAGTTATACCAAAACCTTTTTTAACATCACTGAAATTCATAAAGCCGCCTATACCAATAAGCGCAAGCGGTAAAGTCATAGCAGCAAGATAGCTGCCGGTACTCACGACAAGATGATGAACCGGTATGCGGAGAATCGAAAAGGGAATTGCAAGTAATACTGCAATGATCAACGGATTTTTTATTATTTCAAAAAATGCTGATGAAATATTTTTATTGTTCGTCTTTCTCATCGGGATTACGAGTGCTATAACAGAAAGAAGATTATAAAGAGGTATAATAAAAGCAAGCACCAGCGATGCTTTGGGAAGCATTTCTGTTCCGAATACGCTCAGGATAAGAGCAAGCCCGACAATTGCAAAATTTCCCCTAAAGCTGCCCTGTATAAAAACAGATTTTATTTTGCCGTTCCCTTTTAAAGGCTTTGCCGCAAGCCAGCTTAGCATAAAAGTCACAAAAGTTCCGATGTATACAAACAGAATTAATTCTGCATTGAGAATTTCAGAAATGTGCATGCGGGATATTTCAAGAAATATAAAAGCGGGCAGGGAAACAGAAAAAACTATCCTTGCAGAAATCTTAACAAAGTCGTCATTTATAAATTTATATTTTTTTAGAATGTAACCGAGTATTACTATAAGAAATACAGGCGCAACGAGGTTAAGGGTAACAAATAGATTTTGCACATTTATGTTCCTTTATATGCGAAAGATAACCACTTTAAAGTATATAAGTTAGACTCATAAAGGAATAAAAATAAAAAGCCGCCACTAAAAAAGAGACGGCTCTGAGGTTGTAACGTGCAAGCTGTATTAGAACATAAGATTTTGCCCGCTCAACGTATTAATATCATTTTTCTTGTCGAAGTAAATTTTTCAGTTTCCAGCCGGTAAAGGTAAACACCGCTTGAAATATCACTTGCATTAAAATCTACGCTGTGTCTTCCGGCAGGCATTTCATTATTAACAAGTGTTTGAACCAACTGCCCTGTAATCGAGTAAACATTAAGAACTACATGAGACGATACAGGTAAAGAAAAATTAATTTTGGTTGAAGGATTGAACGGATTAGGATAATTCTGCATTAAAGAATAAGCAGAGGGAATCTCACTCATATCATCCACACTAACGCCCTGTGTATGAATGTTAGCCGCATACTGTGCTGCCCAGGTTACATTTTGAGTAACGTGGCATTGTAAGCAGGTATAATCAAGTGTCAGACCAGATAAACCACTTGCATCCTGTTTGATAAAGTATCTGCCGGCAGCAAGAGTATCGAGATTATCAAACATTGTTATAGGACTGGTTAAAATTTTCCAGAAATGTGCGCTTTGTTCTGACACATACGGAGAAAGCCCATCTGCACTTCTTGCAGCAAACGGCATATGACAGTCCTCACACGTAGATATTGCAGGGCCGTGTCCAAGAATTTCTTTGTTAGCATGACAGGTTTGGCAATTCGGAGTTGGTTTTACACCGCCAAGTTCATAGTAAACACCTTTGTGAGGATTATGGCATGTTGCGCAGGTCATTCCTGCAATATGATGCTTAGAGGCAAACATCATATCACCCTGCTCGCGATGTCTGATAAATCCTGTAGGAGTACCTTGAACAGTTGTCGGCTGCCATTCTACCCTAAGGTTCCAGGCAAACTGTGTTCCTCGGTCACGTGCATGGCAATTGTTACAAGTTTCATAACCTTCTTTTGGAGGTTTAACACTGGGATTTGAAACGTGGGTGCTTCCCGGTCCGTGGCAGGCTTCGCATCCAACGCCGGCTTCAGCCCAGCTTCCCTGAATACCCGGGTATTGGTTGAATGGGGGTACAACAGTTTGACTCGGGCCGGTTGTATGGCATCTGAAGCAGGAATATTCGTATGGTTTTCGTCCTGGTTCCATCTGATCGTACATAACCCATCTGCGTGTAGGCAAGTTATAGCGTGTACTATCGCCAACTATTACATAACCGGCAGTATCAATAAACCGTGCATTAGAGTGATAGCCGCCCATCACCCAGCCAATCTGATCCCAGGTATATCCTTTTGGAGGCTGCGGAACGCCGGGTTCAAGCAAATAATTTACATTGGGTCCGACAATTTTTTGTGAAGAAAGCCCGGGAGGATATGATGGGGGTTGAGCATTCAGGATCTTTTGAAGTTTGAACGGATGCCCTGACTTGTTCCAATCATTGTATTGCGTAGAATGGCAATTCATGCAAGAGTTGCTCCCTACGTAAGTTTGTGCTGCTAAAGTTCCTGTAAATAATATACAGCACACAATAATCAGTTGGGGTAAATATTGTCGCATATTTTTCATAGTGTCCCCTTTCTATTATTAATTGATAATTGTGAAATTATTTTACGATTCTAACTTAATTGTGCATCATTAAAATAAAAAGTTAAGAATGATGAAAAATCTTTCATTTTTTTCTTTAAAATTTGTAAGATTGCGTTCAATTGATTTTTTTGGGGCAGTCAGGAGTATGAAACATGGAAATTTTAATTGCTGAAGATGAAATTCAGTTAGCCAACACTCTTCGTAAAAGTTTCGCCGAAGAAGGTCATCACATAATGACAGCTTCAGACGGTAAAGAGGCACTCAGGCTGATAAATGAAGTTCAGTTTGATGTTGTGCTTCTGGACTGGATAATGCCGCATCTTTCCGGTGTTGAAGTTCTTCAAAAAATACGTCAATCGAACAATCACGTTCCGATTATACTGCTTACCGCATTAACACAGGTTTCAAGTACAATTGAGGCTCTTAATTTAGGAGCAGATGATTATATCACTAAGCCTTTTTCCTTTGAGGAATTAATAGCAAGAATAAATGCAGTATTGAGAAGGTACAATCAGAGTACCGACTTGCTGTATTTTGATGGTCTGATCCTTAACATACATGACAGAGTGGTCGAAACAAACAGAAATACTTCCATTAAAATTACCGATAGAGAGTTCGAACTACTGAAATACTTTATAATGAATAAAGGAGTTATATTAAACAGAGAGATGATTTGCAAAAATGTATGGGGAACGGCATTCAATCCGGCTTCTAATAATGTTGATGTAACAATTAAAAACCTCCGGAAAAAACTGGAAGAGGGAACCGGCAAACGGTACATTAAATCAATTTATGGCGAAGGATATATCCTCATTGCTGAATAAGATTAACATATTTAACCTTACAGATACAGTTAAGCACCTTACTTTATGGAATGCGCTGTTATTCATTATAATACTTATAGTGTTTAATATTATTCTCATTACTCTGATAAACTATATCCTTCATGAAAATATAGATGCCAGGCTGAAGCATGAAATGGAGAACATTCTGAAATCATTTATTGTTGAGGGTGATTCCATCATTATTGTTGACTTCAGAGAGTTTGAAGAACGGGATCTTAAGGAAATTACTGATACGCCTTACTTTCTTCAGATATATAATAAAAGCGGTAAGATCATTATAACCAGCGATAACATCCATCTTTACCAACCGATTCCGTTCGATCAGAATTTTATTCCTGATGATTTTTATTTCGAAGATGTGAAAGTAAATAATGACAGATTAAGAACGGGATATGTTTCTATATTAAATGAGGAAAATGAATATGTTGCAACATTACAGCTTGCAACTTTTGAAGCAGAATATACGGTAATAATGCAGCGTGTTTTGCTTGTGAATATTCTCCTCTTTCCTTTTTTATTAATTTTTGTTCTTCTTGCAAGCATATTCCTGGCAAAGCGCAGTTACTTCCCGTTAAATAAAATAATTGATACAGCAAAGCGTATCAGCTCTGCAAACTTGAGCGCAAGAATCAAATATGATGCTAAATCCGATGACGAACTTGGTAAAGTGCGCGACACACTGAATAATCTTTTTGAAAGATTGGGAAATTACTTTATGCAGGTATCGCTGTTTACCGATCATGCGTCACATCAGCTTATGAATCCGCTCACCTCTGTGAAGGCAGAAATTGATTTTGTTCTCAGAAAACAAAGAGAAAAAGAAGATTATGTAAATTCTCTTAAGATAATAAGTGAACAAATCGACAGAATGATTAAGATTATTAAATCTCTTTTGGTTCTTTCAAAACAGGAAAGAAATAAAGATGCAGGCAGAAATTTATTCAATCTTTCAAGATTGATAACAGAAAAAACAAAGCGTTTATTTTCAGATGATCGTCTCATCTTTAATGTAGAAAAATAACATTTATATAAAAGGAGATGAAGAACAGTATGAAATTGTTTTAGAAAATCTTATTGATAATGCGCTAAAATATTCAGATAAAAACGAAAAAGTTATAGTTGAACTTGTGAAAAATGATCACGTGGCAGAATTGCGTATAACAGATAATGGACTCGGAATAGATGACAGGGAAAAGCAAAAAGTTTTTGATAGATTTTACAGAACGGAACGCATTCAAAAACTCGGAATAAAAGGCTACGGGCTGGGACTTAGCCTTGTGAAGGCAATTGTTCTCCAATCCGGGGGAACAATTTCAATAAGTGATAATGAGCCAAGAGGAACTGTGTTCACCATTTCGCTGCCAATTATAGATATTTCCTGATGGATAGTAAAACCTGACTCTGGTTCCATTCTTTGGAAACATCTTATTTGTAAATTAAGAATAAAACTACTTTAACTTTATGAAAGTTTTTACATATCCGTGGTATTTCAAGATATTTTACAGATTCGGAAACGTACCATTAACAATTCTGTTAACATTTTACCTCATCATTTTTCTAAACCGGCTGGATGAGCACCTCGTATTTTTTCTGCCTTCGATTGTTACTTTAGGACTGATATATTTACTTAACAGACACTTTCTCATGCTGTACAAAGTTCTGCCAATGAAAATAGAATTATATGAGGATAAATTAGTCGCAGCGGGATTCTTGTTTTCATCAAGGAAGATGGAAGTCAGATTTGATGAAATATCTGAATTATCAGGCGGTTTGTTTGATGGTAAAATGCGGGGCGTTATGAAGATATATGATATTTCGAATAAAAATTATTTCGGCTTTTACAATACAATCAGGAACTACAAAGAATTGGGAACCATTATCCTGAGCAAAGTAAGAAAGGATATTTATGAATCCGTTTTGAACAGGATAGGATCAATAAAGAATAAAAAAAACAATCCACCTTAAAACAATCTTACGAAATTTCTTTAATCGGTTCCATATCAACCACAAAACACTTTTTGCAGAATTCCGGCGTTTCATTTCTTTGCGAGTATGCTCTGAACTCTCTGAATTCTTTCGAGTTAAGTGAATTCATAAGTCCCTCCTCAAACACATTACCAAAATGCATTATTTTAGGAAATGGTTTTGCGCAGCAAGGGGGAATATATCCATCCCAGGTAATATAAAAGTGGCTCCAGGGATAGCGGCATTTACCAAACCCTTTCGGGGCAGTAAAATCATAATGAGTTACTTCCAGATCAGGATATTTCTTCGCTTCAGCCTCTGCGCGCTTGTATTCTTCAATGAATTCACGCGATTGAAAGAAATCATAATATGATACATCAGCAATAGTTGTTGACACAACGTTTACGGGCATAAAATTCAGATATTCAACACCAAGCCCGTGTGCAAATTTTATCATATCTGTAAGCTGATGATAATTCTCTTTAACAATAATAAAGTTGAACATTATGTGGGTATCTGAGCCTTTGGCAAGTGCGATAATTTTTTTCGTGCAGTCAAGGAAAAAATCAAAACTTCCTTTCAGTCTTACTTTTTCATAAACATCGCCGATGCCGTCAATCGAAATCTGTATTGTATCAATTTTGTTAATTACACGTGAAGCAATTTCAACACTTTTCGGGAGATGTGCATTTATTGAAGCCGAAATAATTATCCCTTTACTTTTCGAGCGGATGTAATCTATTGCTTTTTCAAGATCTTTATGTAAAAAAGTTTCACCGAGCCCGGTCAATCCAACCGAATCAATATAAGGATAGGCTTCGTCAATAACTTTTTTGAACATATCAAGATTTATGTAGCCCTTATCCATTTCATCGCCAAAAGTATATTCACGCGGGCAGGTAATACACTTCAGGTTGCAAAGATTTGTTGACTCGATCATCAACGTTGATGGATAGGCAACTTTTGTGCTATTTGTTTTCTTATAATAAAATGCCTTTAACTTATTAAACGCATAGCGGAAAAAATCAAACCCGCCGGGCAAATGAAGTAATCTCTTTACTCCTTTTTTTAGTTTTCTTTTTGTTAATTTCATTCTATAATGATTTATGCATACAATTTTGGGATTGAAAATAATGTACTGAATGCAAAACTACAATCATTTGAAAATCATTATCTTTAAACATCAGAATAAAATTATGAATAGAATGAAAACAGCAGTATTAACTTCAGGCGGCGTTGACAGCTCGGTTGCTTTACGATTACTACAGTATGAAGGGCATGAGCTTACAGCTTTTTATTTGAAGATTTGGCTTCAGGACGAATTCTCCTTTCTCGGTGAGTGCCCATGGGAAGAAGATCTTGAATATGTCCGCAAGGTTTGTGAGCAGGCAAATCTACCGCTGGAAGTTCTATCACTTCAAACAGAATATTGGGATTCAGTTGTGTCATACACAATCTCTGAAATAAAAGAAGGGCGGACTCCCAATCCCGATATGTTCTGTAACAGCCTTATTAAGTTCGGGCAGTTTTATGAAAAAATTGACCCGTCCTTTGAAAAGGTTGCAAGCGGACATTATGCTAAAGTTGTTCATAACGGTCATAAGTATGAACTCAGGAGATCACCTGATCCAATTAAAGATCAAACCTACTTTCTTGCTTACTTAACTCAGCGGCAGCTTTCACGCGCCTTATTTCCTTTAGGTGATTTTAATAAGAAACAGGTACGCTCGCTTGCAGAAAAATATCAGCTTCCTAACGTGAACCGTAAGGATAGCCAGGGAATTTGTTTCCTCGGACAGGTGAAGTTCGATGAATTTATTAAACATCACCTTGGCGAACTTAAAGGTGATATAGTTGAATTCGAAACAAATAAAAAGTTGGGAGAACACACGGGCTATTATTATTACACAATTGGTCAACGTTCCGGATTAGGTTTAAGCGGCGGTCCCTGGTATGTTGTTAAAAAGGATATTACGAATAACATAATTTACATCTCGCGCGATCAGAATGAAGCAAGAGAAAAAAACGAGTTTCATGTCGGAAAGATAAACTGGATTGCAGAGCAACCGCCTGAAAAAAAATCACTGCAGGTTAAGATCAGACACGGGGCAAAACATTTTGAGTGTCATCTTGATTTACAAACTGAGAACACCGGGAAAGTATTAATGTCCGAAACCGACAAAGGAATTGCCCCGGGACAATTTGCGGTTTTTTATGATGGAGAAGTCTGCCTTGGGGGAGGGGTTATATTGTGAAATATTTTATCGGGTAAATTTTGTTATGAAGAGTAATTGTTTACTTCACCATTAATCCTTTTATCAGCAGAAAACCCTGCTCTTTTAGGATAGGAGTTGTATCTGCTCATAAAACGTATTATAACTTTTTTCATCCTTTCGTCAAGTTTGGTCGTTAACTGGTCGTAAATTACTTCCGGAATTCCACCATAGAAAGCTTCAGCAATAGCGGCTGTTAAAATCATACTGTCATTTCCGAAAGCAGATGCTTTAATTACTGCATCCGAAAAATTTTCAGATAAGAGGAAATAAATTATGGAATCAGGAACTAAAAACCGGAATTGATGTCGTTTAGTGGTAATTAAGGAAGATGTTTTTGGATTCAGGTCGTAAGAAAAAACCTCTGAGGCAAATTGTTTTATTTCTTTTTTAGAACCGCCGTTCCGTGCGATATAAATGATCGATGCGATTGCTTCAGCTTCCATAACAGAAGCTTCGTCATTATTAGTTATTTGGGTGCTGTACTTTGCCTGGCGAATAACCGTGTCTAATCTGTCGTAAGCCCAGGCTATCGGACTGACTCTTAAAGGGGCTGACCAAAAAGTAAATTTTGCAAACAACTCTGAATTTATATGTCTGATTTCAGATTAAATTTAAATTCATCGTAGCACAGATTAGTAATCTGTGCTACATTTTGGACAGCCCCATGAGATCCACCTATGTTATTCACCCACCTTCTGAAAGCCCTTCCATAGCTCTCAGTAGGGTAAAGCTGAGAATATTCTTTCAGCTTTTCTTCAATGCTTACATTTTCAAGCATTGAATCTGCTACAGCTATGGTTAAGATCGTGCTTATTCTGAAATGTGATTCCTCATTTATCAAAGAACCATCATTCCAGCCATCCTCGCGTATTTTTAAAGCCGAACCTATTACATCTCCAGCAATCGCACCGAGCATCATAGCCCCCGATTGTTAATAATATTTTGATGCTAATCTGTGATTTTTGATTTTCAGAATAAATAGTTAGAAATCATCTTTCTGGCGGAATTTTATCAGGGCAAGGGGGTGTATTATTATAGTAAAAATTGAAAATTCTCAGAAAAATCTCTAAAAATTTTACTAATTTTGGACTGTAAAAAACAATCATTAAGGGGAAAATTTTGGATACAATTCATGCACTTTTAACGCGAAGAAGCATAAGAAAATACACAGACCGTAAAGTTACCGACAGTCAGATCGAAACATTACTGCGTGCTGCAATGCATGCCCCTTCTGCATTTAACAGGCAGCCATGGGAATTTATTGTGATTGATAGTAAAACACGGCTTGCAGAGCTTGATGCGGTAATTTCTCATGCTGATATGATTAAAGATGCTTCAGCGGCAATTTTGGTGCTTGGCGATAAGAAAGCAGAGCCGTCGCTCGAGTTTATTATTCAGAATAATTCTGCTGTAACACAAAATATTTTGCTTGCAGCTCATGCATTAGGGCTCGGGGCTGTCTGGATAGCGGTTTATCCGTTGCAGGAAGCTATGGATGTGGTTATGAAATTTTTTAATCTTCCCGATCATCTTTACCCGGTCTCACTTATACCAATTGGTTTTCCGGCTGAAAATTTTCCTGAAGAAGACCGCTACAATCCGGAGCGGGTTCATTTAAATAGATGGTAATCTGTCTTCCCCGGCTGTATAAGAGCCGCTGATCAGGAATCAAATATATTTAACTGTGGTGATTGGATTATAGAATCAAAGTTTTCACCGATAAAAACAAGCACCGAATCTGCAATCGGTTTAATCTGTTTCTCTATGTAGTGGTCATAGTCAATATCGCTATGAGTTAACTCTGCCGGAACCGGACCCCTTTTAGTAATATAGTAATGAATTACATCGCTGCTCTCATTCAGCATTTTTGCTGCTTTTACCTGAGGTGGTATATTCTTCGTGTATTGATCAACATCTTTACGTAATCGTTTTCTGTAAACCAGTTTATCGTCCAGCTCTCCGGCATAGATTTTTTTCACCACATCATTTATCCATGACTTAATTTCTTTATTGCGGAAAATTCTTTCATAAAGCTCTACCTGAAACTCTTTTGCAAGCCTTGTCCAATCGGAACGAACCGATTCAAGTCCGACAAACTCAAGAGATTCAATTCCGTTTAAAACCTTAAGCCCGGCATATCTCTTTTTTGCACCAGTATCACCACTTCTGGCAAAAGTCATAACAAATTTGCGATAGTATTTTTCGTATTCCATTTCAAGGTGAGAAGTAACATTAAATTCTATTTTCAGTCTGTCCATCCAGTAGGAATTAACTTCAGCCGCTATTTGTTTGCCGGTTTGTTCTGCGGTAGCGTCACTTTCGAGGTTAATTTTTACGAATAATGAATCGGTATCTCCATAAATAACCTCGAAACCCTTGCTTTCAATAAACTCTTTGCTTCTGAGCAAAAGCCATTGGCCTGTGCCGGTAATAGCCGTTGGTAAATCAGGATGATAAAATCTGCATCCATATGAACCCATTACTCCGTAAAAGCTGTTCATCAGGATTTTTATTGCCTGTGAAAGATATTTATCTCCTTTCTGTTTCGCATAATTTCTCTGTTCCATAAGCGAGCCGATAAAATCGGGGAGAAGATGTTCTGTAGCAGAAAACTTTTTATGATTCGGAGTTTCTATTGTATTCGTAAAATTGTGAAGGCGGGAAAGAGGGTCTATCTTAAAAGTTTGAATGATAGTCGGATAAAGGCTCTTAAAATCAAGCAGTATCACATCATCATATATACCAGGTTTTGGGGCAAACACATGTCCGCCGGCTGCATGCGGAGCAGTTTTCAGGTCACGGACGTTTGGTGCAACATATCCTTTACGATGTATCTTTGGTAAATAAAAATGGTCAAATGCAGCAGTCATTATACCAAGCTCGTCGAATAATAAGCCGGAAAGCTGTGCACGTTTAATAGATAAATTGATCAAACCGGTTTTTCGGAAAATATCGGAGACCAGTACTGCATCCTGAAGGTTATACTCAGCAAGTTTCAGCTTATCCGATTCAAAAAGCCTGTCAATTTCTTTAATTTTATTTTGTTCGGGAGTTATGAGCTTACCTTCACCAAGCAGTTCTCTTGCTACAGTTTCAAGTTTGAAATCTTCAAAGTTGTAAAAAGCGGAACGTAAAGCCTGCGGTCCGTCAATCACAACCCTGCCAGGAATGGTAGCAAAGTAACCACGACCCTTAACTGTTCTGATAGATATTCTTCCACTGCTGCGCCCTATATCGAATTTAATATTGTGCTCGTTGCATTTATTTTCAAGGAATGAAAGATCAAACCCGATAACATGCCACCCGATAATTATATCGGGGTCCGTTTCGTTAAGCCAGCTTATGAATGCTGAAAGAAGCCGTGATTCATCATCAACGGCTCTGATATATTCAGGATATTTTTTGTTAGCACTGCCTCTGATAAAAACTTTTTTACTCTCACCGGTTTGTTTATCATCTGTTTGACCCGGATTATTATTCCAGACATGAGCTGCCACAGAATATAAATCATTACTGTGTACACCGGTTTCAATATCTAAAGACAGCACTTTGAAATCAGGGTCATTATGGCAGGGTTTAACTTTAGGATTTGTAAAAGTTAAGATGTTTCCGTTCTTTAATGCCTCGCCTGTAACTTCCATTTGTGCATTTATGAATCGTTCCATCAAGTATCTTCTGGCGGGGTCAACATCAGCCTCGTATGTGGTAATACCTTTTGATTTCAAAATTTCATCCCCTTCCCTCAAATCGCGCAGCGTTTTGAAATAAACTGCATCAACATCTCCGCCGGCAAAGTTTTTCAGGTCAACCTGCTTTCTTTCGAACGGAATCCGGAGAAAGCTGGTATCACTTTCCCTGTCAATAAAAAAAACAGGTTTTACATTTGTTACTAATATCTCGACAGGATTGGAATTTTCTGAAGTTCCGACAAAACGCAAAACATTCCTGCCGCGGGAATCAAACCATTCATCTGTAAGAAGAAATATCTTTTCGGTATTCACTTTTCAAACATTTTTATTTTTACAGGGGCAAATTATTACAAACATAAGTCAATTGTTAGATAAACCGGAAGCCCATCAGTCAATTTTGCTATGAAACCAAACATTCTGTTTTAAAGCCCGATAAAAAGGATAAACTGCCTTATCTCTTAATTCCGAGATAGAAATATCAGAAGGTCTGTTTAAAGAGCCAAAAATGG
>JBBIGV010000038.1:0-30166 GCA_037447335.1 Ignavibacteria bacterium | reverse complement strand
CCATTTTTGGCTCTTTAAACAGACCTTCTGATATTTCTATCTCGGAATTAAGAATATTTCTATCTCGGAATTAAGAATTCAACTCTTAACTTGACAATACTCACATTTATTTATAAATTCAACCTCAATTATGAAAAAATTGTACTATTTCTCAAAGTCACGGCTTCAATTTACAGAAATTAAGCACTACAGAGCTAAAATTGCGATTTACTTTTCTATTGCAGTTTTAGTAGTAACCTCGGCGATTTTTGGCGGGTATTCGGTTATGTCCAACATTTTTCATCCGGAAAAGAATATCAGTAATCTTAGATCAGAAAACGAATTTCTACGTAATAAATTACTTGAGTTAGCAGACAGATATTCCTTATTAAATAAAGAGTTAGATAGTTTGTATCTGGTAAATAATGAATTGAGAATTGCTTCAAATTTAGCCCCTCTGCAGAAGGAATTGAGGCAGGTTGGAGTTGGAGGTGGTTATTTTGAGGAAACATTCGATTTTTCAGGCAGCAGAACTGACCTCAAGCTTAGAGAATCATTTGCAATGATCGAAGAAGTGAGCAGAAAAATTGAATTTGAAAAGGCTCACTATCTTGAAATATCAAAGAAAATCAAAGAAAATGAGAAATTATATGCTTCCATTCCGGCTATTAAACCTTGCGAGGGCTCAATTGGCTACCATGGTTTCGGAATGAGAGTACATCCTATACTCAGGGTAAAGAAAATGCATGATGGCATTGATATTATTACTGATATCGGAACACCGGTATTCGCCACAGGAAATGGAGTTGTAGATTTTGTCGGCAGAAAAGGCGGATACGGACTAACTGTTGAAATCGAGCATGGTTTTGGATACAGAACGGTTTATGCTCATCTGTCATCCGCTAAGGTGAAGGAAGGACAAAAAATTTCAAGAGGGGATTTGATTGCCAAAACCGGTAATTCCGGTTTATCGGCTGGACCCCACCTCCATTACGAAGTTCATCATAACGGGATCAAGCAAAATCCCGAGGATTTTTTCTTTGATGATTTCAACTTCTTCGAACTAATTAAATAATTAATTTATCCGGAGATAATATGATCTGGACAGTGGAGTTAGCATCTTATCTGGATGATGCACCATGGCCGGCTACTAAAGAAGAACTGATTGAATATGCTGAGAGAATCGGCGCACCATACGAGGTTATCGAGAATCTTACTGAACTGGAGGATTCAGATGAACCTTATGAATCGATTGAAGATATCTGGCCGGACTATCCAACAGAGGAAGACTTCTTCTACAATGATGAAGATTACTAATTAATTTTTTATGGCGCTTTATAAAGCGCTTTTTTATTTTATGCAGTATACCTGGGATGATATATTTGGGCAGGAAAAAGTAAAGACAATTCTTAATAAAATTATTCACTCCGATCGTGTTCCTAATTCGTTTCTATTTGCAGGGATTGGGGGTATAGGCAAAGAGTTCACTGCAATCCGCTTTACGCAATTACTTAATATTAAAGCTGATCCCAATATAAGTCCCAAATTAATCAAAGCTATTGAGCATCTTAATGAACCGTATCTTAAATATATAATGCCGCTGCCGCGTGGTAAAAACGAACTTGAACAACACGGTCCACTTGAAAAATTAAGTGAGGAGGAAATCACAAAAATCAAAGAAGAGTTTGAGAAAAAATCAAACAATCCTTACCATCAAATTTCTATTCCAAAAGCAAACAATATAAAAATCAATAGTATCCGGGATATTAAAAAATTTCTATCAATTGCTTTTGAGGATATTAATTTCAGAACTGTGTTAATATCAAATGCACATTTAATGAGTGAAGCAGCACAGAATGCTTTATTAAAGAGTCTGGAAGAGCCACCTCGTGGCATTATTTTTATCCTTTGCACGCCTTATCCATCACTTTTGCGGGAAACTATTAGGTCACGCTGCTGGCAGATAAATTTTAGCCCGTTAAGTGACGCGGATGTTAAGCAAATTCTTATTAAATATTATGACACTGCAGAAAAGGATGCTGAATCCGCTGCCCGGTTTTCAGGAGGATCAATAACGGCAGCTTTGTATTTATTAGAGAACGATCCGGACTTTCTCCTTGAAAAAACCATTGTGATTTTGAGGAATTCCTTCGGAAGAAAAATAAACACTGCATACTCTGAATTTGAATTTATTTTAAAAGAAAATAATTCCCAATTACTGAAGTTATTAATTCAACTTATGCTTATTTGGATGAATGATGTTCAAAAGCAAAGATTGGGAAAGGAAAACATTCAGTTCAATGATTATTTGGAAACCATGCAAAAATTCAATTCAAAATTTCCGGATTTACAGCTGAAAGAAATTGTAAAAGAACTTGAAACATTTATTAATCTGATTGATTCAAACGTTAATATAAATCTGGTTGTAATTAACCTTATTTTCGAACTCGGCAATCTTACGAATACATTCCATACACCCTCTGTTAAGCTTTAAACCCGAATGATTTCGCCGCTAACAACTGAATCTTTGCTCTATTTTATTTAATTTAAAATATGAAATTTAAATTATTGCTAAAAGCTATTAATTCTTAAGAGGTCATAATGAAAAAAATTGTTATTACTACTGCTAAAAGAACTTCTATAGGTTCCTTTGGCGGTTCGCTTGCTTCTTTTTCCGCACCTAAACTTGGCAGTTTTGCTATTAAAGGTGTTGTAGATGAATCGAAAATAAATCCCAAAAAAATTGATGAAGTAATTTTTGGTAACGTTTTGATGGCGGGGTTGGGGCAGGCACCTGCCCGACAGGCTGCTTTATCTGCAGGTCTCCCTGAAAGTACAGAATGTATGACCATTAATAAAATGTGTGGCAGCGGACTTAAAGCCGTAATGCTGGCTCATCAGGCTATTTTAGCCGGTGATGCTGAGGTAATCATTGCCGGAGGTCAGGAAAGTATGAGCAATGCACCATATCTTCTCCAAAAAGCACGTAATGGTTATAGGCTTGGGCATGGTGAAATTATTGATTCTATGATCACTGACGGGCTTTGGGATGTTTACAATAATATTCATATGGGTAATTGTGCAGAGTCATGTGCAAAGGATTTTAAATTCACGCGTGAGCAGCTTGATGAATATGCCGTCTTGTCATATCAGAGAGCAATTGATGCTACAAAGAGCGGCAGATTTGCAGATGAGATTGTAAAGGTAACCTTTCCATCAAAGGGCGGCGATATAGTTGTTGACAAAGATGAGGAACCGGAAAAAGTAAAATTTGATAAAATTCCAACTCTTAAACCGGTATTTGATAAAAGCGGTGTAGTTACAGCAGCTAATGCTTCCAGTATAAATGATGGCGCCGCAGCTCTATTAGTAATGAGTGAAGATAAAGCTAAAGAACTTGGACAAACCCCGTTGGTTGAAATCATAGCACAATCTTCTGCTGCTAAATTACCAATTGAATTCACTACTGCTCCTGCTGATGCAATTTCAAAAGTCCTAAAGAAGGCAAATCTTAAAAAGGAAGATATTGATCTATTCGAAATCAATGAAGCATTTGCAGTAGTTTCCCTTGCTGTTAATAAACTGCTCGGGCTAGATACTAAAAATGTAAATGTTAATGGAGGGGCTATAGCTTTGGGGCATCCCATCGGTGCAAGCGGTGCAAGAATTCTTGTTTCTCTCATTTATGAGATGAAGAGAAGGAAATCAAAGTATGGGCTCGCTTCGCTATGCATTGGCGGTGGAGAAGCATCTGCGTTAATAGTAAAAAATTATGAAAATTAATGAAAGATAATATGGAAGTTAAGAAAATCGCTGTCATAGGCGGCGGTACCATGGGAAATGGTATTGCACATGTTTTTTCTGTTAAGAACTTTGAGGTCAGCCTTGTTGAGATGAGTGAAGAACTGGCAAATAAAGCAATTAACACTATATCGTCTAATATGGATAGACAGGTCAAAAAGCAAATCATAACTGAGGAAGAGAAAAACTCTGCTCTAAGTAAAATCAAACCGGTTAACGGAGTTGAGAATACACCGAAAGATTCAGACCTTGTTATTGAGGCAGTTTTTGAAAATAAAGATGTTAAGCTCGGGATTTTCAAAAAGCTTGATTCAATAATTAAAAAGGAAGCGCTGTTTGCGACAAATACTTCTTCAATTTCAATAACAGAACTCTCTGCATTAAATCGTCCGGATAAATTTATCGGGATGCACTTTATGAATCCTGTACCGGTTATGAAACTTGTTGAAATAATACGAGGGTTTTCAACCTCAGATGAAACATTTAATACTATAAAAGAGCTTACTCTTAAACTTGATAAGACACCGGTAGAGGTTTTTGACTACCCGGGATTTATATCCAATAGAATACTCATGCCGATGATAAATGAAGCTGTATTCGCACTAATGGAAGGAGTTGCTTCCAAAGAAGATATTGATACAGTGATGAAGCTGGGGATGAATCATCCAATGGGGCCACTAACTCTTGCTGATTTTATTGGATTGGATGTTTGCCTTGCGATAATGGAAGTTCTTTATAATGGATTCAATGATTCAAAATATCGTCCCTGCCCGCTGTTGAAGAAAATGGTTGCGGCAAAAAAACTTGGAAGAAAAACCGGAGAAGGTTTCTTTAAGTATTAAAAAGTGAAATATTGATTTCATACATAAAAAATATTATTCAGACAGCAAGGGATAAATCAAAAAAAATTGCTATTCCAGAATATACTCTCTTCATTATTTACTCGATTCTGATAGGAGCAGCAGCCGGACTGGCTGCTGTTCTGTTTCATACAGGTATTGAATTCTTTAATAAAATATTTTTTGAAAAAACGGCAGAAGGATTATACTTTCTAGGTGCAGCGGCAGTAATACTGATACCGGCAATCGGTATGTTCATTCAAAGTTTGATGATAAAAGCAGCCCCTGAAGTTTCAAAGAAAAGGGGAGTGGTCGAAGTTATTAAAGCGGTAGCGCTTAAGGGAGGCCACATCCCGCTAAAAACAACCTTGTTTCATTTCTTTGCACCTATAATTTCGATCGGAACAGGTAATACAGTAGGGCCGGAAGGACCGGCTGCACAACTCGGTGGGGGAGTCGCAAGTAAATTTGGTAATCTTATTGGATTATCTGATTCAAGAAGAAGAATTTTTACTGCTGCAGGTGCGGGAGCAGCTATTGCAGCTATCTTTAATACTCCTCTTGGCGGTGTATTTTTTGCTTTAGAGATTATCTTGCTTAATGATTTTCATACTCCCACGTTTTCTGCATTAATTCTGGCTTCTGTTACTGCCAGTGCAATATCAAGGATATTCTTAGGTGATGATAGTGTATTCTTTTTCCCCGATCCGCAAATAGGAGATTATGGAAATTTCTATCTATTTGTCCTGCTGGGATTATTTACTGGAATTATATCGATCTTATTCCTTAAATACCATAGCTTTACAGAAGGACTGTTCAAGAAAAAAATACTTGCAAAAATACCGCAGTCATTCTTTATGATACCGGTTGGATTGTTTGTGGGAATAAGTGGTTTTTATTACGATGAAATTTTTGGTGTTGGATATCACGGGATCAACAACGTATTAGCTAATTCTTTGACCTGGCAGGTTGTTCTGATAATTCTTGTCCTTAAACTTATTCTTGTTCCGCTCGTGTTGAATTCGGGTGGGTTTGGTGGAATTTTCGCACCATCACTGTTTATCGGAGCATGCTCGGGATTTTTATTTGCGACGATTGTAAATAGTATCAGCACCTTAAATGTTGACCCGGTAACATATACTCTAGTCGGGATGGGTGCTGTACTTGGAGGTATAAATGCTATCCCGATTGCGGCAATTTTAATAATTTTTGAAATGACCAAAGATTACTCATTCATTCTTCCGTTAATGCTCGCTGTCATCATAAGTTCAACACTTGTTCAGATCGTGAATAAGGGATCATACCATCACCAGAATCTGATAAGGCAAGGATTTAGACTAAGGGCTGGAAAAGAGCAAAACATTCTTAAATCAATAACGGTGAACCAGGTAATGAAATCCGATCCGGTTTGTGTGTCCGCTGACACTCCATTGGCAGTGATTATTTCGAAAACACTGAAAAGTGAACACAGTTCCATCTTTGTTGTAGATAAAAATAATTCACTGCTCGGAATTATTTCTGAGAATGAACTAAGACCTCTGATAACTGAATACGAGCATATCAAAATGTCTGTTATAGCCAGCGATATTTTGAATAAAAATGTCGTCAGTGTTAAGCCTATGGATGATCTTGACTTTGTTATTACTGTATTCGCAAAAGAGAGATACGATGAATTGCCAGTACTTGAAAATGATATTTCAGGAAAAGTGAAGGGAACCATTTCACGGCAGGCAGTAATGGGAGCCTATAATAAAGAAAATCTTAAACACGATATTGCAGATGGTCTTGCAAAAGAACTTATCACGGTAAGCCAGAACAATATCTCTAAAGTTGCTGATGGATTTTCGATAATTGAACGAAAAGTCATTCCGGAATTTATAGGGAAAACCCTTCCTCAACTCCGATTAAGAAATAAATATGGTCTGGAAGCACTCATGATTAAAAAGACCGGTCAACTTTTCAGCGATGAAGATGGTAAGGAAAAAATTATCATCCCTCATCCGGATTATATCATTGAAGAAGATGATACCTTAGTCCTATTTGGCAGCGATGATCAGATTGAAAATAGTAAAAATTGGCTGTGATAAGTATAAATAATTGAGAAAAGGCAAATCCGAAAGTTCTCTCAGTTTTCCCGATTCATACCAATCTTCAGTGTGATGTCCTAATTCTTTTCTGAATGTTTTTTCAAAATTCACAAATCTTATTATTGGCTGAAAAAATATTTCGGCAGAGTTTCTGATAATCATATAACTAAGTGATAACCGGTTTACTTTATTTGGTCCAAGGTAAATTCCCACGGCATTGACTATGTTTATCTCATCACCATCAAGAACACGGGAAATATCCAGTATAAAGGATGCATCATTTTCAATCATATCCTCATAGGCTGATCTGAAGTCTATAATTTTTAGTTTAAGAGACTCATACTGATCAAGATAATCGCTCACTTCCTGAAATTCCTAAAAAAGATATAATTGTTCAATCAGCTTGCTCTCAATACCAATGATACAAGGATCGCCATAGATGCTCTTCACAGAATCGAAAAGTGTAGCGTATTCCGGTTCTGAGTGTGAATAGTTCTGCGGATATAGGCCTGTGCGGGGTGAAAGAAGTAAAACCAGGCTGAAAATAAAATATTTGAATCGGGAACTCATAAGGTCTCAAATAACATTAATTTTTAATATTACAGTTTTGCAAATGGAAGCGAATTGTGTCCGATAAGATGTATTATGTAAACTAATGAATTCCCTGTTTAACCAACTGAAATCAATTTCACATAAATGTAAATTACTGCTAATATCAGTATAAGCCATATTATCGAACTTCTCCTGTTGCGCAATTTCCTTCTTTGCCTGGAAAACCCAAGTCTGCGTTTTCGTCTTTCATTTTCATCTGTTTCTGGTTTGTAAAAACGAGGTGTGTAATCAAAAATCCTATGTCGGGGACGTTTCATAAACATCGTTAATAACTCCTGTTATGTATCAAACAGTGCTGAGACAAATAGCCTTGCATCAAATGCTTGAAGATCGTCAATTCCTTCACCAACACCAATATATTTTACCGGTATATTTTTGTTAGAAGCAATCTGGTAAACAACCCCGCCTTTAGCAGTGCCATCTAATTTAGTAATTATTAAACCGGAAACATCTGTTATTCTGGAAAATTCTTCAGCTTGTACGATAGCATTCTGTCCGGTATTGCCATCCAAAACAAGCAAAGTTTCATTGGGAGCATACACAAGCTGGCGGGAAATGACACGCTTAATTTTTTCGAGTTCACTCATAAGATTGGCTTTATTATGTAAACGACCGGCAGTATCTATCAAAACCAGATCGTAATTTTCTTTTATGGCTTTCTGAATGGTATCAAAAACTACAGAGGAAGGATCTGCCCCTTGATTTTTCTGAACAATGTCCACACCGGCACGTTGAGCCCAGATTTCAAGCTGTTCACCAGCTGCAGCTCTGAAAGTATCTGCCGCACTAACAAGAACCTTTTTACCTCCCTGCTTATAATTGTATGCCAGTTTTCCGATAGTTGTAGTCTTGCCTGATCCATTAACACCAATTATAAGAATTACATAAGGTTTGTACTGTTCGATAATAGTTTTATCATTGTCAGTGTTTTTTTTGACATTAATTATTCTCTCAAGCTCCAGCTTTATTGTTTCAACCAGGTTTAGATCAGACCTATCGCTTCCACTCTTAAGTCTTTTCCTTGAATTCTCAATAATTTGTTCAACAGCAGTTACACCTATATCTGAAGAGACGAGTATTTCTTCAATCTCATCGAGTGTTTTGTCATCAATAACTGCTTTGCCGGTGATTGTTTCGTTAATCGTGTTAACAATTCTTTCTCTTGTTTTAGACAAACCGGCTTTTAGCTTTGAAAAATTTATATTATCGAACAGTCCCATATTTATCTTGTTTAATAAATTCTACAGCCCTAATGGCATATGCAATCAATGATATAAAGATAAGAGCAATACTTGCCAAATAAATAACTGAGAAAATTAATGATGTTCGTTCAACCTGGAGTAAAATCATAAGAATTACTATACCAATATTCATTACAGTTATCTTTCCCAAAACATTTGATGGCAGAACACGATTGAGTGTTTTGGAAACGATTAGCCCGCCCAAAAAAATTAAAATATCTCTGCCAACTATCATAAAAAAGTAATATGCCGGAACAGCTTCAATCAGATAGAGTTTCACTATAATTGCGCCCATAGCAACTTTGTCGGCAAGCGGGTCAATTATTTTTCCTAATTCCGTTACCTGGTTTAACTTTCTTGCAAGATAACCATCAAGTACATCAGTAAGTGCTGCAAACAAACAAAGAACCAAAATCAGATACCTGTTATCCTGCAAGTTGTCAAGCAGCAGCCAGAATGGGATAGCCATAAAAAGTCTTAAAAGACTAAAAAGGTTGGAAGCTGTTTTTATTTCCTGCCAGTTTACCATTCTGATATGTGTTTAAGTGATTATCTTATTACTGCAAACTTACCTAATTTTTCTTCGATCTCATTATTTGAATCATCAAGACTTATAATCCTGTAAATATAAATTCCGGAATTTATAAGGTTACCAGAAAAATCTTTTAAGTGATAATCCACACCGCCATCACCATCATTTTCTTCAAGCTCAAATATCTTTTTACCGCTAAGATTTAAAATAGATATTTTTGCTTTCCGGGGCAGATTAGCGAAGGTTACTTTTGATACACTGCTGCCTAGTCGTACCGGGTTGGGATAAACATAAACATCAGAAAGATCTTTGGCAAATCCTGTAAGCACAACATAACTCCCTGCCCCGCTGTTAATGGGGATTCGACCGGTCGCCAAAGATGAGAACACATTTTCAATTTTCATCCTGTATTCTCGTCCGATTGATCCGACGGGCTTATTACCATCAAGATGAACATAAACAATATTCTTCTCAACCTCATCTATTTCTATTTTTCCAGCTTTGTTTTCCGGTTCGAATGAATAATTCTCAATATCAGTTAATGATGCTTCATCAACGCTGAGATTAAATTGCAATTTTATGAGATATGGGTTTATTAATTCATGATTCGAAATAAAGAATTCACCCATTGGTGGTGTATGGATAACTCTGAATACTGCCAGACCTTCAGGTACAGGTGAACCATAGAAATCTCTGAGACCTTTCACAACAAGCACGTTATCTGCTTCCGGCAGCATTTCGTTAAATGTAATTAAATATGAATATTGCGATGCTGCCGAAACGGAATTAGGGGTACCTACTCCGAGCACTTCAAATGCCTGTAAATTTTCAATTGTATTGTTTACACGTTCTGAAAAATATACAAAAACAGTGTTAGCAGTGCTGCTTTCAGCTTTTGTGAGGAATGCAGGTTTGTGTGAATAAACTTCATACGTTCTTGTTAAATTCGAGTATGGAATTTCTTTAGTGATATCAAACGCTTGTAATTTGTAATAATAAAATTTATTTGTCTGCAAACCGGTATCAAAATATTTTCTTTCATTAGTTGAATCGATCAGGGCGATATTACCCGGATCTTCACCTCTGTAAATGTAAAATTTTGAACCTGAACCGTTCCATTCGAGCTTGACAGTTATTGAGTCAGTACTGTATGCAGAAACATTGAATGGTACCGGTGGCTTAAGTGATGGTAAAAACTCATAAAAATGAGTTCCTGTTGGTGTCTGAAGACCTATTTCTGTAACACCATTCGAATTAAGATCGCCAACAAAAATATTTTCAGTGTTTACGCCTTCTGCATAAAAAATTACATCAGCATCGTCGCCGTTATTTTTGAAAATGTAAGCATAAGGAAAAATGTTTAGTATCAGTTCATCTTTTCCGTCTTTATCGAGATCGGCAAATCGCAGAGACTGATAAACACGTGGAAATCCAAACCCCATAAACTCGGCTGATTGATCCAGAAAGGCGCGGTTAAAAATAATATTGGGCTGGTTATTTTTGAAATTAAATACCAGAAGGAAAAAATTTGGTGCAATAGCCGGCGTTCTGAATAAAATTGCAATATCATCAATACCATCGCCATCAAAATCACCGACAGACATTGTATTGTTATTTAAACTTCTGAATGGAGTAATTAAAGCGTTGCCTCGTGAAAAATTAGTTTCTGAAATTATATTGTAACTTAAGAGATCACCATCCGCATCGGCAAACCATATTTCCTTCACTCCATCGTTATTCAAATCTGCAACAACAACATTTCTATAGACATAATTAACAAACTCAAAACCCAGTTCGAGTGAATCAATTCCGGAATAGTTAAGCAAATAAGTTATGAACGAAATTGACAAATCATTATTAATTCTGTAAACAGCAAGGACAGTATCCCTCAGATTGGTTATGAACAAATGACTGCCGTCCCCGTTCGTATCGGAAACCAGCACTGGTAAAAGAGTATCTTTAACCGTTAGTTTGTTCTGGAAAGTAAATGAACCGGACGCCGCTTGTTCGTCAATATATCCTGAACGCTGCCATGAACTTATCAACTCGGTTCTGCTATTATTATTTAAGTCACCGGCAAACCTGGGAATTTTATTCATAATTGAATCGACTCTGATGAAGTCATTCCCTTCCAGCTTTTGCAGTGTATAATAAATATCATTTGATGGATAGAATTCATTATAAAGAATTTCATCCATATTATTGCTTAAGAATGCAACCGGATCGCGGTGAATAGTTCCTCTCGGTAAAGAAAACGGAAGCTCTTCATAATGCACGGGCGAGAACACAGGATCAGTTTTATACAAAAATAACGCTCCCCCTTCATCATAAAGTGTAGTTTTTAATCCGGCCATACTTTCAGCTTCGTAATACACTTCGTAAAATGTGTTAGGCTCTACAATCTGTTTCGGAATAAACCCGTAGTGAAATTGCTTCACAAACTGATTGTTAGTTGCAAATGCATCGAGGGTAATAAAGTTAAAATCAGTGGTACCTGCTTTGCGATAATACATTCGTGTCGCGCACCGCTTGTTTGTGTACATTTCAGCAAGCACTGTTGATTTTTCACCATAAAAAAGTGCACCATCTCCTATTAAAATTATTTCAGGCGGAGTTCTGTCAATATAGAAATTAACACGTTCTTCGGTTGTACTTCCGTTTGTAAGATGAACGACAAGTCTTAATGTATAACCGACTTCAGCGAATGAATTCAGGTTCAGAGTATGTATGTTAACTCCTGATACCTGGTTTTGTATATCGGTAACAAGCGCATTCCATGTTGATGGATTCAAACCTTGTCCGACATACAGATCAAACTTCACAAAGTATGGTGAGATAACGGAAATGTTAATATTAAGTGTATCCTGGAAAGTTGCAAAATCCTGCGTCGGGTAATTAAACTTAATTTTTGCCGGAGCTAAAACCGAAACTGCCTTATGCATGTTTAACCTTCCCGCACCTGTCCTTATATCCAAGCCGGGGCTGTCAATGTCATCGCATGTTGACTTAATGATTTGCTTTACTTCTTCATTAGTAAAATTTCCTAATGAAAGTATAAGCGCAGCGGTTGCAGAAACAAAAGGCGCTGCTGCCGAAGTTCCGTTAAAACTTAGCGTATATTCACCATTTCTTGTTGTAGTAGTTATTTGAGTGCCGGGTGCAACCAGATCAAGTGTTGAACCATAATTTGATGAAGGCGCTCTCACATCGTTTATAGTTGAATTGCCAACACTGATAACTTCAGAATATCCTGAAGGATAATGCGGCGCTGTTGAATTGCTGTTGCCCGAACTTCCAACCATTATAATATTTCTTCCGTATGCAAATCTGATAACATCTCTTAAGACCAGGGAGAATTGTGTATCGCCAAAACTCATATTTATTACTTTAGCGCCCATCTCTACTGCATAAATGATAGCTGCCGCCACATCATCTTCTTCACCGAATCCAGCCGGGTCAAAGGCACGAAGGTTCATAATTCTGATGTTTGGCGCCGCACCTGCTATGCCGATAAAGTTATTCGTTTTTGCAGCGATGATCCCTGAGACTGCTGTTCCGTGAGAAAAACTATTTTCATCCATCGGGTCGTTATCCCAGCCGAGATAATCGCCACCGGAGGTGTCAAATGGAAATCCCTGTCTGTCGGTAAAATCCCATCCCATATAATCATCAATAAAGCCGTTGTTGTCGTCGTCTATTCCGTTTGATCTTTTATCATTACCAAAGGCATCTGTTCCAAGTTCACCCGGGTTTAACCATATCTGACTGGCAAGATCAGGATGAAGGTAATCAATACCCGTATCAATCACTGCCACAATAACAGAGTCTTCGCCCGTAGTGATTTCCCATGCATCAAATGCTTTAATTTTTTCGAGTGCCCATTGTTCAGAAACCAGACTGTCATTTGGCAGGTTGTGCATCTGATATGTTACTGAAGGCTGGATATACTCAATATCAGGATCAAGTTGACTGAATTGCATGAATACGTTCTCGTCAAAATTATCACGGAATGATACTTTAATTATTCTTCCAAGAACTTCATCATATTTGGCAATGCCCTTTGCAAGGTAATTTACTCTGAATTCACTTGCGGTTAATCTGTAAGATGCATATTCGGGAAGGAACTGCTGGTTGTCAACTTTATTTTTTATCTCTGATTTATCAACATAATCTTTATACTTTATAAAGTAAGTTGATTGAGCATATGTGAAAGAACTTGCGAGAAGGACAAAAAAGAACAGGCGGCTAAATTTCATATATTTCCTTTTTGAAGTTGATATCTACCTTTGTTGGATAATCGCCCGAAAAACATGCAGTGCAAAACTTATCGGGATTGTTTTCGGAAACTGCTTCGAGCATTTCGTCAATGGTAAGATATTCTACGCTATTAACCTCCATGTATTCTTTTATTTTTTTGATATCGCCGTTCATTCTGTAAGCTATCAGTTCTTCCCTGCTTGGAAAGTCCATTCCATAATAACAAGGATTCATTATAGGCGCTGATGAAATGCGGATGTGAATTTCTTTTGGTTGTGCTTCCTTGATCAGTTTGATGAGTTGTTTGGATGTTGTTCCCCTTACAATCGAATCATCAACAATTACGATAGTTCTGCCGGTCAGAACACCTCTAACAGGATTGAATTTTATCCGAACTCCGATCTCACGTTTTTCCTGCCCCGGCTGGATGAATGTTCTGCCTATATAATGGCTTCTGATCAAACCGATTTCAAGCTTGGATTTAATTCCCTGCTTTTCCAGTTCGCTCTGGTAACCCATTGCAGTAGTGTTTGAACTGTCCGGAACGCTTATAACAATTACCTTCTCTCCGTCTTTATCCCTGACGGGGTACTTTCTTGCAAGAATTTTTCCGAGGCGTCTTCTCATCTTATCAACATTATGCCCGAAAATAAAACTATCGGGCCGGGAAAAATATATGTATTCGAAAATACAATTCTTTACCTCGGGGGTATTGTCAGAAAATTTGTAAGATTTTACTTCTCCGGTCAGAATAGATTCGTTATCAACTACGACCATTTCACCAGGTTCAATCTCGCGAACGAATTCAGCAGAGTTGATGTCAAATGCACAGGTTTCAGAAGCAACAAGAAAAACGCCGTTTAAGCGTCCGATTGATAAAGGTCTGAAACCATATGGATCGCGAACAGCAATGAGTTTGTCATCTGTCAGAATTGTAAGACAGTAAGCCCCTTCAATGCGGGAGAGGGCTTCCTTAATCTGTTCTATCTGATCTTCAAGACGGCTTCTTGCGATAAGATGAAGAATTACTTCTGTATCACTGGTAGTCTGAAAAATCGCTCCTTCATTAACGAGTTCCTCTCTTAAAACCGATGCATTGGTTAAGTTTCCATTGTGAGCAACTGCAAGGTTTCCTAATCGATAGTGAACAACAAATGGCTGGATATTTTTGGCAGATTTTGCCGATCCGGTTGTGGAATAACGGTTATGACCTATTGCTGCATTACCGGGAAGTAATTTAAATGTGTTCGAATCTTCAAAAACTTCCGATACAAGCCCCTCCCCTTTTACAACATTAAAGTGAACTTTTCCGTTTTCAATATAGTTTCTTGTAACAACACCGCAGGCTTCCTGACCTCTGTGCTGAAGTGCGTGCAGTCCGTAATATGTTTGAAGCACCGCATCATCCGCTCCGTAAATCCCGAATATACCGCAATGGCATTTTGGTTTATCTTTTTCTATCGTCATTAATAATTAGTTGAAGGTTCATAAAATTGAGTCCAAAATTACGGAATAATATCGGTTGATAAAATATTTTTGATGTGATTAATAAAAAAGGTAGTAATAATGGTCTGAGACGGAATTTCATTAAAGCAGATACTGTGGGCGGAAAACTCTTCCACAAAGTTTCAGTCGGAACGGCGGGATTTGAACCCGCGACCACCTGAACCCCATTCAGGTACGCTACCGGGCTGCGCCACGTTCCGAATTATCAAAAGAACATTAACTATAATTTCGACAACACAAGTTCTAAAATACTTTTTATTTCTTCAAGGTCTTTCAGCAATAAAGTTTTTTCTTTTTTCACTTCCTCCGGTGGTTCCGCTGCCTTTGCTTCTGCATTAAAGCCGAGTTCAGGCTGTGGCTGGATCTTTTCGTGAGAAACAGTATCAAGAATATTTTTGGCTCCCTCAATAGTATACTTCTTCTCTCTGAGCAGAGTTTTAATTTTAAGGATTAGTTGTATATCCTTATTTGTATAAATCCGGTTGCCTGCTCTGTTCTTCTGAGGTTTGAGCTGCTCAAACTCTGTTTCCCAGTACCGAAGCACATATTGTTCAATATCGGTTATTTTGCTTACCTCACTAATCGAATAGTAGAGCTTTTTTATTGAAAGATCTTTCATCTTTAGCTCAGAAATATTTGAGCTAAAAATAACTAATCATGTAATGAATAGCAAACTTATACTGGTTTATTTAGTTTGTTCTTTAATTAACCACTATGATTCATTTTCATTAACAATGATGTTTATCAACTCACTTATGTCATTAAGTACGTAATCAGCCTTATGTTCTTTAGTTTCAAAGGTATCACCGTACTTGGCAAATGCCGTCTTGATACCAAGATTTGCTGCACCAACAATATCCCTTTCAGCCCAATCACCAACCATAATTGCTTCATCAGGATCCACCTTCAATTTTTTAAGTATTGCCTGAAACGGCGCAGGATGGGGTTTTCTCACTTTGGTGTCTTCGAATGTCACCACTTCATCAAAAATGTGGTGAAAGTTCATATAAGCTAATCTTAACCAGGCTTCTTTACCAGGAGCATCTGATAAAATTCCCATTTTAATTCCCATTTTCAGAAGCTTATTTAATGTTGGATAAACATGCGGGTATGGAATGAGAGCTGCTTCTCTTGCTCTGCGATAAGCAACTATACCGGCTGATAATATTTTGTAATCAACAGTGTTAAGTACCTTTTGAAGAAAAATATCAAACACCTGCTGGTATTCAATTCCTCTTTCTTTATAAATTTCATCAATCAGCCGGTCAGCTTCCTCGGGTGTGATTTTTAAACCTGCGTCAATCATAGCCGGAATGGCTTCCTCAATTGCACGTCTTTTCATTTTCATAAAATCAACAAGTGTATTATCCAGGTCGAATATCACTGCTTTAATCAAAATTTACCTCGTATTATTTTCTGAATCAAATAGACTGCCGCAATGTAACTATATTCTTTAAATCCTGCTATGTAACCATCACAAGCAGCCGCAGTTATCAATTGGGTTCTGAAAGTTTCCCTTTTTGCAAGGTGAGATAGATGGACTTCAATTTTTGGGATTCTTATAATTTCGAGTGCATCACGTATTGCCACCGAAGTGTGTGCGTATCCGCCGGGATTTATTACAATACCGTTAAATTCATTTTCTGTTGACTGAATTTTGTCGATTATTTCACCCTCGTGGTTGGATTGGAATAATTCAAATTTGATTTTTGGGAATTCCTTCCTGAGCATCTGCTCAATCTTTTTCAGAGATAATTTACCGTAAAGATTTTTATTCCTTTGGCTTAAACGATTTAAGTTCGGTCCATTAATAATTAATATTTTCATTTGGTATCCGACATTTCATCAATTATTTCTCTCATTCTCGGATTAAGATAAATCTGATCAACACCGAGTTCTTTGAGTGCGGTAGATAATATCATTGCCTTCCTCTGCATATTTGCCATCTTATTTATCACCACAACCTTACTGTCCTTAAGAATGCAATAACCTCCTTTGAAGTCTCCTTTCTCAAAGCGAACTTCTGCCCCGAGCTGCAATGCAAGTGCTTTCAAATCCTGAACAATTTCTTCAAATTCTTTTTCTTTTAATTTCATTTTGTTACAGGTTCTTTTATCAAGGGTTGAAATAGCGCAAGGAATATAATGGCAAAGTAGCAAAATATCTCAATTAATGGAAAACTTGAAAAAACTGTAAATCTATCCCTGATATTTTCTGTTACAAATGAAGAATCTATAGTATCCGACATCAAAGCCATAATAATTTTGTAGTCAATTATCATCAGGTAGGCTTCGAATGGTAAGGTAATCAGAATTGTCAGACATATCATAAATAACCAGCCGTTATTTTTCAAACTGATTTTTGAAGTTGCAAGGAAGAGTATAAAGCTTAGAATGAACAGAATATATAACACAAAAGTTGTTGTGAAGGCGGGTAAGAGTGTGAAAAGTATTCCCTCAATATTTTCGGAGGTTATATACGATTTAATAATGAGATCAGGTGCTTCAAACAACTGGTATGAAATAAACATCCTGAGTACATAACTGCCTAACCAAAGACAGCATGAAATTGAAGTAATAAAGAGAAATATTTTCGGGAGTTTGCTTAATTTTCGCATAATTGAATTTTGTTTGATCAAAAATAAAGAAATTTTATGATTGTTTCCTCAATTGATATTGGTACGAATACGGTTTTAATGCTTATTGCTGAAGTTGATCCTTCTTCCAAAAAGCTCCGTACTATAAAAAATTATTATTCAATTCCCCGGTTAGGCAAGGGATTAAAAGCAGGAAATCCTATTAATAAGGAAAAGATAGATGAGTTGATTTCTATCCTGAATGAATATAAGGCTCATTCGGATAGTTTTGGAGCTGAGTTTATAATTGCCTCAGCCACTAATGCATTTCGTATTGCATCTAACTCGTCGAAAATAATAAAAGAGATTAAACGTAAAACCGGAATCTCAATAAAAATTATATCCGGCGAGGAAGAAGCGCTGTTTTCATATCTCGGTGCCACATCTGAAATGAAAAATATGCGGTTGCTTGTAATTGACATTGGAGGAGGAAGCACAGAATTAATTTTCGGGGAAGGAGAAAAAATCAAATATCAAAAAAGCTTTTCTGTTGGTGTTGTTAGCGGTACCGAGTCATATTTCGTTCACAATCCGCCTGTTGTTAGTGAAATTGAATTGTTCAAAGCAGAAATTCAAAGAACATTTAGTGAAGTTGCTCTGAATGATATCAACCCTGAAAAAGCAATTGCAGTAGCAGGAACTCCCACAACACTTGCTGCAATTCAAAAAAAACTAATAGAGTATAATGAGCAAGTAATTGAGGGAAGTATTCTTAAAATTGATACATTGAAAGAACTGATAGCCCGCTTCTCAGGGCTGACAGTTGAAGAAATCCGTAAACAGTATCCAATGATTGCCAGGGGGAGAGAAGATGTAATACTAGCCGGTACAATAATTCTTCTTGAATTGCTTAATAAATTACGGATCAGTGAAGTAATGGTTAGTACAAAAGGAATTCGGTATGGTGCGGTGTACAATTACCTTAATCAGACTTAAGGATTCATATTCACAAGAATAGTATCCTCAGGCTGTACTGATGAATCTGGGTCGGGATAATCAATAGTATAATGCAGTCCCCTGCTTTCTTTACGTATCTGTGCCGATTTAATTATCATATGGGCACATGCAATGATATTCCTTAGTTCAAGTATTGCCTCGAAAACTTTTGTTCGTTTGTAGAGTGATTCGTTCTCAATGTATAGATTATGAATTCTTCTGGCAGCCCTTTCGAGCCTTTGATTTGAACGAACAATACCGACATAATCATTCATAATATTTTTTACTTCCCTGAAGCTGTGAGTAATCAGAACATTTTCATCGGCAGTAAGAGTACCGGAATCATCCCAGTCAGGAATATCAGGGGTTAAGAGAGAATAATCCTTAAGGAACATTTTAATATTTTCAGCAGCACGGTATGAAAATACAACTGCTTCCAGAAGCGAATTACTTGCCAGTCTGTTTGCTCCATGCACGCCGGTCATAGAAACTTCACCACAGGCATACAAGCCATTAATTGAACTTCTCGAATGCTCATCAACCACTATCCCGCCACAAGCATAATGTGCCGCAGGAACCACAGGGATAAAATCTTTTGACATATCAATTCCTGATTCAAGGCAGCGATTATAAATATTTGGGAAGTGCTGAATAATCTCATCCTTATTTTTATGAGTAACATCGAGATAAACAAAATCATCGCCTCGTTTTTTTAGTTCACTGTCTATTGCTCTTGCAACAATATCTCTTGGGGCTAATTCTTTTCTTTCATCGTACTTCTCCATAAAAGTATTTCCATCCTGGGTTCTCAGAATACCACCAAACCCTCTTACGGCTTCTGAAATTAAGAATGCACGCGAAAATGGATCATCAGCAGCACTTCGTGAATAAAGTGAAGTCGGATGAAACTGAACAAATTCCATATTACCGATCTTTGCTCCCGCCCGATAAGCCATAGCAAAACCATCCCCGGTAGCGATAAGTGGATTTGTTGTGTAAAGATAAACCTGTCCCAACCCACCAGTGGCAAGCACGACTGCCTTCGCAAAAATTTTAATCACTTTTCCTGTATTGCAATCGAGTACATAAGCGCCCCAGCAATTCCGATTGTTTAACGGAGAAGATTTAAGCTGTAAAACGTTATGTTCTGTTATAAAATCAATCGCTAAGGTATTTTCTATAATATTTATATTTTTCTTGTAGTTAATAGTTTCAATCAAAGCTCTTTCTATTTCTTTACCCGTCAAATCCTCAGCATGAACGATTCTTGGAACAGAATGACCGCCTTCTTTAATGAGGTCAAGTTGACCGTCACTTTTTGTGAAGCGGGTTCCTATTTCGATAAGATCTTTTATCCTTTCAGGACCTTCGGACACCATTATTTCTACAGTGTTACGCTTGCACAAACCTGCTCCCGCAATGATCGTGTCTTCAACGTGCTTCTCAAAAGAATCCTGCTTTGACATAACAGAAGCGATCCCACCCTGTGCATAATTTGTGTTGGATTCAGCTTTATTTTTTTTAGTTACTACAATGACTTCTGCATATTCAGATATCTTGATTGCGGCAAATAAGCCTGCTATTCCGCTTCCGATCACCAATACGTCTGTTTTATAAGAATTGCTCATACTGTTTTTTCTCTGAATAATTCATCAAGATTGCCAAGAAATATATCAATTTCATTTTTGGTTGTAATTAACGGTGGAAGAATACGCAGCACCGATTGATTTGTGCAATTGATCAGTATATTTCTTTTCCGCATCTGATCAACAATCTCATTTCCATCGTAAAAAAGATCAATACCAATCATAAAGCCTAATCCTCGTATCTCTTTTATTTCGGAAGGATAATCTTCTTTGAGCTTTTTAAGACCACTAAAAAAATAATTGTTCCCAAGTTCATCAACTTTTTTCATTAGTCCGTTTTCGAAAACTTCCCTCAGAACAACAAAACCTGCGGCACAACAAACCGGGTTACCGCCGAATGTGGTTCCATGCAAACCGGGTGTAAATATATCACTAAAATTCCTGTTAACAAGAATAGCTCCCAGGGGCAGCCCTCCGCCAATTGCTTTTGCTGTACAAATAATATCAGGCTCAAACCTGAAATGGTCATGGGAAAATGGTTTACCTGTTCGTCCAATTCCACATTGAATTGCATCCGAGACAACTGCAAATTCAAACCCGGAGCGAAGTTCATCCAGTTTTTCAACGAATTTTTTTGAAATCAGATTGATTCCACCCTCACCCTGAAGAAATTCTAAAAATACTGCAGCTGTGTTTTCGTCAATTTGTGATTCAAGATCATCTGTGTCATTATATTTAACGTGAGTAATGTTAGGTAACAGCGGTTCAAATCCATTACGGTATTTTGCGCGCATTGTAAGTGAGAGTGCGCCGTAAGTTCTGCCATGGAAGGAATTGGTTAAAGAGATGATTTTTTTCTCCGGTCCATATTTTTTCCGTATAATTTTTATTGCGCCTTCAATTGCCTCAGTACCGCTGTTGGTCAGAAATACTTTTGACATACCGGAATGTTTAATTAACAATTCTGCAAACTCAATCTGAACATCGGTAATAAAATTGTTTGATAAGTGCCCGAACTTCGATATCTGTTCACTAACTGCCTTTACAACAGCAGGGTGTGCATAACCCAGAGCATTGACAGCAAGCCCGGAGAAGAAGTCCAGGTACTTATTTCCTTTTTTGTCTACAAGATACACTCCTTCGCCATGATCTACTTCAATCGGAATTCTATTGTAGGTATTTAAGAAGAGCCTCTTTTCTTTTTCGAATATATCTGACATCAATATTTCCACTGATTAGTTGTAAATATAAACCGCAAATTGATACAACAACCAAGTCAATACACCATAATAGACAAAAGCTGTTATCGAAGAATACAAAATATTTCTTGACTGTACATAGAAGCCCGTCACAAGCAGCAGGAATGACCAAAGAATAAACAGTATCTCAATAGCAAGTAGTGTATATGCAGGAAATGATTTTATTTCAAACGGAGAAGGGTTCAGCCTGAATAAGTATTCTCCGAAGAGCACAAGCTCTATTGGAAATAAAATCAATAATGCAAAAATGTAAAAAACCTGTGAATAAGTTATTACTGCAAAGTAATCCTTAAATCTTGTGATCAGTCCGGATATTCTCCCGATTATTTTTAGTGATAAGGCATATATCAAATTAACGATAATGACCGATGAAGCGGCAGCGGAAATCATAAAAAGCAAGCTGTAATTAAAAGCGGGTTCTTTCCCCAATGCCATAAAGACAAAAATGCTGTTAATAAGAAATTTAACGGCAATAATAATACTTATCGGGATAACATAATTTTTGTGTTGTGAGTGAATGATAAAGCTGAAGGCTTTAACCGGAGAGTAAACAAGCAGCGCAATAATTTTCCATAGATCGATGTTAAAAATTTTATCACGCAAAAAAGAATTGCAGTTGCCGCATATTAAAAGCTGAAACGGATTTTCAAATCCGCAATTCTTACAAGCAATTACATTTTTCATGGTTAACCTGATCAGAAGTTAAATTTTATTCCGAACATAGGCGAACCGTTCATAAAATTTTCTTCTACGCTGAAATCAAAAAGATGTGCATCTACATATGCATCTACCAAATTAAGTACATAAACTAATGCTATGTAAATAGTGAACAGGTCACGCTGGTCTCTGTAAAAAGTTCTTAATGATCTGTATTGTTCAATCGGAGTATTCGCATAAAGCTGCCGGTATTTTATGTAGCTATCGTTATTATCAATCCAGATGTACAGAAGCCAGGCAGATATCCCCCATATAACCGGTATTTTAAAATAGGATTCATTATAAAATTGACCCCATCCCGGAAGAACAGCGCTTCTTAAAACAGCGCCCCATGGTGATTTTTGCATAACAAACACTTCACTATCAGCCTCATCCGGTACCGCATCAACAGTATCCAGCTGAGCATAAGCAGAACATAGCAGAATAAGAAAAAGTAATAGTATCTTAGTGATACGTCTTGTCAATGATATCAAATAATTCAAAAAGTCTTTCCATTTCATCATTAGAGTAGAACTCAATTATAATTTCACCTGTTCCGTCCTGTCTTTGCCTGCAGGAAACCTTTGTCCCAAGAGTTTTTCTGAGTTTATCTTCAATATCATTAAGACTTGCTGATTTAACTCCGGTTTTAGACGTGAATGATACAGTCTTTTTACCGGGCTGAGCGGCCGTAAGAAGTTTTTTTACAAGCTGTTCAACCTTACGGACTGATAAATTGGAATCTCTTATCCGCTTCAATGCTTCAAGCTGCAACGATGCATTCGGAAGATTTATCAGAGCGCGTGCGTGACCGGATGTAATCTCCTCATTTATTAAAGCACTTTGAATTTCTTTGGGCAATTTAAGCAGTCTGATAGCGTTCGCAACTGTTGAACGGTCCTTACTAACTTTTTCAGCAATTTCTTCCTGGGTAAGCTGGCACTCGTCAATCAGTCTTTTATAAGCCAGCCCTATTTCGATCGGATTTAATTTTTCACGTTGAATATTTTCAATCAATGCAAGAGCAAGCATAGATTCTTCACGGTCAACTTTCATGATGTATGCAGGAATATCTTTATAACCGATATCTTTGCAGGCACGAAGTCTTCGCTCGCCTGAAATCAGCTCATACATTCCCGGCGATAAACGTCTTACCGTAATTGGTTGAATAAGTCCGTTCGACAGAATAGATTTCTTTAATTCTTCAAGCGCTTCTGCATCAAAGTTTGCTCTTGGCTGATATGGGTTTGGCTTTATAAAATCAACAGGAATCTTTGCGAGAATGTCTAACTGCTTACCATCATCTTCTTTAAGGTTAGAGTAATCAGAGGATAGAGGATCAGCAATATTGCTGCGCGGATTTATCAGCGCATCTAAACCCCTGCCAAGACCTTGTTTGATTTTACTCATATTAATTATTTATTTGATTTTGTTGAATTTCTCTCCAAAAGCTCGGATGCAAGAGACATATAATTTTTTGATCCGGAAGAAATAGCATCATAAAGAATGATAGGCTTGCCGTAACTTGGAGCTTCTGATATCCTCACATTCCTGTGAATAATCGTCTTGAAAACCTTTTTGCCAAAATATTTTCTTACTTCCTCAGCAACCTGGTGGGAAAGCCTTAATCTCGTATCGAACATAGTCAACAAAACACCTTCAATAGAAAGCTCTTTATTAAAATGCTGTTTAACAATATTTATAGTATTCAGAAGCTGACCCAAACCTTCTAATGCAAAGTATTCGCACTGAACGGGAATTAAAACAGAGTCTGAAGCAGTAAGCGCATTGAGAGTTAAAAGTCCAAGTGAAGGCGGGCAGTCAATCAGTATGTATTCGTACTCGTCGCGGGCAGAAGCCAGCGCACTTCTTAACAGGTATTCACGGTTTTGAATATCCACCATTTCAATTTCGGCACCCACAAGGTTTATGTTTGATGGAAGCAGATCAAGATATGGCATATAAGAATTTATAACCACTTCTTTCAGGGCATTTACACCAATGAGAAGTTCATAAACCGACGGTGAATGATTGTTAACACTTAAGCCTGAAGATGAATTTGCCTGCGGGTCGATATCTATCAGTAATGTTTTTTTTTCGGCAGCCGCCAGAAGTGCCGATAGGTTGATTGAAGTAGTTGTTTTACCAACACCTCCCTTTTGATTTGCAATTGCGATGATTTTAGCCATTAGGTAACGTTATAATAATCTGTAATACAATTCGTCATTATGTGATTTATAAGGATGCACAAGATAGCACTTCTAAAATAATTTTCATATTAAACTTATTCAAAATAATCTCTGCAGTATTTCAAAAGCAAATATCTTCCACTTCATCATGCAGGGAAAAATAAGCTATAGTGCATTAAAAGTTTCAAGCTGTTAACGAATTAACTAAATGATTCAGTGAATGTGTAAAATTCATTTAATCATTCTCTAATCAGAGCAATTCGCTCCAGGTTTACAACGCGTTGGTAACAGCAATGCGAGCAAGTAAAATAATCTTAAAGATCAATTTCTTCGCCGAATTGCATTACTCTGACGTTAAATCCTAAGTCGGCAGCTTTCTTTTTAAATTCTTCCGGATCAGCTTTTATTACCGGGAATGTATTATAGTGCATAGGCACGGCAACCTTTGGTTTAACAAATTCAAGTGCCTTTAGTGCATCATCAATACCCATAGTAAAATTATCTCCGATAGGAAGCAGTATATAATCTATCGGGGTCAACTCCCCTATTAACTTCATATCATAGAACAAACCGGTATCGCCTGTATGATAGATGTTTTTTCCGTCAACGGAAAGAATTACACCGCTCGGCTCTCCCGCATAATCGCCTTCAGGCGTTTGTGAACCGTGATGTGCAATGGTGAATTTCACTCTACCGAATTCAAAGTTATAACCTCCGCCAATGTGCATATTATGCGCTTTGAATCCTTTCCCTATACAGTAATTTGCCAGTTCATTCACGCATATAAAGAGCGGATCGCCGGTTTTTGCGATTTTAAATGCATCACCAACATGATCACCGTGACCGTGCGTCAGAATTATAAAATCTGCTTTTACATCTTTTGATTTTACCGGTGATGTCGGGTTGTCATCAAGGAATGGATCTATCAAAACAGATTTTCCATTATCAGTAGTGATCTTGAATGACGAATGTGAAAAATATCGCAGCTTCATTTTATCCTCCTTCTAATCAGTTTATAATAAAGAGGGGGAGGTGAAAAATTTTTTCGATGATCAAATCAGCTTTTCACTGAAAGACCGCAAAGCTTTGCTTGCAATGAATTTTCTTAATTCAATATGAAGCGTCTCGTTGATCTCTCCCCTTCGTTGATCAAATTTTTTCAGGACTTTTTTTGATACTTTTACTTTTTCCGTTAAAGTGAGCGATTCTATGTTTTCTTTGAGGACATCAAGATCCCGCACTAAACCGGAAAGGTCCTGAAGTTTTTCAATTCTACGGTAAAAATTTAAGAATAACTTTTCATCAAAACAGTTAAAAAAGATTTCCATTGAATACCGGACTCTGCGCAATGCAATTCTAACATCGTGCAGGTTTTCAACACTGTCGTTTTCAAAAAACTGTCCGATAATTAACAGCAGATTGTTCAGCCTGTTTGTCAATACAGTTTTAGCCGAATCGGATAATACCAGTCCGGTATATAAACCTTGTATTTCCCATTTTCTTGTTTTTACCATTTCAACCTCTTATCAACATTATTTTAATAAATCCAAGAATTGATTTAGCCGGATCTATCTTGCTCTCTTCTTCTCCATAGACAGTTGATACCATAGTTGAACTTATGCGGTAATTTTTTAATGCCGCCTTAATAATAATTTCGCTTTCAGCTTCAAAGCCATCACAGGTTGTCAGAATATCCGTAATAATGCTGGTTCTGTATGCTCTGTAACCGCATTGGCTGTCGGCTATTTTAATTCCGGTTTTAATGCTTAGTAATAAAGAAGTTAACTTATTGCTTAATATTCTTTGAACCGGCATACCTTTTAAATTTTCCAGGCGGTTGCCAATTACAATATCACTATTCTTCAATTCCCGGATAAAATCAGGAATGAGACCAGGAGCGTGCTGTAAATCCGCATCAAGCGTAACTGTGATTGAAAAACCCTGCCTTACGCTTTCGATCATTCCTGTTTTTAAAGCATAGCCTTTGCCTTTATTGCGGGGCAGATTTATTACTTCCACGTTTTCCCCGCGGACAATTTTCTTTAATGATGAATCTGTTGAACCATCATTTACCGCTATTACCTTATCAACACTTTTGATTGTTTCTTCAATTACTATCCGGATAAACTTTTCTTCATTATAGAACGGGATAACAGCACAAGTTTTAATTTTTCCTGCGTAATTGCTCAAATAAACCTTTCCATCCGGTTATTACAGGCGGTTTGAATGATTTTGTAAGATGCATCCTTAAAGCGTCCTTTGATAAACCTTTAATTAGTTTTCCATTTTCAGCAACAGAAATACTTCCGGTTTCTTCTGAAACGATTACACTAATAACATCTGCCTGTTCTGATATTCCGAGACCTGCACGGTGCCGCATACCCAAAACTTCACCATTAACAGTAGTGGTAGCGGATAAAGGCAAAGTACATCTTGCAGCCTCTATCACATTGCCCTTCACTATCACTGCACCATCATGCAGAGGCGAGCGAGGATAAAAAATTGCAGTAAGCATGGACTTGGTGAGCCTTGCATTTAATATTTCACCTGTTTCAGCAAAACCCCGAATACCGGATGACTTTATCAGCACAATCAATGCTCCGTGTTGATGCTGCGAAAGTTCAAAGGATGCATCGGTGATAATGCCCGCAACTTCAGGCGCCTCAGTTTTGGCAAATACTCTGAATACCGGATTTTTAGCAACCATTACAAGCAGTCTTCTTATCTCAGGCTGAAAGAGAATTACAAAAGCAATAACCCATATATCAGTTACAAGTTTTAGCAGCCAGCTTACTGCTTTAAAGTTTGCAGCCTGCGATACGAATGAAAGAACAAGTATGATTATCAATCCCACAAATATCTGAGCTGCAATGGTTCCTTTTAATAGAGTATATAACTTGTAAACTATGAATGTAACAAGCAGTATATCTACTACATCTGTAAAAGAAACGTTAAGAAATCCTATTTTAAAGAGATCAAACATTACCTATATCAGCTTTGTTAATAGTGATGCAGCATGTTTGGCAAGTTTTACGTTATGTGTCCGTATCACTCGTGCTTTATTCCTTATCGAAAAAGTTTCAAGGATTGCTGTGGGAAAATCCCGTTCGGCAACATCCAAATTTAATGTTTTTCCAATGAAAGATTTTCGTGACAAACCAATTAATATCGGGTAACCTAAAGATATAAAGTCTTCCAACCTTCTTAGCAAAAGAAAATTGTCATCAACAGATTTTCCGAATCCTATACCCGGGTCAATGAATAATTTACTCACTTCTGCTTTCTTTGCAGCTTCAATCCTTGCGTAAAGATAATCATAAATTTCTTTAACTATATCCTCATAATCAGTTTTATTTTGCATGTTTTCAGGTGTCCCTCTGATATGCATAATAACAAAAGCTGCATCATATTTTTTTGCAATATCAAGAATTTCCGGTTCATAAGTTCCGCCGCTTATATCATTAATTATTTTCACTCCGAGTTTTAAAGCTTCCTCTGCTACTTTTGATTTTGTGGTATCAATTGAGATGACAGCACCAGGTCTTTCAGTAATTATTTTTTGGATAACAGGCAGAACACGGTTAAGTTCTTCATCCGCAGGAAGAGGTTTTGCTCCGGGTCTGGTTGATTCTCCGCCAATATCAATTATATCAGCGCCATCATTAAGCATGTTGATTGCATGTGCAGCAGCAGAATCAGAATTTATGTACAGTCCCCCATCCGAAAATGAATCGAGGGTTACATTCAGAATACCCATTATGTAAGGTTTATTGAATTGAAAAGTTTTTCCGCCTATTACATAAGATTTCGAGTCATATTCTTCAAAATTTTTTATCACGTTTACAATTTTATACCCTAAATGCTCGTCACCGCTTGAAAGAATTCTTTTTGATAATTCTTTAAAATTGGAAATTGTACCCGGGATGCAAAGATCTATTTCATTTTCTCCCTGACCGGCATTCTTGTAGCAGATTTCTTTTTCAAATAAAACTATTTCCTGGATTGTAGCTGCAATCCGGGGTGAAACACTTCGCAGTTCAAGCCCAAGTAAGCCGTGGCTGTACACATCTCTGAAGATTTTATAAGTACGGCTGTACTGCCTGAATACATCCGGCATTGTAAGATTTACAATCTGGGCGATCAAAATATGACTCCGAATCCTGACTTGATGACACTTAAAAGAAAACTATGCTTAGCTGCAATCACCACCCTAAGGAGTTATTATTTTATCAGATTTTTCAACTCAACGGCAGCAGCAGAAATATTATCTTGTGAAAATATTGCAGAACCGGCAACAAAAACATCGCATCCGGCTTTATGAATACCGGATATATTTTCTTTGTTAACTCCGCCGTCAACCTCGATCAAAAAATTTGCATTAAGCTGTTTGCGTAACTTAACTGCTTCCTGAATTCTTCGTATTGAGTTTGGGATAAAAGACTGCCCGCCGAAGCCGGGATTGACTGACATGATCAGCACAAGATCAACATCTTCAGCAATATCGTACAAAGACATTACAGGAGTTGAAGGATTTATAACCACTCCGGCTTTTGCACCTGATTCCTTTATGTGGTTGATTGTTCTGTTCAGATGGATACATTCTTCAAAGTGAACCGATATATAATCAGCGCCGGCATTGATGAAATCTTTGATAAGATTGTCAGGAGTTTTTATCATAAGATGAACATCTAACGGAAGCTTTGTTACTTTTCTTGCCGCTTCAACTATTATAGGTCCAAAGGTAAGATTAGGAACAAACTGTCCATCCATAACATCACAGTGGATCCAGTCTGCACCGCCTATTTCTGCTAACCTTATTTGCTGCGAAAGGTTTGAAAAATCTGCCGACAGGATTGAAGGTGCAAGTATTCCCATTATTCCTCTCTTAGCTGATCATCCTGCAATGGTTCTGCAGCTTTTGTTACAAACAAATCCACACGATCGCCTGAATTAAGCCTGTTGCCTTTGCTGGGATATTGATCAAGAATTGTATTGGGTAGTAAAGAAAACGAATGCTGGTAATTAATTTTACCAACGCGAAGCTCAAGTTCAGCCAATATACGCTGTGCATCGGAAAGTGATTTGCCTATCAGATCAGGCACTTCTATTTCACCTAAACCATCGCCAAGGCTGACAGACACATTAACAGTTTGTCCTCTCTTTAGCGGTGTTCCTTCTGCATACTGCTGATCGAAGATCATATCTTTAGGTTGATTTGACGGGAGGTCATTTACCGTTCCAAGCTTTAAACCGAGTCTTTCGAGGGTTAATTTGGCATCACGTACAGACCGCCCGATCAAACGTGGTACGTTTATAACAGGTTCGCCGCCGCTAATGAATATGTACACTCTCCTTCCCTCTTTGACCTCTTTACCGGCAGAGGGTTTTTGCAGTATTACAGCGCCCTTCGGAAATTTTTCATCGAATGGTGTATCGCTTACAATCGGCTGAAAGCCTGCATTCTCAAGTATTTCTATGGCTTCGGATTCAAATTTACCGACTACACTGGGAACGACTTTTTCAGGCGAGTTAACATACCAGGGAAGGATCAGGTTATCGAGCAGCAGTACAAGTAAAATTAAACCTGTAAAAATGATCAGTATTTTTTTCGTAAGCGGTTTTTGAAGAATCTTTTTCATTTTGCGAAATATATCAAACACTCATTTCTTATACAAATAGTCGGACGGAACCTGTGGAGTTCTTATTTAAGGTGAACTCCACATCAAATATATATTAATGTTCTGATAGAACATCACCCATTCCCCTAAATTGAATATATGCTGTTAATGAAAAATATAAACTGCCAGTATAACTATAAGTATCCCTGTCAGTAAACCAAGCCTGCCTAAAGTTGGAATGCTTTTCAGTTTTGAAACATCACCCATTTTAGCTTTTCTGACTTTTGAACTGATCATACCAACTATCGCAGCCAAAACAATAACCAAAACTAACTTAGTAGAAACTTCTGAAAAATTAATTGACATTAATTAAAAATTTAAATAGCATTGGCT
>JBBIGV010000037.1:0-30797 GCA_037447335.1 Ignavibacteria bacterium | reverse complement strand
CCATTTTTGGCTCTTTAAACAGACCTTCTGATATTTCTATCTCGGAATTAAGAATCATTATACTTAACAATTCCTGTTATGTAGTTTAAAGCTTTTGACTTAAATTTGCATTAACATTAAAGCTAATATTTGAACCAAAAGGAATTAAGAATCCGGAGTAATAAAGTGAAGACGATTTTATTCATGTTGTTTTTGTTTGCAGTGCAGATTCTTCCGCAGCAGAAGAAAGTATATCTTGCCTTTATTGACAGGGATATTGAGCTTGGTTTATCTCCCTATATATCCCGGATTATTTCAGAGGCTGAAAAGAATAATGCCGATGCAATTGTATTTAAGATAAACACTTTTGGCGGCAGGGTTGATGCTGCAACTCAAATAAAAGATGCAATCCTTTCAAGTAAAATACCGACCATCGCATTCATTAATAACCGTGCAGTAAGCGCAGGAGCTCTGATAGCAATTTCCTGTGATAAAATTGCAATGGTTCCGGGAAGTCTTATAGGTGCAGCCACAGTAGTTGATCAGACCGGTGAAAAAGTCGGGGAGAAATATCAATCCTATATGCGATCGGAAATGCGCTCTACTGCAGAACGTAACGGACGAAGAACCGACGTAGCGCAGGGTATGGTTGATGAACGTATTGTTGTTGAGGGGCTTGTCGATTCCACACAGCTTATTACTCTTACTGCTGAAGAAGCCAAAGTCTATGAAATGACAGACATAATCGTTAATAATTTTGAGGAGATGCTCGAAGAATTCGGATATGAGGGTGCACAAATAATCAGAGTTGAAACCAATTGGGCAGAGGAAGTGGTTCGGTTTCTGAATAATCCTATCATATCAACTATACTCATTATGATTGGCTTTTTTGGACTGTTAGCCGAAGTCAAAACGCCCGGCTGGGGTGTTCCCGGTACTGCTGGTTTGATCGCTTTAGCGCTTTTCTTCGGATCATCTTATGTGCTGCAGCTTGCATCAATAATAGATATACTTTTATTTCTTATCGGCTTGGGACTTATAGCAGTGGAATTATTTGTTATCCCCGGTTTTGGAATTGCAGGTATAAGTGGAATTATACTCGTGATCGCATCTTTATTTATGGCTCTTACCGGAACTATGCCTGTTTTTGATTTTGATATTGTATCAACTGCAATCATTCAACTTGCAGTAGCACTGTTAGCAGCTATTGTACAGATTTTACTATTGGCAAAATTTCTGCCAAAGTCTTCAATATTTAGCAAGCTTGTACTAAGCACATCCGAAACATCGGAAACAGGATTTGTTGCATATCCTTCTGAAAAAGAACTGCTCGGCATGGAAGGAATTGCCCTAACTGATTTAAGACCTGCAGGCTCTGTGGAGATAAACGGTAGAAGGGTGGATGTTGTTGCGGATTGGGATTACATCGAGAAAGGAAAGAAGATAAAAGTTATCAAGGTTGAAGGTATTAAGGTTGTAGTACAGCAGGTTAAAGAATAATCCTGTCCGAAATTGCACTGAACTGGTTATGAATAAATGATCCGGATGCATTGAAAAGAAATTCAAACATCCGGATCATTTTTTATGATAATGAGTCCTAAATTCTTTCCACAATATTAGTAGTTGTTATTTTATCTTTTCGCGAGCCTTTTTCCTTACCGGTTGGCGTAGGAACTTCCATAAAATATTTTGCTTCAATCACTGTTTGAGTACGGGATTTTTGAACCAATCCTTTGTCGATATTGAAGTAGATCGTACCGCTGGCAGAAGTCCGGGGCATTTCGAATTGATAATTTATTCCTTTTTCAGATAAATTCTGCGGACCGGTAATGGATGTGCGTATAGAACCTGAAAAAACAGCTAAAAGGTCATTCTGATATTTTTCAATGTTTTCAATGGTGTATGAACTGGTATTTTCAAGATCGAAAACCAGCAGCCTGGAACGTGTAGTTGGCAATACCCAAATTGAATCCTTTGCTACATAATGACCAGGAAGCTGTCTGAAAAGCTGTACAACGATTGGTTTTAAAGCTCCTTCAATTATCTGCTGTCTGACCATCATCCTGTCATCAGCCGAAATATTCTCCGGCGCACCTCTTAGGTTAAGAAATGCATTAACAAGTCTGTCAACTCTGAAAATTTCTAATAATTCGCCGGTCTTTGCTATTCTTACCTCAAATGGATTATTAGCTACAGATTCATATTCAGCAAATTGGACTTTAGTTAAACTATCCCGTTCGCCGCCCGAATCATAATCCATCTTAATACCTTCAGCAATAACTTCAGCTTTTATCCTTGGTATATTAACGGAAAGCTCTATAACACTATCAGCATCAACGCTATTGATCGTAAGATTAACTAAATAAGTAACCGTTTGTTTTGAAACCTGTTCGAAGGAAGTATCGGCTTCAATTCGCTGCATGCCATCTGCAATTGAAGTGTAGCGATAGTTAATCTTATCACCCTTTTTGAATTTATACCTTAACAGAAATGAGTTGATGGTTTCCGTAACCGGTTCTGTTTTAATATCGGTTGTATCAAACTGAAGCTGCTGTTCGTCGGGTATCTCAACTTTCTCAGTATTGCCGCAGCCAATTAATAATGCGGCTGTAAATACTATCAGAATGTATTTCATTTTTTTTGTCCTGTATTAATAAAGTAAATATTTATTTCTCTTGTTATCAAATTTTTCCAGTTCCGTAAGTAAGTCTTTATAAATTTTATCCGGATTCTTACCGCTGAGAATCTGCTCTCTTATTTTAGCATCACCGCTGAGATTATCGAAGAAGCGAATGTTAAAGCTGATATTTTTCGGATACAATTTAGTTAAAGCAGAAACAAGTTGAAGTCCGAATTTTACGGGCTTAAATTTTTCTCTGTCAATTAATTCAATTTCAATTCCGTAACAAAGCTCATTTTTATATTTTGGATTGGAAACAACGCCTTTAATTTCCTTTGGAGTAAAAGAAACCGGATGAATTAAAATGCCCTCCGGATTAAATTCCAATAGTTTTTCAACCAGCTTTTCCGGTTCAATGAATGGTGCCCCGATATATTTAAATGTTTTTGTTGTTCCTCTGCCTTCAGAAATGTTTGTAGCTTCTATCAGGCAGGTTCCGGCGTAAATAATTGCTGTGTTCAGATCAGGAATATTTGGAGAAGGATTTATCCATGAATCAGAATAAAAATCCAGATACTTGCTTCGATCCCAGTACTTCATCTTAATAATTTCAAGCTGGTCTGAATGAAGATTGCCGGAAAAATTTTCATTTGCAAAAAAGAGTGCAAGTTCACCTGCTGTCATTCCGTACCGGACAGGAATCGGTGCAATTCCCACAAATGACTTAAAACGTTCTTTCAGAACAGGTCCTTCAATTATGCTTCCGGTTATCGGATTAGGGCGGTCGGGCAGAATTACCTTTTTCGAAAATTCAGATGCACTTTCAAGAATATAATATAGTGTTGAAATATATGTGTAGTACCTGATGCCGATATCCTGAATATCATAGATTATAATATCAATATCCCGAAGCATTTCTGAGGTTGGCTTTTTTTGATTTCCGTAGAGCGAAATAACCGGTAATTCAGTTTTCGAATCAATCCCATTGAGAATATATTCGCCTGCCTGAATATTTCCCCTGAAACCATGCTCCGGGGAGAATATCTTTTTTATACGGATATCTTCAAATTTTAAAAGAGCATCAACCAAATGCTCTCCATTACTCAATAAACTTGTATGGTTTACAACCAGTGGGAGGTTTTTATTCTCAATTTTATAAATGAATTCACTTACAAGTCTGTCTGCTCCGGTTTGAAGATTTTCCTGATTCGAACTTCGTGAGCAGCACGAAGCATTAAAGAAAACGAGAATTGTAAGAAGAAATATCCGGGAATTGTGATGAGTTTTTATAGTAATAGCTTTCAACTTAAAAAAATAAAAAGCTGATGTAAGTCATCTTTCAGAAGATTCACACCAGCTTAATTTTAATTATCCGTTATTAAGTAATTCGTTACGCGAGAAAAAATGAGCAATTTCTTTTGCTGCATTTTCATCTGAATCTGATCCGTGAACAGCATTAAACTGAATATTTCTGGCGTATAATTTTCTGATTGTACCTTCTTCAGCTTTAGCGGGATCCGTTGCACCAATAATTTTTCTGTAATCTTCTACGGCATTTTCTTTTTCGAGGGCTATTGGAACACAAGGTCCGGATGTCATATACTCGATAAGTTCTCCAAAGAAGGATCTTTCTTTGTGTATTTCATAAAAACCCTCTGCAGATTCACGTGTAAGCCGTACCATTTTCATCGCTTTAATTTTGAACCCGGCGCGAGTAATGATTGATATTATCTCGCCAATTTTATTGTCTTTAACCGCATCCGGTTTTATGATTGCTAATGTTCTGTTGTTCAACATATCTCCTGAATAATATTTATTGTTTTGATCGTATGTATTATGATCTCACTATTTCTTTTTACGGGCTGCTGCGCGCTTTGCCCGGTTAGTCTTACTCTTTACTCTTTGAACAGCTTTCTTTTTGCTGCTGCTCCTGACTTTTACTTTAATTTTTTTCTTTGCAGCGGTTTTGCTTTTCTTTATTCTGTCTTTTTTCTTCCGGTTTTCAATCGCTTTAAGCATTGTACTGCCGATTTCCGCGGGGCTTTCGACTACTTTTATACCTGCTTTCTTCATTGCCTCCATTTTCTCAGAGGCAGTGCCTTTGCCTCCGGAGATGATAGCACCGGCGTGACCCATTCTTCTACCGGGGGGAGCTGTCCTTCCGGCAATAAATCCAACAACGGGTTTTTTAACATTTTTCTTTATGAATTCTGCTGCTTCTTCTTCTGCACTTCCACCAATCTCTCCTATCATAACAATGCCATCAGTGCCGGGGTCATCATTGAATAATTTTATTATATCGATAAACCTTGATCCTATAACCGGGTCACCGCCAATGCCGACACAGGTAGACTGCCCCAGGTTCACATCTGTGAGTTGTTTTACGGCCTCATAAGTTAAGGTGCCGCTGCGGGAAACGACGCCGATTTTTCCGGCTTTATGTATGAATCCGGGCATTATACCAACTTTTGCTTTGCCGGGAGAGATTACACCGGGGCAATTTGGTCCTACTAGTACTACATCTTTTGATTTTATCACATGATATACTTTAATCATATCATTAGCAGGAATACCTTCGGTAATACAGATAATAACTTTTATTCCTGCATTAGCCGCTTCAAGAATTGCATCCGCTGCAAAAGCCGGCGGTACAAAAATTACAGATGTATTGGCGTCTGTTTTTTTAACTGCTTCTTCTACAGTATTAAATACAGGCGCTCCCTGAAATTCAGTACCACCTTTGCCGGGTGTTACTCCTGCAACTACATTTGTTCCATATTCAATCATTTGTTGAGAATGAAATGATCCCTCTCCACCGGTAATGCCCTGAACCACAAGGCGGGTTTTTTTATCTACAAGTATGCTCATGTCTTATCCCGATAATTAGAAAATATTTAGTGCAAAAATACTGAATTACTCTAAACTTAACGAATATTTTTATGTTATATCATCAATTATTTTGGAAATAATAATTAAATGCACTCTGTTAAAACAAAGGTTGTGTTCACAACAGCACAAATACCATTTAAGATGATTTTATTATATTGTAAACGAAAATAATGAGGATTTCATGATAAAGTTTCTTACGGCGGGTGAATCTCATGGTAAAGCATTAACAGTAATAATCGAAGGTTTTCCGTCAAATCTGACAATCGATCCTGAATATCTTAACTACCATCTGAAACGAAGGCAATCAGGTTACGGACGCGGTCAAAGGATGAAAATTGAATCAGATACTGCTGAGATAATCTCGGGTATCCGTTTCAAAAAAACACTCGGCTCTCCGATGGCTTTAATGATAGAAAATAAAGATTGGGAAGACTGGGCTGATGTTATGTCGCCCACCGGTAAGTCTAAAAGTGAAAAAGTATCAATACCCCGTCCGGGGCATGCCGATCTTGTTGGTATCACAAAATACAATTTTACTGATATTCGGAATTCAATCGAACGTTCAAGTGCAAGAGAAACTGCAGCCAGAGTGGCTGCAGGCACCGTTGCAAGAAGATTTCTTGAAACATTCGGAATTTCTATTGGAAGTTATGTTGAAAGCATCGGAGGAATTTTCCCCGAAAACAATTTCGTTAATAAACTGATTAATAATTCTGTCCCGGCTTCCTTTCGCGGCCGGAAAATATCTGAGCAGGCTGATAGAAGTGAGGTCCGAGTTCTCGAAAAAAAACAAGAAGAAAAAATTATTAATCGTATTAAACAATCGAAAAAGAAGGGTGATACGCTCGGCGGTACTTTTTATACAATTGCTACAGGAGTTCCACCCGGGCTTGGCAGTTTTGTTCATTATGACAGAAAACTTGATGCAGATATTGCTTTTATGTTCATGTCTGTAAATGCTGTTAAAGCTGTTTCCATTGGCGAGGGATTTTCATCATCATTAAAATCCGGTTCTGAAGCACACGACGAAATTATTTTGAAAGGTCAGAATTTTCTCAGGAAGACCAACCGGGCAGGAGGCATCGAGGGAGGAATTTCCACTGGTATGCCCATAATTGTGCACGCTGCGATGAAACCAATTTCTACTTTAATGAATCCTGTTAAGAGTATTGATCTGAAAAATATGAGGACAGTAACTGCAAGAAGAGAACGAAGTGATTTTGTTGCAGTTCCTGCCTGCGCAATTATAGGTGAATCTATGCTTGCCTGGTCAATTGCTAAATTCTTTCTGTTAAAGTTTGGCGGGGATTCAATTGAAGAAACTTCAGATAACTATAAAAATTTTACAAGTAAAATATTTAAAAGAATAAGTAAAAATTTCAGATAGGAAGAGATTTCAATTCAAATGAATTACTTTGGAATTCATTGACAGATTGAAACTAATTTTTGACTATTAAACCTAATAAAGAAAAAATGATAAATATTAAAAAGTTTGTATTTAGTTTATTTGCAGAAAACACGTACATAATTTGGAATGACCAATCCAAAGAGTGCTGGGTAATAGACCCGGGCTGTTACGAGCCTTATGAAGAAGAAGAGCTGAGCAATTTCATCACTACTAATGAGCTTAAAGTCAGCCGGCTAATCAACACGCACTGTCATCTTGATCATATATTCGGATGCAAATATGTAAAAGAAAAATATAACCCCATATACATGATCCCCGAAAAGGACCTGTTATTGCTGCAGCATGCTGATAAGCAGGCAGCCTCGTTCGGTGTTGATTTGAAAAAGCCGCCCGAACCTGACGAATTCCTGGCTGAAAATAACCTGCTTTCACTTGATGGCAGCCCCGTAGAAATACTTGAAACACCCGGTCATACACCCGGTGAAGTTTGTATTTACTTCGGTGAAGAAAACTTTTGTATCACCGGTGACGTTTTATTCAATGGCGGTATTGGCAGGACGGATCTTTGGGGCGGAAGCTACTCTGCTTTAATAAATTCAATCAAAACCAAACTGCTGATACTGCCGCCGGAAACCGTCATATATCCCGGGCATGGCCCTGACAGCACTATCGAGTACGAAAAGAAGCACAATTCATTTCTTCAGGATTAGGTCATTTTAAAAAATGTATTTGAAAATTTTAAGTAAATAGATAAATTAAAACAGGTTTTATTGAAATAACTTACAAAATACTGCAATTAAATACATTTCAACAAATTAGTAAAAAGAGAGAGTGGTGAATTCTACTGTGCTGTCTGAAGAACAAATTAAAACCATTATAGAAGATCTTGAAGGCGGGCTGAGGGTTTTCTACAATCGTGAAAACAATGAAATAAAAACAGCGATCAAGGTTGAAAAAAACCCTTTCTCACCCCGCGAATTGTGGGATGATGATCTTTTTGAAATCGAAGTAAATTACAGCAAGTACATCGAACTGCGAAAGATGACCTCGCGCGATGCTTTCAAAGTTATGGAGGACTTTATCGCAATTATTAGTGATGAGCCAATCCGGGAGAGGTTAGAGCTGGCGCTCATTCTCTCCAAGCCGTTTAAAAATTTCAAAAAGGTTATGGAAGAGGTTGGGGTCAGCAAAGAGGAATGGTTTGCATTCAAAGAGCGCAAGTATGCTGATTTCATTAACGCACAGATCCTGGCACCTAAAAATGATACTTCTAGGTAATCATATTTCTGCGGGGAGCAGAAATTTATTTTCTTCAAGGCAAATTTTGTTTTGATACACTTAAAAATCTTTCACTTGAATTTTTATGAATTCCTTAAGTAGTTCTAAAATCCCTGTGGGTTATTTTCTTTTGATTTATTTGTTTTTATGGATTGTATTATTCGAATTTGTATTGCCTGTAAATAAATTCCTGCCTAAACCATCCATCGTTGTTGAATCATTCTCCGATCTCATAACTAAATACAACCTCATAAAACATTTGATTTCATCTGTGGTGGTAATTTATCTCTCAATGTTATTTGCATATTTATTGATTGCAGCAATGCGATCTGCACTCATTAAGAAGAAAAATATTCTGAATGACTTTATAATGTCACTCGAATGGTTTTCAGAATATGTCCCGGGTATTGCCATAGGTCTGATACTTATATATTGGTTCCCGGATTCGAACTATATTGAATTTGTTTTTGCATTTGCCGCTTCATTTGCGTCCTTGTTAATAAGGCTTCAGATTTTAAGCAGCAAGGTACCGGAGAGTTATTCACTTGCTGCAAGATCACTTGGTATGAAGGAGGATAAAATAAATTCAAAGATTATCTGGAAAGCTGTACAACCGAAGTTAACCGAACATTTAATATCGCTGCACTTTTATCTTTGGTCAATGCTGATAGCGTTTGAGTATATTAAGGGAGGTTCGGGTATTGGCGTCGTATTCAGGAATACCCTCAGTTTTAATGATCTCTCTGCAATGTTTTCTGCTTTTTTACTGATGGGGTTAACGATCTTTACCGGGCAATTCTTCCTTAAAAAAATTAAAGAAAAATTCTTCAACTGGAGTCTGGATTGAATTCAACTATTTCTTTATTAGAGGTTAAAGACTTATCGAAGGATTTTTTTTCCCAGGCTGGTGCAAAACTTAAAGTGCTCGAAAACATAAACTTTAAAATTGACTCAACCGAATCAGGTTGTTTAACAACAATCCTTTCACCATTTTCAGCAGGAAAAACCACACTGTTAAAAATTATTGGTGCACTCGAATCCCCTTCCGCAGGATCAGTCTTTCTGAAGGGTAAAGAGTTTAAAATAACTGACGGGAAAGTGGTTTATATTCCGCAAAAACCATCTTCATTTCCCTGGTGGAATGTTGAAGAGAATATCGGAATTGCATTGAACTCTGTCGGCAAATCTTTTAATAACTCACTTGTTGACGAAATCATTTCTTTAGTAGGTTTAGATTCTTATCCGAAGCACATTCCACATAACAAGAGCAAAGGATTCAGGTTCAGGATTGCACTGGGAAGAGCGCTTGCAGTTGATCCGGCTGTAATTTTACTTGATGATTGTTTTTCAGCAATGGAGAGAGAAACGAGAAACGAACTTCAAAATCTTGTCAGTAAACTAAGAGCCAGCAGGAAGTTATTTTTTTTATTGACAACTTCTGATGTTCTTGAAGCGATATTATTATCCGATAGAATTTTATATATGTCAAAGAATCCCGGCAGAATTTTCGGAGAAATGATTATTGAGAGGCAAAAAATTAATTCTTCTTCTGAAAAAAGAGATGCTTATATTTCAGCAGTAAAGAATGAAATAGAACAGGTATTTGCTAAAGAAAATATTGTTAAAACAATAAACTTCTCGGATTAATATGCACAAAAAAAATCAAGAGTTGCAAAAAAAGAAACAAGCAGCACTGCTTGGCGGCGGTGCTGATAAAATTAAAACTCAACACGATAAAGGCAAGCTTACAGCACGCGAGCGAATTGAGCTTCTGGTTGATGAAGGCTCTTTTGATGAAATAGATATGTTTGTAAAGCACAGGGCAAAAGATTTTGGTTTAGATAAACAACACTATCCCGGAGATGGTGTGGTTACTGGTTTTGCTCAAATTGATGGAAGACCGGTTGCGATTTTTAGCCAGGACTTTACGGTTTTTGGCGGTTCACTCTCAGAGGCACATGCCGAAAAAATTGTGAAGGTCATGAAAATGGCTCTTAAAGCTGGTATTCCTGTAATTGGTTTGAATGATTCCGGTGGAGCACGAATACAGGAAGGAGTAGTAAGTCTTGGGGGTTACGCCGATATATTTTTACTTAATACACTCGCTTCGGGTGTTGTGCCGCAGATATCGGTTGTTCTTGGACCTTGCGCAGGCGGCGCAGTTTATTCACCGGCTATAACCGACTTTGTTTTTATGGTGAAGAACACAAGCTATATGTTTGTTACAGGGCCTAACGTAGTAAAAACCGTAACACACGAGGATGTCAGCTTTGAAGACCTTGGTGGCGCCGAAACACACGCATCAAAAAGTGGCGTGGCACATTTTGTTTTTGAAAATGAAATCGAAACTCTTCTCAATGTGAGGAAGCTGTTAAGTTTTCTCCCGCTTAATTTTATGGATCGGGCACCTGAAAACGAGTTTGATGAAGCACAAATCAAATCTGAAGTGAAACTTGACGGTATTATCCCGGACAATCCCAACAAGCCCTACGATATGAAAGAGATAATTCACCTGCTGGTAGATGATAATAATTTCTTTGAAGTTCATTCAAACTATGCGGAGAATATAATTGTGGGCTTTGCGAGGCTTGGAGGATTGGCAGTCGGGATTGTTGCAAATCAACCGCAGGTTTTGGCTGGTGTACTTGATATTAATGCATCAGTTAAAGGTGCAAGGTTTGTGCGCTTTTGTGATGCGTTCAATATACCTTTGCTGGTTTTAGTTGATGTACCCGGATTTTTACCCGGTACAGAGCAGGAGTGGAATGGAATTATAAGGCATGGTGCAAAGCTTTTATTCGCATTCTGTGAAGCAACAGTACCAAAGGTTACTGTTATTACCCGTAAGGCATACGGCGGCGCTTATGATGTAATGAATTCGAAACACATCCGCGGTGATTTTAATTTTGCCTGGCCCTCGGCAGAAATTGCAGTTATGGGTCCGAAAGGCGCAGTTGAAATAATCTTTAAAAAAGAAATTGCAAAAGCTGAAGAACCGGAAAAAGAACTTCAGAAAAAACTTGATGAATACATAAAGAAATTTGCTAATCCATACATCGCCGCAGAAAGGGGATATCTTGACGACGTAATACTTCCCCGCGATACCAAATCAAAGATTGTGAATGCGTTCAATCTCTTAAAAAACAAAGTGGATAAAAATCCTCGTAAAAAACACGGAAATATTCCTCTTTAAGAAATATTCATAACCGGCAATTGCAATTATTTGATATTATTGCCGGTTTTTTAAATCATTAACCCTATGAAAAATCAATAATTAAGTTTACCAGCTTAATTTTTTACTTGATTAAGCAATCTCAACAAGTTATATTCACCTCAGTTTTCGGAAAATTTGGAGAATTTATGATTAAAAAACATTTACTGCTTGTTGCTGCTTCTTTATTTGCTTTAGTTTTCTATTCTTGTGCGGCTAATAAAGAAATATCGAACAAGAATACAGAGGGGACCACCGGGGTTGTTACCGGCGGCATTGTTTCAGAAATGTTAGAGCAGGCTCGTCAGAATTACGTAACAGCTCTAAGTAAACAAGACCTTAACAGCATACCGGAAACTGTTCAAAGTTATGAAACTGCGCTCAGAATAATTAACAACCTTAGTTACTATCCGGGAATAGATAAGAATGAAGCCTACCTCGAACTCGAAAAATCAATAATTGAAGATTATAAAAAATATGTTGATGGACTGCCGGAGCTTCCTCTTGATATTTCTTTTTCTGCGCTTGAAGAGTGGATGGGTAAAACATTGCCCGAACTCCAGCTTACCTTTGAAGATACAGATAAAGATCATAAGCCATATATCATTCCTGCAGATGTTCCGCTCGAAGTTAACTCGTTTGTTGAACAATACATTGATTACTTTACAGGCCGCGGCAGAAAACATATGAATGTATGGTTAGCCCGTTCAGGCAAATACTTCCCGATGATGTCTAAAATATTTCAGGAAGAAGGGGTTCCACGGCAGCTTCTTTACCTCAGTATGATAGAAAGTGGCTTGAATCCAACCGCCCGTTCATGGGCTAGTGCGGTTGGTTTATGGCAATTCATTAAATCAACCGGCAGAATGTACGGGCTCGAATCTGATTTTTATTATGATGAAAGACGCGACCCGGTTAAATCAACAAGAGCCGCTGCCCGGCATTTAAGAGACCTTTACAATTCGTTAGGTGATTGGTATCTGGCGCTTGCAGCTTATAATGCCGGCGAAGGCAGAATTACCCGTGCAATAAGACGAGCAGGTTCAAACAACTTCTGGTCAATCCGCCCACATCTTCCTAAGGAAACAAGAAATTATGTTCCCCAGTATATCGCAACCTGTATAATTGCAATGAATCCTGAAAAGTACGGATTCACAAATATCGAGTTTGAAAAGCCTTACGATTACTCTGCGTATAATATTGATGGTGCCATCGACCTTGGTTTCCTCGCACAATGTGCTGGCGTAACTCTTGAAACATTAAAGGATATGAACCCAGAACTTACACAATTATCCACCCCGATGAATTTCCCGGGTGGTTATCCCTTAAAAGTTCCAAAATCTTCGTACAATACATTTGCAGCTAATATTGTGAATATTCCTGAATCAGCAAGAAGAAGTTACATTGTCCATTCAGTTCGGAGAGGTGAAACGTTAACGAGTATAGCAAACCGTTATGGTGTTTCAAGACAGGACCTTGCAGATGCAAATAATATTTCCACAAGATCCAGGTTGTACCGCGGAGTATCACTAAAGATTCCGATTACAGGAATTTCGGATAATAACTTTGCATATAATACCAACACAATTTCTGCGGTTGATCCTGGCGATGATACTTACGTATCGCCATATCTCTCCCTCAACAACAACAACAATGATATCGAGGGAAATGAAACAGATGAAATGCAGCAAGAGCTTTTAGCAGTTAATATTGATGATAATGTTTCCGACGAAACTGTAACAACTGTTACCAGTGTTTCTGAAGGCTTATCACCGGTAACTTACAGAGTTAAGAAAGACGACAGTTTATTAGGCATTGCTGACCTCTTTAATGTGAGAGTTAGTGACCTGAGAAACTGGAATAACATCCCCTACACTTCTACGATTACAATCGGACAATCATTAACCGTTTATGTGTCCGAAGCACAAAAGAGCTTTTATGCAAGCCTTGATAATCAAACTCCGACAGAAAAAACAATAATTAAAAATACGGTAACTAATCCAACCGGTTTAATTGTTTATCACAATATTCGTCGGGGGGAAAGCCTTGGTTCTATAGCAAGCCGTTATGGTGTTGATGTTAATTCACTTCGTGAATGGAATAACATTTCCGGCAACAAAATAATTGCCGGACGAAAACTCAAAATTTATACCGATCGTGAAGTGCGCGTTGCATCAACCGAAACCACCACAAATACAAGTTCGTCTGTTTTCAGGTATAAAGTCAGAAGAGGCGATACAGTAAGCGAAATAGCTGAAAAATTTGGTGTCACCTCTTCACAATTACGCTGGTGGAACGGGCTTAGCAGCAATCGCATAAATGCCGGGCAAACTTTGAAGATTTATGGCAGCAACCGAACTTCATCCCTCGGAGATAATACTGTAAAAACCTCTGCAAATGTAAACTACTACAAGGTTAAAGCCGGCGATACAATAGGACAAATTGCTGAAATGTATAAAGTTTCTGTTTCGAGTATCAGGCAGTGGAATAACCTTCGCAGCAATAAAATTATTGCAGGTTCAACCTTGAAGATTTATTCAGATGCACCGATTCATGATCTTTCTGAGAACAATACAAAAAAAACTACCGAAAACCAGACCGGCAGTAAAGGCACAACTTATACTGTTAAACAGGGAGATTCATTATTTTCAATCGCACGTAAATATTCAACTACTGTAGATCACCTGAAAAAATTGAACGGGCTGTCCGATGATAAGATCAAAATTGGTCAGGTTCTTAAAGTGGATTAATTCTGATATTGAAAATAATCTGTTTTTTTAATTGATTTGGAGTGAAGAAAAAATAGTTCTTTAATTTATTTATTGTTTTAACCCAAAGCCGTTAGGGGTGTTGTTCCGATACTGTCGGTTCGACTGAGAAAATACCCTTAAACCTGATCTGGATAATACCAGCGTAGGAAAACGGGCTAAATAAAATAATTAAGTATTTAGCCGTTTCACCGACGGCTTTTTTTATTTAAGGAGGATAAAAATGAAATGCTTAATTATTTTCTTCGTTCTTTTCCCTTTCACTTTAACCGCTCAGGATATTGTCCTAAAAGGTAAAGTAGTCGACTCTCAAACACTCAAACCATTACCCAAAGCTAATATCTTTCTCAAGTCAGACCCGGGAATTGGTGCAGCATCAAATGCAGATGGCAGTTTTATAGTTAAAGGTATTTTCAAAGAAGATGATCATATTGTTGTTTCCTATGTAGGCTATAACTCAACTACGCTTCCTGTAAAAGAGCTTATTTCTGAACAGGTTGTTATAAAGCTGCAATCCAAGATAATTCCTTCTCAAACAGTTCTGGTAGAAGCTAGTTTAGGTAGAGAGGGGTTCACCCCGCTGACTTTTGACAAGATAAGACGACAGGACATCGAACAAAATTATACGGTTCAGGATATTCCTGTCTATCTGAGCACTCTTCCGTCAACCACTTTCTATTCAGAAAGCGGTCATGGAATTGGTTATAACTATTTAAGTATACGTGGTTTTGATCAGAGAAGAATTTCAGTTTCTATAAATGGCATCCCTCAAAATGACCCTGAAGATCACAACGTTTACTGGCATAATTTCTCTGACTTACTGGCAAGCACAGAATTGATCCAGGTACAACGTGGAGCAGGTTCGGGTGTTGCCGGTTATCCTGCAATCGGGGGTTCTATTAATATTATTACATCTGTTTTTTCCAACCGTCCGATGTTCGATTTATCGGCTTCCTACGGAAGCTATCACACCCGAAAGTATTCTGCATCATTTTCCAGCGGACTAATAGATAACAGATATTCAGTTTATGCCAAGCTCTCACAAATTCTTAGCAGCGGATACAGGCACAAATCGTGGGTTAAGTTCAATGCATATCATCTTGCTGCTGTAAGATATGATGACAGGTTAACCACACAAATAAATTTGTTTGGTGGTCCGGTTGCAGATGGTTTGGCATATACCGGGTTGCCCAAGTTCGCTATTAAAGACCGTGAAATGCGAAGAGCAAATTATTCGTATTGGGAAGCCGATGAGAATGGTTATACATTCACCGCAGAAAGACGTGCAGAAGAAATCGAAAACTTCTCACAGCCTCATTATGAATTACTAAATGAATTCAGAATAAACGATAATGTAACTCTCAATTCTGCTTTATTTCTTGTAATTGGTAATGGTTTTTTCGATTATGATGGTTCGTGGGCAGATACCAATTATTTTAGATTAACTCTCGATAACGGATTTAATGTAACACAAAACCCGGAAAATGTTCTCATCAGGGCGCAGGTCGAAAATACACAATTCGGATGGATACCAAGGGTAAGCTATAAACATACTAATGGCGAATTGATTGCAGGAGCTGAAATTCGAAAGCATAGTTCAATACATTGGGGCAGCCTTATTTATGGTGAAAATCTTCCGCAAGGTATAACGAAAGATTATCGTTACTACTATTATGAAGGTGGAAAGGATATTCTGAATGCTTTTATTCACGAATCATACAGACTGACTGATCGTATTAATCTTCTCGGTGAAGTTCAGTTTGCTTATCACAGATACAAACTTCACAATGAAAAATACATCGGAACAGATTTTACTATTTCGGATTTTTTTGTGAATCCCAGATTTGGGGTAAACTATAAACTAACTCCGCAGCAAAATATTTACGTTACACTCGCAAGAGTAAGCAGAGAGCCGAGGCTCAAAAATTATTATGATGCAGCAGAATCGAGCGGCGGAGCTGAACCACAGTTTGAAGCTGTAACAGATCAGACTGGAAATGTAATAAGTTACAACTTTAATAGTCCGCTTGTTAAACCTGAAACGATGAACAACATTGAGCTGGGTACTTCATTTTTTCATAAAGACTTTAATGCAAGTCTGAACATTTATTACATGCTTTTTAATGATGAAATTATTAGAAGCGGGCAGGTGGACAGATTCGGTCAGCCGGTTACAGGAAACGTTGAGAAGACAATCCACAGAGGCGTTGAGTTGTCATTTATTGTTAAACCATTTCAAGGCTTCGAGCTGTTTGCAAATGCCACCTACAGTAATAATATAATTGATAAAGGCTCCACTTTTGTGAGATACCGTGATGCTGTTACCAATGAAAGAAAAGTGGGGAAGATAGATCTGTCAGGCAACAGAATAAGCGGATTTCCCGATTTCCTTTCTAATTTTGGTTTAACTTATTCTGATTACGGAGTTTATCTCAGGTTAACCGGCAGATATGTTGGTGCTTTCCGTTCTGATAATTATGATAATAAGCTGACTGAGTATCTGAATTTGTTTCCGCGATTTGTCAGATATACAGATAATAAAAATGATGCTTATTTTACGGCAGATTTCTTTGGAAGTTATTCGATGAATTTATTCGGAGCGCAGAGTGATTCAAAAATATTTGTTCAGGTGAATAATATTTTTGATAATTTGTACTCGGCGCAGGCAATCGGCCCGGAATTCTTTCCCGCAGCAGAAAGAAATTTTCTTGCCGGCATACAGGTCGGATTGTAAAACTGACAAAAGCATGCCGGGTTACGAAAATCCGGCATGTTTATTCATTAATAGGAATACAGATTGAAAAAATGTATCATACTTGCTAATGGCAGCCCTCCTAAAAAAAATGTATTAACATTTTTGAAGAGGCTAAACTACTCAACTTTGATATGCGCTGATGGCGGAGCAAATTCAGCATTTAAAATGAATATTACTCCCGATTTTATTATTGGTGACCTTGAATCAGTTACGGATAAAACAATAAAACGTTTTGGTACGACTTCAAAGATCATAAAAATAAAAAGGCAAAACGATACTGATGTTGAGAAGTGTCTTAAGTACGCAATCAAAAATAACTTTTCTGCAGCCATTCTGACCGGCGCAACAGGCAACAGGCTGGACCATACAATTTGTAATCTCGGAATCATTCTAAAATTTTATCATTTAATAAAAATCAGACTTATTGCTGAGGATTCTCTGCTTGTGCCTTATTCCGGTAAAGTAAAAATAAATACAGTCCCGGGAGAAACAATTTCTATTTATGGCTTTAACCGAAAGACAAAAATTACATCATCCGGTTTGAAATATCCGCTTAACAATTCAATCTTACCTTTTGGTGAAAGTGAAAGCACAAGCAATAAAGCTATGACAAACAACGTGCAGCTTGATATTAATGGAGGCATCGTATTTTTAATCCGTGACTTTAATACAGCAAGACAGCATGGTTTCATTTAGCGCATTTGACCTTGTAATTATCATTCTGTTTTTTGCCTCGGTTCTTTTCATTGGATTCTATACCGGAAGACGAACCCGCAGCGATGCAAATGATTATCTGCTTTCGGGAAGAAATCTTGGGTTGTTCCTTTTCGTTGCTGTAACAGTAAGCACATGGTACGGAGGAATACTCGGAGTAGGTGAGTTTACCTACCGCTATGGGTTGGTTAGCTGGTTTACGCAAGGATTTCCATATTATATATTTGCACTCATCTTCGCCTTTTTATTTGCTAAGAAGATCAGGGAATCATCGCTTTTCACTATACCTGATAAGCTTACGGAAATTTACGGGAAGAATGTCGGGATGTTTACGGCAGTGATCGTTTTTATATTGGTTTCGCCGGCACCATACCTGCTGATGAGTTCAAACCTTTTATCCCTGCTTTTCGATTTTGAAATTATTATGGCTTTAATAATTTCGCTGATACTTTCAATTGCGTACCTGATCAGAGGCGGCTTCCGGTCCAATGTTTATGTGGATGTTTTTCAGTTCATTATAATGTTTGCCGGATTTATAGCAGTTCTGATTTTTTCAGGAATTGAATTCGGATTCGTAGATTTTATTAAAAATTCCGTTCCGGAAAATCATCTGAAGCTGACAGGAGGTATGTCAGTAACTTTTCTCACAGTCTGGTTTCTTATTGCATTATGGACATTTGCCGACCCGGGATTCCACCAGAGATGTTACGCAGCAAAAACAGGAAATATTGCGAAGTGGGGTATTATCATTTCAATTTTTTTCTGGGCGCTTTTTGATTTTTTAACAACATCAACCGGTTTATTTGCGAAGGCTATATTACCTGAACTCGATAACCCTGTGCTTGCTTTTCCATTATATGCTGAAAAGGTTCTTCCCCCCGGACTGAAAGGAATTTTTTATGCCGCATTGTTTGCAACGATACTTTCAACTCAGATAAGTTTTTTGTTTTTAAGCGGAACAACAATAGGAAGAGATTTTATATACCGGCTGGGCGAAGCGGATAATGAATCTAATCTAAAAACATTTACCATAATCGGATTATTTGTTTCAGGAATAATTGCAATGCTGCTGGCACTGCTGATTCCATCAGTAATTGAAATTTGGTATACGATAGGTTCTCTGTTCATACCTGCGCTTATTCTTCCTGTTGTGAGCGCTTACTATCCCATACTGCGGGTAAGAAATAAATTTATTATTACCGGAATGTCTGCAGCAATTATTTCAAGTTTGTTATGGTATTTTATACGGGACGAATTTTCTGAAGTAGTAGTATTGAATGAGTTGGAGCCAATGCTGGTCGGGATTATTTGTGCAGCGGGTATACATACTTTCGGGAAACTTAAGAGAAATTAAATGATTGTTTATTTTTCTTAAGCAATTATTTAACTTTGTGAAAACTATTGATTATTCATGAAGGAATCATAGAATGTCTGACGTAAAACAAAAAATGGCTGATAGTATAAAAAAACAGCCTGACGATGCTACGTATGAAGAAATAATGAGAGAACTGCTTTTTGAGCGAATGATTCAGAGAGGTTTAGAGGATTCGAGAAAGAATCGGGTTATTAGTAATGATGAAATGCAGCGCCGTATAAAAACATGGCAGTGATAAGGTGGACTGACGAAGTCAATCAATAGTTGGAAGATATTTACCATTTTATTGCGGAAGATAACATTACAGCAGCACAAAATGTAGTTAATGGTATTTATAAGAGTGTTCAGATGCTGCATAGATTTCTGAAATTGGGATATAAATTTCGAAACGAAATTGATGGTGAAATCAGAATTTTACTGTATGATCATTACCGGATAGCTTATTTGATGAAACATGAAAATATTATTGACATTCTTGGAATCTTTCATGGTGCATTAGATCTAGACAGGTACTTGATTTAATATATATAATGGTGAATACTTATAATTTTTTCCTCCTCGCCAGTGAAGCTATTACCGACAGAGTTAAACAAGTAACAACTATAGTCAATGATATACCGGTTGGTATAATATAGAAATCTGAAATAAGCATTTTGATTCCCACGTAAAACAGCACAACTGCCACGCCGTATTTGAGATAAACAAAAAGATCTACTATTCCTGCAAGAGCAAAATAAAGAGCACGCAGTCCAAGTATGGCAAAAACATTGGATGATATTATAATGAACTCATCCCTTGTTATGGCAATAATGGCGGGAATAGAATCAACTGCAAATACAATATCCGAGGACTCAATTAATAACAGAGTCATAAAAAGTGAAGTTGCATACCGCTTTCCATTTTCCTTAATGAAAAAATGTCTGCCAAAATAACCCGGTTTATATTTGAAATATTTTATCGCAAATTTTACCATCAAACTGTTTTCGGGATTAATTTTATGTTCACCGCGAAAGCCATTTTGTAAGCAGCGTAAAGCAGAACTAATGCAAAGACATAATTGACGGGATGAAACAGTTTCAGAAAACCAACTCCGGCAAGCACAAAAAGAATTCTGAAGAAGATTGCGCCAAGTATTCCCCATTTAAGAACGAAGGGCTGATGTTCTGCCGGGGCATCCATCACTTTAAAGATCATTAAAAAAACAAACAGATTATCAACCGACAGGGATTTCTCGATCAAATACCCTGTAAGGAATTCCATTGCTTTTGGATGTCCGTCTTCAAGATAAAAATATATAAATACATTAAAGAGAAGAGCGGCGATAATCCATACGCCGCTCCAGATAAGACTTGCCTTAAGTGTAATACGCCCGCGTCTATGGTCTGTTACATAAAGTCAATAAATAATAATACTGAAATAACTATCCAGAATATTATCCAGAAAGTGGTTTCATCAAACAAACGGGGTGTCCTTATCAGCTCTTCATCAGGTGGAAGATTTTATGATTTGATTACGGCAGAAATATTCCTGCTGATAGTACGGTTGTCCATAAGCCGTGCTTATCACCTTCAGCAGACTGTGTAATGTTAAACGTACGAACGATTTTACCCGACATTTTGTAAATATTTTCTCTTTCACTCCAATCGATATCGGGGTTAAAATCTACACCCAATGTAGTAGCTAACATTGTTGCTGCAAGGTCTTCAGCGTATTCGCCTGCTACTTTTTCTGTTTCACCATAAGGGTGATGCTCAGATAAATAGCCATAGGCATTATTATCGGCAGGAATGGCTACACCGATTGATGCAGCTATAAGCCTGTTGGGTTCGTTGGTTGAATTGCGTGCCATAACTGCAAATGTGATCTGACCGGGCTTTAGTTCTTTTAATCCTTCTTCTTTACTAATTCTTTTGCAGTTGGTGGGAAAAATACTGCTGACTGTTACAAGGTTGCATATTTCTATGCCCGCGTTACGTAAAGCCAGCTCAAAGGAGGTAAGGTATTCTTTATGTTTACCCACTCCTTTGGTAAAGAATATTCTTGTTGGCACATACAAATTATCATCTCCTTTCTTACTTGATTATTTTGACGAATTTTCTTTTTCCTACTTTCAAAATTAAGTTATTTTCTATTCGGATTACAGTGTTGGTATCAATTATTTTTTTGCCGTCAACTGAAACCCCGCCCTGCATCACAAGTCTTTTTGCTTCAGCCTTAGACGGTGCAAAATTCACCTGCACAATAAGATCAAGTATTCCCATTTCATTTTGCTGAATTTTGTAATCCGGTATTTCGTCGGGAATTTCCTTTTTTATGAATATTCTGTCAAACTCTTCTTCTGCTTCAACAGCAGCCTGTTCATTGTGATACATTCGAACAATAGTGCGCGCAAGCTTGCGCTTTAAATCTCTTGGATTAACAGAAGGATTTTCAAGCTGTTTTTTTATCTCAGTTAATCCTTCATTAGATACATCAGTTGCAAGTTCGTAGTAATTGTAAATTAAATTATCGGGTATTGAGAGTGTTCTGCCAAAAATTTCTTTTGGTGAATCAGATATACCGATATAGTTATCATAGGATTTACTCATCTTTTCAATTCCATCAGTACCTACCAGCAAGGGCATCGTTAGAATTACCTGCGGTTGAACGCCAAACTCACGTTGAATATCTCTGCCAACCAGAAGATTAAATTTCTGATCAGTACCGCCAAGCTCAACATCACTGTTTATTGCCACCGAATCCATTGCCTGTGCAAGTGGGTAGAGGAGTTCGTGAAGACTTATTGGCTCGCCCGAACGGAATCGTTTTGTAAAATCATCACGTTCGATCATTCGTGCAGCAGTATATTTTGATGCGAGCTTAATAACATCCTCAAAATTCATTTTGCTGAGCCACTCAGAGTTATAAACAATCTTAGTCTTTTCTTTATCAAGTATTTTAGATGCCTGTTCAAAATAGCTCTGCCCGTTTAACCGGGTTTCTTCAAGCGTAAGCGCAGGGCGGGTAGTATTTCTGCCGGATGGGTCACCGATCATTGCCGTAAAGTCACCTATGATAAGAATTGCCTGATGACCAAGAAACTGAAACTGAGCAAGCTTACGCAAAACAACTGAATGACCAATATGTAGATCAGGACGGCTTGGATCGCAGCCCAATTTAATATTGAGAGGTTTGTTTTCTTTAATGGAATTTTCCAGCTTCTTTACAAGTTCGTCCTCAGGGATAATCTCAGATGCACCTCTCCTGATAAGGTCCATCTGTTCATTTACCGGAGGGAAAGTGGTTTTGGTCATTGTCTTTTGTGTCAATTATTTCAATAGTTTAGTATTTTATTCTGCGTTCCTGTTCACGTTGAGAATCCCGTTTTGCAATCGATTCCCGTTTATCATACACTTTCTTGCCTTTTGCAAGTGCAATCTCAACTTTTACTTTCCCGTTCTTAAAGTATAAACGCAATGGAATTAACGTGAGCCCTTTTTCTTTGACTTTTCCGATGAGCTTTCTTATTTCACTTTTATTAAGCAGGAGCTTTCTCTCACGAGTTGGTTCGTGGTTATTGATGTTTCCTTGTGCATACTCGCTGATGTGAAGACTGAGCAGCCACACTTCCATCTCTTTAAGTACGGCATAACTATCAACAAGGTTAGCCTTTCCTGCCCTTAATGACTTAACTTCAGTGCCTTTAAGAACTATGCCTGCTTCGTACGTTTGAAGTATGTTGTATTCGTGCCGTGCCTTCCGGTTTACGACTATATTCTTTTCCTCTGACATCTTCTCAAGATTTACGGCACAAAGTTATTTTTATTGGTTAAGAAATGCAAGGAATGGAAGGGGGATTTAATTAAGTAGTGCTTCACCAAGAAGCACTACTTAAAAATGCGGGATTGTTATTTGATTTTGAGAACCTGACCGTTGACAGCATTTATTCGAACTCCAATATTTTCAGAGCCGTTGAAAATGAAGAAGCGATATTGCCACTGGTTATCGCTATCATCTTTTTCGAGTTTCCATCCGGTCACGCTGCCGTTTGACGCATTCAGTGCTATTGATTTTGCAACAGAATATTTTATTAATCCCATTTCAGGATTTATCTCATAATTAAAAGATTCATTTAAGCCTGAAATCTGCCTGAGATTATTGGAATCATAATGGAATTCAAATTTTACGATACCGCCCGCACCAGGCATATCAACTTTTACCTCCCAGTGATTTTTTCCTTTATCATCACTATAAAGGTCAGCCGAAATAACAGTTCCGTTAGTCATGGAGGCGGATTTCCGGATTGCTTGCTCCTTTCCGACTGGCGATGGAGCGTTCACTTCTTCTTTACAAGCCATCAGCAATAACGAAGCAATAAAAACTACTGAAAAGAACCAAAGTTTTGTTTTCATGATCTCACCCTTTATTTGTTAAACATAGATAATTAACTTTTTCATGGGATATAGTTAATCAGAAGAAGTAAAAGGTGACATTATCATTATGCCAAGTCTGTTAGGGAGAAAACTTTCTTAAACATCTGAAGACTTTATTATATCCGTTGGGAGATTCGATGTCATTTCATATTTTAACACACCAATAATTTAATATTACCAAATGCAGAAGCATATTTCTGATCACATAAAACTTCTGATAACTTTCTCAGTTTTGTTTTTTTTCGCGGGCTGCACACAAATTAACCGTGAAAACGAAATCGTCATCTGGCACAATATGCGCCCGGAGGAGAAAACTGTTCTTCAGCGGCAGCTTGATGAGTTCATGCAGCAGAATCCCGGGATAAATGTAATCGAATTATATAAAGAAACCGAGGAGATGCGTTCGGGTTATATTATCGCTGCGGTAGGCGGGCAGGGACCTGATCTTATTTATGGTCCATCTGATCAGGTCGGTCCTTTTGCAGAAATGGAAATTATAAAGCCTCTCGATGAAATATTTTCTTCGGATTACATATATAATTTTAATGAGAATGCGCTCATCTACTCGGATGGAAAATTGTGGCAGCTTGCTGATAAGCTGGGAAATCATTTGACTCTCGTTTATAACAAAGCGCTGGTGCCTGTCCCGCCTAAAACAGATAAGGAATTAATCGAAATTGGGAAAAGAACTACATTAGATCTTAATAATAACGGAAGGATAGATCAATATGGTCTGGTATGGAATTATACAGAGCCATATTTTTTCATTCCATTCCTTACAGGATTCGGGGGATGGGTGCTCGATAGTTTGAACAACCCCACACTAAATACTCCCGAAATGATCAAGGCTCTTAAATTCATACAGGATTTGAGAGATAAGCATAAAATAATTCCGAGCGAAGCTGATTATGACATTGCCGATATTCTCTTCAAAGAGGGTAAATCGGGAATGATGATAAACGGCGATTGGTCATGGTCAAGTTATGGCAATGCGGGCATTGATTACGGTATTTCCATGCTTCCGTTAATGACAGAAACTGGTTTATATGCCAGACCGATGGTTGCACCGAAGGGATATTCAATAAATGTTAATGTTGAAGATGAAAAACTTCCTGTCGTGGTTGAATTAATGAAATTTCTCTTAAGCCCAGAAAAGCAGCTTGAAACTTCACTTGAAGTGAAAACATTCCCAAGCAGAAAAGAGGTTTATGAAAATCCAAAGCTTTTAGAGGATGAGATTCTTATTCATTCTAAAAAACAGATTGACGAAGGAATTCCATTACCAATTGTAACAGAAATGCGTGCAATATGGGATGCGATGCGCCCATCTTATCAGGCGGTGCTTGGTGGTGCAATCACTCCCGAACGTGCTGCCCGAAATATGCAGCGTGATGCAGAATTAAAAATCCGCGAGCTGAGGGAAACGTATGAAAATCCCGTGATGGAAGTAGTTATACAGACAGGGATGATCTTAATCGTACTGCTTCTGCTGTACATCATACGGAAAAGTATAGTTGCCTTTTTAAAAAACCTTAAACGCGATGCATTTGCATATTATCTCGTTCTGCCGGCAATGCTTATAATGCTTGCGGTGATTTTCTACCCGTTTGTTTATAATCTGATTATTTCTTTATCGAATATGAGTCTTGCTCATATACACGACTGGAGTATTGTCGGCTTTATACAATACGTAAAAGTTTTTACCGAGCCGCAATTCTATGAAGTCTTTTTGAAAACTATCATCTGGACATTGACCAATATAACTTTTCACGTTGTACTTGGTGTTGCACTTGCGCTGCTTCTTAACAGAAAACTTCCGGGCACTACTTTATTCAGAACCTTACTTATACTTCCCTGGGCTGTGCCGCAGTATATTGTTGCTTTAACCTGGCGCGGTATGTTTAATTATGAATATGGTTCTATAAATCTGATACTTGTAAAATACTTATCACTTTCACCGGTTGAGTGGCTAAAATCTCCTGTAGAGGCATTTGCGGCTGTTATAATTACTAATATCTGGCTTGGTTTTCCGTTTATGATGATAATTGCACTCGGTGCGCTGCAAAGTATCCCACAGGAACTGTACGAAGCTGCGGATATTGACGGCGCAAAATGGTATCACAAATTAAAGAATATTACTATACCACTTATTAAGCCGGTAATGATTCCGGCAATTACACTTGGAATTGTGTGGACGTTCAATAATCTGAATGTAATCTGGCTGGTAAGTAATGCAGGCGAACCTTCTGATAAAACTCATATACTTGTTTCCTATGTTTATAAAGCAGCGTTTAATTTATACAGGTATGGTTATGCAGCAGCTTTCAGCTTTGTGATATTTTTAATATTACTGGCTTTTGGACTCCTCTTTTTACGAAAAACGAAAGCGACGGAGTCCGTTTATTAATTAGTTGAAGGATAATAATATTTAACCACATAGGTGCATAGCAGATACATCGGTTTAAATTCTTATTTAACAAAGGCAAATGATAATGAAAAATAAAAAACTATTAATTATTAATATTTTTACATATATATTCTTAATAGCTTTTACGATCATTGCGTTGTATCCAATCCTTAATGTGTTTACAATTTCAATCAGACCAAATGACAGACTTTTATCAACATCGCTTGCAATAATTCCTGAAGGTGCAACATTTAAACAATACATTGAATTGTTCACTAACAGACCATTCTTATTGTGGGTCTGGAATTCAACTATTGTATCGGGTGTAGTAACAATAACAGGAGTTGCACTTGCCTCTACTGCCGGGTATGCACTATCACGGTTTAAGTTTATTGGTAAACAGGTTAGTATGGTCGGAATTCTTACAACACAGATGTTTCCTGCAACAATGCTGCTATTGCCGATGTATATAATGTTGATTAAGCTTGGATTGCTAAACAGTTATCTCGGTATAATCATAGTTTATTCTGCAACAGCGCTTCCTTTTTGTGTTTGGCAGATGAAGGGCTATTACGATACAATTCCATTCAGTTTGGAAGAAAGCGCACGCATTGACGGCTGTAACCGCTTGCAGGCATTCTATAAAATAATATTTCCTTTGGCTGCACCTGCTTTAGTTATAACAGCATTGTTTTCATTCATGACCGCGTGGAGTGAGTACATTGTTGCTGCACAAATATTACAGGATACAAAGCTTTACACACTTCCGTTAGGCTTAAAATCTTTTCAGTCTAATCTGACAACCGAGTGGGGGCTTTACGCAGCAGCGTCGCTTGTGGTAAGTATCCCGGTTGTTGCATTGTTCATTATTTTAAGTAAATGGCTTGTATCCGGTTTAACTCTTGGAAGTGTAAAGGGATAAAAACTGAACGTTAAGAGATCAAAGGGTGAAACTCATTAGAGTAATTAATACATTATCCATCATATAAATTCCTGATGCTGCAAACTGAATATAAAGACTTACACAAATTTGCCGATGCTATCGGAATTGAAGCAGGAAGATTGGTTAAAGCATTCGAAATTGAGCGGGTATTTCATTATAAAATATTAAATGAAAATTCACCTGAAGTCAGAAAAAAATTATATGCGGAAGTTTACAACACCGTCCACAAAATTTATGGCAAGTCGGAAAATGATATAAACATCACTCCGAATCCAAAAGAAAATGTTGTACGTTTGTTTAAAAATGAATTATCAAACAAATCAATTCTTGATGTCGGATGCGGTGAAGGATTTTTTCTTGCTGCCGTTTCTAAACTCTTGAAGACAAAAAAACTTGTCGGTATTGATATTTCTATCCCCGAAAAATCTTTTAACTACAAGCAAATAGAATTTATCAAATCTGACATAATAGAGTTTAATTTGAAAGAAAAGTTTGACGTAATAATAGCCGATCAAGTCATCGAACATATAGCGCCTGCCGATCTGCGGTCATTTTTAAATTCTGTCAGAAATGCATTAAAAGAAGGGGGATATTCATCTCATTATTACCCAACCCGCTGTTCAGTCCGAGTGACGTTACGAGAATTATTGATTTTTCATATACAGGAAAAATCAAAGCTGAAGGAACACATCTGAATGAATTAACTTATAGTGGTCTGATTCCGGTTTTATATGAGAATGGTTTTTATGATTTGAAAACGATCCTGCAGTTGCCAAAATTAAAGAAATGGTTTTCGGGTGTACGTTTCCGACCGAACATTTTGAGATTCATTGAAAATAACAGATTTCTTCTGTGGCTTATTTACCGGATTAAGTATTACGGTCATCCACTATTCCGTTTTGAAACGATAATCATATGTAAAGCCGGAAAAATATAAGTAAGAAAGAAATAAAAATCAGGTTATAAGATTTTTTGCTTTCATAAGCTCGGCGCAAAGAATTGCACCACCGGCAGCGCCCCGAACTGTGTTGTGAGAGAGTATAACAAATTTGTAATCGAGTATTGTATCTTTTCTTAATCTTCCGACTGAAACAGCCATACCTTTATCAATATTACGGTGAATTTTTGGCTGCGGGTATTTTGCATCATCAAAGTAATGAATTGGATAATTGGGCGCTAAAGGCAAATTCAATTCCTGTGGTAATGAACGGAAGTTTTTCCACGATTCTATAATTTCATTTTCACTGGCATTCTTTTTAAGCTTTACTTGTACACATTCCATATGACCATCACTCACGGCAACTCTGTTGCATTGTGCACTGATCTTCATTTCGTACGGTTTAATCTGATTTTTATTCAGAGTTCCAAATATTTTTAGCGGTTCAGTTTCGAGCTTATCTTCCTCACCACCAATAAATGGTATCACATTATCAATAATATCGAGGCTTGAAACACCGGGATAACCTGCACCTGAAAGAGCCTGCATAGTAACTACATTTACAGTCTCAACTCCGAAATTATCAACAAGAGGTTTTAAGGCTAATACCAAACCAATAGCAGAACAATTCGGGTTTGTAACTATAAATCCTTTTCCGAATTTCTGAGATTTGATTAAGTCTATATGATCAGGATTTACTTCGGGAACCATCAGCGGGACATCCGCATCCATCCTGTGATTTTTAGAGTTGGAGACAACAATGTATCCGGCATTTGCGAAGTCTTCTTCAATTTTTCCGGCAACGCTCGAATCAAGACCAGAAAAAACTATGCGGCAATTAAGTTCAGGTTTACAGGGTTTCAGGCTTATATTCTTAACTTCATCAGGGATCGGGTTTGGTAAGAACCAGTTAGCAGCATCCTGATATTTCTTACCCTCTGACCTTTCGGAAGCAGCAAGGTCTTTTACTTCAAACCATGGATGGTTTGAAAGAATATCAATAAACTTCTGTCCAACACTTCCGGTTGCACCTAAGATTCCAACGGGAATCCGCGTCATAATTTCAGCCTCTAATTATTTAGTAAATAAATTTGCTGCTAAATATACAAATTTATAATTTGCTGACGCTGCAATAATAATTATTGGCAGATTAAATTATTTTTATGGGCGGGAAAAAATGTTTTAGTAACAAGAGGTAAAGCATTATGAAAATCGGATTAGTTCAATTTGCACCGGTGTGGGAGGTTAAGGAAGAGAATAAGAAAAAACTTCGCGAGCTGATCTTGACCGATACTACCCAACCGACACTGTACATCTTTCCTGAGATGACCTTAACCGGTTTTACCATGGAGCCGGAATCATTTGCCGAATCATTACAGGGAGAGAGCTACCATTTCTTCTACGAGATAGCACGCACCAGAACTGCATCGGTTATTGCAGGTATAATTGAAGAGGATAAAGGCAAATTTTATAATAGCTTACTTCATATAGATCCATTCGGAAATATTCTTGCCTCGTACAGAAAAATTCATCCCTTTACTCTTTCAAATGAACATATGCATTATAATCGCGGTAATAAACCCATCATAACACGAATTGGTGAATGGAGAACAGGTTTATCAGTCTGTTATGATCTTCGTTTCCCGGAATTGTACAGGCTTTACGCCAAGTCAAAAGTTGAACTGATCATCAACATTGCCAACTGGCCCGATTCGCGGATAAATCATTGGCTCACTTTACTTAATGCAAGAGCAATTGAAAACATGTGCTATGTAGTCGGTGTTAACAGGGTTGGGAGCGATCCAAAGTTGAATTATCCGGGCGGCAGCAGCATCTTTGATCCTTCCGGCAAAGAAATTGTTTCTGTATTTGATGAAGAAAGAATAATAACTGCCGAGCTTGATATTGAAACTGTTTCAAAGGTCAGAGCTGCTTTGCCATTTCTTTCTGATATAAAATTAATATGATTTGTTCTTTAATAAAACCATAAATAAGATTTTGTTCACATTTGCAACCAAAATAGATTTTTACGATTGCGACCCTGCAGGTATTTTATTTTATGCAAGGATATTTAACCTTTGCCACTCTGCTTATGAAGCACTGATAGAAAGTTTTGAACTTGAGGAAGACTACTGGAATAACGATAACTATATCGTGCCAATTATTAAAAGTGAAGCCTCATATCACAAACCGGCTAAGTATGGTGAAAAGATTTCGATCCGGGTACAGGTTACACAATTGCGTGAATCTTCATTCGAGTTAACTTACCTGGTAAAAAATTCAAATGAAGAGAAATGCTATCTTGTGAAGACCGTTCACGTTTTCGTTGACAGTAAGACGTGGAAGAAAAAACCCATGGGCGAGGCGCTATTCAAAAAATTCGGGGAACATTCTAAGTCCGATACCTGAGGTCTGATGCGGAAAATCAAATTGCTATAAAAAAAATCCCAGTGTTGGGGTAACACTGGGAGTGATCCGTTTACCATCAAAGGGCAGGGGAGAACCCTTTGAAAGGATCTTTATAAAATTCTGTTTTGAGGATGGGCAAAAATAATTAGAGGTAATATCAAATACAATAAAAGTTTGACCGAAGCCCGAGCGTTATTTTCACCTCTTAAAGCTTTTTACTAATCCGGCAAACCAGTCATCACAAATAATATCATATTTAACCTTCTGTTTTTCATCAAGAAGTTCATCAATAAACTTCATTATTTCGGTAAGCTCACCGCTTTTAATATGCTCAATATGCGTACGTAGAATTTGTTTTACCTTATCAGTTTGCTCATTACTGAGCAGTACTTTTTGTTTTAACTTTGTCACCTGGTTATCAATAATGACATTGTCCTTTTGTTCGTCAGTCTCCTGAGCTAATACATTAACTCCGGCTGCAAAAAATATAAGAAGTAAATTAAGTATGAAGGTTAATCTGATGATTTTATTATTAAACATGGTTTTTTCCTTTCTTGTTAAGGTGATTCCAATGTGTAGCTCAAACTAAACCAATTAAAAGTGAATGTCAAGGTTCAAATTACATTCCAGCTTTTTCTTCTTAATTCCGAGATAGAAATATCAGAAGGTCTGTTTAAAGAGCCAAAAATGGG
>JBBIGV010000036.1:0-31097 GCA_037447335.1 Ignavibacteria bacterium | reverse complement strand
ACACTCAAATGCAAGAGGAAAGTGAAATTCCAATTTCAAAAATTTCAAACTCCAAATGATTGAATCAATAAATAAAAAAGGCTGCCCGTGAGCAGCCTTTTGTAATCTTACTTCCAAACAAAAAAACTATTTCATGTACATCATCTTTCTGGTAATAGAAACATTACCTGAAGTTAATGTATAGAAATAGATTCCACTTGACAGTCCGTAAGGATTAAACGTTAGCTCGTAGGTGCCGGTAGTCTGCTCTTTGTTAATAAGAGTTGCAACTTCCTGCCCGAGTACGTTATATACTTTAAGCGTAACGAAAGATGCTTCCGGAACAGAGTATTTAATCTTTGTTGACGGGTTGAATGGATTAGGATAATTCTGGCTCAATTCGAATGAAGCCGGAATTGCATCGTCAACTTTTTCAACGCTTACAGTGAATACTCCGAACTTATCATTAAGTTCGATATCCGGACCGTTAACGATCAGAGCTAAGTGATTCACACCGAAACCGCCTTCGTTATCAAGCGGAGATGAACCGCCGTTAACAGTATCGGCGCCGGGGTACATTGCAGCATATTTGTACTCATACATACCGCCCGGCGTACCAATTGGCGCTGTAACGGTAATTCTCCAGAACCCGCCGCCAATGTCGGTAAGTACTTTCATATGACCGGTTGTTGTATCGGAAGGCTGCCAGTTACCACCGGTAAACCAGTTGCCAAAGAAGTCGGCGCCGCCGCGTAAACCAACAAATTCCAGTTCATTAACAGGAATAGGCTGATTGTTGTAACGGTTTACAGCGCCGTTCATATCAACTGTTAAGGTGATATTAACATCGGTTGTTAAATTGTCGTACAAAGGTTGAATTCTCGGAATAATCGGACCAATTGTAACAGTAGTAGGAATATTAGAATAGTTGATCCATCTGTCCTCGCCGAATTCCCAGCCGTTGTTAGCAAACCTTGCATCCGGGAAAGCTTTGAATTTCCATTTGGTTGAGTCGCCTGTCTGATCAACAGTAAGAGTAGTGATAAACTGTCCGAATACCAATGGGTTCTCAGCCATTCTTCTGGTACCTTGTACGTTCGTACCGCCTTCCCAGTCAAGACCCATTACGAGAAGTGAATCCTGGCTAGGATCGAAAGCGCCTCCTGCTCCGATGCCTATAATGCCGCTAATATCAGCAATAAATGTGATGGTGTAGGTAGCACCCGGAGGAGGCAATGGTGTAATATTCGGTTGAATTGGGGGAAGGTTAATTGTTGACCCATGCGGTCGATAAACAACCCAGCGGTCATTACCGGATTCCCAACCACCGTTTTCAAATTTTGAATCGGGGAATGCTTTGAATTTCCACTTGGTGGAATCCCCGACAGTTAAACCGGCACCGGATTGCACAGTAAGCGAAGTAGTAAAATTACTTGTCGTTCCAACCCGGGTTAATTTTCGGTTGCCGCCTGTTACAGTCCCAAGATTATCCCAGTTAAGACCCATAACAAGAATAGAGTCTGTATTAGGATCAAAGAACCCCTGACCGGTTCCTATAATCTGAGACATATCAGCGGTGAAATTTATTGTGTTGGTTACGGTTTGCGGTAATGCAACAGCAGCCATAACAACAAACACAATGAGAGTCATTATTTTTTTCACTTGCACCTCACTAAATATGTTTGTGATAGTTACTTAATTATGTTTATAGACCTACTGATAAAGTATATCTCGAAATCTCACTAAAGATTCCGAAATCGGTGTAGCTATAATCCACCTTGACGGTAAACCCGCCAAAATCATACCGGATACCAATGCCTGCAGTCATTCCTTCTTCCGCTGCTTCTTTGAACAAAGAATTATATCCTGCTCTTAAGGATATCAGATCGCTCCAGACCAGTTCCATTCCAACATTCAGGAACTTGGTTTCATTATTAGGAATCTTCGCATCGGTAGCAACTGTAAGCAGCCAGTCTTCTGTTCTTAAACCATCGTAACTAAGCCCGACACTGAACATTAGCGGCAGGGGCCAGTACTCTGTAGAAAGCCTCGATGCAATATTCGGGTTATTACCTGCATTATTAGGGTCAATATCTGCCGAAAGAAGCAGGTCTTTGCCATCCATTTTCATTTCCGAACCGAAATTAGATATATTCATACCGATTCGCAAACCCTCAATTTGGGTATAGAAAAGAAGCCCGACGTCAATGGCAAAAGCGGTTGCACTTTCATTCCATATTCTTTGAGTAATATATTTGAATGTACCGCCGATTGAAAAGCGGTCGGTCAGGTTACGTGCATAGCTAAGGCTTATTGCCAGGTCCTGTGCATCCCATCTTTGCCCGGTACCGTTTGGCTGTTCAGCCGTTGTAATTTCTTCATCACCGTAATCAAGCTGGTTAACGCTAATACCGATCGCATTGTTTTCATCAAGCTTAACTGCAACGCCAAGCCAGTTCAGCTTTGTGCTTACAAGCCACTCGGTATACGATGCAGTAAATTCGTTACCGGTAATTCGGGAAAGACCACCGGGGTTATAAAACATTGTGGTTGCATCGTTGGCAATCGAAGCGAATGCACCGCCCATGCCGGTTGCTCTGGAACCAATCGGGATGTTAAGAAAGTTTGCTGCTGTTGTACCAACTTTCGACTGAGCCGCCGGTTCAGCAAATATTGCAAGGAACATTATGAATATTATAAATGATTTCATTCTAAACTCCGTTTGGTAATCACTACTTAATGATTGCTATCTTACCCATCTTTTTATCGCTTATTCCGTCTACTTCCACTACATAGAAATAAACGCCGTAGGCAACATCAAGCCCTTCTTTGGTTCTGAGGTCCCATGTTACGGAACCATCAAGGAAAAGCCCATCGTGTTCAAGCGATCTAACATGACTTCCGCTTGATGTATAAATATGTATTTTACATTTAGGCGGCAGATTTATAAAATTTATTATCCTTTCGCCGCGCCCGCGCACCTGTGGAGGCAGCGGCTGTTCAAATACATTTGTAACAACGTAAGGATTCGGAACCACTTTTATTCTGTCAAGCTGCTCTTTGGCTGCATTAGGATCGTAGCCGGGTTTATTTGTTGTAAACGTAAACCTGTCCGCACTGCTGAAGGGCTTTGTAATTGGAAGATAAAGAGTATCTCCGCCAAGCGGTACCTTCGAAGTGCTGTCACCGGTAAAGAGCACTCTCCACGTAATTTCAGTTCCCTCGGCATTTGAGATAAATATCTGATCGAAGAATGATAAGGTATCAGGGCGATAAGGTGATCCTTCTGTGAAAGCAAACTTCAATCTTTCGGGGTTAGCCGGGTCAGTAGTATTATAAACTCTGAAGTTCACTCTTTTTGCAGGAGGAGCCAGAGGTCCGAATACTGCTGTGAGCACATCGGTGGTATCTTCGAATGTATCAGAAAATACAAGCGTTAAATCAATAGGTCTTTTAATACCGTACAACGGCGGATTAAAAGTTGGCGCCGCAAACTGCGTTACAAGAAATCTCAGGTCTTTCGGGTCAGGGTTATTCCACCCGCTCAGTTGCCTGTTAAGCTTAATGCTGTCAAGATTTTGAAAGCTTGTATCAATAGATAGTCTTACGCCGTTAAACACATCACCGTTATCGGGAGAAAATTCTGTACTTTGCAGAACGATGTTATTCTGACTATCTGTTATCTTATAAAGATAAGCAAAGTTTACACCCTGGATTGCAGAATCTACAAAGGTAACAGTATAAGTTTCTTCCTTAACTTTGAAAGGATCAATCACTTCAAAGTATGGTGTTGATGTAGATTTACCCTCAACTCTCGTCAGCATTTCACCGGTTTCGGGCGGAACGTATCCGATTACCGGCGCATTCGGAATTACCGCGGCAGTATTTATATCTGTTGATATTCTGCCGAGCGCATCCTTCGAAATAAATCGGGTATTTTCGGAGGGAAAAATTTCTTTTGATGCATCACCGCGATCGTATGCAACAAGTGCATAATAATATGTCCTGCCGTTAAGCACATCATTATCTACATAGAAATTCTGAATGCCGTTATCGGAACCAAGATAAAATGGAGTTCCGTTAGTCAGTTCCCATAAAGTAGGCGAGGAAATAAAGTAGCCTTTTATTCCGTTTATAAGATCATATTGCGCTATAGGTTTGTAGAAAACTTTTACACCCTGCCCGTTAGTGATTTGAAGAGCATCGGAAAGATCGGGATCAGTTCCTTTATAAATTTTATATCCCTCAAAATCCTTTATTCTCAGAGTCGGATCAATTGAATTCTCGGAAACTCTGTCCCAGTAAAGAGTAACTTTACCATTACCGGGCACAACTGTAAGAGTTGGTTTATCGGGCGGACGGGGAAAGTTATAATTGGCATTATAAATAGTTTGTGCAATTTGTTTTGTTTTCAGCACACCGGGGAAATCATCTCCAAACGCAAGAGCAAGAGAAAAGCGTTCGGTTTTACCCGGCAGAAGCGGGAAATAACCCGAACCATAAATAAAGTCGCCGTCTTCACCTCTGATGGCAACGTTATTAACAATTGAAGTAGGTACCTGGAAGAACCCCGGTTTCATACGCCGCCACATATCTTCATCGTCGCTCATGGTAATATCACCCGCAGGTACAAAGTACTGGAAGCTTGTAAGACCGATCTGGTCTGACTCATTAACATCCGTCTGATCGAAGTTAGGCTCGCCGGGAGTGGGAATGCCATCGCCCTCTCCAAAATCAATGGTGCCCGGTTTTCCATCTGCGCCAACATCATCAAATTCCGGGACCCAGTCGCAGTCATTATCGATACCATCGGAACGTGATTCATCAATCATAAGATCGTTAACGCCTTCGCCGGTTATATAATTCTTAAACATAACCGGTGCAAGTATATCTATCAGTACAGTCTGCTGCGGGTCATTTGCTCTTTTAAGAACCCTGTAATGAACAAGAAAGTTTTCGTCAATAATACCGTTAAGATTATTATCAATACCATCGTTTGAATTCGGGTTTACTGTTGAGTTAACCGGGTTAAAGTTACCTTCAGCAAGTACTGTTACTCCGGGTTCAAGAAAGAATGGAACACCCATTGAGTAAACAGTAATAGTATCATTAGGCATAATGAAAGATGTCCGCTGGAAAGTTTCTTTATCAATACGAATCAGCTTATCGCCAGCCTGAACTACTCTCGGTGCAAAATCTGCCTCGGTGAAATATTTGGCAATAGCGGTAAAGCAGTCATAACCAAGATCGTTATCGCCATCGTTGTCAATGCCATCATATTCATTTCCTGGTGACTCCAGAAATGCATAAGCAATGTAACCAACCGCATACGGATTGGGCATCCACTGCGGATTTGCGGCAGGTGATATGTAATTATCAAAATCCCAGGTATAAGTAATAGATTCTCTGATATCAAAGAATGAAACGTCATCATTATATTCAGGAGCTTCAACACCAACATAAGTTCCAACCAGAACACCAAAGACTGCCTGATCATAGCTTGATGTTCCATCGTTGGTAATATTATACAGCCAGAAGATCACATCCTGAGCTAAGAAGTTAGACCACTGCAATCCGCGGGCATTAACCTGGATTGCGTGTCCGGTACGCGAAGGTATGTTTGCATCCGGAATAAAACCATACCTTATCTGGAATTCTTCATCGTTATAATCATCCATCCACCAATAACTTTCCTGATCAGCGTTAAACTGCCCTCGTCCGAAATATCCGTTCCAGTCAACTTTTGGTGTAATATCTTCACCTTCTTTGAAGACAGGTTCACCGGTGTAGAGCCAATCGGGTCTGTCGGGCCAGAAATCAGGCCAGGTTTCGGTCTGATGGCTCATAGCGACACCTTTACCAATTTCATCGAGCAGAGGATTAGCAAAACCTGTGATAGGTTCAAAGCCCCAGAATTTACCTCCCAGCCCAAACTCACCACCGCCCGGTCTGTCAACCGGAGTGATGATTACTGAGTGAATGGTATCAGTAAGCCCGTTGTTAGTGTAGTCCTTAATGGGTAATCGTAAACCAACCAGTGGCGAAACATCGCCTACATAACCGTTAGGATCAAATTTCCATGCGCCACGGGGACCTTCCGCGCCGGGCTGTGCAATCACACCATAATTAGTAAAGACTGTCCTTACCTGGTTGCCGCGATGCACACCTACTTTTCTGAAGGTGCTTGTACCTCTTAGTGTAACTCTTTCCTGCGAATATATCTCTTCGGGAATAAAAGAGGCTGCAATAATCAGGATACAAAAGTATTTCAAAATCTTCATGTTTATCAAACCATTAAAATAAATTTTTAGAAAAAGATAGTTGTACCAATTTCAACTCTTCTTGGTTCGGAATAAAAAGTCGGATTCCTGTAAAATTCATCAAGTGAATTAACCAACCGGTTCGGGTTCTGATCATTTTTTCTGAGGAACTCTTCAATTGTGAAGTCTGCAGTTCCGCTGTCATTATAAACATTCAACTGGTTTCTGAAATCGAACACATTATAAACTCTTGAGAATACAGAAATTCTGTAATTCCCGATAAAGAAGTCTTTATATACTCTCAGATCAACATTTTTTGTTGAGGGTTTTAATTCACTGTTGACCAACAAATCGGAGACATTGAGTGAGAAAGTTGGCGTATATGGAAATCCGCTGCCATACTGAGCTATCACACTAAATCCCCAGTCGTCATCAGAAGCATAGGTAAACGTTGCATTTATTGTATGGGTCTGATCCCAGTCTAATCTTACCAAACGAATTTCAGGCTGCTGCCCGCCGGCACGCTGATTTCTTGTAGCTGCGGGGTCGGATGCATTTCCTTTAGCGTCCTGGTAGGTATAGTCAACAGTTGCAGCCCAGTTATCAGCAATTCTTTTGTTAAGAGTAAAAACGATTCCTTTCACAAATCCAAAATCGCTGTTAACGTACTGACTATAAGACCCAGATCCACCTGCAAGCCTGATATCTTCAGCACGTGTACCTGCAAGGTTGCGAATATCTCTGAAGTAAGCAGTAAGATCAATTGTCAGGATATCTGTTAACGCCTGCTGAAGTCCTACTTCACCACTTATGGTAAGCTGCGGTTTGAGCGACGGGTTACCTGCTATGCCAAGGTTTTGGGTTCCTGAACCAAATTTATATTCCGGGTTTTGATACAGGAGCTCAAAACTTGGTATCTGGAAAAAGTGTCCGTAAGAAAAGTGAATAACTCCTCTATCTGTTATCGGGAAAGCAATACCAAGCCTGGGGCTTATCTCGAAGCTTGGGTCGGCATTTTTATACCAGTAAGCTCTGCGCTGTTCAACGGTTTTGAGTTCGTCGCCTTCGCCCAGAGTTCCGTCACCGTTAGTATCGCCAACATAAATATTAGTTGCCGTTCGCGGTCTGTAAATATCCGGGTCAGTAGGATCAGTAAGAAGTTTCCCGTTAGGATAGAAATAGTCAAACCGCACACCGGCATTAATTATTAATTCTTCGAGCTCAATTTTATCCTGGATGTATGCTGAAAGTTCAATCGGATAACGTCTGTAAATATCTATCCTGAGGTTCTCATTCGGATCATAAGGATTCGGAACTCGATACTTCGCATAAGGGTTTCCGCTTTCGGCAGGGTCCGGAATTCCCAATTCCTGTGCAAGCAGAATATTATTAAAAGTAAGGTCGTGACGGTTAAACTCGACACCCATTTTAATCATGTGTATTTTTGAAACCTGCGAAGTAAGATCAATTTTAACTCCATAGGTGCTTGTGATCCTTTTGAAGTGAGAAGTTTGCGTACCGCCGGTTCTAAAACTTGGAATTTCTGCCGGATGCTGACTAAGCAATAATTCGTGTGTATAGCGTGGATCGTTCGGATCATTATAAACATACTGTTGATATTTTTTAAAGAAGTACGAAAAATTTGCCTGGTAGAAAGTTGAAGGACTTAATGTATGTGTGATAGAAAAAATATTGGTTATACCAAGCCGGAATCTTTGAAAATCACCATCCGGGTTAAAACTGAAAGAATGATCATAATCCTGGTAATCAACTTTGTCTATCAGGTAATTGAAATTCAGTTTTACAGCAGAAAACGGACGATAAGTAAGTTTACCCTGCCCGTACATTTTTTCATTCCAGTTCATCGGAACAATCTTGCCATCACCCGTTGAATCAATCTGGTACCTGGTTTCTATTGGTTCGGAAGGACCGAGATTTCTGGTGATATCCCAGGGGTTAAAAACTCTTTTACCGTAAAGCCATCCGCCAAAATAAATATACCTCGCATTCACATAGAACCACAAATGATTAGGCACAACAGGACCGCTTAAACTGCCTTCAAAATTCCTGATGTTGGCGGGCCGGAGTTCGTCAATGCCTCTGAAGATTTCTGTTCGGCTGCTGATATGATCACCAAAGTATGTAGTTAATGTACCATTAAAGTTGTTATCACCATCCTTAGTTGCAATGTTTACATAACCTGAGAGTGCTCTTCCATATTCAGCATTGAACGCACCGCTGATAAATTGCAATTCCTGTATAGAATTTGTGCTTACGTCAATTACGGTTGAACCATCGTAAATGTCTGTAATAGGCACACCATCAATTGCATAAACAACTTCGCCTCTTCTTCCACCCCTTACAGTGCCGCCAACAACACCTGCCTGCAGGTTAAGAACTTCCTGGAATTCAGTTACAGGCAGTACCTGGATTTCGTCTGAACCAATAATAGCTGTTGATGATGTAAGGTCTCTTGTTACCAGTGGTCTGGTAGCTATAACAACCACCTCTTCGCCTAATTCAATGCTTGCCTCCCGCAGGGCAAAGTCGAGTGTAGTTGTAAGATCAATTGAAATACGTGCTTCTTGTATAGTAACCGACTGATATCCGATTGCAGAAGCCCGTACCGAGTAAATCCCCGGTGGAATTCCGATCATCGAATAAAAGCCGTTTATATCGGTTGCCGCACCGAAGTTAGTTCCCTCAACTATTACGTTTACAAAGGGAAGCGACTCTGAAGTATTGCTGTCTATCACCCGCCCGGCAATTTTACCTGTTTGGGCATAACCGTGCGTTGATAGGCACAACAATATTAATATGGAATTAATTGTTATTACCAATAACCTCATTATAATCCTCCGGGGAGTGATTCTTTGTAAGTTGTATCGTGATGATTTTTGACGTGTAGTAAAATACTTTTTATAGTCTATTCCTCATTTATTAAAATTTTGTAGTTCAAAAATATGCTTAGAGAATTGAAAATCAACATTGAAAAATTTCCGTAAATGACACCCATAACAATTGTCGTTCTTTGTTGAATATTCATGAAAAAGACCGCTGACACACATTTCGAAACATCATTTCCCGCTATTAAAAATTTCTTGTGTTAGATTCGACCAAAATTACAACACCGGTCGTAATCTGATTATAAGTTGCTAAAAGAAATTTGCAAAGGCAATAGTTGAGATACAAATATTTTAAGAAACCCCTGTGTATTAGAATTATTCCTTAATTATTTAAAGTGCTAAGTAGTAAAAATTTTATTTAATTAAGAATCAAGTTAGTTTTCTCCTTCCGGTAATGATTTTCGGATGTTTGTTTTTGCAAAAACATAGCATAGAAAAGTTCAGAAGTATTCATGCTTACTTTTAGTTTGTTATTTTTTAACTTACAAAGCAAATGAGCACAAATCATATATTTAAGCAAATAAATAACATAATATTTGGAGCACTAAATGTGTTTGATAAATCTTGCGATAAACTATAACCTTGATTATAAGCTTATTTTTATTGCCAACAGGGATGAGTTTTATGACCGCCCTTCTGCTGCTGCATCTTTCTGGAAAGACAATCCCGATATTCTTGCCGGAAGGGATCTGAAGGAAGGCGGAACCTGGATGGGTATTTCAAGAAAAGGTTTGTTTGCTGCAATTACAAACTATCGTGACCTTTCCAACCTTAAAGATGAGGCGCCTTCAAGAGGGATTATTGTTTCTGAATATCTTTCCGGATCTTACTCATCTGAGCAGTTCGCTGAGCAGCTAATCCAAAGTTCAGATGAATTCAACGGATATAATTTAGTCTTCGGCAGCGTTAATGAACTTTACTATTTTTCTAATCAAACTAAAACAGTGATTAAACTTAATCCGGGCATTCATGGTTTAAGCAATCATCTCCTCAATACACCCTGGCCTAAAGTTGAACGCAGCAAAAATCATTTTAAAAAAATCATTTCAAAGGAAGAATTTTCAGTATACGAACTGATTGATATTCTTTCTGACAAAACAATTGCTGAGGATAATACACTCCCTGATACCGGTGTAGGGATTGAACTTGAGAGAATTTTATCCCCTGTCTTTATCGAATCTTCCAAATATGGAACGCGTGCAATGAGCGTAGTGATGGTTGATAAAAAAGATAACGTGACTTTTATTGAGAAATATCTCGATGTAAAAAAGAAATCTTGGAAAGCAACATTTTATAAAATGAAGCTGGTTAATTCAGCTTAGCAATAAATTTTTGCATATTAAGCGGGCAGTATATTCTTTACCGGCATTCGGAACATCACAACAGTTTTAAAAAGAAAAATGCCGGTGCAAAATTTATACTTTACACCGGCAGTAATAATATTTCATTGATAATTAATGTTCTGCTTCGTGTGCAGATGGGCTAAGATCAGCATGCTTAATGCTTCTCATAATTCTTTCAAAAGCTAACTCAATGTCATTATCCAGCCCGACTGAAAACCTTACAAGCCCGGATGAGAGCCCCATCTTTTCCCTTTCTTCTTCAGGAATTTCTGAGGATGTACTGTGCCCGGGTGAACTGAAAAGAGTTTTAAAATAACCAAGACTCACAGCCAGATACCCGACTTTCTCATCCTGCATTTTCTCCATCAGCTTATCTGCAGTTTCAGACTTGTGAGCATCAAGAGTCATTATCCCGCCGTATCCAAAGCCCTCATTCATTAAATCAGTTAGTAATTCGTGCTGCGGATGATTCGGAAGTCCGGGATAATGAATTATATGTCCCAGGTCTTCAAGTCTTTGAGCAAGATACAGCGCATTATCTCCATGCTTTTTCATTCTTACATGAAGGCTGTGGAGATTTTTCTGAATACTAGCAGCCCGAAAACTATCGAGTACCGGGCCCAACAACATCGTTGCACCGGAGTTAATATCTGTAAGCTGTGAAATAAATTCGTGAGAAGCACAAATACAACCAGCCACGCAATCACTTGTACCATTGATGTATTTCGTCAGACTGTGTATTACTATATCCGCACCTAATCTGTGCGGGGAAAGAATTAACGGGCTAAAAGTATTGTCCACCACCAGCTTAAGATTATGCTTCTTTGCTATAAGGCTGATAGCTGGAATATCTGCAACTTCAAGAAGTGGATTGCTGATAGATTCACAATAAATCACTTTAGTTGAACTGTTTATTGAGCTTTCTATCTCGGTAAGATTTTGTGAATTAATGAACCGCACCTTTATACCGAATTTTGGCAGAAAGTTTTTGAAGAATGCGTACGTCCCGCCGTAAATGGTCCGGCTTGAAACAATTTCATCACCGTAGCTGCATATCTGAAGCATGGTGCTAGCAATAGCAGCCATACCAGATGAGGTTACAATAGCTGCTTCGGTATCTTCAAGCCTTGCAAGAGCATCCGACAAAAATTTATTTGTTGGATTCCAGTGACGTGAGTATAAGAAGCACCCTTCAATATCGTGTTCAAAAATTTCTTTCATCGTTTCCGGCTTGAGGAATGTATAAGTTGATGAATCGGTTATTGACGGATTCACATCACCGAACTCGCCGAAAACGAGATAGTCTTGTATAGCTTTGCTTGGGTCAAATTTTTTCATGCTATCCCCTTTCATTTATTTCTACCTTTAATTTAGTTTCCTGTTTAAATGCTGAAAGAATGAAGGAGGTGTTTATCCTGTTCACTCCTTTGATTCTTGTTAGTTTTTCGAGTATGAATTTTTCATACGATTGAATATCTTTTGCAGCAACCTTCAGCAGGAAATCATACTCACCCGTAACGTGATAACATTCCATAATTTCATCCATCTTATTAATGGCTTTAATGAAATTATCTATAGAAGGAAGCTGGTGCGCAGTTAATGAAACAGAAATAATAGCGAATAAACCTGTTCCGACTTTTGGCGGGTCAACAATAACAACGTATTTTTTTATTACTCCCGAGTTTTTCAACCGCTTTACGCGTTCGAGCATTCCCGGGGGAGAAATCCCGACCATCTTTGCTAACTCAACATTTGTATAGCTTGCATCAGACTGCAGTATATCGAGTATCTTTTTGTCGGTATCGTCCAGCTTTATTTCTTTTGAATTATTCATAAAAAATTTATTTTGTTTTACTTAATTATATTAAACATATCAATTAATATCAAGAATAATATTATTATATCTTATAAATTAACTTAATAATATTTGTTAATATTTGTTATTTGTAAACATATTGGTTTCTGATTGTTTGTTCCGCTTTATAGCCATAATTACTTTTTGCGTATTTTTAAAGAAACAATAGTGCAAAAAATGAACCCAAAACAAATTGCAGCGGAAAAAGCCGCAGAATTCGTAAAAGATGGTATGATAATCGGTCTCGGCACAGGCTCAACCGTCTTTTTCCTTTTGAATAAGCTCGGAGAACTGGTTCGTGATGGTTTAAATATTCAGGCAGTTTCAACTTCCGTACAAACTACGCAAATAGCTAAGGAAAAAAATATTCCACTGATCCCGTTTGAAAGCAACGGAAAAATTGACCTTACAATAGACGGCGCTGATGAAGTTGACCCGGATTTAAACGGAATAAAAGGAGGAGGAGGCGCGCTTCTTTTTGAAAAAATAATTGCTTCTGCTTCCGATGAAGTGATCTGGATAGTTGATTCTTCAAAAATTGTAAGTAAGCTAGGCAGGTTCCCATTGCCTGTTGAAGTCATTCCGCTTGCTTATAACTTTCTGCTGGCAAAATTTGATAAATCGGGTTATAAGCCTGTAATAAGAAAGAATGGTGAATATCTCTATAAAACAGATAGCGGAAATTTTATAATTGATCTGCACTTAAACGAAATAAAAAACCCGGTAAATCTGGAATCTGAATTGAATCTTCTACCGGGTGTGGTGGAGAATGGATTGTTTATTAACATTGCTGATAAGGTAATTGTTGGTTTCGAAAATGAAATAAGAACTCTTTCAGCAAATAATAAGCGGAGTTAATTGCCATCCGCTTTGAATGACAATTAACCCGTTTAATATCTGTTTACATTCTGACGTTTTACTTTAAAGACCCTTTTAATTGCCGGGTTGTTTTGCGGGAACTAACCCTTGCCAGTACAGCAAGAACAACAATGTATGATACGACACCTACTTCAATAATTCCCATCAGGGACCTCCTTTTAATTTTTGTGTAGAATATTTTTTCAACAATAATGCCATGACGTATCTGTTTTGATGCTTTACGTATTGTAAATATGTGTTATAATTATTTACAAATCAGGAAAAATTTATCGGTAATTTTTTCTAATGCTAATGTTTTTACCAATTGTCAAACATCTTCCGGGAAGTTTTTTCCGATTCTCTTATCAAAAATAAACGATTACTTTCAAGATGATTTATACAAAATGATTTTTGGTTTAAAGGGCTTATATTTTATCTGAATTTCAACTAAAATTTAAAAAATGAACCGCCAACAGCACACAGCAAAATATTTACGATTAAAGAAATCGCTGCTTGATCATATTCCACAATCCCGCGTGATAACCAGTGAGTTTGAAAGAATAGTTATAGGTTCGGATGCAAGTTTTTATCGCTTAGTGCCGGAAATTATAATACGTGCATCAAATGAGGAAGAGGTTAAGTTAATTCTGAAAGCCTGTGTTTCGCTGAAGCTGCCCGTTACTTTCCGGGCGGCGGGCACAAGTCTTTCAGGGCAGGCACAGTGTGATTCGGTGCTCGTGATTATTGGAACCGATTGGAATAAATTTTTAATAAACAAAAATGCTGAATCCATTACTGTCCAGCCCGGTTTAACCGGCGGGAAAATCAACAGGCTGTTACTCACTTATGGCAAAAAAATAGGACCCGACCCCGCTTCAATAGATGCTGCAATGATCGGGGGAATTGCCGCAAACAATGCCAGCGGAATGTGCTGCAGTATTTCAAAAAATTCATATAAAACGCTGCGCTCTATGAGAATCATCTTTTATGATGGAATTCTGCTTGATACAGCCAATGAAGAAAGTATCAGAAAATTCAAACTCTCTCACCATGATATTATTGAAGCGGTTAATAATTTATCCACCCGTGTAAAATCAAATACTTATTTATCAGGACTTATAAGAAAAAAATTCAGCATCAAGAATACAACCGGTTACAGCCTGAATTCTTTAATTGATTTCGAAGACCCGATAGAAATCATTCAGCATCTGATGATCGGTTCTGAAGGAACTTTAGGATTCATTTCTGAAATAACACTTGATACAGTTCCTGAATACAAACATAAGGCAACATCACTTTTATTTTTTAGTGATATCCTGAACGCTTGTAAAACCATAAAGACTCTCAAAGAACTGCCTGTTAATGCCGCAGAAATTATGGATAGAGCATCACTGAGTACTGTGCAGGGTAAACCGGGTGCGCCAGAGGTAATTGAACAACTCGATAAAAACACAGCGGCACTTCTTATAGAAACAACTGCCGAAGATCAGGAATCGCTTGATAAAAATGTTCATGAAATAATGAATGCACTTAAAGTTCACAACATTCTGTTTCCTGTCGAGTTTACATCTGACCCACTTCATACTGCACAGTTGTGGAATATCAGAAAAGGTCTTTTCCCGAGCGTTGGCGCTATAAGACAAACCGGCACTAGTGTAATTATTGAAGATGTGGCTGTTGCTACTGATCATCTGTCATCTCTTATGGAAGACCTTCAAAATCTTTTTAGGAAATACGAATATGACAATGCGATAATCTTTGGACATGCACTTGATGGAAATCTTCACTTCGTTTTCAGTCCTGATCTTAATAAACAGGATGAAATAACAAAGTATAAATCCTTTATGGATGAACTTGCCTGCTTAGTAACAGATAAATATGAAGGTTCATTTAAAGCCGAACACGGAACGGGAAGAAATGCTGCGCCGTTTGTGGAACTGGAATGGGGAAAAGAAGCTTACAGCCTGATGAAGGAAATTAAAAGAATTTTTGATCCATTGAATATTCTTAATCCCGGGGTAATACTTAATAGCGATCCTGATATACACGTGAAAAATCTCAAGCCAATGCCGGCTGCGCACCCGCTGATTGACAAATGCACCGAGTGTGGTTTTTGTGAATCGGCATGCGTCTCAAATGAATTTACTTTTTCGCCGCGTCAGAAAATTACTGCATATCGCGAAATAAGCAGTCAATCTTCTAAGAATCATTTGAAGTCCAACATCAAAAAAATATTTAAATACCATGCTGATAAAACCTGTGCTGCCGACGGATTGTGTGAGCTTAAATGTCCGGTTGGAATAAATACAGGTGAATTTGTCAAAGAGCTGAGAGCAGCGGAATCATCATCGCTGAAAAATATCTTTGCCGGTTTCGCTTCAGATAATTTTAATATGGTATTTCATTTATTAAGAACAGGGCTATTGATATTAGCCCTGTTAAAGAAAACCCCCGGTTTAAGTTTTCTGATCAAAAAAAATTTCGTGTTGAATCTTTTGCCGGACACTGCACCCAAAATTAAAACAGTAACAAAGAATGCTGCCGGAAAAAAGAAAGCGGTCAATTTCCCCACCTGCATAACACGCTCATTTGGATATGCTGATGGCTCTTCAGTACCTATGCACATCAACTCCTTATTAAACAAAGCAGGATATCAGGTAGTTTATCCTGATGGTTTAGCTTCGGTATGCTGCGGTCTTGCATTCTCGAATTCAGGTTACACAAAAGCAGGCGAAAAAAAACTCGGGCAATTACTTGAAACGCTGCACTCATCTTCAGAAGGATGGAAATTACCTGTAATAGTGGATAATTCTCCCTGTCTTCATCATATAACTGAAACGGCAGGCTTGAAGAATAATTTATTAAGCATCAGCCAGTTCACAAATAAATATCTTATTGATGAACTTCATTTTTCCAATAAAAAAGAAGCGATAAAAATTTATCATCCCTGTTCAACCCAAAGAATGAGCATTCATACGGATGATGAATCAATAGCGAAACTGTGCGCAGAAAAAATTGATGTAATCCAATCTCACTGCTGCGGTTTTGCAGGATACAAGGGATTCTTACTCCCCAAGCTGAATCAGTTTGCATTAAAAAATCTTCAGGAAGAATTATGCAAATCTATTGCACCGGGTTATTCAAACAGCAGAACCTGTGAAATAGGTCTGGGTTATCATACAGGTATTCGGTTTGGCTCCATTGCACAATTGATCAATGAATCAACAACAGCAAAAGTTAATCAGCAAAAAACCGATTAGTTATCCGGACAGAAAAGATGGTTTATTATTATTCAATTTTCATTAACTTTGAAATTAAAACAGGATGAGTTACAAATGCCCGGGATAGAAGTTAGTGAACAATTGATTTCATTCCTTACATTTCTGCCGTTGTTCTTTATATCCATTGCAGTTCATGAGTATGCTCATGTTTTTTCAGCTTCAAAGCTGGGAGATAATACTGCGAAGAACCAGGGCAGACTTACACTTAACCCATTTAAACATGCAGATATTGTGGGAACTGTAATAATGCCAATCGCATCATTTGCTTCAGGATTTGCATTGATCGGATGGGCAAAACCGGTTCCGGTGGACCGCGGCAATTTTTCTGATCCCTATAAGCACGATGCAATAGTTTCATTCGCCGGACCATTTTCGAATCTTATACTTGCGATTTGTTTTTTTATTTTGTTTGTTGTTGTTATAAATGTCCCCGATCTTTCGTCGGGAAGATTGGTGAATATAATGTGGTATGGAGTGTTCTTTAACATTTTTCTTTTTGCATTTAATCTGCTGCCAATACCACCGTTGGATGGATCACATATTCTATTTGACATTTTCCCGAATAAATTTACGGCAGGTTTGCTCAACATCGGTTTTTACGGAACTATTATATTATTGCTGTTTATTTACAGCCCATTGTGGAAATATTTTCTGGGCTTAATCAATTTAATTCTTAGTGCGTTTTTAACCATTGCAGGATTATAATGAACAATAAAAAAATTTTTATACTGATTGCGTTCATACTGGTATTTACAGGATGTAATGAACAACAACAGCCGGAGCAGGACAGAATTAATGAAATAATTTTTGCTAAACCCGATCCTGTTGAATTCAATGAATTCATTTTTGTGGGAATGATTAAAAGACGCTCCGGGTTATACCGCTTTAAGATGGATACCAAACAATACGAAACCGTCTGGTCGGATGAAAAGGACAGAATTTTCGATCTTTCATATTCACCTGATCGAAGCTCTGCTTTCTTTATAAGCGCAAGAAGCTACGGACGAAGAGTGCAGCTTCCGTTTATTGAAAGAGCTGCATTATATCATTATAATCCGGCTAACGGGAACGTTAGAATCATAAAAGAATTCGGGAACGGAGTGCAGATTTTTATGCGGTGGGAAACTGATAATAACTTTCTTGTTGCTTTCAATACAATTGATACAACTATTGCAACCAATATTAACCAACAAAACCTCTTATATAGCCAGGATGGATTCCTGATTAAAGAAGAAAAGAAAGTTTATGATCTTACTATTGACGGATATCCGGCGCTTGCGCCACGCAGAAATAAAATGTATCCCGATAACAGAATGTTTGAGCTTATTGTTACCGAAGGTGTGGAAACGGACTTTTCGCTTCGCTATTCCAGAACAGACCCGCCTTTAAAGGTTTTATCAACAGAACATATACTTAAACAGGTTGAATGGAGCAGCGACAGCAGGTTTCTTTTTATCTCGACAATAAACCCGAATACAAACCTGAGGAATACTGATAAGTTTTCTTCTCTATATATTTATTCTGTGATTGACAGGAAGTTATTAAAGCAATGGGATGGAACAGGATTAAAGAACTTTTTTGTTGTAAATGATTTGCTGATTTTCGATAACGGATTCGGGCAAAGCGCTTATATAACTATTATAAATTTTGAAGAGATGGAAGAAGTAAAACAGATAAGAATAGTTGATGGCTGCGGAATAAGAAACATACCATTTCTGCTGTGAAATAAAATCTGTTTTATTTGAAGAGCTTCTTAATACGCTTTGTAACCGGATAAAACCAAACAAGGAACTTTCTTATCCATTCGGGCGGCTGTTCATTAATCTTTGAATCAAATTCCCAGTTGCTCATCTCTATTCTTTCTTTCATTACAGAAGGATGAGTGTGGGTAAACCTTTTAAGATTTCCAAGATCATCTAACTTAACAGATGCTGTTGCAAACTCCTTTACTTTTTCATCCGAATGGTAGAGCTTGTGAAAATCAATCCGCTTAAGCATCATTGTATCAGGCGGACGCACCCAGCCGTAGTGATAAATTTCCGCATCTATATCAACTGCTTTAACCGGCTTGGTATCAGTATGCCTGAAGTTCATTGCATCTCCCCATGAAACAATGTTGCTTTTGTTCTTTATTATTCTGACTTCCTTCGTATACCATTTCCGGTAATTATCCTGGTAATAATCATAACTGCCGTAAAAATGTTTGTAACGAAACCGGAGTCCTTCAACTTTATCATCATGAAGATATTTTTCCATTTTACTTTTTACTTCTGGGATGTACTTTTCATGAAGCACTTCATCAGCCTGGATGTAAACACACCAGTCACCGGTACATTCTTTTAGTACTTCATTAGTTTCAACAGAAAGCAGTTTGCCTCCTTCGCGGAGACTCATATCCCAAACACGTTCAACAATTCTGATCTTATTACTATCAATAGATCTGACAGCTTCAAGCGTATCGTCCTCCGAATCGCCAACATTAACTACAAGCTCGTCACATAAAGGCAGTATAGAAAGAATTGCCTCCCGAAAAGGATAAAAATATTTTATCCCGTTCCTCACTAACGTAAAGCCTGATACTCTCATAACCTATAACTTAAACTGAAGGTCGTATAATTTGCGATAAAGCCCGTCCTGCTTAACAAGCACTTCATGAGTACCGGTTTCAACAATTTCACCATTGTGCATTACAATTATTTTATGTGCATTCTGAATTGTAGAAAGCCTGTGAGCAATTACAATTGAAGTTCTTCCTTTCATCAACCGGTCGATTGCTTGCTGAACGAGGACTTCCGACTCAGTATCAAGTGAAGAGGTTGCTTCATCAAGAATTAGAATGGAAGGATTTTTAAGCAGCGCTCTTGCAATCGACAATCTCTGCCTTTCACCACCTGAAATTTTTGTGCCGCGGTCGCCGATAATAGTATCATATCCGTTTTCAAATTCACTGATGAAGTTATGTGCATTAGCAGCTTTTGCAGCTTCAATAATCTTTTCCATCGGAATATTTTTCGAACCGTAGGCAATATTGTTCCTGATCGTATCATTAAAAAGAATAGTTTCCTGCGTTACAACTCCCATTAATGAGCGGAGTGAATGTATCTTTATTCTTCTGATATCAACCCCATCAATTGAAATACTGCCGCTTTCCACATCATAAAAACGTGGGATAAGATCAACAAGACTTGATTTTCCCGCACCACTTGGTCCAACAACAGCAAGTATTTCCGATTTGTTTATCGTCAGGTTAATATTTTTCAGAATAATGTCACTTTTTTCATATTTGAATGACACATCTTTGAATTCAATTTTATCATTGAATGAAGAAATTTCGACCGCATCGGGGGCATCTGTTATTTTAGGTTGTGTGTCAAGAATCGTGAACACTCTTTCTGAAGCCGCAATTCCTTCCTGCACGCTGTTAAAAACCTGTCCGAATAATTTTAGTGATGGCATCATCTGAAAAAATATTCCGAGGTAAACAAAAAAAGCGCCGGGGCTCATCTCACTTTGCCCGGTTACAATCTGGCTTCCGATAAAATAAAGAATAATTGTAATTGTAATTACGCCAATGATTTCGGTAATCGGAGCTGCAAGCGCTCTTCTCCTTACAAGACTTGTAAGCAGCGAAAAATATTTTCGTTCGCCTTCCTTAAAACGGTTTATTTCGTATTGCTCCATTCCGAATGCTTTAACTATTCTCATCGCGCCAAGTGTCTCGTCAAGAATTGATGTAATATCTGCTATCTGTTCCTGTGACCTTATGCTTCTGCGTTTAAGAGAGTCGCCGATTTTTGCCAGTATGAATCCTGTAAGCGGCAGAAGTGCAAAAATTAATAAGGTAAGCTGCCAGTTGAATATGAACAGCACAATTGAGAACATCAGAATTAGTATAGGGTCTCTGAATATGCTGTTAATTACCGCTATCATCGAATCTTTAATGATCTGAACATCATTAATTATTCTTGATATAAGAATACCCTTCTTTTCTTCAGTAAAATATCCCAATGAAAGTTTGTGAAAGTGGGTGTATAGTTCTGCCCTGATATCCCTTATCATACCCTGTTCAACTATAGACATGAAAAAGGTTTGCAAATAGGAAAAAAAGTTTTTAAAGAAGAACAATACCACCATTAGTATGCACAAATAAACAACGAGTTCAGACTTGCTGTAAATTGCAACAAATTCATGAAGCTTGTAAGTAATTATTTCCTTAATATCAAATACTCCAATACTTTCGGGCGGTGTATATACCTCAAGTTCTTTATTAAACAGCAAATCAATAAAAGGCATTATCAACCCGATGGAAAGAAGGCTGAAAATCACAAAGAGAATCATGAAAATATTGGCAAGCACCAATGGACGCAGATATGATTTAAGATATTTAAAAAAACGCCAGAAGGTTTTCATATTAACTGATAAATTTTAATGGTTAAAGATAACCACTTCCGGCTAAATATTTTGAAGTGGTTTCAATTTTTCCCGGGCAGTTTTGAGTGTCCCCCGGTCTGATTTTGTTCAGATTTGATTTTAATGGTAAATTGTGATGCATTAATTGATTAATAGCAAAAACAAATGCAAGTTTCAAATCACAACTTAATGATCCAAACACGGTTTGATATTCGCTATCCCTATTTTATTATGCTCGCGGCGGTCAGCAGCTTTTTACTATCCCTGGTTTTGTTACAACTTTTTCTTGGCTTGCTGGTAATACTATGGTTGACAGAAAAAAATTCGGAAAAGAAAAAAGCTTTCGACAGATTTGGGGTATTAATATTGATTTTTCTTACTGTAAGAATTTTGTCCGTTGTTTTTTCTGAGTATCCTGAATTAAGTGTTGAATTACTGTACAAGGATGCATTGTTCTATCTCGGCTTTTTTGCAATGAATTTTTATTTTAAAGCATTCATGGATGAACAGGTAAGAACAACGGTTCTTGTGTTTTCAATAGCTTCTTCAGTTGTTGCCGTTATTGGATTGGTTCAGTTCAACCTCAGCATTGTTGAAAGAGCACAATCATTTTCGTCGGGGTACAGCACCTTTTCCTCGTATCTGTTAACAGGTTTTGCCGTTACTTTAAGCAGCCGTTTATTATATCAAAACAAGTTAAATCTGATTTACTGGGTTATAGCTTCATCAGTAATACTTGCGGGAATAGTAACATCACTGGGAAGAGTAAACATCGTGATAGCAGCAATTATTTTTCTTTCTGTTCTGATAATAAAAAGATATGATATAAAAAGCGGATTGCTGATAATTATACTATCAGCAATTATATCTTTTATTTCTTTTCAGAATAACTCTGTGCAGATATCTCAGAGGGTTGAAGCGCCGGCTTATTTATCCGATAGGGATATCCTGTTAAATGCTGCTAAAGAGCTTGCATTTGAAAAACCTTTACTCGGATTCGGACCAAGAACATTCGACAAAGTTTTTTTATACAGAGATCAGCTTGCTGATAAGGGAGTAGGTAGCTGGCACAATGATTTTATTCAGGTTTATATCGAAAGCGGTGCAGTTGGTTTACTTGCCTTTATCTTACTGATAGTCTTTCCGCTGTACTATGCGTTCAAAAGAATATTTAAAACTGATAAATCCCCGGAAAAAGATCTGACCATCGGTTCAGTGATTGCAATAATTGCATTAGTAATATCGGGATTGACAGCCGGTTTTATCAGTTCACCTGTACTTGCTCCGTTGTTTGCTTATCTGCTTGTAACTATTTCCCGTGAAGATTTAGTGAAAAGAGAGAAGTAATAAAGGTTTATTGTTTATGGGCATTCCAATCGGTAATTTTTAATACAAAAAATTTTTCAGGAGAATATAAATGAGTGACGACAGGAAGAATAAAGTTTATGAAACTGCCGAAAAACTTTCTTCCCCCCTTAATTATAGTGTAAAAGAAATCGCTATTATACTTGCTGCGGGTCATGGCAAAAGAATAAAATCTGAAAAATCCAAAATGCTGCATACAATCTGGGGAGTTCCGACAGTTCTCAGAGTTTTTAATGCTTGTACAGAAGGTATTAAAGATATAAACGTTATTATTGTTGTAGGTATAAAAGCTAAAGACGTAATGAATGTAGTCAGCAAAAGAACAACAACTGCATTCGCATTTCAGGAAGAGCAGAACGGCACCGGTCAAGCTGTTCAGGTTGCACTTGAAAAAATTAAACGGGATTCTTTTGATGGGATCATATATGTGCTTCCGGGTGATATGGGGCTGATTGACTCCAAATCAATAAGCAGTTTCAGAGAAGATTTCATAAACAGTAAATCGGACATGATGGTTTTGACCGGAATTTACGATGGTGAACCGGGAAAAAATCAGTACGGGAGAATCATCCGTGTTAAAGAGAAAGACGATACCGGAAAGAATTCCGGCAGGGATTTCGGAAAAGTTATTCAGATAATGGAATATAAGGATATTGAAAGACTTAAAGACGATCAGAACTACACAGTTGAATACAATAAAAAGAGATATACTTTCACCAAACAAGAACTGCTTGATATCAACGAATTCAATTCCGGCGTTTATGCCTTTGATTATAAAAAACTTGTTGAGCTAATCCCGCATCTTAAAAGTGACAATGCCCAGCAGGAAATTTATATAACCGATCTTATAGATCTGTTCAATAAGAACGGTTATTCAGTAACAGCAGAATCTCCGCTAAAAAAGCACGTGGTTATGGGCTTTAATGATAAAGCTGTACTAAAACAAATGGAAAACATTGCACGCAGGGAAGTGTATGGTGAACTTAAAACTTTAATTGATATTGATGATCCCGATGATTTTTTTATTGCTGAAGGTGTTGTTAAATCAATAAAAAAAATGGAAGCAGAAAATAATGGTAAACCACTTGATATTTATATTGGAAAAGGCGTTTATATAAGCGAAGGTGTAAAACTTAATTTCGGCGTTAATATAAGAAAGAATGCTTACATAGACGGAAATATTCATTTTGGCAGAAACACCCTGATAGGGCAAAATGTTCAGCTTTCAACTTTTCTGAATCAGACAATGAAGCTTGGCGATAATATCGAAATTCTTTCAGGGGATATCGTTAAAGGTAATGTTGAAATTGACAGCGGAACCAGGATCGAATCAGGTGTGCATTTGACCGGGACGGATGATTTCCCCCTCCGAATCGGAAAGAATGTACTGATTAAAGGTATGAGTTACGTCTTTGGTTCCTTAATTGATGATACTGTGCATATTCAAAGAAGCGTAATTATTAAAAAGAGGGTGCGTGCGGAAAAAAATAAAAACGGTACAATTAAACCTGTAAGATTCATCCTGCCGCCTGCTGAAGGCACAGAATTAATTGAGGACCTGTAACTTTAAAATGAAAAAGGGGCTGACCAAAATGTAGCACAGATTACTAATCTGTGCTACGATGAATTTGAATTTAATCTGAAATCAGACATATAAATTCAGAGTTGTTTGCAAAATTTACTTTTTGGTCAGCCCCATAATTCAAACAAAAAAAATTGTAGTTTACTTTGCAGCTAGAACAGTGTTGAGGTGTTTTGTTAAAGCTGATTTTCTGCGGGCGGCAGTATTTTTATGAATTCTGCTTTTTGCTGCACTTTTATCAAGAACTGCAACTGTTTCTTTATACAATTTTTCGACATCAGCTTTATCAGTAGTTTCCAATACCTTTTTATACATCGTTTTCATCTTTGATTCGCTCATCTTATTAATCATTCTCTTTTTTTCTGAACTGCGGATCCTCTTCTTTGCTGATTTATGAGTAGCCATTAAATATTAACCTTTATAATTATTTCAAAAAATTGCAGCCAAATATAGGTAAAGGGTAATTTGATGTCAAATCAGACTTTCGTAATTTTATGCGAAATTTTGCAAGATATAGGCTAAAAATCGAATATGCTCAAGGTTAACGAAATATATTTTTCTATTCAGGGTGAAGGAACCAAAGCCGGGCTTCCCTGTGTCTTCATCAGGTTGACTTATTGCAACCTCAGATGCAGATATTGCGATACAGAATATGCCTTTTATGAAGGCAAAGAAATGAGCCTGAGAGAGATTCTGAACGAAGTAAAAAAATACAATTGTAACTTCGTTGAGGTTACCGGCGGTGAACCGTTGGTTCAAACTGAATCCATTACATTGATGAAAGAATTATGTGATGCCGGTTATGAAGTGCTGCTTGAAACCAGCGGCGCTTTAACTATAAAAGACATTGATCCTGCAGTTAAAATTATTATGGATTTGAAATGCCCTTCAAGTGAGATGATGAACAGGAATTTATATGATAACATAAATTACCTGAAAAACTCCGATGAAGTTAAATTCGTTATTGGCACACGGGAAGATTATGACTGGTCTAAAGAAATTATTTCGAAATATCAATTGTCTGATAGATGCGAAGTTCTGTTTTCGGTAATTTTCGGTGAACTTGAACCGGTTACGCTTGTAAACTGGATTCTTGAAGATAATCTTAATGTACGATTCCAATTGCAAATGCATAAATTTATATGGCATCCGGAAACAAAAGGTGTTTGAGTGATTTTATCAAATGATAAAGAAAGAAGTTTGTAAATGAAAAGTATTGATGAACTCCAATTAACGATAAGCGAGAGAAGCGCTTTAAGTGAACTTAAAAAGAGGCTTATGGAATCTTTCGACATAAAATCAATTACGCTTTTTGGATCTGTATCAAGAAGCGAATCTGATAATACTTCTGACATAGATTTGCTGATAATTACCTCGCATCCAATGGAGAGATTGAAACGACATGAAATCACAGACATCGTTTTTGAAACTAATCTAAAATTTAACACTAACTTCAGTACATTAGTATTGGATGAGAGTAGTTGGGAAAACGGACCATATTCGGTTCTTCCTATTAAACATGAAATTGTACGGGATGGGGTACAGTTGTGAGCGAGGAATTACATCGTCATAACGTTATTCGGTACTGGTGGTCAAAAGCCGAAGATAGTATTGCCTCAGCTGAAAGAGAACTCCAGGCTGATTCGCTTACATTCGCTATGAATCGCATTTACTATGCTGCATTTTATGCAGTAAGTGCGTTGCTGCTGGATAGAAGAATATCATTTAAAATACATTCCGCAGTACGTTCTGCTTTTCATCGTGAATTTATTAAATCCGGTTTAATAGATATTCAATGGGGAAATTTTTATGACCATCTTTTTGAGGACAGGCAGGAAAGCGATTATATCGCACTCATCGGCTTCGATTATCAATATGTCAAAGACAGGCTAAAAACATGTAAACAATTTCTTAATACTCTTAAACCGTTAATCTTTTCGGCAGAGAATATATTATGAAAATCGCTAAAGAATTTACCTGGGAAATGGGACACAGACTGCCGGAACATTTCGGCAACTGTAAGAATATTCATGGTCATTCATATAAAATGACCGTTGAGCTTGAGGGAGAACCTGATACAAATGGGATGGTGCTCGACTATTATGATCTTAAGCAAATAATTAATCCGATTGTTGATAAACTTGATCATGCTTTTCTTGTTTATGCAGAAGATAAAGAAGTAATAGAGTTTCTTGATAAACTAAATTCTAAAAAAGTAGTGGTCGGCTTTCAATCTACAGCAGAAAATATCTGCAAATATTTTCTTGATGAAATCAGGTCAGCAGGTTTACCTTCTAACATTCATAAAATAAAAGTTCGTATATGTGAATCCCCCGATGATTATGCCGAAGAAGAAATCCAAATTGACTAATACCGGCAGAAAGAAATTCCCTAACTCATTCACACGTTTTAAGCTTTATATTGAATATGATGGGACCCGCTACAGCGGTTGGCAGATGCAGCCAAATGTACGCACAATACAGGGTGAATTATTAAAAGCAGCAGAAAAAATATTTAGTGGTGAAAAGCCGGATATACAAGGTTCGGGCAGGACTGATGCCGGTGTTCATGCTATCAAACAGGTAGCTCACCTTGATGTTAAAACAATGCTTGCGCCTGAAATCATCAAAATGAAATTGAATGATTTACTCCCTCCTGATATTAACATTCTGGGAGTTGAAAAGGCCGGTAAAAATTTTCATTCACGATTCAGCGCGATCAACAGAACTTACATTTACCGAATTTCTAAAAGACGAACCGCATTCTGGAAAAATTATGTCTGGTGGATTAAGGATAAATTGAATTTCAAGGCAATGAATGATGCTTCGAAGTTATTTATTGGAATGCACGACTTTATATCATTTTGTGATAAAGACCCGGAAGAAAAATCAACCAAAGTATTAATTGAAAATGTGTACCTATCAGAAAAAGATGAAATGATACTTATCTGTTTAACCGGCTCTCATTTTTTATGGAAAATGGTTCGCAGAATGGTTGGCGTTCTCACAGAAATCGGGCGTGGAAAACTAACTATTAATGATCTGGAATTCTTTCTTAAGAACCGAACAAATGTACCTGCAAAATACACTGCACCTCCGTCCGGATTGTTCCTCGCAGGGGTTTCATACAGCAAAGGTGAAACTGCGATCAACATAAATACTGAAAAACCAATGTTTAAAAACCTTAACCCGTTTTGAGGAATAATTATGACTTTGTCATCTTTTTTAGTCTTTGAATTTCATCCCTCAGCGATGCGGCGCGTTCAAATTCCATGTCTTTTGCTGCCTGATACATCTGCTCTGTTAACTGCTCTATCAAATCCTGCTTCTGATCAACGCTCATATATTTAAGAATCGGCTCTGCAACTTTTGAAAAAAAGTATTCCGGTTTTTTCTCTTTTCTTCGTACATCTGCTATCGAAGTGGAAGAAAGAATTTCTTCCATACTTTTATAAATGGTTTTAGGCTCAATGCCGAGTTCTTTATTGTACTCCATCTGAAGTTTTCTGCGTCTTTCGGTTTCTTCGATCATCTTCTGCATTGAATTGGTAATTTTATCAGCATACATAATAACCGTGCCGTTCACATTACGCGCAGTCCTTCCGGCGGTTTGCATAAGAGAACGCTCACTGCGAAGGAAACCTTCTTTATCTGCATCAATAATTGCAACAAGAGAAACTTCCGGCAGGTCAAGCCCTTCTCTCAGAAGATTAACACCAACAAGCACATCAAATTCACCTAGTCTTAAATCGCGAAGAATTTCAACTCTTTCAAGTGATTCTATATCGCTGTGAATATACCGAACCCCGATTCCGATTTTATCAAGATAATCGGAAAGATCTTCAGCCATTTTTTTTGTAAGAGTTGTAACCAGTACTCTTTCTTTCTTTTCTTTTCGAAGTCTGATTTCGGCAATCAAATCGTCAATTTGTCCTTTAACCGGGCGAACAATTATCTGCGGATCAATCAGACCGGTGGGCCGAATTATCTGTTCAACAATTACACCGCCGCTTCTCTCAAGTTCAAAATCTGCCGGTGTTGCGCTTACAAAAATTACCTGGTTTAAGAGTGATTCAAATTCTTCAAACTTCATAGGTCGATTATCGAGTGCAGATGGTAACCGGAAACCATATTCAACCAAAGTTTCTTTTCTTGCCCTGTCCCCGTTATACATCCCCCTGATCTGCGGAACCGTCACGTGTGATTCATCCACAATTAAGAGAAAATCTTTCGGGAAATAATCAAACAGTGTATGCGGACGCGAACCCGGTTCCCTTCCATCAAGATGCCTTGAATAATTCTCAATACCGGAGCAGTAACCAATTTCCTTCATCATTTCGATATCAAAGCGGGTTCGCTGCTCAAGTCTTTGCGCCTCGATATACTTTTCCTGTGAACGAAAATATTCCAATCTTTCCTTTAACTCTATTTCGATGTTATGAATTGCTTTCTGAACCTGCTCTCTGTCAGTTACAAAATATTTTGCAGGATAAATGGGGGCGGAATCAATTTCACGCAATACTTCACCTGTAATTGAGTCAATCATAGAAAGTTTTTCAATTTCATCGTCCCAGAATTCGATTCGAACAGCTTCTTCATACTGGTAAGCAGGGATTATTTCTACCACATCCCCGCGGGCACGGAAAGTACCGCGGTTAAATTCATGATCATTACGGATGTAATGAATATCTATCAGTTCACGGAGCAGTTTTTTCTTCGGATGCTTTTCCCCTTTTCTTACAAAGATAATCTGATCGGCAAATTGCTGCGGTGCGCCTATACCATAGATGCAGCTTACACTGGCAACAACAATTACATTTCTTCTGCCTTCGATAAGCGCAGTTGTTGCTTTTAATCTCAGCCGGTCTATTTCTTCATTGATCGAAAAATCTTTTTCGATATAGAGATCACTTTTAACAACGTAAGCTTCAGGCTGGTAATAATCATAATAGCTGATAAAGAACTCAACCGAATCATCAGGGAAGAACGATCTGAATTCAGAATACAGTTGTGCAGCTAATGTTTTATTGTGTGATATGATCAATGCGGGCTTGTTTAACTGCTGAATTACATTTGATATGGAAAAAGTTTTCCCGCTGCCTGTTACTCCAAGCAGAGTTTGAAATTTATCGCCCCGTCTCAGTCCTTCTGCAAGTTCTTTAATCGCTTTTGGCTGATCACCTGAAGGCTTGTAAGATGAGACTAACCTGAAATTTTCCATCTGATGATTAAAGTGATAGTTTAATCAGCATACACGCCGGCAGCATGGAAATATTCGTGGTGCAGATGACCACGTAATACAATGCTTTCAGCTTCCGACATTCCCGGAGGTAAATCTCTGGGACCCTGTATCAACATTTCAATTCCGTCTCGGTCTCTTGCATAGAATAATGAACCACCGGATTGTGGGTCCATTCTGACTCCTTTTTCAACAACATAAATAACACGAATATCTTTATTGGCATTGTTGTTCGGATCGAAATCTGAAAAAAGACCAAGGTCTTTTTTAGGAGAAAAGTATAAAAAATAAACGAGAATTGCGGCAACTACTATCAGTGCCGGTAAAATAAGTTTTTGTGTTTGTTTCATGTCTGTAAATATTTATGAGTTATTGGAGTGTTAAATTAGTAATTTTTACTTTATCAGTTCAATGAAATAGGAAGTATAATAATGAATGACAAAGTCTGGATAACAATCGGTGGAATATTTGGATTCCTGGCAGTATCCATCGGAGCGTTTGGATCTCATGGATTGCGTGAACAGGTTTCTGCTGATTTGATGAAAACTTTTGAAACGGGTGTTTTGTATCATTTGGTTCACTCAGTCGTAATAGTTGCCATAGCAGTAAATTCTAAAAGGAATTTTACCTTTCCACTCGTATTTTTTTCAATAGGGATTTTCCTGTTTTCGTTTTCACTCTATACTTATGTAATTACTGGTATTAAATCTCTGGCGATGATTACCCCTTTTGGCGGTGTAAGTTTTATTATTGGCTGGCTGTCTCTGATCCGGATAGCTTTGAAAAGAGTTAATACTATAACAGAAAAAAAGTAATTATTTCACAGCCTTCAGCTTAAAATATACCTCTTCCGGTGAAAAAATACCGGCAAAAAATCTTTCGTAAATCACCGGTTCAATATTAACTATAATATCCATCCATTTTAACGCAGCAAAATGTGAGGTGATGAATTTTTTTTCCAGCACTTCAAACTGTGCGCCTGTTTCGTAGTTGGTCCGATGATTCAACTTCCACTTTTCGTAGAACTTTAATTTCCTGCTGCCAATGTATTCGTAATTATCAAACGTTCTGATTGAAAAAGGAATTTTATGATCGGGATCGCCAAAATATTTTGTATTAAGGAAGAAAGGAGCAAAAACAATTAATATTCCCCCCGGCTTTAGAATACGGTAAAGCTCTGTAATGGTTTTATTAAAATTATCTGCGTGCTCAAGAACATGTGAAGCATATATCTCATCAAAATCATTATCGGGGAACGGATATGGAAATGAATTTATATCGTGGATCATGTTACCCCCGTAATCAACAATATCAATATTGACGTAACCTTCTTTAATGTCGTTACCGCAGCCGAGATTTAACTTTTTCATTTATCATCCGTGCATTGTTGGAATATTTGGTAGTGCTCTGACTATTTTGCTTTCGATTTCTGTTAACTCATCCAGTCTGCTTTTAACTTCAGCCTCATCAAAATAAAGCTTAGCGAGTTTAACAAATGTCATATAATGTCCTGCCTCGCTTGCCGAAAGGTCGTCATAAAATTTCCTGAGGTTAGTATCCTCAATATGCTTTGCAAGTAATTGAAGCCTTTCACAAGAACGTGCTTCGATAATTCCGGCAGTTAAAAGCCTGTCGAGCAATCTTGCCGGTTCGTGAGTTCTTAAATTTGAAAGAAGCTCCTTTGCATACGGATCGCCGGCATCTTTGGTTAAAATTATGCCTTTACCGCTAAGTATTTTTACCACCGATCTGTAATGATTTATTTCTTCCTCAACCAGGTCTGACATCTCAAGAGAGATTTCCGTTTTTTCAGAGTAAGTAGAAAGCAGACTCATTCCCGTAGCTGCGGCTTTTTTCTCACAGTGAGCATGATCAATCATTACATCCGTAAGATTATCGATAGCCGTTTTTATCCATTCGGGATTTGTTTCACATTTAAGACAAAGCATAGAGCAAATTTAAGGATTTATTGAAAATAAGATGGACTTTTATTTTAGTTATGCGCTAAATCCCATACAGA
>JBBIGV010000035.1:0-32597 GCA_037447335.1 Ignavibacteria bacterium | reverse complement strand
GAACTGCGCAGTAAAATGCATCCATTTTATGCTCTATATCGGATTTAAGATATTTATTACTTTATGCAACAGATTTTTGCATTCCTTGATAGCAGGAATGAATTTTGGTATATTTCAAATCATTTAAGTTAATAATCAGATTAAGGAGTTTAATTGAGTAAAACCATTGATAAGGAAATTGATAGTTTAGTTGAGGAGTCGATAGTTGAGGACTTACCCGAGGTGTTACCGATACTACCTCTGAGAGATATTGTAATTTTTCCATATATGATTTTTCCGGTACTTGTTGGCAGAGAACAGTCAATCAGAGCAGCTAATTTTGCACTAGATAAAACCAAGTACATTTTTCTTGCAACCCAAAAGAAATCCAATATTGAAGACCCGCAAAAAGAAGATATTTACCGCGAAGGAACTATAGCTAAGATAGTGCAGATACTTAAGCTTCCAAATGGATTAATGAAAATCCTGGTTGATGGACTTCTTCAGGGAAGAATAATTGAATACACCGCCAGAAAAGATTTTTTCGAAGGACGTATTGAAGTTATTCTGCCATCTGCTGAAAATGATCAAGAAATGAATGCAATGCAGCGGCAGTTAGCCCAGCTTTTCAAAGAATACGTTAAAATAAGCAGAAATATCCCGAACGAAACCGTAGCCGCTTTTGAAAATATTGAAGAGCCTGACCGGAAACTCTTTTATGTTGCCGCAAACATAAATCAAACCATTGAAGTCAAGCAGATAATACTTCAATGTAATACTTTGAAGGAGCAGTACTACGAAGCAATTAAAATTCTGAACTCAGAAATTGACATTCTTAAAATAGAAAAAGAAATTGATACAAAGGTTCAGGAGAATATCGCCAAAACTCAGCGCAAGTTTATTATTCAGGAACAAATAAAGATCCTTCAGGATGAGCTTGGAGATGATGAAGATGGTTCGCCGGAATTTGTTAAAATAAGAGATCAGATTAAAAGTGCTAAAATGCCCGCTGATGTTGAAGCTAAAGCACTTGAGGAACTCGGGAAACTTAAGAAAACACCTCCAATGTCTCCTGAAAATACTGTGATCCGTAATTATCTTGACTGGCTGCTTGAAGTTCCATGGGAAAAAAGAACAGAAGATCATCTTGATATAAACCACGTACAAAAAATTCTTGATGAAGATCATTACGGATTAACAAAACCTAAAGAAAGAATTATCGAAAATATTGCCGTACTGAATTTAGTTAAGCAGATGCGCGGACAAATTTTATGCTTTACAGGACCTCCCGGAGTAGGAAAAACTTCCTTAGGAAAATCAATTGCAAGGGCGCTCGGAAGAAAATTTGTGAGAATAAGTCTGGGTGGCGTTCGTGATGAAGCTGAAATACGCGGACACAGGCGAACTTATATTGGCTCTATGCCCGGGAAAATAATTCAATCAATGAAAAAAGCCGGCACAATAAATCCGGTTATGCTTCTGGATGAAATTGATAAGATGAGCATGGACTTTCGCGGTGATCCATCATCTGCTATGCTTGAAGTTCTTGACCCCGAACAAAATCATTCATTCAATGATCACTATCTTGAAGTTGATTACGATCTTTCACAGGTGATGTTCATTACTACTGCAAACGTCAGGTATAACATCCCCCTCCCTCTTCAGGATAGAATGGAGATAATTGAACTTTCCAGCTACCTGGAGCATGAAAAAGTTGAAATTGCAAAAAGACATCTTATCCCAAAACAACTTGAAGCTCATGGGTTAAAGAAAAGAAATATCATATTAAAAGATGATGCTGTCAGGAAAATAATTACAGGCTATACAAGAGAAGCAGGCGTAAGAAATCTCGAGAGAGAGCTGGCTTCAATTTGTAGAAAACTTGCACGTGAAATTATAGTTAACGAATCTAACAATGGCAAGAGTAAGGCTAATAAGAAATATGTTATTGATGAAAATAAGATTGAAGAATATCTAAAGGTTCCCCGCTTCAGGTATCAGCGGCATACAAAAGAAAACCGTGTTGGAAGCGTTACAGGTTTAGCGTGGACAAATGTTGGCGGTGAAATTCTTACAGTTGACGTTACAATTATGAATGGTAATGGTAAGCTGACCCTGACAGGTCAGCTTGGAAATGTTATGAAAGAATCTGCACAGGCAGCTTTAAGTTACATCAGGTCTATGGCACCCCAATTTGGTTTGAACCCTGATTTCTTTAAAGGAAAAGAAGTTCACGTACATCTGCCTGAAGGTTCTATTCCTAAAGACGGACCATCTGCTGGAATAACTATGGCAATGGCGCTGCTTTCGGCGGTAAGCGGCTGGCAGGCATCAAATGATGTTGCAATGACCGGTGAAATTACGCTTAGAGGTAATATACTTGCCATAGGAGGTTTAAATGAAAAACTTCTTGCTGCCAAACGTTACGACCTTAAAACCGTTTTAATTCCGAAAGAAAACGAGATAGACCTGAAGGATATTTCCACAAAAGTTACAGACGGGTTAAACATCATCCCGATCGAAAGGGTTGAAGATGCAATACCTTATGTGTTTCCTTCTGTAAAACTGAAAAAAAATACTGCTGCAACGAAATCGAAGAAAACAACAACTAAATCAAAAAGAAAACTAAAATAATTGGCTGAAACTTTAACAACAGATTCTTCTCTGAGCTTAACCCGGAAGTATGAGCTGCTTATTAAGCAATTAACTAATCTCTTAACCAAAGAAGATAATGTGATTTCATCTTTAGCAAACCTCTCGGCAGCATTAAAACAAACATTTGATAAGGTCAGTTGGATCGGTTTTTATATTTTTGATGGAAGCAAGCTCCGATTGGGACCTTTCCAGGGGAAGGTTGCATGCACAAATATTGAAATGAATAAAGGTGTATGCGGAACTGCTGCTGCTGAGATGAAAACCATCATCGTGCCGGATGTGAATAACTTCCCCGGGCATATTGCATGTGATGTAGATTCAAAATCAGAAATTGTTATTCCTGTATTAAAAGATAATGAGTTGTTCGGCGTACTTGACCTTGACAGTAACGAATACAATGCCTTTGATGAAACTGATGCAAAGTATCTTGAAGAAATTTGTTCTTTCTTAAGTAAAAAAATTCTTTAACAAAAAAAATAAATCATATGTCTTTTTTAGTTACTGCACGAAAATGGCGTCCGCAATTATTTAAAGATGTAGTTGGACAGGAACACATCACAGAAACTTTAAAAAATGCAATCAAAACAGACCGTATAGCTCACGCTTATCTGTTTACAGGTCCGAGAGGCGTTGGCAAAACAACTACAGCCAGAATTCTTGCTAAAACACTGAATTGCCTGGCTCCTGAAGATTTTGAGCCTTGTGATAATTGTGAGATGTGTAAATCCATTCTTAATTCACAATCACTTGATATAATCGAAATTGATGGAGCTTCAAACCGTGGTATTGATGAAGTTCGGGCATTACGCGATTCCGTTAAGTACGCCCCAACTAAAGGTAAGTACAAAGTTTATATAATCGATGAAGTTCACATGCTTACACGTGAATCCTTCAATGCGTTTCTGAAGACACTTGAAGAGCCGCCGTCTCATACAATTTTTATTTTTGCAACTACCGATGTGCATAAAGTTCCTTTAACAATTATATCTCGCTGTCAAAGGTTTGATTTCAGAAGAATTCAGCTTGATACAATTAAATCCCTTCTCGCTAAAATAGCTGATGCTGAGGGAATTCAGGTTGATGATAAATCATTAACAATCATTGCTAAAAAAGCTGACGGCGCATTGCGGGATGCAGAAAGTTTCTTCGACCAGGTAGTTTCTTTCTGCGGGAAGAAAATTGATTCCGATACGGTTGCTAAAATGCTTAACCTGATTGATGATGATATTTATTTCAATATTTCTGATGCCGTTATTCATAAGAATTATCAATCCGTATTTGAGATAACTGATGTTATATATAATAACGGATGGAATTTTGTTGACTTTATGGATGGGCTGGTTGAACATTTCAGAAATATTCTTACAGTTGTTATTACCGGCAGTTCAGGTTTAGTTGAATCAGCGGAGGTTTATAAATCGAAATACCCCGAATACATTAATCAGTTCTCGGAAGCGGATCTGCTTAGAATACTTAACTTCCTGAACAAGACCCAACAAGAACTCCGGTTTTCCCAAAATCAAAAACTTAAAATTGAAATTTCTTTAAGCCATTTAATCGGATTAGAAAAGAGCGCTTCTATTTCTGATCTGATAGCAAAATTTAGTGCTGATAGTTCAATCAACTATTCTCCATCATATGCAGAGGATAAGCCGGCAGCACCCGGTTTTGATTCTAATAGCCGAAAACAAGTCTCCGCTTACCCAGAGGCTAAGAAAAAACCTTCGGATGATTTTATAAAAGAACAATCATTTGGCACCACTAACGAATTTAATTTCGATATGATTGTAAAAAAGTGGGAAGAATTCGTTAACTCCGCATCAGAAGGCAAATCATTTATTCTCGGTCCAATAATGAACAGATTGCAGCCGGTAAATTTAGAAGGAACAAAGCTCAATGCTTACATTGACGATGAAGGTAAACAAACTTTTACAATGTACAATGATTACCTTAACCGCAAAGCAATGGAAGTATTCGGGCGGAAAATCTCACTAAATCTTACCGAGAATCATCCCCCGGCTGGTGGTTTCCCCCAAAAAAATCTTAATGCAAAACCAACCAAAAAGACAGATTCCGGGAACTCTCTCGTCAACGCAATTATTACAGAATTGGGCAGCGAGGAAATCGGATAATTTTATGCGCGTGGCTGTGCTTATTAATCAAAATCACGTTTTTTAAATAGAATTTAAGTGCGCCCATTTTTTGGGTTTTAGCTATAATATGCATATTTTTGTGCCCTATGCCGCAAAAATTTATAATTGCTATTGACGGTCCGGCAGGATCCGGAAAGAGCACTTCAGCAAAGCTAGCAGCAATGCGGTTAGGCTATCTTTATATTGATACAGGTGCTATGTACAGGGCAGTAACATATCTCGCCCTTAAATCAAACGTTCTTAATAATGATGAAGACATTATTGAATTAGCCCGATCAACAGATATTAAACTCCAATTTGTTAATGGAATTACAAGAGTTTGGGTTGATAATACGGAAATCACTGACGATATCCGCACAATGGAAGTTAATTCTAATGTAAGTGATGTAAGTAAAATTGAAGAAGTAAGGCACATACTGGTTCAAAAGCAGCGGGAAATGGCAAAACATGCGCCGGGTGTGGTTATGGAAGGAAGAGACATTGGAGCTGTTGTGTTCCCTGATGCTGATATAAAATTCTTTCTTACCGCTACTCTTGACGAGAGAGCAATCAGACGTACTAAGGAATATGAGATGGCAGGTAAAATTATACCTGTGGAAGAAATTAAAAAAAGCCTTGTTCAAAGAGATAAAATTGATACAACACGCGAAGTTAGCCCTCTCGTTAAATCACCGGATGCCATTGAAATTGATACTTCACGATTCACCATTGAAGAACAGGTGAATCTTATTCTTGAAAAAGTTCTTGAAACAGCAAATAAAAAAGGAATAAAAATTTTATTACAGGAGAATTCCTAAACCATCGTTAACTACTAAATGTAAAACTAAACCGATCTGCAGAATTACTTTTCTGATGGTTTTAAGTAAGAATGCGGATACAATTTATTACCAGGAGGACCAATGTCCGTAGAGACAAAAGTTAAAAAGAAGGCAGCTACAACCGATGATTACGAGAAGGCTAAGAATAAATTTCACCTCGACCATTACTCGGAAGATGAGTTTAAAAAGTTAGCCGACCTTTATTCTGAATCATTCAGGGATGTAAAGGAAGGCGAGATCATTAAAGGAACAATCGTGCGTGTTCAGGGCGATTATGTTATCCTGGATGTAGGATTTAAATCTGAAGGCTCTATACAAAAAAATGAGTTTTCAAGCCCTGATGATTTTGAGATCGGAAAAGAAGTTGAAGTTGTTCTTGATAGTGTTGAAGATCAGGAAGGAAATCTCGTTCTTAGTAAACAAAGAGCCGACTTCCTTAAGATATGGAAAAAAGTTGTTAGCTCTTATGAAACAGGTGAAATCTTATCCGGCAAAATTATTAAACGTATTAAAGGCGGTATGGTTGTAGACCTGATGGGAATGGAGGCATTCCTGCCGGGCTCTCAGATTGATATCAGACCAATCAGAGACTTTGACGCTTTTGTCGGTCAAACTATGGACTTTAAAGTTGTTAAGATTAACATCCCTACTGAAAATGTTGTCGTTTCCCACAAAGTTCTTGTCGAAGAAGAAATTTCTGATCAGAGAGAGGCGATCCTCAACAGCCTTGAAAAGGGGCAAATACTTGAGGGAACCGTGAAAGCTATCACAGATTTCGGTGTGTTTGTTGATCTCGGAGGTGTTGATGGGCTTATTCACATAACCGACTTAAGCTGGGGAAGGATAAACCATCCAAATGAAGTTGTTAAGCTTGATGCAACAATTAAAGTTGTTGTTACAGACTTCGATGACGATAAAAAAAGAATTTCGCTTAGTCTTAAAAAGCTTCTTCCTCATCCATGGGAAAATATTGAGGAAAGATTCAAGCTTGGTGACAGAGTTAACGGAAGAGTTGTATCTCTTACCGATTACGGCGCATTCATCGAAATTGAGAAAGGAATTGAGGGTCTCATACACAATTCTGAAATGAGCTGGACTCAACACATTAAACATCCTTCACAAGTTGTATCAATGGGTCAGACTGTTGAAGCGGTGATCTTAAGTCTCGATAAAGAAGACAAAAAAATATCCCTGGGCATTAAGCAGCTTCAACCGGACCCATGGGAAAGCCTGATGCAAAAATACCCTGTTGGATCTCAGCACTCCGGTATTGCACGCAATCTTACCAACTTTGGAGTATTTGTTGAACTTGAGCCAGGCGTTGATGGTCTTGTTCATATCTCTGACCTTTCCTGGACGAAGAAAATCCGTCATCCCGGTGAAGTTGTTAAAAAGGGTGAAAAGCTTGATGTAACAGTGCTTAGCGTTGATGTTGATCAAAGAAAGATATCTCTGGGACATAAACAGATACACGATAATCCATGGGAAGCTTTTGAAAAAACTTATCAGGTTGGTTCTATCACAAACGGAAAAGTTGTTAGAATAATTGAAAAAGGGCTCATTGCCGAACTGCCGGATGACGTTGATGGATTTGTTCCGGCAACTCAGCTTACTCCTTCAAAGATAAAGAATATTGCTAATCATTTTCCGGTTGAATCTGAGTTACCATTAAAGGTAATTGAATTCGACAAAGAAAATAAAAAGATAGTTCTCAGCGCTATTGCTGCACTAAAGGAAAAATCAGAAGAGGAAATCCAGAATTACATCACCCTGCACAAACTCGACAAAGTTTCGGTCCAGGAAGTGAAGAATTCCGAAACCGGTACAATTGATACAACTGATTTCCCGATATTTGAAGTTGGTGAAGATTCCAGTATCACAAAACCAGAGAACGAATAATTTCAAAAGCTGAAATCTTATTAAAGAGCGGGAACACTTTGCTCCCGCTCTTGAAATTTTAAAGCGTAACTATGAACAATAAAGTTGCATTACATACTTTAGGCTGCAAGCTTAATTTTTCCGAAACATCTATGATAGGGAAAGAATTCTTAAGCCACGGTTTTACCATTGTGGATTTTAAGGAGAAAGCCGACATCTATGTGTTCAACACATGCACTGTTACGGAAAACGCTGAAAAAGAATGCAGACAATTGGTTCGTAAGGCTTTAAGAGAGAATCCGGAAGCATATATTATTGTAACAGGTTGTTATGCACAACTGCGTCCCGGAGAAATTGCTTCAATCGAAGGAGTTGATACTGTTCTCGGTAGTCAGGAAAAATTTAACCTGTTTGAGTATATAGAGAAATTTGAGAAGCAAAACCTTGCCTGTATATTCGTTTCCCCTGTTAAAGATAATAAAGAGTTCGGTGCGGCACATTCAACAGATCCCAATATTATCGGAAGAACAAGAGCATTTCTGAAAATTCAGGACGGGTGTGATTACAAATGCTCATTTTGCACTATTCCGATTGCTCGTGGTTTGAGTAGAAGCATGCAGCCGGATAAAGTCATATCCGAATTTAAATATTTAATAGATCAGGGTTATAAAGAAATTATTCTTACAGGTGTTAATGTTGGCGATTATGGAAAAGCATTTAATGCCAATTTATACAAACTTCTTTTAAAGCTTATTGATGTTGAGGGTGATTTCAGAATAAGGATCAGCTCTATCGAACCAAATCTTTTATCCGATGAATTAATAGAACTTACTACCGGAAGTAATAAATTATGCAAGCATTTCCACATACCTCTTCAAAGTGGAAGCGATGAAATTCTTCGTTCTATGAGAAGACGGTATGAATCCGGCGATTACTCTGATCTTATTTATAAAATTAAAAACAGAATTCCGGATGCCGGAATTGGTGTGGATGTTATTGTAGGATTCCCCGGCGAGACCGAAGAAGATTTCACACAAACTTATGATTTTTTACGGGAGCTTCCTGTCTCATATCTCCATGTTTTTACTTATTCCGAAAGACCTGACACACATGCTTTATCTTTACCGGGCAGCGTTAGCATATCAGAAAGAAAAAGAAGAAATAGTATGCTCAGGATTCTCAGCGATAAAAAGAAAAGTGCATATTTTAATTCTATGCTCGGTAAGGAAGTACAGGTTTTATTTGAATCCGAAAACACAGAGGGTAAAATGAAAGGATTTTCTTCCAATTACATCAGGGTTATCCGCGATTTTGATGAATCTCTGGTAAACACCTTCTGCAACCTTAAAATTACCGGTATAATGAACGGTCTTTGTGAAGGAACTTTTATTACCAGAGGCAGCCATTCTGCTGCCAATAACTTTGGTATTGACTTAATCGCTTGTTAATCTCATTTTCGAAATAAAAAATATGAAAATTATTCTCGCCCTATTGCTGTTTGCAGTTACTATATCATATCCCCAAGAAGGATCAACTAATTCATCAATTCTATATCTTCAGGAAGCAGTTAAGAATACAGATTATTCTGATGCTGATAAATTAGAATTTCCATTTAACACAACTCCTAAGAAAAAAAGCACCGGGCTGGCGATTCTATATTCTTTACTTTTACCCGGCATGGGAGAATTATACGCCGAATCTTACCAGAGCGGTAAATATTTTACAATTGCTGAGGGTATTCTTTGGGGAACTTATATTGGTATGAATACTTATGCGAACTGGCAGAAGGATCGCTACAAATCTTTTGCTGAATCATACGCGGGTGTTAACCCGGCAGGCAAAGACGATGATTACTATGCAATCATAAGCGAATATCTGAATATAACAGAATACAACGATGACCGGGCAAAGCAAAGAAGATTTAACGAAATGTTTGATACTGAAGCTCAATTCTGGAAATGGCAAAACCAGGAAGACCGCCGAACTTACCGAAGCATGTGGGTATCTAGTGAACAAACTTTTAATGACATTAGATTTGTAGTTGGCATCCTGCTGGTTAACCGGCTTGTAAGCGCTATCAACGCTGTTCGCCTGGTTTCTGCATATAACAAACAGCAGGCAGAACAGTTGGGGTGGAATGTTTCTCTCGGAGTAATAAAAAACCCTGATTATTCATCAGGGTTAAGTTTGAATTTTCATACGAACTTTTAACAGATCATTTGCTCAAAATCATTTTTCGGACTTTGCTGAAAACTTCACCATAATTGTTTTTTGCTTCGAGCTTATAGAAATATAATCCGCTGCTCAGGTTCACCGCATTAAATTCGACTGTATGATCACCCGCCGGCTGATTCTCATTAACTAAGGTTGTTACTTCCCTGCCCAGCAAATCATATATAATGATTTTAACGTAACTGTCAGCCGGTAATTGATAGTTGATAGAGGTTGACGGATTAAACGGATTAGGATAGTTTTGTGTGAGTGTATAATCACTTAATGCAGATAGCTGGATTTCAACTACCTTTGAATAAGCATAACTACCATCAAGGTCAATCTGTTTTAAACGATAATAAATATTTCCCTGCCCTGCATCTTTATCAACAAACGAATAATTTTGAGTATTGGCAGTAGTGATTGCTCCATTTATAAATGAAATATCTGACCATTGTATTTCTTGTTCCTTTTTTCTCTGAACAGCAAAACCTTTATTATTAACTTCGGAAGATGTAATCCAGTTTAGCCGAACTCCACCGGTAGTTTCATTTACGTTAAAAGATACCAGTTCAACCGGAACAACATTATCTGTTATACGAACCGGAAACTTCGGACCAAAATCCCATATATCGAGGCTGTCGGGAATTCCATCATAAACAATACTTAAACCAACTGAATAGATGGTATCGGTAAGAATCGTATCTGGGGCATTGTAAGCAAACTCCCAAAAGATTGTGTCCTCAGGAGTAGGAAAAACCAGCGGAAAAGCCTGAGTTAATTCATTCGGATCCCGGGGGTCCCAAAATGAAAGTGAATCGGTCGCAGTTAAAGTTCCAAAACGCGATGCAACATTATAACCGCCGGCTTCTGCAGGTCCGCCGGCAAGATACATTCTGTATAAAGCGGTTTGACTGGGCGCTAATGAATCAGGACCTTCAACCCAAACCATAACTTCCGGACTGGGTAAAAATGAATGACAAACACAGCCATCGCCATTAAGCTGGGTTGTTCCGATTCTTTCAATAGGATCATCTGGCGGTGTCGAATACGCAAAAATTAGTACAGCGCAAAAGAAAACAATTATAATAAAGTTAAATTTCATCAGACCTTTTATTAGTAAAATGGGTGAACATTACTTAGAAGCTGTGCGAAGTTAAGAAAAAAGTTGTATTCCTTCCAAACCACTATTAAAGCTTCAGGCAATATCGCCCCCAATATTTATTAATCAGCTTTACTTCACTACCAACATCTTACGAACAAAATTATTTCCTCCGGCAAATAAACGATAGAAGTAAATGCCGCTCGCCAAACCCTCAGATGAAAATTGAATGTTGTGTTTGCCTGCATTCATAACTTCTCCTAAAAGCTGAGAAATTTCATTTCCAAGCACATCATATACCGTCAGATTAACTTCGGTTTCATACGGCAGATAAAATGTTATAGTGGTTGTTGGATTGAAAGGATTCGGATAGTTTTGCTCAAGTGAAAATGATACAGGTAAGACTTCAACTTCTATCATGTTATAAATTTTGTAAGAACCATCAAAATCTATTTGCTTTAAGCGATAATAATTTTTTCCGGCGCTAACATATTCATCAACAAAAGTATAGCCGGATATTTCAGTTGAAGTGCCTTTACCTTTAACAAAACCAATTACATCCCAGAATCCCTCACTGTCCTGTCGGCTGCTTATTGGATTTTGCTTACTGCGTGCCCGCTTGTGGATTTCAAAACCATAATTATTTAATTCCGCTGCCGTCTGCCAGTTAAGTTCAACTATTCCTTTTGCATCAACTGCCGTGAACGAAATTAATTCTACAGGTATCGGGTCAGGTACCAGCAGTATATTTAATTCAGTTGAACTAAGATTTGCAACACTAACATTCTGCACTGTTTGAGGGAAATGATCCGGCGCGGAAAATGTCAGAGTGTATGTACCTGCCATGATCATCCGGTTGTAAAAACCTGTAATGGAGTCAGAAAAAATTTCTGATTGATTAAAATCATGTCCGCTTACGCTTATCATCGCTTTCAAAGGATTACCGGAGGTATCAGTAACAATTCCTCTGATTCCATAAAGCGTATTTTCAATATAATCGAGAAAAGATTTCTTATTATAATTCCAATGAGCTGGGAGTTGCGAAGCAGGTAAAAGCTTGGTATTGGATATTTCGATAGTCGTTTCCCGCCCGCGGGCAAAATATGTGTAGTAGTCCTGTCTTCCGCCGGTAATGCGGTACCATGCATAGCCATTTGTAATTCCATTATTAAAACCGCGCATATAAGGAGGTGAACTATTCGCATGAACTGTATCAGCATATCTTCTTGAAATATAAATGAACCAGTTATTATCTGCGTGAAGCTGCGCCCATGTATCCCAGGGATAATTAACAACCTCTGCACCGCCATGAAAATTTGAGGAGAGGATAAAGTTATTAGTTTGAGCAAGGTTCATCATTGCAATTGTTTCGGGTTGCCATGGTTTACCATCGGGATGAGGTCCTGCGACAGGGTCGGGGAAATTTCTGTTAAGGTCAACATTATTTGCGTTCGACCTGGTAGCACCAGACACTGTGTGATTGCCGGTTCTGTAAGTGCCGTCAGGATTGGCATTCGGATTTATCCATATCTCAGCATTATTGATAAGATTGGTTATCCGTGGAACACTTCCATAGGATGTTAATAGTGAATCAATTAAACGAAGCATTAAGATGTATCCCGTGGTTTCATCTCCGTGCATAGTAGATGAAAACATAAACTGCGGTTCGGGCTCCCTGATATTAATGTTGTCGGATATTTTAACAAAAAGAATTTTTCTTCCCTGCACAGTATTACCTGCATCAATAAGCTGACAGATAGCCGGATAGTTGGCGGCAAATTGAGTCATCATGCTCACATACATTTCGTAGGTTGGATAGGAATCCCACGATAACATAAAATCTTCAATACCTGAACTCATAGATGGAGTTACTAACAATGATGGTCTTGTGAGAACGGCATATTTATAACCGAGTTTAAGGAATTCAATAAATTCTTCTTCATTTGCGTAAGCAAACACAGTATTCCCTGTTACATTATCTATCGAAATGATATGGGTCAGAATGTTTACTTCATCCTTTGAAGAAATGTTAAAGGAGAAATAAATTTCAGGATGATGATTAAAGTATTCAGTTATATCCTGCTGCGGTAACAGCGGGTTGGGTAAAACAAATATAATTGCAAATAATATCGCAGTAAATAATTTCATTTTGTCCCCTTTATGATAAAATGATAAAGTTTATTTGTAACAAAACTAAGGAATAATTGAACTTCATCAAAGCATTAAGTTTTAATGAAACTCTCTGATTAAACCGGTGTAAGCGGCTGTTTACCTTTCAGCACTGCAATAACATTTTTAGCAGCAAGTTCTGCCATCATGTTCCGTGCTTCAACTGTTGCACTGCCAATGTGAGGAAGCAGTACTGTATTATTCAGCTTAAATAATTCTCTGTTCACCTTTGGTTCATTCTCAAAAACATCTAATCCTGCGGCAAATATTTTTTTCTTCTTTAAGATTTTAATTAATTCTTTTTCATCAACAATTTCGCCTCTTGCAGTATTTATCAGAATGGCAGTTCTTTTAAGAAGCGAAAGTCTTTTTTTATTCAGAAGATGGTAAGTTTCATTATTAAGTGGTAAATGAATTGAGATAAAATCGGAGGCAGTAATAAGCGAATCCAATTCAACTTTTTTTGCACCCGTTGTTTCCTCAATGTATCTGTTTATAAACTGTGAGTAATAAATTATTTCGCAGCCGAAAGCCCTTGCACGCATGGCAGCCGCAGTTCCGATTCTTCCTGCTCCTAATATTCCGAATACTTTATCCTTCAATTCAATCCCGAGTAAAAGTTTAGGTTTCCAGCCTTTAAATTTTTCAGAGCGCATCATTACTTCGCCCTCATTTAATCTGCGTGCACAGGCAAGCAGAAGAGTAATTGTAAGATCGGCTGTTGAATCAGTTAAAACATCCGGGGTATTCGTTACTATAATACCTTTACTTTTTGCATATTCTACATCTATGTTATTAAAGCCAACTGCAAAATTTGCAATAACTTTACACTGTTTCATTTTATCGAGCACATCGGGGGTAAATTTATCAGTAAGCAAAGCGATTACGCCATCAGCATCTATAATGTTTTTGAGCAATTCTTTTTTAGTAATCGGACGATCCTTCTTAAAGACCGTAATACTTATTTTTTCTTTTTCAAGGATATGATAAGCAATTTCAGGTATATCTCTGGTTATAAAAACTTTCATAATGTTCTGCTTTTTTGATGATCAGAAAAATAATAATCTTACTATAAAAAGAGCGCCCAGCATTCCTGCAAGATCTGCAATTAGTCCGGCAGGTAGTGCATGCCGTGTATTCTTAATATTAATGGCGCCAAAATATACTGCAAGCACGTAAAAAGTAGTTTCTGTGCTGCCAAAAAAAGTTGATACGAGAACACCTATAAAAGAATCCGGACCGTGAACAGCCATGATTTCAGCCATGATGCCAAGTGAACCGCTTCCTGAAAGCGGACGCATCAGAGCCATTGGAAGAGCTTCTGCGGGCATTCCTATAATATCTGTAACCGGAGTTAAACCGAACACGAGCCAGTCCATTGCTCCGCCGGCGCGGAATATGCCTATCGCCATTAGCATTGCTACAAGATATGGAATGATCCTTACTGCAACATTAAAACCTTCCTTAGCGCCTTCAACAAATTGTTCATAAACTTTAACTTTTTTGATTGCACCATAACCGATAAAGCTTATAATAATCACCGGTATTGCAAGTGTTGAGACGATCTGAATAAATTCCTTAAAGGCAGAAGGAGATAACCACGAAAATAAAAATTCAAAGTTTTTATAGAAGCCGGTTGAGATAAGAAGTATTAATGATATCAAAATTACGGCGGCAATTAAAATTGATTTTAAACTTTTTCTTATCCAGTCTCCGAAATTGACAAACTTAACGAGAAACTTCTCAAGTATTTTTGCTGCTGTTATTCCGGCAATAGTGGCACAAAGTGCACCAAATATTGATGTGCCTATTATAATGGTAGGATCCGAACTGCCCGAAGATGCCCTAACTGCAATTGCAGTTGCCGGTATTAATGTTAATCCGGCAGTATTAATTGCAAGAAAGGTAACCATCGCGTTTGTAGCTGTGCCTTTATCGGGATTTAATTTGTTAAGCTCTTCCATTGCTTTAAGCCCGAATGGAGTTGCAGCGTTTCCAAGCCCTAACATATTCGCCGATATGTTCATTATCATCGAACCCATTGCCGGATGGTCTGACGGGACATCGGGAAAAATTCTTCTGGTAATGGGTGTAAGTAACCTTGCAATAATACGAATCAGTCCGGCATCTTCAGCAACTTTCATAACGCCAAGCCAGAGCGCCATAATGCCAATCAATCCTAATGCAATGTTAACTGCCGTCTTTGCATAATCTATAGCTGAATTGGTAACTTCCTTTAACTTAACGAACGAAACACTTTCAAAAAGTAATTCTATCTGATAGACGTTATTTGCATATTGTTTAACAACAACATTTGCTTCAAGCTGATTATGATTTCCGGCAGCTTTTGCCATTTCTTTCCAGATTTCGGGTGCAGCCTCGTTAAGCTTAATGCTGATATGATATTCAGTATCTTTAAATGCAGAGATTATTTCGAACGGCAGATTAATATCCGATTCATGCTTAACATTGTAGTGGCTGGTAAATTCAGATAAGGATATTTGTATTGTTGCACCGGCAGATTCCTGGAGAGGAGTTTCAGAAATTATTTTTGCTGAAAGAGGAATATCATTCCTGTACTTGTTGCTGCTCTGGTTAAAAATATCTGTTGACAGTGCAGCCCCGATCCCAAGCAGTAATAATCCCATCCATACATAATTCAGCAATTACTGCTCAACCTCCTATCTCCTCCACAGCATAAATTTCCTCAGTATCAATCATAACAGGATTAGCAATAACGGAATAATCAATATCATCTTGCAAAGATTTTAAGGAATATTTTTTGAGATATGCAGACCTCAGCCCGGCAATCAATTTGTGATCATCAATATTCCGCATGATCCCGCTTATTGTAATGGAAAAAAGCTTGTATGCCGGTTTGAAATCAAGTTTACCTTTTGCTTTACTGGTTTTATTTCTGATTATCGTGAATCTGACCATTTGATCAAACAGGATGCGCTCAACCATTTCATCCTCTTCACCGAAAAAAACGTAAATGTTTTTATCCCTGTAAATAAAATTAGTTGCAATCTGAATTATTTCTTCTTCGTCATTTCTGAATGCAAGAACGCCAAACTCACTGTTGTTCAGTTCTTTCTCTATCGTATCAAGGTCGCGTATTTGAGAACTGATTCTCTTCATTTATGATATCCCTCACTTTTTAATATTTATTTAACAATACAATCTTTGTAGTTGATTGAAAACAAACAATCTTTGCAATGAGCCTTGTTCTTTGTATATGATCGCTCTCTGATCACAGTAATCATTTTAGTTATTTCATTTGAAAGAAATTGCAGACCGGATTTAGAAAAACTCTCAATAATTTGTTTTTCGGGATGCCGAGTAAAAATCAATCTGGTTTCAAATTTATCAATATTTTCAAACAGTTTAGACAAAATATAAGAATAAAATTTCAACTGAATAGAATAATTTTTTGCCCTTTCATCTATCTCTTCAGGAATAATATCATCAGTCTTGTAGTCAACCACAATTATTTTATTTTCTTCGATGATTAATTTGTCAACAATACCGAAGAGATAATAATCTCCATGTTTAGAATATATTTCATACTCATTATGATAATTGCGGAAGCGCATTAAATCTTTATACGCATCAGAACTATAGAATTCTTTAATTTCAGTCGAGATTTGTCCACTAAGCGACTGAACACCCTGTTCATTATATTCGCTTACACCAATTGCACGTTTAATTTCTTTTTGGGTTGTTTCATCCAGGAGGTTTAACGGTATCTCTTCCTGTAATAATTTATGAATAATACTTCCTTTTAATGCAGAATAGTTCGGTTTAATGTCTTCATTCTGTTCTTCTTCTTTATTTATGAATTTATCTTCAGCCGGATTAAAATCATAATCAGCTTTAAGATTATTTTTATCTGTAAACTCAAGCAGTCCGGGCATCATATTTTTAAAGCCAAGATCATAAATTAATTTATACTTAAGCGGGCATTGACTGAACACCACAAGTTTTGCAGCTGAAATAAATTCTCCCTTCGGTTTATCTGATAACCTCTGGTGTTTAAGATTTATCCCATCAATATTAATTATTTTTTGAGATTCATCCGGATGAATGTTTTCAATTTTTGTGGTAACCGGGATGGTCAGCGTTATTTCTTTTTTGATTGAAGCGAAACCTTTGTCAGATTGCAATAAAAAATTAAGATCTGACCGGATTATATGAGAGCCGGATTCAACATCTAATTCCAATCCTTTTTGAAGCAACCCCATAAAAGAGTTATGGTGGTACCCTTTTGTACCGGGCTTACCTGCCGAAATAAACAGATGATTCATAGCGCGGGTTACGCCTACATAAAACAATCTTTTTAATTCAGCATAATTTTTACGTTCGATGATATGATCACTGATCGAAACCAATGGCGGCGAAATATGCTCGGAAAAGTAATCACCTTGTAAAGGAACTTTTGTTAGTAAACCAAAATCTTTATTTACTGTAACAGACTTTTTCCCAACGACATCCTTACGTGTGTAATCACCTGATTTGTATAAGAACACAGCCGGAAATTCAAGACCTTTTGCCTGATGGAGAGTCATGATTTTTACAGCATCCGATTCATCTGCAACGGCTGCCTGCGCTTCATCAGTCATTTTTGTAATTGCCAGTTTGAGGTAATCAACGTAATCATATAATGTTCTGAAATCTTCGGAACAAAATTTTATTGTTAGCTGAAGAAGTTTATCTGCATTTGCAAGTTCCTGTTCCCCTTCCGGTTTTGCAGCGAGTGTAATCAGGTAATTTGATTCATCCATTATTTTCCTTAGGATCGCTGCTGGATCATAGCTTCGCGATAGTGACAGATTCTCATCCAGTTTTTCAAAAACCCTGTTTACGGAATTATTTTTTTTTCCGTAAGATTTTAACTTTTTCCATAAGTGATTCCCCGGTTCAAGTGATATCCCGAATATCATTGTATCGCTTATCATAAAAAAAGGAGAGCGAAGCAGCCCTGCCAATGCAGCATCGTTATCGGGATCAAGAAGAAAAGAGAAATAATTATAAATATCATATACAGATTGCCGCTGATAAAATCCGCGCCCGCCAACAATTAAAAACGGAATATCATACTGCACAAAAGCTTTTTCAAGCTCATCAAAAGATTTTCGCTTTCGAACAAGTACGGCAATATCTTTGAAGCTCAATGTGTATTCAACATCATTAATAATTTGAAGAATTTTTAATGCAGCAAGTTCAGCTTCGGGTTCAATTGTTCTTTTGCTTATTACTTCTGTTGAGTCGGTTTCTTCGTTTTCCTCTTCTACATCGGCAATAAGAATTTCGACGCTTCCGGTTATACTCTCGCTTCTTGCGCAAACTATATCCTCATACTTAACCTCGTTATAAAAAGGATTCGGAGAAACAAAAAGCCTGTTAAACAAATAATTGGTAAATAAGCAAATAGCCGGCGCCATTCTGAACGAATCGGGTAAAGACAGAATGCTTTTATCACCGGAAGCATTAACAATGTCTTTTTTTGTTTTATCAAATACCTGAAGCTCTGCATCACGAAACATATAGATGCTTTGTTTTTCATCACCAACAACAAAGAGATTACCGCGTTTCAGATCATCAAGCAAAGGAAGAAAAATATTATACTGAAGTTCATTTGTGTCCTGGTATTCATCAACCATTATATAGTCGAACCTTTGAGAGAGAGATTTTTGCACATTAGCATCAGAAATAATTTTCCGAACAAAAAGAAGAATATCTTCATAATCAAGGTAGCCTTGTTCAGCCTTCTTCCTATCATAAATTTCTGATGCACGATAAAATATTTCCGAGAGAAGCTTTCCGAATTTTGCCAATTCAAGTTCAGAATCGGAATGATTAACCGGAATTGCGAAGGCAGCATAATCTTGTAATAATTCTGAAACAATTCTTTTCTCGTAAGTAAATAGTTCACCATTTACTTTTTTCAGATAACCCTGCAGCCTGACATGCCCATCTTTAACAAGCATTAATTGCCTTAATTGAAACAAAATATCAATCAATTCTTCAGTTCGGCTTGCATTTTTAATTTTACTTAACAATGCGGCAATTTCAAGCGCTGTTTTATTATTCTTATCAGCAGAAAGAACATGCCCGTTTATGGCTGTAATAGCATCGAGTAAGTCATTAAGATTTTGTTTAATTATTCTGTCAGCAGTTAAAATAAATGAAGAATAAAATTCTTGTGCGATTGATTCAATATCTTTTGAATAAATTTTTTCCGAAAGGTGATAAATGTTTTTTCTGCTTTTTATAAGCTTGATCAGCTCGCTAGTGAAAATCCGGTTTGATCCGAAAAGTCTAATTAAATATTTTATTTTTTCGGAGCTATCCTCATCAGCAAGACCCGATCTTATAAGTTCATCAACGCTTAACTCAATCAGTTCATCTGAAAGTTTTTCATCAATCGGGCTGAAGTTCGCATCAAGTCCGGCTTCGACCGGGTGCTCCCGAAGAATGTCAATACAAAATGAATGAATTGTTGAAATGTTTGCAGAGACTAACTGCCGTCTGATTGATTCCAGCTTATTATGAGTGGAACTATCTGTTGAAGCAGAAATCAATGTATCTATATGTTCAGCAATCTTTTTGTAGAGTTCACCGGCAGCTTTATCAGTAAAAGTAATTGCGGCAATTTTTCTGAGTGGTATGTTTTTCTGAACAGCAATCTCAAGGTACCGATGTGAAAGCACGAAAGTTTTACCAGATCCGGCATTAGCTGTAAGTGAAATATGACTGTTGCAGTCAAGTGCAGCTTTCTGATGAGGCGTCAGTTCTTTCATTGAGCCCTGCTTCGTTTTGGTATCCGGATACGGAACAAAGTTCCCGCATGAGAGCTTCGCTGAAGGGTAATACTGCCGTTAATTCCATCAAGGAATCTCTTTGCCATTTTTAATCCTAAACCCATACCTTTTTCTTTAGTAGTAAAATTAGCATCAAATATTCTTTCTTTGAATAAATCAGGAATGCCTTTACCGTTATCTTCAACATATATAACGAAGGAATCATCTTCGTCATTTATTAATAATTTTATTGAAGTTGACGAAGCCTGAATAGAATTTCGAATCAGGTTAATCAGCATACGTCTTATCTGTGCACTATCGGCTTCAACAACAGCCGTGTTTAAAGTAGTTTTAAATTCAATTTTAATTTTTTCATCTATAAAAAGATTAACCGTATCCCTTGTAACAGGAATTATATCAACATCTTCAATGCGGAAATTAGGCATACGTGCAAATCTCGAAAATTCAGATGCAATATGATTAAGCGTTTCAATCTGATTAAGTAATGTAGCAGATACTCTTTCAAATATATTCTCAAAGCTCTTTGTTTTATCTTTGTAAGAAGCGATCAACTGCTGCACCGCAAGCTTCATAGGAGTAAGAGGATTTTTAATTTCGTGCGCAACCTGTTTTGCCATTTCTTTCCAGGCGTTTTCCCGTTCAAGTTCGGCCAGCTCCATCTGGTTTTTCTGCAATTCGATAGTCATACTGTTAAACCCGGTAATCAGTTCACGAAGCTCGCCTTTTTGAATATTCTGGAGGACAACATTCAGGTCGCCCTGCGCAACAGATTGAGTTGCTTTTGTAAGCCTTCGTATAGGTGATGAAATAGTATTTGCAAGCAAAGTACTAACAACAATAATAATAATAACTGCAAGAGAATAAACCCCGAACAGAAAGATATCAGCTTCAACTGTTGAAAGAGTGATATTCACTTTATTAAAAGCATCATTAACCGAGAGGATATAAGAGTTTTCACCAATTGTTATTTTTTTATAGAATGTATTGAACTCATAATTTTCAATTTTATCTGTTGATAAAAACTCGCGATAGCTGAGGTAGTTCAGATTATAATGAGCAAGAGAATTGAGTTTTGGTGAAAATAATCCCGCCCGATAGAATTGATTATTAGAAGCATAAATCTGATCGGAATTTTCATAAACCGTAAAAGATAGTCCCAGCTCCTTTGCTGCATTGTCAAAAGCTTTAACAGTGGTACGATCCCGGTTCTTTCGCAATTGTGCAGCAACATGGTTCTCCAGGTATTCGGCACGTTCATTTAATTCGTTAAAGATTGCACTTCGTGTTCCTTCTTTTACTTCCTGCCGGTTATAAATTGCCAATACGATTACCGGAATAATTGAAACAATCAAAAAGGCAATCAGCAATTGAGTTCTGAAACTATATTTAATGCTTCTTATTTTAACAAAGAAAATCAGCAGGAAGAGAGCAAGAAAGAACAGCGAATGAATGATGAACACTTTGAAGAAATTGAAAAGGTTCCAGGTAAGCTGCTTTTCTTTCATCATCACAGCAGTAATTTTTTCACTTCCGTCCAAATCAAATTTAATGGCATATAAAATATAGTTCTCATTATTTATCGAAAGATTCAGGCGTGCTTCATTATCAGTTGAATATTTTGCTTTAATGATAGGCTCAATCTGTTCTCGTGAAGGATAAATATCCCCATATACATTAGTTAACCGTCCGTCAACTATTTCGAATATGTTAAGCTGCTTAACGTCAATAACTGTATTAATAACGTTTCTGCCGGAAGCAAGAAATTCCGGTATTGACCTGTTGTTTAATAAATGTCTGTCAATGCCGATTGCAGCCACAACATATCCGAGCACAATTCCTCTGTCTGTAACAGATGAAATTCCATACAGCAATCGTTTGTCGGAATTAAATTGTGAAGAAGTTTCAAATAATTGAAGCTCATTACCACGATATGATGTTAAAAATGCAGTTGGAAATTGTTCGTCGTCAAAACCTATCCCGAAGCTGCCGAGAATAGTTTTGTTCCTGCCAAAGAGATAAATAACTGAGTTAAGCGACTCTCTTTGAAGTGAACTGTTGCTCCAGATTGTAAATGCCAAAGCATCGTTATTAGTCGTTCTGCGATTAAAACCGGAAATAACCTCATCACTTTTAGCGGCGCTTCTTAATGTTTCATCAAGAAGAAATCGGAGTAATCCTTCATTCGGTCTGTTAACTTCGAAGGCAGTTGTTTTGAGAGATTGTTTTTCGAGTTCAAGATTGAAATAATTCAACAAAGTTATTGTAATAACAGATGCCATTATTGTAATATATATGTAATTATAATAGTGCATCGGTTTTCCCCGAAATATTTGGTATGCAATGATAAATATTAGTGCTGTAAAAAAAGCGCTGAGCGGGATTGTAATCAGTGGTTCGGGCTGTGTGGTGAGATAAATTATCCCCGACAATTGAAGAAAAAAGAAAAATCCGACCAGAAAATATTTTTTTTGCTGTTTGTTCTTTCGGGGTAAAAAATGAAACGCTATAAGCAGATAACAAATCAGTATCAATACTGCTGCAGCACCAATCATCAGGACATTCATATGCATCATCATAACAGGCAGGTCGGGAATTAAATCAGGCTCTTTGAAATATCTCAGTGAAGAGTCCATAATAACGCTTTTAATTGAAGCATTTAATCCCCTCATTGTAACGTAGAACAAATAAGTAAGAGGGATAATTAACAATATATTGTGTTTAGCTGAATTAATCTGTTTTGATTTTTGTTCTTCTCTTATATAATTATTTAAATACGAAAATGCACTAACTGCAATTAATAGCAGGAATATGTTTGTAATTAAGAATTCCAAAGGTGAACGCACAATTCCATATCCGAAAGTAGAGGCAAAATATGCTGAATCAGTTATTGGCCCACTTATGATGTTTGATGGAAATGATAAAAAGAAAAATATTGCTCTGCCAACAGTTGCAAAAACTATCAATATTGCAAGCTTCAGAACTCTGCTTTGAAATTCTTTAAACTCATTGCGGAATCCAAGTGCAGCGAAAATAATTACTAAACAGGCAAGCAGTGACTGAATTTTTTCCGTATTCTCATTAAATCTGCCGATTGCCGTATTTAGTGCTGGTTTAATAAATGTTACTAATCCAATTTTATTATTGTGATTGTTTAGTATTTCGAAGGAGTATTTTCTGCCGTCTTTAGATTTTTGAGAGAATGGATTATAAACGACCTCAAATTCGGTATTAAATCTGTTAGCTAGTTCATTGGTGAAGTTAATCTCTTCAAAGTAAATATTTTGGAGCGAGTAATGCTTTTCAATTGGCAGACTCACAATCACATAGAATAAATCATGGTCTATGTGAACAGTATCGTTTACTGTAAGGTAAGTAATAATATCTGTTGATGAAAAATGAGTTTCGCCAAGCGGATGTTTGAAAGGAAAAATATTATCGGTAAAAACTGTTGTGTTGCGATTCCAGGCAATTAACCTTCCATTTGGAGCAATCACATGAACAGCATAATTAACGAATTTCTCGTCATTTACAAAAGCAACTAATTCCCCGTAAGTACCTCCACCCGGAATAAGTGTGTTTGTTAAGCCATCTTTAAGGTTGTTAACCGTAATTAATAAACTTTGTTCTTTATTCTTAGATATTAGAGATACTGAGTTTTCTATTTCCTTTATTTTACGATTTAATTCCGATTGCCAGCCTGCCTGTTTTCTTTCAACAAGGATCGGTGAAATTACAGCGGTTAAAAAAATCAGAATCAAAACAAAAAAGACGATAGTGAAATATCTCCTATCGTCCTTAAATCTTTTTAAGAAGCTCTTGACCATTTAGTTGATTGTTAGCTGTGTGATTTTCCAGTAATCGCCCATCTTTTTAAAGGCAACAAATACCTGCGCGCTGTTTCGTTTACCTTTTAGATCGAAGTGATATACACCTGTTGCATACGGATTAACCAGGTCGGCAGAAACCAGATTAAATTTAAATGAAATAACCTGGTAAATTTTAAAGAAATCCTCCAGTACATAATATGCCTGGTTTGAACTATAATACCCGTTTACACCATTGGAAAGACTGAAGTAGGTCTGCGGACTTAAATAACGTGAGATGATTGATACATTTCCAGTTGAAAGCGCAGTCTCAACATCTGCAAAAGCGACCTGTTCAGGCGTAAGTTTTTTATCCTTTCCAAGTTTATTAATCAAACCGCCTTCCTGACAAAATGATTGTAAGGAAGGCAGGCAAAGGAAGAAAATTGTAACCAGTATTTTGATTTTTATATTCATCGTAATGCTGCGCCTAATTTAAGGAATTCGAAACTATAAATCTATAACCGGGCTTTTCCAATACATAGTTGAATCTCAAAACTGATTATTCCTGTTAAATTTCCTCTTCAAATTATTTCTTTGATCAGGCACTTGTTTGGGCTTCAAACCACGATTTCCTTCCACAAGTTGATAAGCCCAGTCAAATACAATTCTGTCATTGGTAATGTTTGACACCCTTATTTTAGCATAATGATTGTTCCATGTCCAGATCACATAGGTATGTCCGACTTTCGCAATAACATCTTTTGTTGGTGACCATCCTGAAACAGGTGCAAAGGGAATGTCATAAATATCTGATGTTTTACCCATATCCTGAATATCGGTATCATCCCAAACATTCAGATAAAATGTTCCGTTATAATTCTCAAAGAAGAAATCTGTTTCCAGATCGTCATACCTTAGTACAGAATAAGCTCCAAATGAGTACCCTGAGTTATTTGGAAATCTGAGGTAATCGAAAACAGATTGATTGAACCCCTCAGGTCTTGGTGTTGCATATACAACATTGTAACTTAACTCGCTTTCATTGCCGTTATAATCATAAGCGGCGACTGCATAGAAATAAGTATTCCCATTTCTTGCCTGGTAGTCAATGAAATAATTTCGGTTGGTTGATCCTATTAAGGTATAGACGCCATCATAACTATAATTAAAATAAACATTGTAGCCAGCGAGGTCATTTTCTCTGTTGTGATTCCAGAAAATATCTACTCTGTTATCCCCGGTAAGTACGACAATACCTGAGGGCGGTGCCGGTGGTGTATAATCGACATAATATGGATCGCTGATATTGCAGGATGTTACTCCGAAAGATATAAAGGCTATCAAAGAAAATAATGTCTTTTTCATTTCAGCTTCCTCTTTTTTTTCTAAATGAAAGCCAAATGAAATGCCAGTTTAAATCTTTATTAAGGAGTGAGAATTCAACTTAATGATTAAAACATTTGTTCATTTAAATAGACACGATGTATAGAGTGTATTTAGAATAGTCCCCATCATATACTTATATACTCGCCATTTATAAACATTTTCCGATTGTTAATTACTCCAGTTGCTCTGCCAGTTAGCAAGCGTTTGTGAAAGGGTGAGTTACGGGATTTGCTTCTGAAATTATCAATATCAACTGTCCATATTTCGTCGGGATCAAGTATAGTTAAGTTTGCTGTTTCACCTTCTGAAATGCCGGGGACAGAAAGATTCAGAATTTTTCTGGGGTTAATTGATAGTTTATATATGAGATCTTCAAGAGAAAGAATTTTCTTGTGATACAGTTCGGAGAAAGCTAATCCAACCATTGTTTCTAGCCCGAGTATCCCGTTAGGGGCATATTCGAATTCAGCTTCCTTTTCTTCTATTGAATGCGGCGCATGATCACTTGCAATACAATCAATGGTTCCATCTTTTAACCCCTCTATAATTGCATCAATATCTTTTTGACTCCTGAGTGGCGGATTCATTTTGTAATTAGTATCATACGTTTTAAGCAAATCATCAGTAAAAGTAAAATGATGGGGAGTTACTTCTGCAGTAACACTAACTCCGTTTCTTTTTGCTTCACGAACCATATCAACTGATTTAGCAGTACTTATATGTGCAATATGAACTTTGCCCCCAACATATTCTGCCATCAAAATATCTCGCATTACTATAAGATCTTCAGCAACAGATGGAATTGGTGACAATCCAAACATAGTTGAGTTAAGCCCCTCATTCATTGAACCGCCTGCGAGGGAATCATCTTCACAATGTTCAATGATAGGAAGGTTGAACATTTTTGAATATTCTAATGCACGTCTGAGTATGGAAGCATTTTTTATAGCCACTCCGTCATCTGAAAATCCGACAGCACCGGCATCCTTTAACTCAGCCATAGGAGAAATCAGTTCACCTTTTCTTCCAACGGTGGCTGCTGCAATAGGATGGACATCAACCAGAAGCCCTTCCGCTTTTTCCTTAATTAAAGTAATAACTTCTGCGGAATCAATTGCAGGTTCAGTATTAGGCATGCAAGCCAAACCTGTAAAACCTCCCATTGCAGCAGCATCGCATCCGGTTAATACAGTTTCTTCATCTTCCCTGCCGGGCTCACGAAGATGAACATGCATATCAAATAATCCCGGGATAACGGTTTTACCATTTAGCTCGAAATTACGCGCTTCCTCTGAGTCTTTAGAAGCAATCTTACCGATCTTCGATATAATTCCATCTACTATTAAAAGATCAACTCCTTTTAAATCAATTTTAGATTCAGGATTGAGTACATTAACATTTTTCAAAATCAATTTCATTACAAGTATTCCTGTTATTAATTCATAGTTCCAAGTAAATAAAGCACTGCCATTCTAACAGCGACACCGTTAGTAACCTGCCTTAATATTACCTGGTTCATTCCGTCAGCCACTTCAGAGGATATTTCTACGCCTCTATTGATTGGACCGGGATGCAAAATCAAAATATCTTTTTTATTCTTTTCAAGTCTTTCGGCTGTAATACCAAAGTAATTTGAATATTCACGAATTGAGGGAAAATATTCTCTCGCTTTTCTTTCAAGCTGAATTCTTAAAACATTCAAAACATCATTTTCCTGAATGGCTTCATCGATATTGTAAATTACATCAACTCCAAGATCTTCAATATATTTAGGAATCATGGTTGATGGTCCGCAAACAGAAACGCGGGCACCCATAGTTTTCAGTCCGAAAATATTTGATAAAGCAACCCTGCTATGAGCAACATCACCAACTATACAGATTTTAAGTCCGTCAAGCTTACCAAATTTTTCACGAATAGAATACATATCAAGTAATGCTTGTGTAGGATGCTCATGAATACCATCACCAGCATTGATTATATTAGAATCACACACTCTTGTTAAAAATTGAGGAACACCAGCAGCAGCATGCCTTACTACAACCATATCAACCTTCATAGCTTCAATATTTCTTACTGTGTCTTTAAGAGTTTCACCTTTATTAACGCTGCTGGTTGAGCTGGAAAAATTTATTGCATCAGCCGAAAGTCTTTTTTCGGCAAGTTCGAAGGATATTCTAGTACGTGTTGAATTTTCATAAAACAAATTAACAACTGTTTTTCCCTGTAATGTGGGGACTTTCTTTATGGGTCGTTCGAGAACTTCACGAAAGGTTTTTGCGGTATCTAGTATTAGTAGAATATCCTCTTTTGGTACGTTTTGCATACCAATAAGATGTCGGTTGGATAAGGGCATAGTTATACTGTTATTTCCTATTTTTTATTATTTGCTTCAACAAGGTAGATTGCGTCTTCACCATCAATCTCTTCCATTTTAACTTTTATTTCTTCATTGAAAGATGTCGGAGTGTTTTTCCCGACATAATCAGCCCTGATTGGTAATTCTCTATGACCGCGATCAACCAGAACAAAAAGTTGAATAGTAGCGGGTCTTCCAAAATCCATAAGGGCATTTAATGCTGAACGGACTGTTCTTCCTGTATAAAGAACATCATCCATAAGAATGACGTCCTTTTCGGTGATATCAAAAGTGATATTCGAAACTGAAACTTCAGGCTGCTTAAGTCTGGTACGAAAATCATCCCTGTAAAGGGTTACATCAAGAACGCCGAACGGAAGTTCAACATTTTCAATCTCTTTTATTTTTTCAAAAATTCTTTTAGCCACAAATTCACCTCTTGTTCTCATTCCTATGAGTACAAGGTTTTTCGAACCACGGTTGTGCTCAAGAATTTCATGCGCAATTCTGGTAAGAATTCTTTGCAGTCCTTCTTTGTCAATAATTTTTGCTTTAATGTTCATATACAAAAAAGCCTCTTCGGAATAAATCCTCAGAGGTTCCTATAATTTTTTTTGATTTTTTTCATAATTACCTTGTCACCTCTCCGGATGATATTAAAGGTTTAATATTTACTGTTGAAACTTATAACAAATGAAAATCAAAGTAAAGAAAACTTTAAAGCTATTTTTAATAAAAAAGGGAGTCTGCATTTCAGCAAACTCCCTTGAACTTTCAGAAGAAAGATAATTACTTAATTACTTTGAACTCAATACGTCTGTTAAGTTCTCTGCCTTGTGCAGTTTTATTATCAGCTACAGGCTGGCTAAAGCCAAAACCAGCGGTAGTTAAACGATCAGCCGAGACGCCTTTGGCAACAAGGAATCTCTTAACAGTTTCAGCTCTTTCGAGAGAAAGTTTCTTGTTATAAGCTTCTGAGCCGATATTATCTGTATGACCCTGAATTTCAACTTTAACTTCAGGATTCTTTAAGAGAATTTGTGCTGCATTTGTGAGAATCGGGAATGATTCGGGTCTTAATGTAGATTTGTTGAAATCAAAGTTAACACCTATGAGCACCCATTTGTCAGGTAATTCGCTAACAGCTTTGTGCTTTTTAATCATATCTTCGATTCTGTTGTAATCAACTTCTGTAGGATCTACAGCATATCTCTTAACAATTTCCTCGATTTTGTCATAATCAACACGTGCCTGTAATCCATCGTACAAGTCACAAATATTTGATTTCTCACCTTTCGAGAAGTAGTAAATGAATCCTAAATCCATATTCATGTATGTATCATTTGAGCCACCGATAAGACCGTTTCCTCTGTCATAGATTGCATCAATCTTACTTCCGGAAACGGTGTGATAGCCAAGCTCGGTTTTGAGTGACCACCACTGACTCAGACGCCATTCAGCACCAAACCCGATATTAAACTGGTAGGTATTGAAGCGCTTATTAATTAAAGTCGGGTCTAAACCATTTGTATTTTCAAATGTATATACACCTGCTCCAATTACAAGAAATGGAGAAACAGGTTCACATGGCGCGAGGTAATAGATAATATCCAAATCACCGGCAACAGCATTGTGTTGGAGCGTTTGAACTGTATTATTAGTTATATATTCGCCTTCCATGTGATTATAGCTGCCTCTAAGTCTAAGCCCAACATGCTCGGAAAAATTTCTTTGTATGGAAAGAAATCCACCGTAATTGGTATTTGTAGCTTCAACTTCAGCGCTAACAAACCTAGGGAATGTGCCGCCAAAACCAAGTGACCAGCTGTCCTGAGCCAAAGTGCCATATTTAGAACTTTGAGCAAGAACAGAAACTGATCCCAAAAACAAAAGAACACACAAAAGAACAGTAATGTTGTTTTTCATAGAGATACCCTCTCTTAAGTTTATGTTTAATTTATATTTTAACAGATTTTCTAATTTTAGTTGTTATCAAAACACTGCAAATTATAACTGACAAAAGATATTACATAAAAAATCTAAATGCAATAAAATGATGTTAGAAAATCCAACAAATTCTAAGTTTTTTTGGAATTCTTATGTTAAGAAACTAATTTAGCACCAGAAAATCATTTTTTTTCGGGGTGTAGCGCAGCCCGGTTAGCGCGCTTCGTTCGGGACGAAGAGGTCGGGAGTTCGAATCTCCCCACCCCGACTGTGTGCTTTTATACCGTAATATATATTTGTTTCAATAATTAAAAATTCCGGAGTTCGCATTCAGTTTGAATGATTATCTGGAGTCACCTCCAAAAACGGGTTTGGGTATATGAAATGATGGTTATAATGATATTGTTAAAATAAAAATATTTAACAATATATGTTTTTAGAAATAAAAAAGTTAATTCATATAACTACCCGCAGGTAATATTTGAGTTAATTTTATTCGTTTTGTTTTGCACAATTTTTGTTATTATTCGATATATAATATTTAAATATTTTTAATTTTGATAGCAGATTCAACCAATTTTGTTCAGCGATTTAACACTTTCAGAAAAAAATGAATTTCTTTCTAACAGGCCTGATTTTTATTCTCGTTACACACTTCTTCTCTGCAACCGCTCAAAATCTGAGAGAGAGCCACATCTATTCTGATAGAATTGTTTTTTCACTTGCCGGTGGATTGACAATCGGAATAACTGATTATCAGGAAAAGAAATTAGGTGCAGGTGCAGTAGGTATTGTTGAATATTTTTTACCAACAGATAATAAAAATATTTTTGGATTAAGGCTGCATGGTGGCGGCAGAAATATTTACGGCACAGACCAAAGATCTTCTGTAAGTACAAAAGACGGAAATATTGATATTCCGGTTACGTTCAGAACTGATATGTATTTATTAGGCGGGGCGATCACCTATTCTTATGCATTCAGGGGTAAAATCCTTCCGTTCTTATCAGTAGGATTAACTCATCTGTGGTTTAGCCCAAAAGATGAAAATGGTGTCAGGTTGTTCAATAATAGAAGGAAAATCTATCAAAGGTCAGTAATTACTTTTGATGCTGAACTAGGTTTCAGATTGCTTGTTGAGGATAAACTCAGCTTTAATCTTGGATTTACTTATAATCATTCATCAACAGATTACTTAGACGATATAGCAGCAAGTATTAATAATGACGGATTTATTACCATTAATCTTGGCATCTCTTTAGCCATTCTGGGAAAACCGGATAGCGATGGAGACGGTGTCCCTGACCATTTGGACCGATGTCCCGATACTCCAAAAGGTGTAGAAGTTGACGAATTTGGATGTCCGCTTGATTCAGATGGAGATGGTGTTCCAGATTATCTGGACCGATGCCCTGATACACCTCCAGGGGTTCGGGTTGATATTTACGGCTGTCCACTTGATTCTGATGGAGATGGCGTACCTGACTACCTTGATAAATGTCGTAATACTCCAAGAAGAGTTCCTGTTGATGAGCATGGATGCCCCATCGAATCGGATGGAGATGGCGTCCCGGATTACCTGGATAAATGCCCGGATACACCAGCTGGAACACCTGTAAACCGGGATGGTTGTCCTGAAATTCCACAAGTTGAAGACCCATCATCATCTTTAAAAGAAATTGTTCTTGATGGTGACAGAACTTTTTTTGCAGACAATTTTGAAATTAAGCCAGATGCTTATCCCGAATTAAATCGTATAGTTGCCTTGCTGAAAATGTATCCCATTGTAAAATGGAGGATTGAGGGTCATATGGATAGTGGCGGTTCTGAAAAAACAATCCGAACTCTTTCGGAAAGAAGGGCAGAAGCTGTATATCAATATTTCATTGCAAATGGATTACCGCCGGAACGTTTTCGGGTTTTCGGAATGGGAGATAAATTCCCTGTTGCAAATAATAACACGGAATTTGGACGAATGAAAAACCGTAGGGTTGTTATTATCCGGGAAAATTAAATATGATCCATTGGCCAAGGGGAAATAAGACCAGTATCTTAAGCTAAATATTTCCTTATATACTTATATTTTCAATACCCCGTTAGCCGCAACCCTAAAGAACAGACGACAGTGCAAAAATTAACGAACAGACAGACGACAAAAAAGCCCACCCGCAAAATGGCACATTTGGTTTTTCCCGACACACGAGCCAACGCTCAAAAAACCAAAAGAGCCATTTTTTTGCCAACGCTCTGACACCGTTCCGACCGAAAAACTTATCTTAACCGACTGAAATAGAAAATATAATTTGTAGATGATTTTAAAAGAATTGAAACCACGAAAGGCACTAAACAAAGCCTTTTTAAAAGTAAAACCGAACAGGACTGAAATTGAAGGTTTCAAGACCAATCTCATTACTTTACTCGACAGGACAAATGACACCGAAAGCGAAGAGTTTCATAAAAACTTAGTTTCCGACTTTTTAAAGAAAACCTATTACGACCCAAACCATTTTATAAATACCAAAGGACGCAACGACCTTGTTATTCATAACGGACAAAATGCAAACTCGACAGTTGGTGTAATTCTCGAAGCGAAAAAGCCGACCAACAAAGCTGAAATGATTACCACCAAAAAACTGAATACAAAAGCGTTTCAGGAATTGGTTTTGTATTACTTACGAGAGAGAATTACTCACAAAAATCTTGAAGTAAAACATTTGGTGGCGACCAACATAAACGAATGGTTCATTTTTGACGAGCATTTATTTGAAAAACTTTTTGCTCAAAACAAAAATCTTGTAAAGCAATTCAATGACTTTGAAGCAGGACGTTTGGCAGACACCAAAACGGACTTTTTCTATAAACAAGTTGCCGAGCCGTTTATTGACAGCATTACTTCTGAAATTGAATTTACTTACTTCAACATTCAGGACTTTCAAAAACCGCTACGCAATACCGACAAAGCAGACGATAATTCGTGATTGCTTTATTCAAACTTCTTTCGCCAGAACATCTTTTAAAACTTCCTTTCACTAACGACAGCAACAGCCTTGACAAAAGATTTTACAGCGAGTTGCTGCACATTATCGGCTTGACTGAAACCAAAGAAGGAAGCAAAAAACTGATTGAACGAAACAAAGCAGGTGAACGACATACAGGAACAATCCTTGAAGATGTTATCATTCAGCTTGACAGCTTAGATAAACTAAGCCGAATTGAAAAATCAAACCAATTCGGCAACACACAACAGGAAAGACTTTTTAACCCAAATTATGCAATAAAGAAATAAAAACAAGCATAAGATAAAAAGAAT
>JBBIGV010000034.1:0-32928 GCA_037447335.1 Ignavibacteria bacterium | reverse complement strand
TTGTTAAAATTATTTGATATAAGTTTAGGGTGTCCCAATGCGTAAGTCAGGAGTTAGTTAGCCCGCGGAGGCTCAGAAATGAGCCTCCATTTTTTTGTGCGCTTATCCAATTATAAATTTGAATAACTACTTTTTCTTACATATTTTTGTGCAGCAAAGTTATTTGAAATAATTATCGGGGCTATAGCTCAGCTGGGAGAGCGCTTGAATGGCATTCAAGAGGTCACCGGTTCGATCCCGGTTAGCTCCACTTTTATTAAGCGGTTTAATAGCCGCTTTTTTATTTTATACCTGAATTCTGCCTTAATTGAAAACAACATTTAAGTTATCTTAATTGTGTCTGATTCAAATTATATGACAATGAGAAGAAAAAGCACATATCTTTTAGCAATTTTATTAGTTATCTATTTCATTCCGGGATGTGATGATTCCATTGCGCCGGATGACCTTGACAATCGCCCGATACCTGATTCAAGCATAAGTTTTTCTCGGCACATTCAGCCAGTACTGGAGTTTAAATGCGTTCCCTGTCATTACGGCGGCAACAGCCAGGGTAATGTCAGACTTGATACCTGGAGTGATGTAATTAATCCATTGATAACTACAATATTTGACCCTGATAACAGCAGGTTAGTGTGGGTTGTTGAGGGAAGACCGGGTGTTGCCATAATGCCGCCTGTTGCTTCACCTTATCCCCCGTTTACATCAAGGCAGGTATATGGATTAAGAAAGTGGATTGAAGAAGGTGCTAAGGATAACTAGGCATTTTTCAATAAAAAATTTTGATGTAACTAAATTATTAAATCCATCCCATCTCTTTATACCAATTGCAGGTTCTTTTAATACCTTCTTCAAGTGAAATTTTCTGTCTGTAACCAAGTTCATTCATAGCTTTGCTCGTATCACATATCCATGCTTTTTGTGTTATATCACGTGCTTTTTCTATATTGAGTGTGGCAGCCTGTTTACGGAATAGTGAAAAGAACTGTGCAATTGCAGCAATAATAAAAACGATGGTGTGCGGCACCTTAACCTTAAACGGTTTTTTGTTTAATACTCTTGAAGTGATATTTCCAACCTCCTCCCAGGTAACAGGTTCTTCAGAACTGATATAATACAATTGACCCATTGCAGCATCGCTTGTTGCGGCAAGATAGAATCCTTCCGCAAGATCAACAACGTGGATCAGACTGACCAGCTTCTTATCAAAACCAATTGTAGTCATTAATCCTTTATTAAATGTTTGAAAGAAAATGAAAATTTCTGTATCTCTTTCTCCGTACACTGCGGGAGCACGACAAATTGTGATTGGCAGCCTATCCATAAACGATCGTGCTAAATCTTCCTGTGCAAGTTTACTTCTTCCGTAAGTTGTAATAGGTTTGAATGGTGAATTTTCAGTTACCGGTTTACCGTCTAACGAAGGACCGCCCGCGGTCTGACTGCTGACAATAATAAATCTTTTTATCGAATCTTTAGCTTCCACTGCAGTTTCAAGCAGACACCGGGTCGTTTCAACGTTGCCGTCAAAATATCCTTCGGCTGTTTTTGACTTTACAATTCCTGCAACATGGTAAATATATTCAGCGTTTTGAAATGCTTTTCTTAGCCCGTCTTTGTCCTTTAATCCGCAATCAAAAATTTCAACTTCCTTACCCTCTAACCATCTCAAATTGCTTGATTTCCTGGTAATGCATCGGACTTTGTGTTTTTTCGCTAACAGATAGTCTACAAGATGACTTCCAACAAACCCGTTAGCTCCGGTTACAACCGCTATGGAGCCTTCTCTGTTTAAGTTATTCATTTTATTGCTTTTATGAGTATTTAGTTATAGATTTTACAGCCGAATTTAATAAAATATAAATTAAAAATTATAGGAAAGAACCTTTTCTACAACCATTCAGGAGGAGTATTTGGACATTTTCAGAAAGTGTTATGAATTCACAAGAGCAGATGAAATAAAAAAATCAAATCTTTATCCATACTTCAGAGCCATTGAGGCTAATGAAGGTCCGGTCGTTCAGATTGAGGGCAGAAAAATTATTATGGCGGGGTCAAATAACTACCTTGGATTGACCGGTGACCCGCGAGTTAAAGAAGCCAGCATAAAAGCAGTTGAGAAGTACGGAACCGGTTGTTCCGGTTCAAGATATCTTACCGGCACCCTTGATCTCCACATCGAACTTGAAGAAAGACTTGCAAGGTTCTTTCAAACTGAAGCTGTTCTTTTATTCAGCACCGGTTATCAAAGTGCACAAGGTGTTATTCCTACTTTAGTGCAGCGCGGCGATTATGTGATTTCAGATAAAGATAATCATGCGTGTATAGTTGCGGGTAACCTTATAGCAAAAGGCGCAATGGGCGAATTCGTCAGATATAAACATAATGATATGAATGACCTCGAGAGAGTAATTAAAAAACTTCCCGAAATTTCAGGTAAACTCATCGTGAGCGATGGTGTATTCAGCACCGGAGGAGAGATTGTTAATTTACACCGGTTAAACGAAATTGCAAAAAAATTCAAAGCAAGAATTATGATAGATGATGCGCACTCGGTTGGCGTGATAGGTAAAGGAGGCAGAGGCACTGCAAGTGAATTCAACCTTGAAAAAGAAATTGATTTAACCATGGGAACTTTCAGCAAAACGTTTGCATCTCTTGGAGGTTTTGCAGCCGGTGAGGAAAGAATTATAAATTATATTAAACACTTTTCCCCTGCTCTTATATTCAGCGCTTCGCCTACTCCTGCTTCTGTTGCTGCAGCACTGGCTGCGCTTGATATTCTTGAGGCTGAACCCGAAAGAGTTAACAAGCTGATCCGCAACGCCAACAAAATGAGAACTTCTCTTAAAGAAGCTGGTTTTAACGTAGTTGAAGGACGAACTGCAATAGTTCCGGTTATTGTAGGTAATGATGAAATAGCATTTACTATGTGGCGTATGCTTTATGACGCCGGTGTTTTTGTTAATGTATTCATCTCACCCGGCGTACCACAGGGCAGACAAATGATGAGAACCAGCTATATGGCTACTCACGAAGATGAACACTTAGACGAAATACTTAACATTTTCACTGACATAGGTAAGAAATTAGGATTAATTAAATAAAACTTTTTCTGTTTAACCCGAAGGCTGATCAAAAATATTTTTGCTGAACAGGAACGATTCCGTTTTACTTATTAAGTTCCCGTTGCGACTATAACTGACCAGTTTTTTTTTATATGAGGCACTATGAGTGACATCAAAATTATCACGGTTCAAACAAAAAAGGATTTGATGAACTTCATAAAATTCCAATGGAAAATTTATGAAGGCGATAAATTTTGGGTACCGCCCCTCATCATGGATAGAAAAAAGCTGCTTGATAAAAAACGAAATCCTTTCTTCCAGCATGCCGAAGCTGATTATTTTCTGGCATACAGAAACAACGCAATAGTTGGTAGAATTGCAGCAATTAAAAACCATCTTCATAATAAATCGCATAATGATAAAGTTGGTTTCTTTGGTTTTTTTGAATGTATTAATGATCAAACTGCAGCTAATACTTTATTCGACACTGTAAAGAACTGGCTGAAAGAAAGAGGATGCTATGTAATGAGAGGTCCGGCAAATCCTTCAAGCAATGATGAATACGGCATGCTTATAGAAGGTTTTGATGATTCGCCCCGCCTGTTGATGACTTACAATCCTTCCTATTACCTCAATTTGTGCGAAAATTATGGACTCAAAAAAGCAAAAGATTTTTACGCCTATAAACTGGAGTCTGATAAAGTGCTTGCATCGGAAAAGTTGAAACGTGTTGCTGAAATTGCAAGACTAAGATCCGGTTTGGTAATATCTTCACTTGATATGAAAAACTTTAGTTCAGAACTGGAAAAAGTAAAATATGTTTATAATAAAACCTGGGAACCAAACTGGGGATTTGTCCCCCTGACCGAACAGGAAATGGATGCGATGGCTAAAGACCTTAAACCTTTGGTAGAGCCAAGCCTCGTACTGTTCGGTCATATAAACGACAAAGTTATAGGGTTTGCGCTTGTAATGCTTGACTATAATCAAATATTTAAAAAACTGAACGGGAAACTCTTTCCTTTTGGATTCCTCAGGTTATTTACTGAGAAGAAAAAAATTAAGTGGGTAAGAATTATTATACTTGGTGTTATCCCGGAGTTTCAAAAGAAAGGACTTGATGCAGTATTTTATTGGGAAATTGTTAACCGGGCACGTGATATTGGAATTCTTTTAGGTGAGGCGAGCTGGGTGCTCGAAGATAATGATATGATGAACAGAGGCGCACAGGTCATGAATGGCGAGATTTATAAGAAGTATCGTATTTATGAAATTGCTGTTTAGATTATGAGGAGTAATACTTTCTTAGGTAGAGTATTCCTGGTATTGTTTATCCAATCGCACAAAAACTATTACAAGGCTTCAAAGAACAACAAATTATTTGTATAGGTTCTTTAACGCCTGGCAGCAAGAACATTCAAACTCCTGTATTGTGCTAACTATTTAAGAGCTTCGTCATATCTGGAGGCTCTGGCAGGATCAAGTCTCTTCAAAGTTTTAAAAATTTCCCGATCATAATCCCTCAGCCGGTCAATAATCTCACCGCTTTTTGCGTCAAAGAATGTTCTTACAAAAACGCTATTAATATTGGTTTTTGTCCGCATTTCCTCAAGCGTGTTGATTAGTGTTACCATTCTCTGCTGACCTGCAGCCTTATTTTGATCAAACAAATCAATGCCGTAGTGATATTGAAAAATAGCTTCTCTGAAAGGTCTGTATTTTTCATTCAGAATATCCTCCACCAATCCCCGGCGGCTGTATGCTGCACTGCTTCTTTCCCACCCTGCCGAAAACCTGCTTGCAGCGCCAATATTAATTATATCCATAGCTTTGGTAAAATAGGGCGTGCCTCCTAAAAGTTCCCAGCTATCCATATCAAAACCAATAATTACATAAGCATAGAAGTCGAGAAAGCTTGTTAATGGATCGAAGGAAGCCTGGTGTGCATATAATGCCTGCCCCCGCTCGTATGAGAATGACCATTGCCCGTCATTAATAGTCAGCATTGACGATTTGTTAATTGATTTGTAAATTGACCTTTGACTCACAACAACAACTTGTGCGGAGTAATTAGTTTCGCTGGAAGCAGATGTAAAGAAGATATTAAACGTGCAATCTATCTTGTCACCTTCCCAGTTTTGGTTTGTGAATCTTGTTTTGTTTAAGTAGTCTTCAATTGTTGGTCCGAAATCAGGGAGAAGTTCCCTGTTAATAACCGGAAGACCCTCGTAGTTTACTATTACCCGGCTGTTGAGTTCTTGCGGGTAAGCTGTTGCCGCCAGCAGTAATATTAGAAATGATACTAGTTTCATTGTTCACCAGCTTGTTTTAATTGTTAAGATAAAAATATGAATTTGAAAATTATATAACAATAAATTAAAGGTTCATCTTAAATGCCCTTATTTGCATTTTTGTTCATTTTGCTGCTCTGTTCAGAAAACAGTTATTCACAATACAATCCGGGTGCTCGTCAGATTTCATTGGCAAACTCAGATGTTGCACTCAGTAATGACGTTTTTTCATTATTCAATAATCCTGCAGGACTTTCACAAATCAACTGGCGTGAAGTCGGCATCTATTACTCTCCTGCTCCATTTGGTTTAAAAGAACTTGCTAACGGTTTTGTGTCATACCATGAACCATTGTCATTTGGTTCCATTGCTTTGGGTGGAATGACTTACGGTTATGAATTATACCGCGAAACACGCATTGTAATCGGCTACAGTTATAATTATGAAAATAAGTTCTTTGCGGGCGTTGCTGTAAATTATCACAACGTATCTATTGAAGGATACGGTAATGAAGCTGCTTTTTTCCTTAATCTTGGAGGACTTGTTTACCTCACAGATATTATCAGATGGGGTTTTTCAGTTATTAATGTTAACCGTGCAACTGTATCTGAATTTGATGATCAATTGCCTGTAATCTTCAATTCAGGATTCAGTGTAGATGTGATTGAAGATTTTTCTTTAAATGCTGCAATTGAAAAAGACCTGAATTACAAACCTTCATTGTTGTTTGGAATGGACTATGATATTATCGAATATCTGTCATTAAGAACAGGATATTCAAATGAACCTGCAAGATTCAGCGCGGGTGTGGGAATTAATTATTCAATATTCAGCCTGGATTATGCAATCTTTACGCATCAGGACCTTGGTTTAACGCACCAGGCGGGAATAATTATTTCTTTCGGAAAAGAAGGAACGAGAAACAGGTTAATAAAAAATCATCTCGGTAAGCCGTAATACTGTTGTATGAAATCACTAATAATTATCTTGCTTTTTCTGTTGATTACTAATTTCGAATTCCTGGCTCAAACGGATACTACTATTGCCGGGCTGGAAGAAGTTATAGAGGACCTGATTGAAGAAACCGATGAAGATGTTGACAACTCCGACCTGTTCGAAACTATTGAAGAAGCTGTAAAAGATAAAATTGATATTAATTCTGCTGACCTGGAAGAATTACTGCGTATTCCTTTAATTGATTTCCATTCTGCCGAAGCAATACTTGAACACAGAAATAAATTCGGGAAATTCTTTTCCATCAATGAATTATATGCGATACAAAAAATCCCTAAAGAGCTAACTGACAGAATTATTCCGTTTGTTACAATTGCCAGGATAGATTTTAAAGAGGAGTTTGCAATTGAAGACCCGACACTATTTCAGTCAATATATTATAATTCAAGGGTTTACTTTCGAAGCCGAATGATTTCAGACCTGCAGCTAAGGGAAGGATTCAAAAACGAACGATTCGAAGGCACTAAATTAAAATCATACAACAGACTTCAGATCAGATATTCTGATAAAGTAAGAATTGGTTTTCTTACGGATAAGGACCCCGGTGAAAAAAGATTTGATGATTTTACTTCTTACCATCTTTTAGTGAGCAATGCCGGAATATTAAAAAGCCTTGCTATTGGTGATTATATAATCGAATTCGGGCAGGGTCTTGCAATGTGGAACATTTATGGATTTTCCAAGGGCGCTGATGCAGTTACGCCGGTTAAAAAGCGAGCCCGTAATATTATTCCTTATACAAGTTCGACAGAGAATAACTTTTTCAGAGGTGCGGCTGCTTCTGTCGGCTTAAACGATTTTATTCTTTCTGCTTTCTATTCAAAAAATAAATTCGATGCAAACGTTGATGAATTTGAGGGTATTATCTTATCAACTCCTCTGGATGGACTTCACAGGACGGAGGGTGAATTAAGCAGAAAGAATGCAGGGCAGGAAACTCTTTTCGGCGGAAGACTTGATTACGCTCCTTCGGGAAGATTTTCAACCGGTCTGCTTTATTATAAAACTGAATACAACTATCCGTTTGAGCCTTCATCATTATTCGGCAGAAGCGGAAGTGAGTTCAACTATTCTTCGTTCTATTATGATGTGATTTATGAAAATTTTAATCTTGCCGGAGAATTTGCATATAACGGTATTTCGGCTGCATCTATAAATCATCTTATACTTAGGATAACAAGAGACCTGAGTTTAATAACTTCTATAAGAAGTTATCCAAGGAATTATTTTGCACTTCATGGCTTTGGATTCGGTGAAAGATCGGGCGCAACTAATAATGAGTTCGGTATTTATAACGGATTAAGATGGCGGACTCCGTTTGGTCTGTTCAACTTCTATTATGATCAGTTCAAATTTCCATATTCAACTTTTGGAAATACTTTGCCCGTTACCGGTAATGAGTATATGCTTGATCTTACTTCCAAACCATTCCGTCAACTCGAAACAAGGGTCAGATATAAACATGAACTAAGAGAAGTTGCTAGAGTATTTGAAGATGTGAGAAGACCCGATAACAGGCTTCGCAGGAGCATTCGTACAGAATTAATTGTCTCTCCCTCCAGAGATATTCGTTTAAGAGGAAGGTTTGAATATTCTCACTTCTTACTTAAAGAATCGGGAATACGGGAAGAGGGCGTTCTGGTCTTTCAGGATTTAAGACTGACTACCATTAAAGACCTTACATTCTATGGCAGAATAATTTTCTTCAGAACTGACTCATTCAACTCTGCCATTTACGAATATGAAAATGATCTTACAGGTGTTTTGACAAATCTTGCTATGTTTGGTGAAGGTGTAAGATGGTACGTAATTGCACGTTACAGGTTGTTGAGAACATTGGCTGTTTCAATGAAATATTCGGAAACCTATAAGCCTGGTGTTAGCAGTATAAGTTCAGGCAATACCAGAATAGATGGCAAACTGGATAACAGGTTCAGTTTACAATTAGATTTGAGTTTGTGATAATCAATGCTAACTAAATTTCTTTACCAACAATCAAACGTATTCCCTGCCTGCGGGTAAGATAATACCAAATCCACTCAGCCATAACTCTGAACCTGTTTCGAAAACCAATCAGATAGAAAATGTGGATTACACCCCACATCAGCCATGCGAAGAGTCCGCTTAGTTTTAATCCGCGTATCATAGCGACCGCTTTCGCCTTTCCGATTGTAGCCATTGTTCCCTTGTCAAAATATTTGAATGCGGGGCGTTCATTATCATACTGATGATTGTTTATTAACTTTCCAACAAAAGCGCCCTGCTGCATAGCTACGGGAGCAATTGCCGGCAGATATTCCTCATTTTTGTCTTTTACGGCAGCAGCATCACCAATCACAAATATATCCGGATAACCGTCAATCGAAAGATCGTCGTTTACTATAGCCCTGCCGGATCTGTCAGTTTCCACTCTAAGAGATTTGATGAGAGGAGAAACAACATTACCAGCCGCCCATATAACATTTGCAGTTTCTATTTTTCTGTCACCTAATGAAACTCCATCATTATCAATTGATGAAACCCTTGTATTAAGAAGCACTTCAACTCCCAGTGCTTCAAGATCTTCCTTTGCCTGTATGGATAGATCTTCCGTAAACGAAGTTAGAACGCGTGGTAATGCCTCAACAAGATATACCTTTGTATCACGTGCAGAAATATTTCTGAAATCTTTAATCATAGTTTGCTTTGCAATTTCAGCTATTGCGCCAGCGAGTTCGACTCCGGTAGGACCTCCACCCACAATTACAAATGTGAGATATTTCTTTGATGCGTTTAAGTCACTAATTCTTTCTGCAATCTCTAGTGAGTGAATAATCTTTTCCCGTATTCTCAATGCATCATCAAGAGTTTTAAGACCGGGTGCAAATTTCTGCCATTCATCGTTACCGAAATATGAATGTCTTGAACCGGGGGCAGCTACAAGTATGTCAAACTTAAGGCTGCCGGTTCGTAATTGAATGGTCTTATTTTCTTTGTCAATGGCAATAGCTTCATCCATTATTACTGTAACATTCTTTTCATTTGTAAATATTGCTCTGATTGGTACAGCAATATCTCCGGGAGATAGCGCTGCAGTTGCAACCTGGTAAAGAAGCGGCTGGAAAACGTGATGGTTTGTACGGTCAACTATTGTAATATCAACATCGGCATCCTTGAGTGATTTTGCTGTCATTAGCCCGCCAAATCCTCCGCCGATTATTACGACATGTTTTCTTTTCATTAAAACAGAAAGATTATTTTCGAAATTTTATTTAGCTGCATTTCAAAAATAATCTTTCTTTAAGCAAAATATTTTGCTCTGCATCAAGGAGCAGGCATGTAAAGATCTGCACCGGGTCCAAGCGGCAGACCCAAAATAATCCAAACTACAAGTAGTAATGTCCACACAAATCCAAAAAAGAAAGAGTATGGAAGCATTGTTGCTATTACAGTTCCGATTCCTGATTTTTCCTGATATTTACCTACAAATGCAACAATAAGTGCAAAGTAAGACATCATGGGCGAAACAATATTTGAAATACTGTCGCCAACTCTATAGGCAGCCTGTGTAAATTCAGGTGTATAACCTAGAAGCATAAACATCGGAATGAAAACCGGAGCCATTATTGCCCATTTAGCCGATGCACTTCCCATCACAAGATTTATGGTTGCTGTGATAACGATAAAACCTATCATTAATGGTATATCACCAAGACCTGAAGCCTTTAACACATCAGCGCCTTTGACGGCAATAATTAATCCAAGGTTTGTCCAATTAAAGTAGGCAACAAATTGTGCTGCAAAGAAAACAAGCACAACGTAAACACCAAGAGTTTCGATGGACTTACCCATTCCTTTCATAACATCAGTATCGTTCTTAAGAGTTTGTGCACCTACACCATAGGCGATTCCGCTGGCTGCAGCGCCAATAAAAATAAAAGCAACTATACTCGACATAAACGGCGAACGCAGTAAACTTCCGGTTTCAGGATCTCGCAGGAAACCGTTTTCAGGCAAAATTCCCCAAAGAATAAGTGCGACAAAAATCAGTGAGGCAATGAGTGCATACTTTAATCCTCTTTTCTCAAGAGGAGTTATATCCTTTATTTCTTCGGGCTTAGCGCTTCCTTTGTACTCGCCAAGTCTTGGTATTACTATTTTTTCTGTTACCCAGGTACCACACATTGCAATAAAGAAAGTAGAAACTACCATAAAATAATAATTACATGCAGGGTTTACTTGGTAAGTTGGATCAATTATTCTTGCAGCTTCTTCAGAGAGACCGGCAAGTAACGGATCAATAGTTCCGAGTAACAGATTAGCGCTGTAACCACCCGAAACACCCGCAAATGCTGCTGCAAGCCCTGCTATTGGGTGGCGGCCAACTGCAAGAAATATTACGGCTGCAAGAGGTACTAGTAAAACATAACCAACTTCGCTTGCAGTGTTTGAAAGTACTCCCGAAAATACAATAACAAAGGTGAGTAATTTCTTTGGAGCTTTTATAACGAGAAGTCTTAATGATGTTCCGATTAGACCGCTGCCTTCGGCAATACCAATTCCAAGCATCGCTACGAGTACAACGCCCAGCGGTGCAAAACTTGTGAAGTTAACTACCATATTTTTTAAAATGCGATGTAAACCTTCCACTGTTAGTAAGCTAACGGGACGGATTAGTTCTCCGCTTCCCGGGTGAACAACCTCAAGATCAAAAAGAGTTGCTATTCCAGAGAGGATAATTACCACGCCTGCTAATATTGCGAATAGTGTTCCCGGATGAGGTAGGGCATTCCCCACTTTTTCGATAATGCCAAGAATTCTGTTTATTAACTGATTATTATTGCCGTTGTTGTTTGCCATCAAATTCCTTAAAAAAATATTGGTTCGATTTTACGAAAAATAGGTTTTTAAACAAAATATTTAAGCAATTTTTTTGCAGAATTCTGAGGTAAATAATTACTATGATTTACTAAATCAGTTATTTTCGTCAGCTAAGTTGAACGCTGAGCTGATAATCCAAACAGCCAAATTTTAAAGGGGTATCATTTTTCTTTTTGGATTTTAAATAATTATATTTGTCCAAGAGAATTACTAAAATACATCATTGAAATTGCGGTCTCCATGTTTAGCTCAAAAATTGACTTAATTTCTAAGTATAATGACGTACTTAGACTGGCTATTAACTCCTCAGCAGATTTCCCCGATAAGCTTTGCGAATATCTTATCGATGAATTCGATATCCAGACGGTAGTTATTTTCAAAATAGTTGAAAATAATGATTTCCTTGTGCTCGGAAAATCCGCTTCAGCTAAAAGTAACTACACTACGAATGCACTGTTTAGCTGTTCAGTCTGCAAATCATTAAAAGGTGTTACCGAAACATCTTCTTTCAATCAGCAGTCTGATTGTGAATTACAAACTTCCGATTTCGTTATTTATGAAGGATGTCTTCATGTAAAATATGGTGATAACGAAAAAGCTCTGATCAAAATTGCAAAGAAAGCGCCTTTCACAAAAGCTGACCGCGATAATATAGAACTGCTTGGCAATTCGTTATCTAATTTATTGACACTGTGGGAAGGAAACCAACTCCGGAAAGATAGCAGCCTTAATTCACTGATTACCACGATTGCGCCAGAGTTAAGAACACCTTTAAACAGTATAATGGGGTTCACTTCACTACTTGGTGAAGAACTGCTTTCATCATCCCAGCTTGATTATGTATCAACACTGACAAATAATGCTTACAATCTCCATTTATTAATTAACGACCTGATAAATATTGCAAGTATAGAAGAAGCTGCTGTTAACGAAATGAGTTCAGGAAATGTTAAAGAGATTGTTGAGGATGCAGTAAGACAATTAAAGAATCTCTCAGAGGTGAACAGTATTGAATTTCTACTTAACTTTGACGATAATCTTCCTCTGAACGTAATAACTGATTTACAGAAGCTTAAATATATTCTTAATAGTTTGCTTGCATGGTCGGTAAGACTTACAGAAAAAGGAAAGATTGCCGTTTCGGTTTCTTCTCCTGAAACAAACAAACTTCACTTCAGGATTGCAGACAGCAGCCCCGGACTCACATCCAACAAGGTTAAGGACTTCTTTAAACCATTTGCACTCAGTGATACGGCTCAATCTGATGCCGGTAAAACTACAGGTCTGAGTTTATTGCTGGTAAAAAAATATCTTGAATCGCTTGATGGAATTATTGATATAACGAGCTCAATCGGTAAAGGAACAGTTTATCAATTTACCATACCGACTGAAGGTATGTCCCCGATTGAGGCTCAAATAACCAAACTGCCCGAAGCAGAACCAAAGAAGAACAGAGTACTGGTTGTAGAAGATGATTATGCGACTTCAAAACTTTTAAGTAATTACCTCACAAAGTGGGGATATGATCCGGTTGTAGTTAATTCGGCTGAACAGGCTTTGAAAGTAGTGGATAAGGAATCATATCTTGCTATTCTTATGGACATTATCCTGCCTGATGCAAACGGGTTTGAACTGCTAAAAGAAATGCGTGAGCATAAAAACGTTGAGAAAACACCGGTTATAATTTGCTCGGTTGAGGCTGAACAGCAAAAAGCTTACATGATGGGTGCTGTTGAATATTTCGTTAAGCCTATTAAATATAAATTTCTGGTAGAAGTTCTTAACCGCTATAAGCTGAAAAAAGATTCTAATGTTCTGATTGTTGATGATGATGTTCCTACACTTAATCTTATAAGGGAAGCAGTTGAGCAATCCGGTTACAATGCAATTGCAGAGTCTCATTCGGGCAGGGTTAATGCAATGATTGATAATATGGACCTTGATCTTGCCATCATTGACCTGGATATGCCCGAAGTAAATGGATTTGATCTGATAAAGCAAATCAAATCGAAACCTAATTTTGCAAGGCTGCCGGTTATAATTTATACCGGAAAAGAAAATTATAAAGAAGATTTAAAGAAAATTGACGGACTTTTTGAGGAACTGCTGGAGAAAAGCTCCTCAAATATTGAAGACCTCGCAGAGACTATCAATCAGATGATAAACAGGTATGAAGAACCGTCAAAACCTGAAGAACTTCTCGATAAAAAAGATGTAATTAAGATCCTGCTTGTTGAGGATTATAAACACTCGCAAATAATCGTTACAAGGCTTTTGAAGAAAAACGATTTCGATTCAATAGTTGTAGTTGAAAACGGACTTGAAGCTCTTGAAGAAGCTAAACGCCAGCACTACGATTTGATTTTGATGGACATGCAAATGCCGGTTATGAATGGTTTTGAAGCCACAGAGAAAATCCGCCTGTTACCTGAATATAAGGATACTCCTATAATTGCATTAACAGCATTTGCAATGAAAGGCGATCGGGAAAAATGCCTTGATGCCGGAGCTAATGACTATATTCCCAAACCCATCGAGAGCCAGGAGTTTATTGATAAGGTAAAACATTATACGCAAATGAAAATTAAAGTTTGATTTTTTATTTTTTCTAAACTGCGCTAAGTAATTTAATTTTTCATTTTTCTGATAAGAATGACCATTTCATTTAGCATCCCGAATTTTTATGATTAACGAAACTGTCCGGGTAAGATTTGCGCCAAGTCCCACCGGGTATCTGCATGTTGGCGGTTTGAGAACTGCTCTATATAATTATCTTTTTGCGAAGAGTAATAAAGGAACTTTAGTGCTTCGTATTGAAGATACTGACCGGGCACGCTTTGTTGAGGGCGCAGTTGAAAAACTTATAGAGGCACTGCGTTGGGCAGGGCTTGAATACGATGAAGGTCCGGATAAAGATGGAAATTATGGACCATATGTTCAATCACAACGGCTTCAAATCTATAAAAACCATGCCGAAGAACTTATAAAGAGCGGAAAAGCCTACTACTGTTTTTGTACATCGCAGCGGCTTGAAGCATTGCGTGAAGAACAGCAAAAATTAAAGCTGCCTCAGGCTAAGTATGATAAACACTGCCTCAGCTTAACAAGTGATGAAGTTTCTGAAAAACTTTCAGAAAACACTTCTCATACAATAAGATTGAATGTTATTGGCGGTCAGAAAATATCATTTACTGATGTAATCCGCGAAATAGTTGAATTTGAAAGTGATAATGTTGATGATCAGATATTAATTAAAAGTGATGGTAACCCGACGTATCATCTTGCCAATGTTGTGGATGATCACCTGATGAAAATAACTCACGTGATTCGCGGTGAGGAATGGCTGTCCTCAACTCCAAAACATGTTTTGTTATATGATGCTTTTGGCTGGGAACCACCTGTATTCGCCCATTTACCTCTGCTGCTCAATCCCGATCGCTCTAAACTAAGTAAAAGACAGGGTGATGTTGCAGTTGAAGATTACCGCGATAAAGGTTACCTGAAAGAAGCATTGATAAATTTTGTAGCCCTGCTCGGCTGGAATGCCGGCGATGACAGGGAGTTTTATTACCTTGATGAATTGGCAGAAAATTTTTCTCTTAACAGGGTCAATAAATCAGGTGCGGTCTTTGATATTCAAAAACTTAATTGGCTGAATGCTGAACATCTCCGCAAACTTCCCGATGACAGGCTGCTGCAAATGCTAAAGACTGAAATTTCTTTTTCGCAGTATAAGGACAAAAAATTCAGTGATGAATATCTCCTTCTGATCACTGCTGCAATGAAAGAAAGAGTTTCTTTTGTTAAAGAGTTTATCAGCAGTTGTTCATACTTTTACGAAGCGCCTTCAGAATATGAACAAAAGTCCGTTGAAAAGAACTGGAAGCCGGAAACACCAGCCCATTTAATCAGACTTTCAGAGGAATTTGACAGATTGGATATTCCATCAAAGGAAGATTATGAAAGTGTACTTACAAAAGTTGCGGAAGAATTGGGTATCGGTAAAGGAAATCTAATCCATCCGCTTCGATTAGCTGTATCAGGGCAAAGCACAGGACCGGGTATGTTTGATTTGTTGTATATACTTGGTAAAAATGAAGTTATAAAGAGAATAAATACTGCATTGGAAAAAATATCAACACAATAATGTGTTTATTTTGCTTCCATCTTAGCCCAGGTATCCTTCAATGTAACAGTTCTGTTAAATACAAGCTTTTCAGGGGTAGTATATTTTGCATCTACACAAAAGTAACCTTGTCGTTCAAACTGGAAACGATCACCTTTCAAAGCATTACTAACAAAGGGTTCAATCTTTGCATTTTTAATTATCTGAAGCGAATCGGGGTTTATGAGTTCCTTAAAATCTTTATCTTTAACTGATGCCGGATCTTCAACAGTAAAGAGTCTGTCATACAATCTTACTTCAGCAGCAACAGCATGATTAGCAGAAACCCAGTGAATAGTTCCTTTGACTTTTTTAGTGCTGGATCCGCTTCCGCTTTTGGTTTCGGGATCGTAAGTGCAGTGTAATTCGATTACGTTTCCATTATCATCTTTAATTACATCCTCACATTTGATAATGTATGCATAACGTAATCTTACCTCACCTCCCGGTTGAAGCCGGAAATATTTTTTAGGAGGATTCTCCATAAAATCGGTTTGTTCAATAAAAATTTCTTTTGTAAAAGGTACTGTTCGCGTTCCCATTGAACTATCTTCTGGATTATTTACAGCTTCCATTTCTTCTGTTACATCATCAGGATAATTTGTAATAATCACTTTCAGTGGATTTATTACACCCATAACCCGCTGTGCACGCTTGTTCAAATCTTCACGGATTGCATATTCAAGCAGCGCCAGATCGGTGAGCGCATCGCGTTTAGCTACACCCACGATCTCTGCAAAATTAATGAGAGATTCAGGTGTAAACCCTCGCCTTCTCAGTCCGGATATAGTTGGCATTCTCGGATCATCCCAGCCATCAACATAACCTTCCTGAACAAGCTCAAGCAATTTCCGTTTACTCATAACAGTATAGCTTAGATTTAATCTGGCAAATTCAATTTGCTGAGGGTGATAGATTCCAAGTTCATCCAGGAACCAATCATAAAGAGGTCTGTGAATTTCAAATTCGAGTGTACAGATTGAGTGAGTAATTTTTTCGATAGAATCCTCAAGCCCATGTGCCCAGTCGTATGTTGGATAAATACACCATTTATCCCCTGTTCTGTGATGATATGCATGAATGATTCTGTACATAACCGGGTCGCGCATCAACATATTCGGATGAGCCATATCAATTTTAGCGCGTAAAACTTTTTCGCCGTTTTTGAACTCACCTTTTCTCATCCGGTTAAATAAATCAAGGTTTTCTTCAATTGTACGATTTCGGAAAGGGCTTTCTTTTCCAGGTTCAGTTACTGTACCGCGTTGTTCACGCATTTCATCAAGACTTAAGTCATCAACGTATGCTTTACCTTTTTTTATCAAGTCAACAGCATATTCGTACATCTGTTCGAAATAATCAGAGGCATATAGCACGGTCTCTTCAAAATCAGCACCGAGCCATTTAACATTTTCAATTATCGAATCAACATATTCCTGTTCTTCCTTAGTTGGATTTGTATCATCAAACCTGAGATTAAATTTGCCTTTATAATCACGTGCAATTCCGTAGTTAAGACAAATGGATTTCGCATGACCAATATGTAAATAACCATTTGGTTCCGGAGGGAAACGTGTATGAACTCGGCCGCCCCATTTACCGGTCTTGTTATCCTCATCAATTATTTCGTAGATAAAGTTTTTTGATCGTTCTTTTGTGTTTTGGCTGGTATCTGATTTTGAATTATTCATACTATTATTTGTTTTTGGTGTAAAAATAAAGAAATGCGTTCTGCCTTCCAAAAGAGATTAAATGGTTTGATTGCTTCTTATTTACAAGTTCATTTTTATCAGACTCTGATAAACATGTTCCTTGATAAAGAGTGTAATTAGACATAACTTTGCAGCGAAAGTTTTTCACGTCGGATAAAATCATTTGCCGAAGTGGCGGAATTGGTAGACGCGCTGGACTCAAAATCCAGTGGGGCTCACACCTCGTGCCGGTTCGAGTCCGGCCTTCGGTACTACTTTGATTACGTTTGGCAGAATTGGTAGATAAACTGGACTCAAAATTTTATTTACCAAACAATATTGGTTGGTTTACCAAACAGAATTGGTTGGTTCAAGTCCGGTTTATCTGACAGAACAAGAAAATCAGTTGTAATAAGTTCATCCTACAAATCATCCTAAAACTGATTTACTAAAAAACGTTAAAGTTCTGGCAGACCTTCGGTACTTTACTACATTGACACTGGTTACGAAAATTTTTACTTAACACAAATTTTATTTGTGTCAAGTAAACCGGGAATTACGATTAGAATTACTATCAAATAATTTTCTTAAATACCACAATATTATTTAATTCCAGATTGATTTTAATTTTATCACCAATTTCATAATTATATTCACTTGGAATTAATGAGAGGAGCTTTTGTCCACTGGGAAGTTGAAGGGTATAAAGAACTTCTTCGCCTCTGAAAGCTTTATTAACTATTAATACTATTATCGAATCAGCACTATCGGTTTGTATTACACTAACAGGACGAACTAAAACCTCTACTTGATCACCGGGTTTTAAATTATCGGATAAATAAACATTATAAGTACCCGGTTCAAGTTTAATTGAGTTTTGAGATTCAACGACCCCCGGCACAAGTATTCCCCTCCCGATGAAATCTGCAACAAAAGGATTTGAGGGTTTATTATAAATATTGTAAGCAGTATCCCACTGCTGAATCTGTCCTTCATTTATAACACCGATTTCGTCTGCAATTGAAAAAGCTTCAAGCTGATCATGAGTTACAAGTATTGCGGAGGTTCCTGTAGTTTTCAAAATCAGTTTTACTTCCTGATTCATTCTTTCACGCAATTCACCATCAAGATTGGAGAATGGTTCATCAAGCAGAATCATCTCCGGTTCAGGTGCAAGGGCACGGGCTAAAGCAACACGCTGCTGCTGTCCTCCTGAAAGTTCGTGCGGATATTTATCACGATGCTCAACTAATCCTGTTAATTCTAATAATTCATTTACGCGTAAACTTCTACTTTGCTTATCATATTTGAATAATCCGAATGCAATATTGTTCTCAACTGTTAAATGCGGATACAAAGAATTATCCTGAAACACTATACCAAGCTTTCTTTTTTCGGGCGGCAACAGGAAGTTATTGCTGCTGACTTAAGTGTCATTCAAATAAATTTCCCCTTCCCTAACAGGTTCAAATCCTGCTATTGCACGGAAGATAGTAGTTTTTCCACATCCGCTTGGACCAAGTAAACAACCAATCAATCCCTTCCTTATATCAAATGAAATATTTTTAACTATAACATTCCGTCCATAAGCAAGCGTAACATTTCTAACCTCAAGAATATTTTTTGTGTTCATAAATCAAGTATTTATTTGTAAGCTGAGTGTTTCATTAACAATCTGACAGGCAGCAATCCTGCAAGAACAATTGTTGCTGCGGGAAGAGCTGCACGGCGCCATTCGCCTTCCGAGGTTAATTCAAAAATTCTTACGGCAAGTGTATCCCATCCAAACGGTCGGGTCATAAGCGTAATGGGCATTTCTTTCATTACATCAACAAAGACAAGTATAATAGCTGCAAAAACACCACTGCGAACCATTGGCAAATGGACTTTCTTTAAAAGATTTATACCGGTAAATCCCATACTGTTTGCAGATTCATTAATACTGAACGACACTCGTTGATAACTGCCTTCTATTGCGTTATGCGCAACTGCAAGAAATCTTATAAGATACGCAGTTAAGATGGCTATAATCGTTCCACTAAATATTCTTCCTGTTTCAATACCAAATAAATCATTTGCAATTGTTATTAAATTGTTATCTATCCAGGCAAAAGGTATAAAAATTGCAACCGCTAATACAGCGCCAGGTAATGCATAGCCAAGAGTTGAAATTTTAACAAGAAAATTGTTAAACTTGTCCCGGTTAAATCTGCTGCCAAAACTTAATAACAAAGCTATTACTGCAGTTATTATAGCTGCAATACCCGCAAGCAGCAGAGAGTTGCTTAAAATTTTTATATAATTTTGATTTAAATCAATAGTTATATCCGAAGCAGCCCATAACAAAATCTGGATAAAAGGGATGATAAAAGCAAACAGCAATACTATAAAACAAAATAAGAAGGCAATGAATGATTTCATCCCGCGAAGTTTAATTAATTCCTGCTTATAGCCGGTTTTACCAGGCTGATAAAATCTCATGCGGTAACGGCTTCGCTGCTCCAATAAAATGAATAAAAACACAATTATCACTAACAACGATGCTAATTGAGAAGCTGTCTGAATAGAAAATAAACTGAACCACGCTTTATAAATTTCTGTTGTTAAAGTATTATAGTTAAAGATTGATACGGCTCCGAAATCCGACAGCGCTTCCATAATTACGAGTAAGACTCCACTGGCAATCCATGGTCTTGCCAACGGAATGGCGGAATTTATAAAAGCAGATTTACGCGAATATCCAAGCGATTGAGCGATTTCCAATGCCCGTTTACCCTGCGTTTGGAAGGCATTCCTTGAGAGTAAATAGACATATGGATATAGGGCGAGAGTCATAATAAGAATAATTCCACCGGTGGATCTGATTTTAGGGAAATACTTAAGTTCTCCTGCGTAATGCCCCCTTAAAAAAGTTTGAACCGGACCTGTGTATTCCAATAAACCAATACTTACAAAAGCAATTACATAAACCGGCATCGCTAAAGGCAGCATCAGTGTCCAACTAAATATTTTCCTGCCGGGGAATTCGTAAATACTGGTTAACCATGCGAGTAAAACTCCGATAATTAGCGTTCCAATCGCAACACCAACAATTAGCGAAAAAGTATTTAAGAGAAGTTCACTTAAAACATTCTCATATACATGTTTCCAGAATTTATCTGCGGGAGAAAATAGAGCAGAAAAAATAATGAGCAATGGTATAAGCACAAGAAGAGAAACACCAAATGTAAAAAACTTCAGGTTCTTCGCCTCACTTCTGCCTGAACTGTAGAAGTGTCGCAGGGATATCTTTGTTAAGAATAACTTGAAAAATTTCATTTATAACCGACTCTGTCCATCAACTTAACTGCTTGCTCCTGATACTCCCCTGCTTCGGACAGATTTATAGTACTTTGTTTAAAACTTCCCCACGATTTAACAAAACTATCAATTTCAACTGAAGGGTTTGCCGGATATTCAAGATTAACTTCAGCAAAAATCTTTTGCGCTGCTTCACCTGAAAGCCATTCAAGAAATTTTATTGCTTCTTCTTTATTTTTCGCGTATCTGGTTATTCCTGCTCCCGATATGTTGACGTGCACGCCACCAATTTCCTGATTCGCCCAAAAGATCGCCAGCGGAAGTTCAGGTTTTTCACGCAATAGTCTGCCGAAGTAATAAGTATTAACAATTCCCACATCACACTGACCGGCAGCCATTGCTTCAAGGAGACTTGTATCGTCCATATAAACATCGGCGGCAAGATTTCGTACCCACCCTTCAACAATTTTCTCTGTTTTTTCAATTCCATATTCAGAAATCATTAATGCAACAAGAGACTGATTATATACTTTCTTTGAAGTGCGCATTCCCAATCGCTTAAACCATTTATTGCTGGCTAAGTCTTCGTAGGTTGAAAGTTCTGAAGGGTTCACTTTATTAGAGTTGTAAACTATTGTTCTTACACGTAATGAAAAGCCGAACCATCTGTTTTCAGGATCGCTTAAATGCTCCGGAATATTCTTATTTAATATATGAGAGTTAACCGGACATAATAAATTTTCATTTGCTGCATGCCACAAATTTCCTGCATCCACAGTTATAAGAATATCAGCCGGAGTGCTGCTGCCCTCTGCCTTTAATCTTTGCAGCAAAGGACCTTCTTTATCAGTCACAAATTTTATTTTTACGCCAGTTTCTTTTGAATAGGCATCAAAAACCGGTTTTATAAGATGTTCATTCCTTGCTGAATAAATTACTAAATCATTTTTGCTGTCCAAACCGCAGCCTGAAAGAAAAAATACAGATAAAATCAGCAATAATTTGATAATAAATAATGTTTGTTGTGAGTTCATATTAAAATGCAGATAAATTTATAACTCAATCTAAATATTTATTAAGACTAAATCTACATAAGCTGTATTACTAATATTTTTAAATAACAGGATCGTATAATGAACTAAATGTGAATACCAAATTGTTATATTTCACAATGCAGTAACAATTCTTAAATTTAGAGTGCATTTTGTAATTATTTATCACTTATGAAATTTAGTTTTAAACACCTGGATAATCTCCGCGATATGTTTTTCCTGCTGGATGTTAATGGAAAAATATTGCATATGAATAAAACTGCCAAAGACTTTCTTGGCAATTCATACGACGGTGGAGATGTAAAGATTCAGGAAATTATAGTAAGTGAAGACTCTGAGAAATTCACATCAGCTTTTGAATATTCAATTCATAGTAAAAAAAGACAGGATTTGCCGGTCAGATTTAATAATGGCAATCAAATAATAGACGCTGATTTAAGCATCACTTCTGAAGGAGGGTTAGCAGATGGGAAAGAAACTGTTCTGGTTCAGGTTAGAGATGTGACTGCCGAACGCAAAAAGGAGATGGAGTTTCTTCGTTTCTATTATGTTGCTGAGAATTCGGTTAACCCTTTGCAAATAACTGATATTGAGGGACGAATGATCTATGTTAACCCGGCTTTTGTTGCTGTAAGCGGATACAGCAGAGATGAATTACTTGGTCAGAGTCCTAAAATATTTGGCAGTGGTAAGCATTCTAAAAAATTCTGGGGTAATATGTGGAATGTAATAAATGGAGGTAAAGTCTGGTTTGGTGAGGTTGAAAACCGTAGAAAAAATGGCGAGCCGTTTTATACTCAATTGCTTATATCCCCCATATTAAACTCAGAGGGAAAAGTTACGGGCTTCTTCGGCATACACCGCGACCTTAGTGAAAAAAGATTGCTTGAAAAACAATTGATCCATACTCAGAAAATGGAAAGTATAGGAACTTTAGCTGCCGGAATTGCACACGAGGTTGGGAATCCACTCGCTTCGATTTCTGCACTTGTACAGGTTGCACAGCGTTCCACCGAAGATCCATTTATAAACGAAAAACTTGGACTTGTTAAAAGTCAGGTTACAAGAATTTCAAAAATTATTCGCGATTTGGTGGACTTTTCCCGACCTTCTAACTATGAGCTGCATCTAACAGACATAAATATGAGTATCAGAGAAGCAGTTGAAATAACGAAGGTCGGAACTAAAGCAAAAGATATTAACTTTCATATGCACTTGAATGATCAAATACCATTACTGCCTTTAATTGCAGACCAGGTTCAGCAGGTCTTTGTTAATATTCTATTAAATGCAGTTGATGCAATAATTGAAAACCACGTTGACGGTAAACCTGAAAAAATCACTGTTAAGTCTGATATTATTCAGGATACTGTGATTATTACTTTTGCCGATACCGGAAAAGGAATCGCGGAGGAAAATTTCACAAAAGTGTTTGAGCCTTTCTTCACTACAAAAAAAGAAGGTAAGGGTACCGGGCTGGGGCTATGGGTTAGTTACGGTATCGTAAAAAGTTTCCAGGGAGATATTCAGGTTCAGAGCAAAAAAGATGTTGGAACTACATTCACAATTACACTTCCGGTTCAAACTTAATTTAAAGGATATACAATGGCTGAAAGAATTCTTGTTGTTGATGATGAAAATATAATCCGCGAATCCCTTTTTTTTATTTTAAAAAAGGAAGGTTACTTTGTTGATGAAGCCGAAAACGGTAAAGCTGCATACCACAAGCTGATTGAAAATCCCTTTGACCTTATTATTACCGACCTTGAAATGCCGGTAATGAAGGGTCTTGAACTTCTTGAAGAAGTTAAAAAACTTAATGTACAAACTTCTGTCATCATCATTACAGCTTTCGGTTCACTCGAAACAGCCATTTCTGCTTTAAGGAATGGTGCAAGCGATTATATTCTTAAACCGGTTGAATTTGATGAACTCATCTTTAAAGTTAAGAGACTATTTGAAGTTCGTGACTTACTGCTGCAGAACCGCATACTCCGAAATGAAATTCAAAGAAATTTTGACTTTGATAACCTGATTGGTAAAAGTCCGGCAATCAGAAAAATCTATGATATGATCCAGACAGTTGCTGAAACTGACAGCACTGTCCTTATCACAGGCAATAGCGGAACCGGAAAGGAATTGGTGGCAAGAGCACTTCATTTTAAAAGTCAGAGAAAAAGCAAGCCGTTTATTGCAGTTAACTGCGGAGCAATTTCAGAAAACCTGATTGAGAGCGAATTATTCGGGCATAAAAAAGGAGCTTTTACCGGTGCAATAAGCGATAAAGAAGGATTTATGAAAGCTGCTGACGGCGGTTCACTTTTTCTTGACGAGATAAGTGATATGCCGCTGCAATTGCAGGTTAAATTATTACGCGCTATTCAGGAAAAAGAATTCACTCCCGTTGGTACAACTTCTGCCTACCCTGTTAATATCAGGTTTATTGCCTCAACAAACCGTGATCTAAAAGAAGAAGTTTCATCTGGCAGATTCAGAGAGGACCTGTATTACAGGTTAAATGTTATCGATATAAATCTCCCCTCTCTCAAAGAACGTGAAGAAGACATTCCGCTTCTTGCCGATCATTTTCTTGATAAATACAGGAAGGAAATCAAAAAGAACATTAAAGGAATCGATCCTGAAGCAATGCGTGCTCTTATGAGATACGAATGGAAAGGCGAAGTTCGCGAACTTGAGAATGTTATTGAACGAGCAGTGATTTTTTGTAAGGAAGAATTCATTACGCTTAAAGACCTGCCGGTGAACTTTAAACCAGATTCTGAATCAATTGATTTTTCGCACTCAGGTTCCCTTGAGGATTCGGTTGAGCGGTTTGAGAAAGATTTTATAATGAAAGCGCTTGAAGCAAATCATTTCAATAAAGAAAAAACTGCGGAGGTGCTTCAGGTTGGGCTTTCAACTTTATACAGGAAACTTAAAGAATTGGATATTAAAGCCTGAAGAGATTCTCATATCTAATAAGCATTTATTTATGTTTTTCAATTACGAGAATAAGGATTTCTCCAATCCTCCATATTCACTCATTAAATTATGAATTTTAAGAGATCTGATACCCATCTGTTAATAATTTACTGCTGGCACGTTTGTAGTTAATGCACCTCTTTTCGCTAACCCGGATTATTCTTTAACATATAATGAAAAGTATTCTGTTTTACAGCCCTGATTTCAGTATGTGCTACAGTATCCTGATGTACCTGCACGATAACTATAAAATTACAGCAACTACATCTTTTGCCATGATTAAGCGCATAATTAATAATGCTGATATTAACTTAATCCTTATTGATGAAGAACCAACCGAAAAATTAACCAGAATGTGTGAAGAACTAAAAGCCAATCATCCCGGGCTCCGAATTGTTATCACATACGTTTTTAATAATCGGGCCGGAGGTTATGAGAATGAAATAAGAAAATATATTGATAGTATCTTTTATAAGCCTTTTAACCTTCACGATGTATCGGATGAGCTTTCTAAACTTCTGGATTGATCTCTTATATCACCTCAACTTTAGTCTATCATAACCTGATCTGTCTCGCGCGTATTAATTTCATTCCGGGGTAGAATAGCTTTTATTATTTTACCTGCCGTTTATTCGTTCCTTTTCGTTATTTTTCGTTTGCTGATAGCGGAGAAATCATGTCTGATAATTCGGTTAATTTTACTGCTAGTACTGATAAAACCAGGTTCGAACTTGACACCATATACAATTTTCTTACCAACAGCTACTGGGCAGAGGGGTGTCCCAAATGGCTGGTAAAAAAAACCATAGATAATTCTTTTTGTTTTGGAATTTTTGCAGATAATAAGCAAGTTGGTTTTGCACGAATAGTAACTGATTATTTTACCTTTGCTTATCTTATGGATGTGTTTATCCTCGAAGAATTCAGAGGGAAAGGACTGTCAAAAATTTTGCTTAAAGAAGTATTCCATCACCCAAAATTACAAACTATAAGCCGGTGGATGCTGGCAACAAATGATGCACACGGTTTATATTCAAAGTTTGGCTTCATAGCAAACCCGAGACCTGAAATTTATATGATCAAATCGGTTGATGTAAATCTTAATCATATTAAAGAAGATAACCAGTTAGCATGATGAACTACATGAGCAGGCCTATCTTAACTTTGATTTTCGCGTTATCAGTTACATCTTTCCCTCAGAATGAGATTGACACAGTAGCAGCAGAGGAAAGAAAAATTGATTACTGGAAGCTTGGCGCTATTAGCGGAATTACGCTCGGCGGACTTGCCTATGTTTATACAATTCAAAAAGACTTGTGGTGGAAAGGTGAAAAAAGCAGCTTCCATTTTGAATTGAGCTATGACTGGAACTACCCCCTTGGATCAGATAAGTTCGGGCATTTTTATTTTCCTTATTTAGCAACTCACATTTACTCTCAATTACTCGAATGGTCTGGGCTGGAACGGTGGGAAAGTCTCTGGTACAGCGCTTCTTTTGCGTGGCTTTATCAAACTTTTGTTGAAATAAGGGATGGTTTTTCTGCTGACTGGGGATTTAGCTGGGGAGATTTTGGAGCTAATACGTTAGGCGCTGCTTACCCATTGCTTCAGGAAAAATATCCTTACCTGAAGAATTATCACTTTAAAATTTCTTTTTATCCTTCAAAAAGATTCAGAGAAGGTGCTCACAAAGTAATATTTGATGATTACGAAAGTACTTATAACTGGCTAAGTATAAATGTTCACAACCTTCTTCCCGAAGAAATTCAGAAATATTATCCGTCATTCATTAATCTGGCAATTGGTCATAGTGTTAAAAAGCTTAAGATACCTTCCGACCGGCACCTCGAACTTTTTATTGCATTGGATTGGAATCTGGAAGGGCTGCCCGGAGACGGTTGGTTATGGAATCTGCTGAAAAAGAATTTTAATTTTTATCGAATTCCCGCTCCTGCTGTTAAAATCTATCCCGGAGTTGTTTGGTACGGCTTAAAATTTTGATTTAATGGTAAATGTGTTGTTGAATTTCTCTATAGTTCATATTTTAGTTCTAAAATTTGCAAAAAATATGATTCGATTTCTCATCAATGGGAAGTATTGTTGAGAAGATTTACAATAAATAGCATAATCTTTACATAAATCAGCATGGTATTGAGTTTGTTATAAGCTGGCGATTCATTAAATAAATAAAATCGCATACGTGTAACCAACTTATAGTTAATCTTTTAACAACTTAGAGGAAAAAGATGAAAAATATTTCTTTGTATCTGCTGTTCGTTTTTGGGATAGTAGTTCTTTACGGATTTGCTTACTCAACTTCAATAGTTGATGACCCGGATGGCAAGAGTGTATTTGTCGATAAAAAATGCCAGATGTGTCATACCGTCCAATCTTTTGAAATAACCTCTAACAAGAAAGATGCAACCGATCTTTCAAGTGTCGGTAATGAAATGAGCGTTGAATTAATCGTTAGTTACTTAAAGAAAGAAGCAGAATTTAACGGCAAGCTTCATCCACCGGCATTCAGAGGAACTGATGAAGAATTACAGGTGCTATCGGTATGGTTAGGTTCACTTAAAGCAGAGGCTGAAGTGGAAGCTGACGTTGAAGCAGATCCGGAAAAAGTTGAAGCAGATCCGGAAAAAGTTGAAAAAGAATAATAATTTTCTTTAATTAAATATTTTACTGGCACTCAGACAATCTGGAATAAAGAAAACAATGAAGTTCTTTCTATCATTTGCTGCTCATAAATATTTGACATATTTATTTTTTGTACTTTCATTCAGTCTGTTTCAGACTGCATACTCACAGGCAAATGATGATTGTCTGATGTGCCACAGTGATAAAGACCTTTCAATGGAGAAACGGGGCAGAACCGTTTCTCTTTTTGTTGATGAAAATGTTTTGCAGCGTTCAGTTCACTCAAAACTGAATTGTGTAGCTTGCCATGCCGGCTTTTCAGCTTTCGATCTGCCGCACAAAGAAAATATTACCCCGATAAACTGCTTAACCTGCCATAAAGATTCTCAAACAAAACACCTTTTCCATCCGAGAATCCTGCGAGCATCCGGCATAGACGGTACTAATGATGTATCCTGTAAAGGCTGCCACGGGACACACGAAGTTACATCTGTCCAATCACCGGCAAATAAATGGCATGCGTCCAACCTGGAAACTTCCTGCGGCTCCTGCCATAAGGAAATTTCAGAAAAATATCTGATCTCTTCACACCGAAAGGGATTTGTTGAAGGAGTAAGAGGCGCACCGAACTGCATTACCTGTCACAGACAGCCAATTGCAAGGGTAAATGGAGAAACGGACAGTTTACAACTTAAAATTGCTCAGGAAAAGTTATGTTTATCATGCCACCTTGATGATCCTGAAATAAGGAGAAGAACAACTCCGTCTGCAGGCTTTATACAGGCTTATGATAACAGTGTTCACGGCAGATCATTACATGCCGGCAACAGCGATGCCGCCGCTTGTGTTGATTGTCATAATTCACATGATGTAATTATAGGATCCGATTCGAGATCTTCTGTTTTCAGACTTAATATTCAGTCTACATGTGGAAGCTGCCATAGTGAAATTAAAAAAGAATTTAATGAAAGCATACATGGACAATCACTGCTGCGTGGAAATTTAGACTCTCCTTCCTGTACTCACTGCCATGACGAACATAATATTTTAGATCATTTCGATCCGGATTCTCCGGTTGCTTTTCAGAATGTTTCATTGCAATTATGTTCACCTTGCCATGAATCAGTAAGATTATCTGAACGTTATGGACTCGCAGCTAACCGCTATGCAACTTTCAGAGACTCATACCATGGTTTAGCGCTTAGAGGAGGACAGGCAACTGTTGCAAACTGCGGAAGCTGCCATGGCATTCACAACATAAAACCCTCAACCGATCCAACTTCTATGATACACCGGGATAATCTTGTTGAAACTTGCGGCTCATGTCATCCTGGTGCAAATGAAATTTTTACTACAGGTACAATTCACGTAACGCTTGATAGAGAAGATGAACCAATACTGTATTGGATATCATATATCTATATAATGATGATCGTTTCGATTATCGGAGGTATGTTCGTACACAATGCTGTTGATCTCTATAGGAAGTATAAAATAAAACAGTTAAAGGCGCTTGGTAAAATAAGAGAAGAAAAACATGGTCATGCTTTATATTTGAGAATGAGTCTGAATGAGAGAATTCAGCATGGAACAATGGCATTAAGCTTTATAGTTTTGGTAATTACCGGTTTTATGCTGAGATATCCCGACTCCTGGTGGGTAGGTCACATTACAGATTTGAGTTCCGATGCATTTATTTACAGAAGTCTTATTCACAGAATTGCTGCCATTGTAATGGTAGCCGTGTGTCTGTATCATGTTTATTATATAAGCTTTACTCAGCGCGGAAGACAATTGCTTAAAGACTTATTGCCCAAAATACAGGACTTCAGGGATGCAATTGGTGTGGCTAAATTCAATCTTGGACTTATAAAAGAAAAACCATTGCTCGATAGATTCAGTTATGTTGAGAAAGCAGAGTACTGGGCGCTTGTATGGGGAACAATTGTAATGACAGTTACCGGTTTATTGATGTGGATATATATTGATGTTGCCGGTTCATTCACAAAATTTGAATGGGATATTGCCCGTACAATTCATTATTATGAAGCGTGGCTGGCTTTCCTCGCAATTGTTGTTTGGCATTTCTACTTTGTAATTTTTAACCCGGATGTTTACCCGATGAATATTGCCTGGCTAAAAGGAAAAATACCGGAAGAACAAATGGCTGAAGAACATCCGCTCGAACTTAAGCGAATTAAATCCGAACAGTACAAAGCAAGGGCAGAAAAGGATTCTGAGCAGGAAGACGTACATCCGCCCGAAAAAGATTAACTAATTAACCGGAGTATTGGTGAAGAGAAGACGATTTCCTCTCACTTTTTATAATCCGACAACCTTTGTCGGAGCAGCCATAGCTTTATTAAGCTTTGGTTTGATCCTCTTCCTGATCATGATTGAACTGCTTACAGCAGATCCAAAGCCATATATGGGGATCATTACATTCATCATACTTCCCTCTTTCCTGATTCTGGGGCTTATCCTGATTGCTCTGGGAATATTCCGAACACACCGCCGAAGGTTAAAAGGACTGCTCAAAGAAAAACCAATGCCTGTTATTGATCTGAACGATCATAGGCACAGACGCGCTTTTGCGATTTTTTCTTTCGGGACAATTCTTCTTCTGATCTTTTCTGCATTTGGCAGCTTTAAAGCATATGAGTACACCGAAACAGATGATTTCTGCGGAATTTTATGTCACACTGTAATGGAACCGGAATTTACAGCATACCTCGATTCACCGCATTCCCGTGTAGGTTGTGTGCAATGTCATATTGGTACCGGTGCAGACTGGTTTGTTAAGTCAAAAATATCCGGTGCATACCAGGTATATTCAGTTTTGTTTAATAAATACTCACGTCCCATTCCTACTCCGATTCACGATCTTCGCCCGGCTCAGGAAACCTGCGAACAATGCCACCGCCCAACTCACTTCTTCAATGAAAAGAGAGTTAACTTTGCTTACTATCTTTCCGATGAGAGGAATACTAAATCATCTCTAAGTATGTTACTAAAGACAGGTGGCGGTAATACCGAGTTAGGTCCGAGCGAAGGCATCCACTGGCATATGAATATTGCTAATACAATTTTATACGCTGCTGCCGATACATTTAACCAGGTAATTCCCTGGGTAAAGCTGATTGCAGAGGATGGCACTGAAACTATATATATAGATTCGTTTGCTGTTACACCGGAGTCAAAAGGTATTTTAAAAGATTTTAATCTGAAAAAAATTAATCCGTTAAGCTTAAGCAGAATGGATTGTATTGACTGCCACAACAGACCATCTCATATTTTTCATCAGCCGGACAAAATGATAAATCTTCAAATGGCTCTTGGAAGAATTGATGAAACCCTTCCTTTCATTAAAAGCATTGCAGTTCAAACACTTGAATTTCCCTATACTTCCAAGCAAACCGGAATTGACAGTATAAAAACCTTCGTAGAAAATTTTTATAACATTAATTATCCCGGCATTGCAGAAAAGAAACGGGAAGAAATAGCGGCTGCAATTTCCGAAATTCAAAAAATATATAATCGAAACTACTTCCCTTACATGGACGTTAGCTGGAAAAAATATCCTGATAACATAGGGCATACCTACAGCGCAGGATGTTTCAGATGCCATGCCGGTAATCATATTAGTGAAGACGGGAAGAAAATTTCCAGTGACTGCAATATCTGCCATACAATTATTTCGCAGGAACTTAACGGCATGGAGAAGCAAGTATCACTGAAGGGATTGGATTTTATTCATCCAGTTGATTTCGGTGCGAAACCCATCGAACAAAATTGTGTGAACTGCCACGCTAAAGGAAAACGCAAGCTGTAAAATTATTTTCTTTCTGGGGAACTCAACACGCCTCCGATATGTTATCCTATTGTTGCTGATCTGATCAAACGTCAAACAAATTAATAATTCAATTTAAAAACGAATATCTGTTCGCAATGGATAAATACGTCTTTGCAGTGATAATAAATATTCAATTAAAAAATATATCATAATAATTATCGGAGGATAATATGTTACTCAAAAAAGTTCTGTTCTTGTTACTATTTGTTTTTTCCTGTTTCCTTATCTGCACAAAAAGCACGGCTGCAGGTAATGCACAACGCCGCTGATGTAGCAGCAGGCGCCGTAGATGTGTATCAGAATGGTTCTCTTCTGCTTGAGGATTTTTCATTCAGAGATGCAACTCCTTTTATTGATGCACCTGCCGGAACGCAGATCAATATCGGTATTGCGCCGCCCAACACATTTATTAACGACACTCTGAAAAACTTTGCTGTTACCTTGCAGCCAGGTGGAAGCTATGCTGCAATCGCAAACGGTGAGATTGATCCTTCCGGTTATGCTGCAAATCCTGATGGCAGAAACACGGCATTTACCATATTTGTTAAGGATATGGCAAGAGAAACCGGAACAGGTGCCGGAGTTGATTTTTTTTGTAGTGCATGGCTCAACAGACGCACCGGCAGTTGATGTAATTGCCAGAAGAGTTGGTACACTTGTTTCAAATGCTGCTTATGGAGATATTACCAATTACTTCACCGTGCCAGCCGCTTCATACATTCTTGATATTACTCCAACCGGCGTTCCTTCAACTATTGTGGCTTCTTTTGAAGCTGATCTTAGTGGACTTGGAGGGGGCAGTGCAGTTGTTTTCGCTTCAGGATTTCTTAATCCTGCAGCAAATCAAAACAGACAAGCATTTGGATTATTTGCTGCACTGGCTAACGGAACTGTAGTTGAACTTCCGTCTGTCTCACTTGCAAGATTACAGGTGATTCATAATGCCGCTGATCTTGCTGCATCTACAGTTGATGTTTATGTAAATGGTGATTTTTTTCTTGAAGACTTTGCACTCAGAACTGCAACTCCGTTTGTTGATGTGCCTGCCGGAGTAGAATTGAACATTGACATCGCACCGCCTAACAGTACTGTTAATGAAACGTTAAGAAATTTTGCTGTAACACTCGAGAATGGCAATACCTATGTTGTTCTTGCAAATGGTGTTGTAGATCCGGCAGCCTACGCTCCAAACCCTGACGACAGAAGCACTGCTTTTACTTTATTTGCTAAAGATAATGTTCGGGAATCCGGTATGAATGCTGGTAATGTTGACTTCTTCGTTGTCCATGGTTCAACCGATGCACCAACCGTTGATATTATCGCCAGAGGCGTGGCTAAGCTTGTGGATGCTGCTGCTTACGGTGATATTACATGGTACATTGAAGTTCCCGCAGCAGCTTATACACTCGATATAACCACGGGTAATGACAATAATGTAATCGTTGCTTCATACCTGGCAGATCTTAGCGGGCTTGGCGGCTCGAGTTTAGTTGTATTCGCTTCCGGCTTTTTCAATCCTGCAGCCAATCAGAATGGACCGGCATTTGGTGTTTTTGCCGCGCTGTCAGATGGAAAGGTAGTTGGATTAAGCAATGTAACCAGCATAGACAAGGATGAAACTGCCGGCACAATATCAGATTATTCCCTCGGGCAGAATTATCCTAATCCATTTAATCCATCAACGGTAATTTCATTTACTCTTCCTCAGCAGGAATTTGTTACACTTAAAGTGTTCAATGTAATTGGTCAGGAAGTTGTAACACTAGTAAATGATAATCTACAGGCGGGCAGGTATGATTTCACCTTCGATGCAAGCGCATTGACTTCCGGTGTATATCTCTACCAGTTTCAGGCAGGTAACTTTGTACAAACCAAGAAGATGGTCTTAACGCAGTAATTACTATAAAAACACAGTTAAAGTTGAAAAGGCTGTCTGAACGGGCAGCCTTTTTTATGTAAAACCTTCAACGTTAGCGTGCTATTTCCCTCACTAACGTTGAAGGTTAGCTAAC
>JBBIGV010000033.1:0-33062 GCA_037447335.1 Ignavibacteria bacterium | reverse complement strand
CGCATTACCGCCGGTGATTACATAAACACGAAGAAGATGCTGCTGGTCAAGTAATCCCCGTGCAAATTGTGTTGTGGACAGATTAAAATCTGTCCCACTGAAAAAACAGACAGATTAAAATCTGTCCTACGGAAAGAGGCTGCTCAATCGGGCTTCTTTTTTAATAATTCTTAAAACTGCTTTTCTTTCAATTTATCAAAGTTTAAATGTGATTTGTACTCATCATTATTTATCTTATCAGTATAAAATTTATCCCTTATTTCATGCTCAAAAAAGAATTATCAGATTTTATTGCGATAGTCAAATCACTGGATAAAAGAGTAACAACTATACTGCTTGCAGTCGCTGTATTACAAACTGTTTCTTGGTATGTTACATCAAGGCGATTCTTCAGAACCAATTTTTTTCCATCGTTCCAATCCGATCCTAATGTTTATCTGATTGAATATTTATACTGGTTTATCGGTGATTTTGTAGTTTTCTTTATCATTCCGGCAATTATCATTGTGTATTTTTTTAAAGATAAGCTGAATGAATATGGCATAACCTTCGGTGATTATAAGACCGGATTCAAATTAACTGTTCTTTTTATAGTTGTTATGGTTCCGCTTATTTGGTTTGCATCTGCTGATTCATCATTCGCTGCAACATATCCGCATTTACATTCCGCAAGAGACTCTTGGCTTATCTTTTTTATTTTTGAAAGCGGCATGTTCATTTATATGTTCGGCTGGGAATTTATATGGCGGGGCTTTATGCTTTTCGGGCTTGAAAAGAAATTTGGTTACTACGCGGTTTTGATACAAATGATACCGTTCGTCATACTGCACAACGGTAAACCTGCACCGGAAACCTTTGCCGCAATTCTCGGCGGTATTGCACTCGGTGTTCTCGCATTAAGAACCAGATCAGTTTTTTATTGCGTAATTGTTCATATGAGTGTTATGTTTAGCATTGATTTTATTTCTACACTGAGATATAAAGCCGGTGACTACGGCTTAGGTATCAATTCATTCATAAACTTATTGAAGCAAATATTTTAGAGGATAAAAAATGAGACTAACATTAAATGTAGATCATATCGCAACTGTCAGAAATGCGCGGGGTGAATTTCAACCCGATCCTGTTACAGCCGCACTGATAGCTGAACAGGCTGGTGCCGATGGTATAGTAGTGCATCTCCGGGAAGACAGAAGACACATTAATGAAAGAGATGTGAGATTGCTTAGAGAACTTATAACTACCAAACTTGATCTCGAAATGGCAGCAACAGAAGAAATTATTAAAATTGCCTGCGATGTAGGGCCGGAATTAGCCACTATCGTTCCTGAAAAGCGGCAGGAACTTACCACCGAAGGCGGTATAAATGTTATTGATAATATTTCTCTTCTTAAAGACACTATTAAAGATCTTCATGATGCAGATATTGAAGTCTCTCTGTTTATAGAACCCGATATCTTACAGATTGACGCTGCCGCAGAAATTTCGTCAGATTTTATTGAAATACATACCGGTGTTTTTGCCAATTCTTTTACCGAAGAAGAGCAGTTTGATGAACTTGAAAAAATCAGGCTGGCTGCCAAGCATGCAAAGAAGCTCGGATTGGGAGTGAACGCCGGTCACGGCTTAAACTACCAGAATATGAAAATCTTCCGGGAGCTATCTGACATTGATGAAGTAAGTATAGGACACGCAATTATTGCCCGCGCCATGTTTGTAGGGATCTCAGAAGCTGTAAGAGAAATGATTCAATTAATCCGTAAGTAATAATCTTCTGCCAAAATTTTACCAACCCAGATGAAAACAAAATTAGATATTGCAAAGAACTGGCTGCCCCGTTATACCGGCACAAAGATAGATGAACTTGGTGATTATATATTGCTAACAAATTTTCACAATTATGTTACCAGCTTTTGTGAACAGTTCAATTGTGATATAAAGGGTATTGGACGCCCAATGCAGACCGCAACAAACAGCAGCGGACTAACAATTATAAATTTTGGGATCGGTTCGGCTAATGCAGCCACAATTATGGATTTGCTGGTTGCACGTAAACCGAACGGAGTTTTGTTTCTTGGAAAGTGTGGTGGTCTCAAACGCTCTGCTGAAATCGGGCATTTCATTTTGCCTATTGCTGCTATCCGCGGAGAAGGAACCAGTGATGACTATGTCCCGAGAGAAGTGCCGGCATTACCTTCATTCAAACTGCATAAGTTTATTTCCGAAAAAATAGTTTCAAAAGGACTCGATTACAGAACAGGCGTTATCTACACTACCAACAGACGCGTATGGGAATGGGATAAGGAGTTTAAGGTTTATTTGAAAAAACTCTTCACTATTGGTATTGATATGGAAACAGCTACACTCTTTATTGTGGGACAGGTTAATGAAATCCCTCGCGGTGCGCTTCTGCTTGTATCAGATGTTCCGATGATACCTGAAGGAATAAAGACTGAAAAATCTGATCTGATGGTAACAGAAAAATTTTCAAAGCTTCATCTGCAAATCGGTATTGAAGCAATGACTGAAGTAGGTGAGAAAGGTGAACAAATCAAACATTTCAAATATTAGCTTTCAGCCCTCGTGAGTTTTTGAGAATGGCATCTTATAAGGAAATACTTTACTGCTAAGGTACCATTCAACCAGCCAGCAAAGTGAAACCCAAGACAAACCGAGCGACCATCCTGCAAAAACCTCTGTTGGTTGATGCGCACCGAGCAAAACCCTGCTTGCACCGATCAACAGAACCAAAAAAACAGCGCTGTTCATTACAATTACTCTGACTGTTCGCCTTCTTTGTGTTCTGCTGAATAAAACTCCGATTGTAAGGAATATCGAAACAGACATAATAGCGTGTCCGGATGGAAAACCGTGAGAGCGTACAGAGAGTAAATCAAACAAATTTACTGATTCAGCCATAGTTGCAAAGTAAAACTTGGCTAAATAAGTAATTGCTGCTCCGCCAATAATCGGAACAATAAAAGTACTAAGAGTTCTGATTTTATTTTTCATATAAAGAATCAGCGATCCGAGCAGCAAAATTACGACTGTAGTAGTAATCCCACCCAAAACTGTTATATCCCTAAGAAACGGTACCAGCCATGCGGGTCCCATCGATCTATCCCAACGCTGATAATCACCAAGCAGCGAAATTAAATAAGTATCGAACTTAACCGCAGCCAATTCACCATGCCAGTCAGCAATGATAAAATAAATAGCGGCACAATAAAGAAACAGGAATACTGCTACAATAGCTTTTGCTTCGTTATACGCAAATTGTTTAATTAATTTTGATGGAGTATCGTTCTTTTTCATTGATATTTCTGAATTTATTTTGAGAACCTCAAAAACAAAATTAATCCTGATGATGGATTCCACAGACACTATTTATTGATGCACCGCTTTTCCCGATCTTTAAGACTCCTGGAAATTCCGGGTGAAAGAATACTATTTTTAGCTGAAATATCATAGTGTATTCAGGCAAGTTTCAGACTTTTCCCGGCGCATTAGTGTGTTTTTCAGATTAAATATCATACTTTTTACTGAAATTGATACGGTCATTCTGTATTATTTCTCTCGTAAACTGATTAACTTTGCAATACTGAAATTATTGGAGAAACGGAGTAATACATGAGGCTGCTATCAATAACCGGACTGTTATTTATTATAGCATTTCTTACTGGTTGTAAACAGGCACCGACAGAACAAAGTTCATTTTCATTTTCACCCGAAAAACCTTTACCCGGCGCCACGATAACTGTTCATTACAATCCGGAGGGCTCTTTATTAGAAGGTAAAGATGAAATCGAAATGATTGCTTACCTGTACGGAACAGATCTGCACGATGCAATCGGAATTAAAATGGAAAAGGAGGGTGATTACCTGACAGCACAATTTTCTTCTTCCGATTCAACACTTGGTATTCTGATTAAATTTAAATCCGATGAAAACTTTGATGTCAATAATAATCTTGGATTTGTCATTCATCTCTATCAAAATAATAAAATTATTCCGGGTAGCCTGGCTGGCTATGCTGTAGCTATAAATACATGGGGAAGTTATTATATGGATTTAAAAAGAGATGCAGAAAAAGCACTTGATCTGTTTGAAGAAGAGTTTAATTCTAATCCCAAAATGAAAAATGAATTTCTCGATAGTTACTTATCCGTCAAAACAAGAGTTTATAAAGAATCAGCAGATAGCATCGTATTGGCTGAACTATCACTTATCGAAAAAGACCTGACTAAAAGCGAATTGGAATTATCTGCGTTAACGGAATGGTATGGACGTGTAAATAACAAGGATAAAGAAGAATACTATACGAACGTGCTCCTGGAAAATTATCCCTCAGCAAAATTTATTCAGATGCAGCGTTTCAGAGAGATTGCTGATGAAACTGATATCAGCGAAAAAATCAGGCTGGCTGAAAAATTTATAAAGGACTTTCCCGGCAGCGATTTGAGCCAGAACGTTTACGATGCTATTGCCAATTATTACCGCGATAATAAAATGTTTGTTGAGCTGAAAAATTTCCTGAAAGAGAATATTCAGAAAGTGCACCCGTACCGGTTTTATTCCGCCGTTAACAAAATGATCCAGGATAACACGAACCCTGATATTGCCCTGGAAATTGCAAAATTAGGTGTAAGCAGAAATCGTAATGAAATAAACACTCCGCAGCAGCAAAAACCAAATTATTATACAAATGCAGAATGGCTCGAAACCAGGAAATATCTGCTTGGACTGAATCTGTTTGCTTACGCGAACCTGCTATCACGCTCCGGTAAAAAATCTGAAGCGCTTACCTATGCTGAAGAAGCAGTTACTTTAACAAATGAAAAGGAAATTGAAATTGCAGAGCTTTATGCTGAACTTCTTATCGCCAACCAAAATCATGATAAAGCCCTTCTTTTCATTGAAAAACAAATAACCGAAAAAGGCGGCTCTGAAAAACTTAAAAAGCTTTTAAAATCCGCTTACGTTTCTGATAAAGGAACTGAAGAAGGTTTTGAAAAAGTTGAGGCTGAGGTTGAAACCGCCGCTCTAAGAATGATGAGAAGCAAGCTTAAAAAAACAATGATAAATGAGCCGGCTCCCGATTTTACCCTTAAAGACTTATCAGGAAGGGATATTTCGATGGCAAGCTTAAGAGGTAAAATTGTAATTCTCGATTTCTGGGCTACATGGTGCGGACCTTGTTTACTCTCTTTTCCCGGAATGAAGAAGGCTGTTGAAAAATACCAGGATGATGATAACGTAAGTTTTTTATTTATAAATTCCTGGGAAAACGCAGCAGATAAAAAGCAAATTGCTGAAGATTTCATAAAACAAAACAATTATCCTTTCCAGGTTTTGCTGGATACCGAAAACAAAGTAATTGAAAAATATCGTGTAAGCGGGATACCAACAAAATTTGTAATTGATAAAAACGGCAGTATTCGTTTCAGGAGTGTAGGTTTCAGCGGAAATACCGATCAAATGGTGGCTGAGCTTGTTGAGATGATTTCACTGGCAAAATAATTTTAATATACCCTTCAATATCGGGCAGCGTAGTTTTGCTTCGGCAATTTATTAATCTGGTACAAATTTTTCTTAACAAAATAATTATTAGATTAATGACAAAATAAAATATAAATGAAGATGCAGCGGTCAAATAAAAACACGGGTGATTTTATATTTGGTAAATATGACCTGCCCGCGCACCATGTTTCGCATATCAGGCAGGAAGCAGATAAGCTGCTTATTACTCCTCTTAAAGTCATCGCATTACTGGTAACGATATCAGGTGTGTTTGCAATGATCTTTGAGGTCAGGTATCATTCTGATTACAGCCTGCACATTTATTCTGCCCGGTTGTTTGCTACTTTGATTTCTTTTTCAATCCTCGTGCTGCTTTACACAAAAGAAAGACCGCCTAAACCTGTAGTACTTGTTCACGTACTTCTGCTCTCAATAATTTTGTCTTCGGCATATATGATTTATCTCCTTCCTAATACTCTCGTATTTAATGCACAGATAATGGGACTGATGATATTCACATCAGCCTTGTTTCTGAGCTGGGAAGTTAAGAATCAGATAATCGTTGCGATTTATTACAACATTGTATTCGCCTCAGCAATCATATTTAATGAAAAGCAGGTTTACTTTTTACCCAACATTTATGAAGTAGTGATCTTCGTTTTATTCTTGAGTTGTATATCGGTAATCGGAAGCGCAGTAAATTATAAGCTTCGTTCAGAATTGGCAGAAAATTCATTTAATACAGAATTATCTGAAAGAAAATACCGTGAAATATTTGAGAATTCTGCCGAAGGTATTTTCCAATCAACACCAGAAGGAAAATTTATTACTGCTAACCCTGCATTAATTAAAATGCTTGGTTATGAAAACTTTGATGAACTTAAACAAGTTAATATAGCCTGGGATATTTTTGAAAAACCTGAAGAAAGAAAAAAGCTTACGGAACTAATTGAGCAGCTCGGCGAGGTTAAAGATTATCGTCTCACGCTCAGAAGAAAAGACGGATCCAAAATAAAAGCCCGCTTATCAGACAGGAAAGTAATAATCAATCCCCTTACGAAAGATTACTATTACGAAGGCAATTTGCAGGATGTTACACTTCAGGTTAAAGCGGAAGAAGAAAGAGAAATTGCTGAACAGGCTCTTAGAAAAGAAAAAGCCCGTGCCGACCGCCTCGCAGAAGAAGCTATTCAAAACAGCATATCAAAAAGTCAGTTTCTTGCAAATATGAGCCACGAAATTCGCACGCCAATGAACGGCATTATCGGCTACCTTTCGCTGCTTGAAATGGAAGCTTATGAAAATAAAGAAGAGTTGAAACTGTTCGTATTAAATGCAAAACAATCAGCAGAATTTTTGCTCGATATAATAAATGATATACTCGATCTTTCAAAAATTGAATCGGGTAAATTTGAACTTGAGGAAATACCATTCAACTTTAGCGAAATTATTGATAAGTCGGCAGCAATAATCGGAACAAAGGCTTCAGAAAAAGGAATTGCTGTAATAAAAGATATTGCAGCGGGCACACCACTTAATGTTATAGGTGATCCCACAAGAATAAGACAAATCTTTGTTAATCTGCTTGGTAATGCGGTTAAGTTTACTGATGCGGGAGAAATAATAATTACCACGAAAGTTAATGAGATAAAGAATGGGCATGTCGTTCTAGCAGTTTCAGTAAAAGATACAGGTATTGGAATTCCGCAGCACAAAATCAAAGAATTGTTTAAAGCATTTTCACAGGTTTCAGACTCACCTACAAAGAAATTTGGCGGGACAGGTCTTGGGCTTCTGATCAGTAAGGAATTCATTAATCTTATGAAAGGTGAAATTGGTGTTGAAAGTGAACCGGGTAAAGGTTCCAATTTCTTTTTTACAATTAATCTGAAATTACAAGATGAGCAGCCGGAACATATTCCCTTCGATTCACTAAAAAGGGTTTATAGTTCAGCAGCATCAAAAAACCTGAATAATATGACTTTAAAAGATCACAAGGCTGCATCCGAAAATATTAACATACTTGTCGCAGAGGATAATCTGGTAAATCAAAAAGTTGTGCTGAAGTTTCTCGAAGAAGCAGGGTTTAAGGCAGACGTCGTAACAAACGGTATCCAGGCGTTAAATGCACTTAAAAAAAATGATTATCATCTCGTGCTTATGGATGTTCAAATGCCCGAAATGGATGGCTATACTGCAACACACAAAATACGAAAAATGGGTGGTAAGTTTGAATCAATTCCGGTAATTGCTACAACTGCTAATGCTTTGGCAGGTGACAGGGAAAAGTGTATCGGGGCAGGTATGAATGATTTTATTCCCAAGCCAATTGAGCCAAAAGAATTAATCACTAAAATAAAACAATGGCTTGAACATGAAACAGAGGTAAATGAGATGATCCCTAATAACCAGGAAGAAATTGAGAATCCGGTTTTTGACTTTGACCATCTTGAAAAAATAAGTATGGGTAACGAAGAGTTTAAAAAAGACCTATTGAAAACTTATATTGAAGATGTTGATGATAGATTTAAGAAGCTTTCTTACGCAGTAAACAAAAGAGATTTTCAATCTATTATTAAAGAAGCACATACAATTAAAGGTTCAAGTTTCTCTATTGGAGCAAAAGCTGTTGGGGAAGAAGCACTGGCTATTGAAGTATCAGGAAAGCACAGTGACATAGAGAGTATTAAGGAAAGGCTTATTAATCTTCAAAAAAATATTTCTGATACATCGGAATTGCTTCGGAAATTTATTGCCTGACGGTTCCGGGTTTCTTACCGAAAAAGTAAAGAACCAGCGCGAGTATTCCGGAAATGATTAACACTGAAAGATAAGGTGAAAAACCATAAGCTGTGGGTATATCGCCGAGCAGCATACATAACACGCCAACCAAAATAGCATACGGGAGCTGCGTTCTTACGTGATCCATATGATCGCATCCCGAAGCCATTGAACTTAGAATAGTAGTATCTGCAATGGGTGAGCAGTGATCGCCAAAAACTGATCCGGCAAGCACCGAACTGATAACGCCGTGAAGTATTATCATACTATCAACATCTGAAAAGTTGTATATGCCTGATACCGAATGAGCTAACGGGATTGCGATTGGCATCATTATAGCCATTGTACCCCAACTGGTACCGGTAGAAAAACTAGTTAATGCACAGGCAAGAAAAACTATCACCGGCAAAAATCTTGGATTTATAGAATCATCTATCATACTAACAATATAATCGGCAGTTTTTATTTCAACAGTTACAGCACCGATTGCCCATGCTAATGTTAAAATTAAAAGTGCGAGCATCATAGAACGAATGCCGATAAACCATGCATCAATAGTTTCGCTAAGACTCATGATCCGTTGCGACAGAATCATTAATCCGGCAACTACGCACGCTGAAAAGCTGGACCATAACAACGCCTTATACGGGTCAGAGTTTCCGATTATATCTCTGAACGAATAATCCGTTACTCCCCCATCAGTAAGCGCCGTTACGCCAGTGTAGTACAGAGCGGCAATGGTTCCGAAAATCATTACCCCGACAGGAATAATTCCGTTATACCACCTTGCCTTATCTTCATTTCCGAATATTTCAGAAACTTCGGAAAGATTTTTGGTGATATTCTTGTCATCTGCAGATACCTTACCCTCTTCAACTGCTCTCTTCTCGGCTTTGTGCATTAACCCGAAATCTCTTTGCGTATAAGCAATCATAAAAACAAAGATGAGCATTAAAATCGGGTAAAAACGATATGGAATTGTTTGAAGAAAAATATCATAAGCATTTTCAGTTGAACCGATAATTCTCAATCCATCCTGAATCAGTCCTATTTCATATCCAATCCATGAACTTACGATCATTATACTTGCTACAGGCGCTGCTGTAGCATCGACAATAAAGGCAAGTTTTTCGCGTGAGATTCGCATCTTATCAGTCAATGGTCTCATCAGGTTTCCAACAATCAGGCTGTTTGCATAATCATCGAAGAAAATTATTAAACCTGACAGCCAGGTTGAGATCATACCTGAACGCCTGGTTCGTGCGAACCCGGAAAGAACGTTAGCTATTCCTCTTGTTCCCCCGCTTTTGGAAATTAAACCTATCATCCCTCCAAAAAGAAATGTAAACACTATGATCTGTATATGTGATTCATCAACTAAAGCGTTAACTATGTATGTATCAATCAGGCGGACAAATCCTGTGATGATGTTATAATCATATACCAGCACCGAACCTACATACACACCGAGTACAAGGGAAATGATCACCTGTCTTAAAAGCAATGCAAGAAAAATTGCTAACAAAGGAGGAATAATGCTGAATAATCCTGGAAGAACTCTGAGTGAAGTCTTCTCAACTTCGTAACCGGGAAATTCTACTGAATAATTACCCGTACCGGGAATACTTATTGACGTATCAACAATACCGTTTAATACAGTAAGCTCAAAATTATGTTGAATATCAGGATTAGAAATTTTGATTATGATTGCGGAAATAGTATCAGGAATGCCCGTAACTTTTATTGTAACAGGGATGTGCTGCAATGCAATTTTTGATATTGATACTTCCTGAGCAAAATTCAGATTGCTCAGTAAAATAAAAACCAATACAGTTTTTAAAATGCGCAGCAAATTGCTTCTGTGTTTATGAGATGACAATTTATTTACAAACAGTGATGAATATAGGTGCTAAATAAAAAAAATCAAAAATAAATCTTAATTTTTCATTAAATTGATGCCCGAAAGGTTATGGAATTTTTAAAATATATCATTGCAGTCACGGTATCTGTAATTATCGGTTGTTCCGGCGGCGAAAAGAAAGAAAGAACTGTGTTTACAGAATCCTCTTTAAGATCGCTTGTTGAAAAAGCGGCAGCCGGTGATTCATCGGCCAATAAAAGTTTATCCGGTTTAATCGATTTTACACTTCCGATTAATACAGGTTATAACCAACTGACGATCATTCCATTTCTGGATGAAAGCAAAAAGCAGATGTTTGCTGTAGTGCTTGAATATCCCAACCCGGTTTATAACCGGCTGGCGATATACAACCAGACATTAAACGCTTATCTGATTGATAAATCTCTCTCAGGAAATCTCTCGCCTGAAATAATAACTGTTCGGGATAAACATTTCCTCAAGCTGACGGAAGATTTTATTTCAAAAGGAGCTTTAGAACTGCAAAGAGTCAGTTTATACGGAGTGAATTCAAAAACTGCCGGATTGATGTTCCGAAGTTTCACCAGGCTCAAGGAACCATCGGTTGATTTCTCACAGGACATAACAAGTATTACCCCGGAAAAAATATCAACCATCATAAGCAGTTCTCAGAAATTTGATCTGAAGTTCAAAGAAGATTCATTTTTATTCGATGATATTTCTAACACATATATTTCTAATGACAACAAATTCGACAACTTTGTTATTGAAAGAGTAAAACAATTCAATACAAGCCAGAATGTACCGGAAATAACTAATCCTGAAAGCGCATTGTTATCCGTTGGATTAAATCCTGCTGAAATCAAATCTGAAGGTGATGCAAAAACCGGCTCAGAAGTCTTCAGTATCAAACTAAATGAAGATTGGAAAGAGATAAAAGATTTCACGTTAACAAAGCATCTGAAAAGCCATATTAAAGGTGTGCAGTATGTGAACGATAAGATTGGAGCAAATATTTCTATTGCACTAATCCCCGTTGAAAATTCTGCAGAAGACTATATTGATCATTCATTTGGAAACTCAGCACAAGGAATTTATAATGTAAGATTCAGCAACAGGATTGACGCAGGTAAAAATACAGTAAGGTTTTTTGAGTATAGCTGCAGTAATATCAAGCTGATCATGATTTTTGAATTTTCAAAGTATACTTTTGAAGAGTACAAAGAAATGTATGAGGAAATTATAAACACTTTATTCATAGACTGCTGATATTTTTTCACTTCAATTACTTCAATGAATATCTATCTGATAAGGCACGGTATCCCGGAAAATGTTTCACTAACTAAAAGCGATGCTGATCGTAAGCTTACCGAAAAAGGCATAGCTCAAATGATTGCTGCAGCAAAAGGATGGAAGAACTTACAAAACAAATTTGATTGGATAGTAACTTCTCCGTTAATACGTGCAGTTCAAACTGCAGAGATAATCGCCAAAGAGTTTGAGATTATTGATAAAATTATTGTTGATAAGCGTTTAGGGCTTCATTCAAAAACAGAACAGCTTATTGACCTGGTTAATGAGATAAATGATGGTGAGATTGCACTTGTTGCACACGAACCCGACTTATCGTCTCATCTTTCAAATCTTGTTTCGTCATCAGGAGCTAATTTTTCATTTGAAAGGGGAATGATTTCGAAAGTTTCTTTCAACGGAAAGGCGCGCCCGTGTAAAGGTGTTCTGGAATTTATAATACCGGCAACTTTATTCTATAAATAAAGGGTAGCCGGCTGCACAAACTTTTTGCTTACCGCTGCTTCCTTCCGGACCTGACGGGATTGGGCAATCATCTGTCAACCGGCACCCAATAATTTTTCAAAAATCATCCTCAAAATGTTTATTTTTTTTGATGTGAGCAAGAAAGATCGATTACTTTTTTCCACGTTCGTTTAAAGTGTTCCGCTCCCAGAACACTTCGCCATCATATCCCTGAATTGAATTATTATTCTCAGCAAGTTCCAGTCTTTTCTGAGCCAGGCAGCAATAGTATAAGTCCTTTTCAACCCCGCAAAACAATCTGCCGGTCTTTTTAGCAGTAACCGCAGTTGTTCCTGAACCAAGAAAAGGATCAAAAACAACATCGCCCGGCTTTGAACTTGCAAGAATAACTTTTGCAAGCAGTTTTTCAGGTTTTTGCGTAGGATGAACAGTATTTTCAGGCATTGACCAGAATGGTACCGAAATGTCCGTCCAGATATTTGATGGATAAGTTATGCGATAGCCTTTCTGATTCTCAATCAGCCAATCTTTTGGTTCACCATCTTTTTTATAAGGAGCAATAACCTTCCTTTTCAATTTAACAGCATCAACATCAAAATAATAATCGTCCGATAATGTGCAAAACCAGATATCCTCGTGGCAATTCTTCCAGTTTTTTAATGCACCTCTCCCCTTCTCTCTCTCCCAGGTAATTCGGTTTCTTACCTTGAAATATTTTTCTGCTGTATTAAAAACTGCCGAAGAGGAATTCCAATCTGAACAGATATAAACAGAAGCATTTCGCTTAAGCAATCTTATCAGCTTACTGAGCCATGAATCGATCCAGTTTTCATATTCAGTATTTTTCATTTCATTAAAAGCGGAAGTATTAAAAGTCTTGGTAAGATTATAAGGCGGATCAATAAACATCAGATCAACAAAGTTATCCGGTAAATAATCGAGTATATTATAAATATCTGAGTGAATAATTTTGTTAACAACGTCAGCTTGCTGCAATTTTCCGGCAGGCACGAGGTTTTTAAAACTAAGCCGGTCCACCTCATCCTGTGTGAGATATAACGTCCTGTTAGCGGGCGCCCGTTTTTTTTGTGAGGGTAAATTAAGCATAGCATTAATGACAGATAGAATTGGTTTTTATAGTTTAAGATATTTTTGGCGGATCACTTCAAGTTCCCTGATAATAATCTCAAACTTTTCTATAAGTTTATGAGCAAGATTTCTTGTCTCTTGTCCGAATCTTTCTTCGCGTGCAGCGGTTTCAAGATTATGACTAAGATTTGAAAGATCATCTATACCGAAAGTAAGGCTGCTGCCTTTCAGCTTGTGTGCATAAAATTTAAGATTTTTTGCATCCCTGTTTTTTACAGCATCTGTTATATGTGCAATAGTAGCCGGTAATTCTGATAAATAAGTATCAAGCAGATCTATAAAAAAGACAACATCTTCCTTTGTGCGAATATCCTGCAGAAAAGTTATTTTGCCTTCATCAAGGATTTTAGTTTGTGATTTCTGCTTTTTGATCCTGTCAATTTCTTCCTTTTTAACCTCATAAATTTTGCTGCCCCAAACATTAAGCACTGATTCAAGTTCATCAATTCGTATCGGCTTGCCTATGTAATCATCCATACCAGCCTGAATGCAGGCTTCTCTGTCGCCTTTCATAGCGTTTGCAGTCATAGCAATAATAACCGGTTTTTGTTTACCCTGAAATTCTTTATTGATAATTCTTGTTGCTTCAAAACCATCCATCTCCGGCATAAGCACATCCATCAGGATAAGATCATAATTTATTTTTTTTGCGGCATTAACCGCTTCCGATCCATTAGCAGCAAGGTCGGGTCTGTAGCCCATTTTTTCGAGTATTCTTACGGCTACCTTTTGATTAACAACGTTATCTTCCGCAATAAGAATTCGCAAAGGGATGCTTTTACCAAGTGCTTTAATTGGTTTATCATCCTGTTTAACTACTGTTTTCTCTTTTTTACTTCCCACCAACACTGTAGTCAAACACTCAATTAACTGCTGGTGTTTAATGGGTTTGGTTAAAAATGCTGCAAGATTATTTTTATCTGAGTCAGGCAGATCTTCTTTTCTGCCTAGTGAAGTTAATATCACAACAGGTAAATCTTTTCCGGTAGGATAATTTCTGATTTTTTTTGCGAGAGTAATTCCATCCATACCGGACATCTGATAATCAAACACAGCAATATCAAAAACACGCCCTTCGCTAATGGTATTTAAAACTTCCTCCGGAGTTGATGCAACATATGTATGAAGACCCCAGCTCTCCGTTTGTTCTTTAAGAATTCTCCTGTTGTTTTTATTATCATCCACAATAATAATGTGTTTACCTTTTAGTTGTGCCGATGCTGACGGCAGATAAATTTTTGAGAATGAATCTGCCATTTCTGTTATAATGGTAAAGAAAAATGTAGAGCCTTTGCCAAATTCACTTTCAACCCACATCTCACCCCCCATCATTTCAACTAACTTTTTACTGATTGCCAGACCAAGCCCGGTTCCTCCAAACTGTCTTGTAGTTGACGTATCAACCTGGCTGAAAGATTTGAACAGCCTGTCCATCCTGTCTGCAGGTATACCAATACCCGTGTCTTTAACCGAAAAATTTACTTCGTATTTTTTGTTATCTACTTTAAGAGCTGATACAGAAACAAACACTTCGCCCTTTACTGTAAATTTAACTGCATTGCTTAGCAGATTGGTTAAGATTTGTCTTAATCTTGTAACGTCACCGTTAATAATGATAGGGGTATTGTTTTCGATCAGGTAAGAAAGTTCAATTCCTTTTTCAACAGCTTTAGGTGCAAGCAGATCAAGGGAATCTTCAATACAATCCCGAAGATCGAAGGGCTGGTATTCGAGATCAAGCTTTTCAGATTCAATTTTAGAAAAATCAAGTATGTCGTTTATGATTACCAGCAGTTGATCACCGCTTAATCTGATTGTCTCAACGTACTCTCTTTGTTCCGAAGTCAGGTCTGTATCAAGCAGTAATCCGGTCATTCCGATTACGCCGTTCATGGGGGTTCTGATTTCGTGGCTCATAAGCGCAAGGAATTCACTTTTAGCACGCACAGCAGTTTCAGCTCGTATTACAGCGGCATCAAGCTGCCTGTTTTTTTGTATTAGTTCATCGCGGAATTTGTTTCTTTTAATAACCGCACCCATCGAAGCAGCCATAGTAACAAGAAGAGTTTCTTCGTTATCATCCCAGTTCCGTTCGGTTGTGCAGTCATCAAAACCGATGAATCCCCAGTATTCATCATCAACCATTATGGGGACGAGAATTATTGACTGAATACTGCTATCAATAAAAACTGATCTTTCAGCCGGAGGCAGATCTTTTATCAGGAATTTTAAGGAGTTGCCTTTTGAAAAATTTTCATAAAAATTAAGTGAAGAGAAACGTGAGTATGAAAGCCTTTTCAGTTCAGGGTCATTTATTTGTGCAACAATATATTCTGAATGCCACTCATAAAGAATGCTCACATACATTTCCCCGGTTTCTTCAGAGATTAAATGCTGATATATATATACACGATCAACTTCTGCAGAGATGCCCAGAATTCTTAAAGCAGCATTAAAACCTGCATCATAATTTTGTGCGGTAATAAGAATTTTTGTAGCCTCTGCAATTCCGTGCAGAAGGTTATCCTTTCTCTCTATAATTCTTTCGGATGTTTTTCTTTCGGTGATATCGCGGATAACACTTAACATCAGCTTTCTTCCATCGGGATCGGTGATGAAAGAATTTGTAACTTCAAAATCAATGCGAAGTCCGTTCCAAAGAATTGCTGAGTTTTCAAATCTTGTTCTTACTGATTCATTTCTGAATATATGAAGGTAGGTTTTAAAAATTTCTTCTCTTTGAGAGGGATAATAAGCAAGCTGCATATGTTTTCCTTCAATTCCTTCACGCGGGATATTGATCATATCAGCAAATGCTTTGTTACAAAGAATAACGATGCCGTTCTCGTCTGTCAGCCGCATACCTTCGGATGAGAATTCCCATATTAGCTTAAAGGTTTGTTCTGATGCAGCGATCTGTTGTTTTAAATTTATTGCTTGTTCAGACCGGTGCAAAGTTATTTGTGCAATATTTTTGTTCCTGATCTGAACTATCTTGCCGGTCATATTTACCGGAACCGGCTCGCCACTTTTATTAACCAGAGAAACTTTACAGTTGCTGCCTTCAACAGAATTAAATAAACCTATCAGAAATTCAGAAAATGTATTCAGATCATTTTCAAATATAATTACATCGAAAGTTTGATTGAGAAGATTATTAATTTCGTAACCCGTTAAATCTTTGATAGATGGGCTTAAATGGGTTAATTCTCCCATATCGTTTATTCTTAGGATGGCTCCATCGGGGTATTGGGTGCTAAGCGATAGTTCGTCTATCATGTTTTCAATTGAGGAAAGATTTAGTACTGCATTCTCAAGTTCTGTTTTGTGTTTATCTGCAATACCATCACTTTCTGCAAGGTTCATAAGGCTGTCAAGAACCTTCCCGAGACTTACCTTTAATACTTCTGCCAGCTCTATTTCTTTCTTAATATTCAAGTTTTGCGTACTCTCAATGATAAATAATCCGGTTTATTAATCAAATATTGCACCAATCGTTGAAAAAAACTAACGATTAATATACTAATCTGTCTTAATAATTTAATCCCCAAAATTAATTTTGTTAGTTTAATCTCATTTCCTTCATATCTGTCCAAAACAATTTTTTTATTTCGTCCCTACGGGACTCCGAACTCTCTGTCTGTCGAATCTATCTATAAATATTCAGTCCCGACAGTAGTCGGGACTCTTAATTGTCTTAATATTAAAATTTAATGGTTATTTGTCCCGTCAGTAGGGGCGTTCAATTGAACGCCCCTACTTTACCTAGTGGATCAAATCCCGTTAGGGACGAAATAAGGATCCATTTTAAACTGCATAAAATTCATCGGAAATTTAAGTGTCTTTCAAATTTAATTGGATATTTAAAAAATATTTTGGACAGCACTGATTAAAACAAAAACTTCATAAAGCAATAGAAATCGCTAAGCATAAATTAACTGCGGGTAAGAAAGAATGATTATACTATACAGCATTAACAATAAACTATAACAATTTGGTAATTTAAAAATAAAGTAATTAAACAATGAAACTAGTAAAAAACACAGCAGGACGACTTGTCCCAACCGAAGTAAACGGACAAAAACAAATTCCTTTTAAGGGCTTCGTCTTAGACTACGCCCGTTCAAGAAAAGGAGTTAACAAATACAAACCAGCAGGTACTAAAGCAAAACCTCCGATCAGAACATGCATTGATTATCCCTCGGATGGAAACAAAATTGTTAAAGATCTGAAAACCGCTTTGATGAATGCAGGGTAAAAAGATGGAATGACAATTTCCACACATCATCATCTTCGCAACGGTGATGCGCTTACTAATTATATGTTTGATGTAATCAAAAAAATGGGAATAAAAAATATCCGGTGGTTCCCCTCTGCATCATTTCCCGTTCATGAACATTTGATAAGATATCTTGAAGACGGAACCATTCATCACATTGAAGGAAGTATGAACGGTCCTCTTGGCAAATTCACTTCGGAAGGAAAAATGAGAGGAGTGGGCGTTCTTCGTTCGCACGGAGGAAGATACCAGGCAATTCAGGATGGTGAAGTGCACATTGATATTGCTGTAATTGCTGCTCCTACTGTTGATCCGTTTGGTAATGCAACAGGCGATCGTGGTAAATCTGCCTGCGGATTACTTGGTTTTGCTTTGGCAGATTCTGAATATGCCGATAAAGTAATTGTTGTAACTGATAATCTTGTCCCCTTCCCCTGCGTACCATGACGAATACAGGGAAATAATGTTGACTTTGTTGTTGAGGTTGAATTACTTGGCGACCCTTTAAGAATAGTCTCGGGAACAACAGAAGTAACAAAATCTCCCGACAGATTATTAATTGCTGAATATGTTGCAGATTTTATTGATGCAGCAGGTATTATGAGAGATGGATTTTAACTTCAGGCTGGCGCTGGTGGAACTAATCTTGCATTCGTCCTTTTCCTGAAAGAAAAAATGAAAGAAAAAGGCGTCAAAGCAAGATTTATGCGAGGCGGCAGCATAAAATATCTGGTCCAAATGCTTGAAGAAGGGCTAACAGATTACATTCTTGATGGACAAACATTCGACCTTGAAGGCGTAAGAAGCATGAGAGAAAATAATAATCATGTAAATATAAGTCCCTTCACTTCGTATAACTTTCACGGCAAAGGAAATTTTGCATCTATGGTTGATGTTGCCGTGCTTGGTGCAACCGAAGTTGATATAAAATTCAATGCGAATGTAGTAACTCACAGTGATGGATATTTGCTGCATGGTATTGGCGGATGGCAGAACTGTCTATATTCAAAATGCACGATACTCGCTATACCTTCGTTCAGGGAGTGAATTCCTGTAATTGTTGACGAAGTTACCACTATTTGCGGGCCCGGAGAACTGATTGATGTGATTATTACCGAAAGAGGAATTGCAATTAATCCCAACAGAAAGGATTTGTTGAAAGCAGTTAAGGGTTCCATACTTCCGATAAAAGATATTAAACAAATTAAAAAAGAAGTTGATGAAATCTGCGGCGGGGCACCTGCAAAACCTAAAGTGAACAAGAAAAAAGTTGTGGCTATTGTTAAATGGGTAGATGGGACTGTTTTGGATTCTGTGTTTCAGGTATGTTAATGTGTAGTCCACATTTAAGGCGGACTACACATAATCAGCATTTACTTCATTGATTATGCCGTTCAATTGGTATCCTTTCAGTTAATCTTATATAAAGTTTCAACTTCTTGGTTTCCAGTAATCCGGATCTCTGCCCAGGTGCATTACAGCCAAAATTACTATTTTCTCTTCCAATTGAGAATAAATAATACCGTAGGGAAATCTGTTAACTAACGATCTTCTGATATTTTCTTCAAGGACAGGCCAGGCACTCGGATACAGTAGTATTCTATTAACAGTTGAAAAGATTGCAATTGCAAAATCGAAACCTAAACCTGGTTCCTCTCTCTCATAATAATTTATGGCCTAAAGAAATTCAGATTCAGCATCAGGATGGAAAAAAAAGTCACTTAGAAATTTACTGCCAAATTTTATTAAATACTTCTTTCCCGGGGACTGCTTCAACAGCTCCTGATTTTATTTCAGTCAAACGATTTTTCGCCAAAATAATCCACTTCTTATAAATTTCTGCTTCAACAGGATTAAGAGTTTTGAGAATAGAATCAGCAATAAGAACTCTTTCTTCAAGGGAAGTGAAATAACTTCTTCGATTATTTTTTTTGTTTCCATTTTTAACATCACCCGGTAAACTTAATTAAATATTATTTGAACTTGTTTACAATTTAATAATTGATTCCTAAACACTAAACTAATTTATTCTTCCAACGTAGATAAATTACCAGGATCAAGCCCCAAAGCCCTCGCTTTTAATACACGACGCATAATCTTACCGCTTCGCGTTTTGGGAAGGCTGTCTACAATTTCTATGTGTTCAGGCTTGGCTATCGGACCTACTTCGTGACCAACATGCTGTCTTAATTCTTCAACAAGTTTATCACTGCCTTCATAACCGGTTTTTAATAACACATAACAGTGAATGGCATTACCTTTTACCTCGTGTGGCAACCCTATTGCTGCTGCTTCAGCTACTGCCGGATGACTCACCAACGCACTTTCAATTTCTGCTGTTCCCAGTCGATAGCCGGAAACTTTAATCACATCATCAACTCTTCCGATTATCCAGAAATATCCATCTTCATCCTTCCTTGCAGAGTCACCGGTCATATACATACCGGGGAAACGGCTCCAGTACTGATTTACATACCTGTCGGGATCATTCCAGATTGTTCTTAACATAGATGGCCAGGGAGTTTTGATAACAAGGTAACCCTCATCATTTGCTTTAACTGGTTTACCGTCTTCGTCAACAATGTCTGCAACTACTCCCGGGAATGGTTTTGTTCCTGAGCCGGGTTTTAATGGCGTGCAGGGCAAAGGCGTTATCATAAATCCGCCCGTTTCTGTCTGCCACCAGGTATCCATTATCGGGCATTTCTCCTTACCTATAACTCTGTAATACCATTTCCATGCTTCAGGATTTATCGGTTCACCCACACTTCCCAACAATCTCAAAGAAGAAAGATTATATCGGTTAGGCCATGCATCACCGAAACGCATCAATCCTCTTATAGCAGTTGGAGCAGTATAAAGAATATTTATTCCGTACTTCTCTATCATCTGCCACCAACGATGCGGGTAAGGGTAGTTTGGCGCACCTTCATACATAAATGAGGTAGTACCGTTTAATAAAGGACCATAAACGATATAACTGTGACCTGTAATCCAACCGGGGTCTGCAGCACACCAATACCGGTCTTCTTCATGAATATCAAACACATATTTTAATGTTGAATAAGTTCCAACCATATAACCGCCATGAGTGTGAAGGATTGCTTTTGGTTTGCCGGTTGTTCCTGAAGTGTACAGGAGAAAGAGAGGATGTTCAGCATCTACAATTTCCATACAATCAGAGTTATTAGCTATAGGCAGATTCATTAATTCATGATACCACATATCTCTGCCTGCTTCCATATTTATCTGATGCCCGGTTCGTTTTACTACAAGTACACTTTCAACTGTAGCCGCACGTTGTAATGCTTCATCGGCAATTTTTTTAAGTTCGACAATTTTTCCTCTTTGCCAGGCACCATCACTAACGATTAAAACTTTAGATTGACTGTCTTCAAGTCTTTCATGTAAAGATTCAACAGAAAATCCACCATAAACAACCGAGTGAATTGCCCCTATCCTTGCACAAGCAAGCATACCGATCATAAGCTCCGGAATTCTACCCATATAAAGAGTAACCCGATCGCCTTTCTTAACACCAAGGCTTTTCAGAACATTAGCAAAGCGGCAGGTTTCTCTCTGCAATGCATAATATGAGTAAGACCGAAAGTCTCCATTCTCCCCTTCCCAGATTAACGCAAGCTTATTGCGGCGCGGAGTATTAAGATGAACATCAAGACAGTTATATGATATATTGGTTTTAGCATTTACGAACCATTTGTAGAAGGGTTTATTGGAATCATCAAGAACCTTTTCCCATTTTTCATGCCAATGTAGATTTGATGCTTCGTTTTCCCAAAACTTTAATGGATCCCTAGAGGCAGATTCATACAGCTGTTCACATTTTGCATTTGCGTATTTTATTACCTCATCGGAAGGATAAAATACTTCACCTGAAAGTTGCTTTTTACTCATCCGTTTTCTCCGTTTTATTTGGAAAGAAAATTTTTATGAATGGATATTACTAATTCTTGTAATTTCGTGCTGAAGTTAACGTAAGAAGGAATATTAATCAACTATCATCAGCCGGAGTTATGTAATTTTGCCGGCAGTTAAAGGATCTGGCTTTAAAAAAGGTAAGGCCCGCAACGGGGGTGAATTGCGAGCCTAAGCTTGAACTGAAAGGCTGGGGGGGACCTTTCAATTCGTGGCAATCAAACTTTGCAATATTTTTAGAATTAATCAAGACCTTTGAAAATATTTTTTAAAAAAATTATAAAGCGTCTCAATTAGTATAAAGATGAACGACATTTAACAAAATTCATTATTTATCTGAATCAAGTTATTTGCTAATGCTCAATTATTATTTTGAAAAGGATTTATAATTATATTGAGAAATTCGGCGGTGTGTTTAAAAATTTTGTAAAAAAGATTAAAAGTAATGTCAAAATCGTAAATATTCAGCTTTGGGATGTTGAAACTCGTCAATAATTTATATATGTTGAGAAAAAAATCCAGCAGGGTAAAAATGAAATTGTTAATTGTCATAATTGTGTCGGTATGGCTTCATTCCGCTTCCGGCTACAGTCAGGATTCTAAAGTTCTTGTTGCCACAATCGATGGAGCAATCAGTCCGGTAACTTCTTCTTATATTGAAGCTGCAATTAAAAAAGCTGAATCGGATAACTATGAGTGCTTAATTGTTAAACTAAATACACCCGGCGGACTGCTGAAATCTACACGGGTTATAGTTTCCGCATTTCTTCAATCAAAAGTGCCAATAGTTGTTTACGTATCACCTTCCGGCTCACAGGCAGCCTCTGCGGGAGTTTTTATAACACTTGCAGCGCACATAGCTGTAATGGCGCCCGGAACAAATATTGGTGCGGCACATCCGGTTGGTTTGCATGGGCAGCAGGATTCGGTAATGATAGAAAAAGCTACAAATGATGCAGCAGCATTCATTAGATCAATTACAGAAAAAAGGAAAAGAAATGTTGAATGGGCAGAAGATGCGGTACGCAAAAGCTTGTCCATTACTGATGAAGAAGCTTTGAAAATTAATGTAATTGATTTTATCTCTCCTAATATCAGTGAAATTCTTGAGTTGATTGACGGAAAGGTTTTTGAAACCGAGATCGGTGAAGTTACACTTAACACCCGCACTGCAAAAATTGATTACAGAGATATGACTTTCGCTGAAAAATTTCTGAATGTTATAAGCAATCCCAATATAGCCTACATTCTCTTTATCATTGGTATTTACGGACTGATATTTGAACTTTATAACCCGGGGGCAATATTTCCGGGAGTTATCGGTGTCATATCCTTAATTCTTGCTTTCTATGCCCTTCATACACTGCCGGTCAACTATGCCGGGCTGGCTTTGATTATTTTCGGAATAATATTCTTCTTGCTGGAAATCAAAGTAACGAGCTACGGATTACTGACTGTGGGAGGCGCAATATCTTTAGTGCTCGGTTCAATAATGCTGTACGACCCTGAATCAACTTTGGAAGGAATATCAATATCTATGGAAATAATTATCTTCATTGCTGTTATTACTGCTTTGTTTTTCATCTTTGCAGTAGGTATGGGTATAAGAGCACAAAAAGTTAAACAAAGCTCAGGCACAGAGGGAATGATTGGTGAAATAGGAGAATCTTTAACTGAACTAAATCCAGTCGGGCTTGTCCGTGTACACGGTGAGACCTGGCAGGCTGAATGTATCGATGGAAATCTTGGCAAAGGAGAAAAAATAAAAATAATTGAAGTTCATAATCTTAAACTTAAAGTGAGTAAAGCCGGTTAACTAACCGGTTATGATCGGAGGATAAAATGGAAATGTTACCTGCTTTTTCAGGTATTATTGTGATGTTCATTGCACTTATTCTCTCTTATGCAATAAGAATTCTAAGAGAATATGAACGCGGTGTGGTTTTTAGATTGGGGAGACTCATTGGCGCAAAAGGTCCTGGTTTGATCATTCTGATTCCTGTAGTTGACAGAATGGTAAGAGTCAGCTTAAGAACCATTGTAATGGACGTTCCAACGCAGGATGTTATAACGAAAGATAACGTATCTCTTAAAGTTAATGCGGTAGTATATTTCAGAGTGCTCAATGCATCAAGAGCCATTGTTGAAGTGGAAAATTTTCTTGAAGCAACTTCACAACTCTCACAAACAACATTAAGAAGCGTTCTGGGGCAGTCTCAGCTTGATGAACTTCTGGCTGAAAGAGATAAAATAAACCAGGAGCTTCAGCACATTATTGATCATCAAACAGAACCCTGGGGCATTAAAGTATCTAATGTTGAAGTTAAGCATGTAGATCTTCCCATCGAAATGCAGCGTGCTATGGCAAGACAAGCTGAAGCTGAAAGAGAAAGAAGAGCAAAGGTAATTCATGCAGAAGGCGAATTTGAGGCAAGCCAAAAGCTTCGTGATGCCGCTGAAATTATAAGTACACAACCGATGGCGCTCCAGCTTCGTTTTCTTCAGACTCTGACCGAAGTAGCATCTGAAAAAAATTCAACAACAATTTTTCCGGTTCCGATCGATTTGCTTAAACCATTTATTGAACAAAGTTCAAAAAAGGAGTAAACAATGCCAATGTTTGATAAGCACGGTATGCTGATAATCCCTAATCCTTTAAGGGAGAATTTAAAACAAACAGAGAATATTCTCATCTTTACTGAATGTTATTGTCTGAATGGTCATAACATGGTTGATAAAAAAGCGAGCTTTAACGGGCTGCCCGGTATTATAATTAAAGTTGCTTCAGAAGATGAAGAAGGATTTTTAGCTCTGAGCCCTGTGTATGGTGATAAATCAAAAATATCTGTTGATATTACTCTTCAATCCGGTCACGTAATTCAGATGTATTGCCCGACTTGCAATTCTCCCCTGCCGGTGTATTCTCATTGCAAATGTGATGCTGATCTTGTTGCACTATTTCTGACAAAAGATTTTGATTATTCTGACTGCATTGGCATCTGCAACAGAATTGATTGTTACAATGCAGAAATTAAAAATGCCGGTGAATTGCTTTCCATCACTATGCTTGATGCGCTATAGAAGTATGTTTACAAATAAGACGGTCTGAAATAACTAAATCAGATGAAAACAGATAATTCTCACAAAAATACTTCAACCTTATTCATTAAGAATATGGTCTGTAACAGATGCATTAAAGTTGTTAAGGAAGAACTTAACAAAATCGGGCTTGAAGTTAAGCACATCAAATTAGGCGAAGTTGAAATCAATATCTCGCCGGAAGTTCTCCCTCTCTCAGAAATAAAACATGTTCTTGAAAAAAACGGATTTGAGCTTATAGAGGATAGAAAAGCCAGACTGATTGAGGAAATCAAAATAGCTGTTATAAATCTTGTTTATGATGATGAGGCTGTTTCTAACAAAAAAATGAATCTCTCCGATTTTATCCGTGCTAAGGTTGGCTATGATTATAATTACCTGAGCGGATTATTTTCTTCAATCGAAAACATCACAATTGAGCAGTTTGTAATTCTGCAAAAGATTGAAAGAGCTAAGGAGCTGCTTAAGTACGGACAGTTCACATTGAGTGAAATTTCGTACAAATTGGGTTACAGCAGTGTTGCGCATTTATCTGCTCAATTCAAAAAAGTAACAGGTATGACCGCAAGCCAATTTAATAATCAAACAGATGCAAAACGCTTTCCAATTGATAAACTTAATTATTAATCTCCCGCCTGCCTAAAAAATTATAAATCGTTTTTGAAATTCTGTAACAACTTACCTTTCCTTCTGATTTAATTTTGATCTGTAAATCAATACTAAGGAAAATCATGAACTCCAAAGAATTAATAATTGAAGGAATGACGTGCGGGCATTGTATAAATGCTGTACGTAAATCGCTGGATAAGATTGAAGGTCTTAAAGTTATAAGTGTTGAAATAGGAAAAGCTGTGGTCGAATATGATGAGAATAGTTCAATCGAATCTATGATTTGTACGGCTATCGAAAATGCAGGATACAAAATAATTCCATGATATCTGCCTTACATTAGCATGAATCAGAAAATAAAAACATATAATCTGCCGGTTGAAGGAATGACGTGCGCAAGCTGCGTTAGCAGGGTTGAAAAATCACTTAACAAAATTGAAGGTGTTTCAGATATAAGTGTGAACCTTGCAACCGAAAAAGTATCCTTCTCAATAAATAAAGAGAAGGTTTCATTATCGGATATTTCAAGGGTGATTGAAGATTCCGGATATCGTATTATTCTTCCGCCTGCAACTGATGTCAAGAGTACAGAAACCGATGAAGAAATTTACCTCTCACATAAAGATTCTTACAGAGCTTCACTAAAAAAAGAATTCATTATTGCATTAATTTTTTCTGTTCCGGTTATGGTGATAAGTATGCTAAGCATGACCGATTGGTTCATGCAATGGTCGCCTTTATCTATGGACGGAATTAACAAGATTCTCTTTGTTCTTGCAACTCCGGTTATGTTTTACTCAGGCAGGAGATTTTTTTCGATTGCTTTCAGACTTGCAAAAAAATTTACTTCGGATATGAACACACTTGTAGCAATAGGAACAGGCACCGCATACACTTATAGTTCAATCGCAGTACTCTTTCCCGAAATCCTTTCGATAACATTCGCTCATGAACATATTTATTTTGATACGGCAACTACTATTATTACGTTAATTTTGCTCGGAAGATTGCTTGAAGCCGGCGCTAAAGCAAAAACATCTTCTGCAATCCAAAATTTGATTGGACTTCAACCTAAAACTGCAAAAGTTATTAAGGATGGGCACGAAGCCGATGTTCCTATAAATCAATTAACTGAAGGCGATTTAATCATAGTAAGACCTGGTGAAAAAATTCCTGTTGATGGAGTTGTTATCAGCGGTTCAAGTTACGTTGATGAATCAATGATTACAGGAGAAAGCATACCGGTTCTTAAAACCTCAGGGAACAAAGTTACAGGAGGAACAATTAACAAAACCGGTTCTTTCCAATTTAAAGCAACCGCAGTCGGAAGTGAAACTCTTATATCTCATATCATTCGTCTTATAGAAAAAGCGCAGGCATCCAAAGCCCCCATTCAGAATTTGGTTGATAAAATTGCTTCAGTTTTTGTACCCATTGTAATAGTAATATCTGCTTTAACTTTTGTTTATTGGTATTTGTTTGGGGGATTGTCCTTTACATCCTCGATGCTGAACTTTATAGCGGTACTTGTAATAGCCTGCCCCTGTGCATTAGGACTCGCAACTCCAACGGCAATCATGGTAGGAACCGGTTTAGGTGCATCAAACGGGGTACTAATTAAAAATGCACGAAGTCTTCAGCAGGCAGTTAAAATAAGTACAGTAGTTCTCGATAAAACCGGAACTATAACCGAGGGAACTCCTCAGGTTGTTAACGTTGTAACTTTAAACGGTTTTGATGAGAAAGAATTATTATCATTTGCAGCTTCGGCTGAAAAATTATCAGAGCATCCATACGCTGATGCGATAGTTAAATATGCAAAGCAAAAATCAATTCATTTCGAAGATCCGGAGTCTTTCAATTCTGAAACAGGACTTGGTTTAAAAGCAGTTATAAAAGATAAGGTCGTAGTAATCGGTAATGATAAGATGATGATTAATAATTCCATTCAGGTTTCATTTGCGGAAAAAGAAATTCATCAGCTTACATCACAAGCTGTAACTCCGATCTATATTTCTGTTGACGGCAAATTAGCCGGACTGATCGGTATTGCGGATAAAATAAAATCATCCGCTAAGGAAGCAATTAATAAATTAAAGTCACAAAACATTAATGTTGTGATGCTGACGGGTGATAATGAAATTACTGCAAAAGCAATCGCACAACAAGCTGGCATTGATACAGTAATTGCGAATTTACTGCCCCATCAGAAAGCAGAAGCTGTTAAGAAACTTCAATCTGAAGGAAAAATAGTTGCAATGGTTGGCGATGGAATAAATGACGCCCCTGCCCTTGCACAAGCTGATGTAAGCATTGCACCCGGAACCGGAACAGACATTGCTATGGAAACAGCAGACATAACTCTTATGAGCGGAGATTTAACGGGAATAGTAAAAGCCATCCGGTTATCAAAGAAAACCATTACAGCAATTAAACAGAACTTATTCTGGGCATTTATTTATAATGTGATCGGTATTCCGGTTGCTGCACTCGGTCTGTTAAACCCGATGTTTGCAGCGGCTGCAATGGCATTGAGCTCGGTTAGTGTTGTTTCAAATTCGCTTAGGTTGAAGGGAAGCAGAATTTAGAGTTTCAGAGTTTTTTTCTAAATATATTCAATTGTACTGATAAAATTTTTAATCTGTATTTTGAATTCTTGAAAATCATCACAATTTTCTTTTATGATTTTAAAAACAAGTTTATCATCTATATCCCAATAAAGATGAATGATTCTATTTCGAAATCTTGTCATTAATATCATTCTTTCTTAGAGGTTGTCAGATATAATTTTGAATTGATTTAATAGTCTGAATGATTCAGCATATTCTTTGGGAATACCATACTTCATTCTGGAAACAATGTGATTGGCGATGTTAATGCAAGTTTTGATTGAAACCTGTAATAAATACCTGCCGCTATAAATGTTCTTGCTGTCATCCAGATATTGCGCATCGCTAAGGTTTGCAATATTATTTAGTGTTGTTAAATAATTTTCCAATTCTGAAAAAAGTTTTTCAATTTTTTCTTTATCTATCATCTAACATACTCTTATATCGTTCTTCAAATAAAGGATTATAGACAAGACAAAAATCTATGTACATAATTCGCTTTGTAACCAAATAATCATAGTAAAATTTATCATCCTTATAGAATATCAGCTTTCCTTCATTAAGAATTTTACCGATAATCAGAATCGGAGCATCGTTGAAGCTCCTTACATCAAATTCAAATTGAGGCATAAGCTGAATTAATTCACTCTCAATTTTGAATTCATTCATTCTCAAATCATATTTTGAGCGATTACCTTTTTGGTATATAGCTATATCAATGTCACTTAGCGGGGTTTCATAATCCAGGGCATACGAACCAAACAAATAAGCGAATTCCACGTCATCCTTTTTCATCAGATGTGTTTTGATATTCTCTATTATTTTATTTTTATCCATAGCTTAATAATAAATCCTGCTGCTCATTCAATTTAACCAAATCTGGTATAATCAGATATAAAATAATCACAACCATTTGAACTATTTTAACACACCTGTCAAATCAAGCTCAACCTTCTCTTCAGAGTAAAATGGCTCGCCATATTTTTTCCTGATCTGAAAACCATAAAAAACAGAACGTGCTTCAATGTAATTAACAAACTCAGGACGGCTTATAAAAGTATCCGGCAGATTGCTGTGCGGATTGTGGAATTGTGTCGTATATGCTTTTATCGAATTCATTTTCTCCTCAAAGTGATCGCTAATATCAACTATAAATGACGGTTCGAAAGTATATGTCTGCATGTAATAAAAAACTTTTTTAGGGCGGTATGCTTCTTGTATTATATCCCTGTCGAAGGTTTCTACTTTTTTCAGGCCTGAAAAGAACATTGCATCTTTTACAAGTCTGGCTGTTTCAACGTGATCAGGATGCCGGTCATTAAAATACGGTCCGAAAATAATTTTAGGTTTATATTTTCTGATAGAAGTAACCAGCTTAAGAATATTCTCTTTGCAGTGTTTAATATTACTGTCGGGGATATGTAAATTTTCTCTTATACTTAAACGCAGAATAATTGCCGATTGAACTGCCTCATGCTGTCTTATTTCAGCGCTTCCTCTCGTCCCCATTTCGCCCTGTGTAAGGTCAATAATTCCAACTTTAAAATTGTTTGAGGTAAGTTTAGCAATTGTTCCTCCCATTGCAATCTCTGCGTCATCGGGGTGCGCAGCAAAAACCAGAACGTCTATAGTCATAATCAATTATTATTAGTGAGAATGAGTGAATATTTTCAATAATTAACTTACAAATTTTTAGTATGCATTTCCATAAAATGAACGAATCTTTAATCTGATATGTACCGGAAAATGACAATTCGTTGTATCCCTAAAATCAATTAAGCATAACAATAATACACCTCCGGGCAGGAGGAATATTTTTTAAATATTTGACTTCCATATGTAAATCAGATTACTTAACTTCGCAGCAAACATTTCGCTAACTATATCAAGTTCTAACAGAGAGGTTAAATAATGAACAAGTTCGTCACATTTTTGTGCATTTTCATTCTTGCATCTTCAGCAATATTTGCTCAATATACATGGCAGTTAAAAATGAGCGGAGGTGGAAGAGGTAATCCCATTGCAATTGATCCTGTTGATAATAACATCGTTTATTATGGATCATCAAGTGCAGTATTTAAAAGTACTGACAGAGGTGAAACCTTTTCACAATACGGCAGCACTATACCGGGTTCATCAGCAATAAAGTGTCTGCACGTTCATCCTAAAAGACCGGGAGAAATGGTTGTTTCAGTACATAAGGGAGGAAGCAGTTATAAGGTTGTTAAGTCAACAGACTTTGGAGCTACATGGATCACTACTGCCGATAACCTCTCATTTTCCTTTTATGGCATTCCATCAACACAGGATCCCACACATCCCGATACCCTATATCTTATGAACGGAAATAACTTTGATCGTTCAATAGATTTTGGTTCAACATGGGCTACTCTGACTTCCAGTGTAGGAACATTGACGGCGCCATGTGATATTATCGTTTTTCCGGATACAAGCATTATTCTCGTTGGAGATAATGGTACCGGAATATTCAAAAGCACAAATTATGGTATGACCTGGTCGCAGACGTATTCAACATCTGGTGAAATTCCAACAATAGCTGTTGACCACAATATGCTCGGTACTGCCTGGGCAACTAAATTTGCCGGCGGCGGCGGTATAATTCGTACAACCAATTATGGTGATTCCTGGGTAACAGTCGCATACAGTGGAACATCCACCTGGGGAGTGCATATTCATCCGGATGATCCGAATTATGTTGTTACCGGAACATGGTCAGGAAGTAATGTTTATATTACACGGGATTGGGGCACTACCTGGCTGCACACAACTCTTCCTGCAAGCAACTATGCAGTTGCGGTTATAGATTCAATAAATGTATTTGCTGCACAGTCCGGTGGTTTTTACAAATTGTGGTCACCGAATTTTATTCCGGTTGAACTGACATCATTTAATGCAACTGTTCAAGATAACAGGGTTGTGCTTGAATGGACAACTGCTACAGAAACAAATAATTATGGATTTGAAATAGAGTCAGGTTTTGATAATCAGGAGTTTGAAACTATTGCGTTCGTTCCCGGCTATGGAACAACAGCAGAGAGTAAAAGTTATTCATATACCATAGATGAGTTGATCACTCAAAAAACTTATTTCAGACTTAAACAGATGGATTACGATGGCTCATTCAAATATTATGATGCTGTGAAAGTTGATGCAGTTATTCCAACTCTTTATGAAGTAACTCAAAACTTTCCTAATCCATTTAATCCCTCAACTGCAATAACATTTACCCTGCCGGTTGATGCTAATGTTACCATTTCTGTTTTCAATTCTATTGGCGAACAGGTTGGAGATATTACAAACTCACAATTCACTCCGGGAATACATACCGTTAACTTTAACGCCGATAATCTTTCAAGTGGAATTTACTTTTATCGCATGCAGGCTAATGGTACAGACGGTTCTTCCTTTTCTTCTGTAAAGAAGATGATCTTAATAAAATAATTTTGCGGCGGCTTCGGTTAACCGGAGCCGCTTATTCTTTAATTGGATAAATGATTTATTTCTGACCGAATATTCTTTTAATATGACGTCAACTGTTGATCATCACCGTCCATTTTATTTTGATCAGCTCAATCAATAAATTTCATATCAATTTATTAACAATATTTTCAATTTAGATAAAATCAATGAAATACAACATTTTGTTTCTTTTCGTTTTTTTGAGTGTAATTATTTATGCCTCCGTTGAATTTTCAACCGGTATGGTTGGAATGACAAGATTAAACGGAGAGGGATGTGTTTGCCACAATCTTAATGCTGAGCCAAACGTTAGTGTTTGGATTGAAGGTCCGGATACTGTCGCTATCGGTGATACTGCAACTTACTATATATTTCTTTCAGGACTTCCTGCCGTTAAAGGCGGATTCAACGCTGCTTCTTATTTCAGCTTTATAGATACAGCCGATGGTACAACCAAAAGAATAGATAATGAACTTACTCACTCTTCTTCACCATCGTTCGGCAGCACTGATACGTTAAGCTGGGCATTCATTTTCATTCCTGCCGACAGTGTAGATTACGATACCCTGTATTCCGTTGCACTTAGTGCAAACGGCGACGGCATTCCATCGGAAGATGATAAATGGAATTTTGGTGAGAACTTTTTAGTTACTATCATTCCAAAAATTACACAAGGCAGGGATAACAATACTTTACCAGCAGATTTTGTACTTGCGCAAAACTACCCGAATCCGTTTAATCCGGCAACAACCATAAAGTTTTCTCTGCCGCTTCAGTCGCAGGTAAAGCTGAGTATTTATAACAGTCTTGGAGAGCTTGTCTCTGATCTGATTGACGGAAAACTTGATGCCGGTTACCATGAAGTATTGTTTAATGCGAATGGATTAGCATCGGGTGTATATTATTACAGAATTAGTGCAAATGAATATATTGATACGAAGAAGATGTTATTGATCAAATAAAATTAATAACAACTATCGAATTAAGAGGCTGCTCAATCGGGCAGCCTTTTTTGTATAAAACCTTCAACGTTTTGGTGCTGCTTCCCGCTGTTAACGTTGAAGGTTAGCGAACGATTAAGTTTGAGTTTAATCCAAAATGTTCTTATGTTTTACCCAGTTAATAAAATAACAATTAGGAGATTTGTTATGAAAACCCTAATTACGAAGCCGCAACCGGGTTTAAGCGGCAGTGAGAAAAAAAGCAGTGTTATCACTGCACAAGCAGTCCTGCGCCAAAACTTACCGCAAGATAAAACTATGAAAACGATAACCAAACAACCGATACTAATAATGCTTTTACAATTGTTAATTATACATTGTGCATTGTTAATTGCAACCGCTGATGCAACCATACGCTACGTAAGTCCGCACGGCAGCAACCAACCGCCTTACACTTCGTGGGAGACTGCAGCAAATAAAATTCAGGATTGTATTGATGTTAGTGAGTTTGGTGATACAATTTATGTTGCTAATGGTGTTTATAAAGAAACTATAGTTATGATTCCTGGTTTATATTTGAGAGGTTCTGATTGGGATAGTACGATTGTTGACGCCAGAGGTCTTCTGGAACCGGGTTATCCTGCTATTTGGTTTAAAGACATGTGTCATTTAATTGGATTTAAAATTATCGTATCAGATGAAAATAATGTTGGAAGCGGGATATTTGTACTTGATGGAATTAATTTAATTGAGGGTACAATTGAAAACAACAGAATTAATTTTGGTGTCGATGGGCTTGCAATTGATCAATCAACCGTTGTTGTTCAATATAATATCTTTTATGGGAATAATGAAGGAATATTCATATATGATATTAATACAGCGGTTGTGAGAGAAAATAATATAATTCATCCAAAGGAAAAAGGTATTCGGAGCAACGTAGGCTCACGCCCTAACATTGAGAATAATATAATTCACTTAAAGAACTATAATTCCATAGGTAT
>JBBIGV010000032.1:0-33065 GCA_037447335.1 Ignavibacteria bacterium | reverse complement strand
TATACCACAAATTTCTCATCAAGCGACCGTGACCTCCTAACCCGCTATTGTTAATAAGAAACTGTTGTGAACCTAAGTTAAACAAATCAAAAAATCAATTACAATTTTTTCCGCTCTGCTTTTCGCCGCGAATGCGCGAATGATTTTTTATAAATATTGACGGATTAGCGGCGGGTTATAAACTTTGCTGCTGGTAATCCTGTTTAGTCTTTGTCTTTACCGGACGAAATCTCCTCTTTCACCATCAGTTTGGCGGCAATAATATACCTGTGTTCAACGTTCAGCATACCGCCGATTAGTTTTATGAGATGGTCTTCGTAATTGTCCAGCCTTTCATCAACATAAATTAACCGCCAGAGATTAAGCAGCAGTTCGAATTTTTCTTCGAGCGAAAACTTTTCGTTAATTACAGTAGTGAATTCATAAAGGCTGATTGTGTCTTTCAATTTTCGTTCAGCCAGTTCCAGCAGTTCATTAATGTATTCCGTTTCGAGATTGAATTTTTCTCTCATTACATTAATGATGGCTCTCTTTCATTTTTATCGAAGCGGCTGTCGGCTTTTGCAAGCTCAACAAATAGTGCGCAGGTTACAATCTGCAATTTCTTTTCTTCGCTGTATCCGGCTTTGATTTCCGGCTCAATAGCTCCCTTCTCCTCTTCTTCAATTCCGAGCATATCTTTTAGATATTTGATCATTTTTTAATCATAATTTATTAAACCACATAGAAACACAGGACACATAGTGAATAATCCCTATATTTTCCTAATCCTGCTCAACATCAATTTCAGAATTTTTATTTTTCTCAACAGGTGGTCGTTCATAAAGTTCGGCTAATTTTTTATAAGCAAATGCAAGAAAATCAGGAACCTGATTCCATGTAAATCTCCAAGTCCAGTTTCCTCCTGATTTGCCGGGGAAGTTCATTCGTGCTTCACCGCCAAGGTTAAGAATATCCTGCATAGGTATAATCACAGTATTTGCAACAGAAGCATATGCAGTGCGAATCAACTCAGAGCACATATCATCGCCAAAGTAATTAAGATACTTCTGAGCGTGCGAATAAATATCATTGTTTTGCGGTTTTGCTTTTTCAAAGTATGCGCGTGTTGTATCGTTATCGTGCGAGCCGGTATAAACAACACAATTAGGAATGAAGTTATGCGGAAGGAATTTCTTTTCCATACCGCTTCCGAATGCAAATTGGAGAATTTTCATGCCCGGGAAATTAAATTTATCCCGCAAAGCAATTACAGAATCAGTAATCACACCAAGGTCTTCTGCGATGATAGGCAATTCACCAAGATATTTTTGAATTGTTGTGAACAGTTTTTCGCCGGGCGCTTTAACCCATCGTCCATTCTGAGCGGTTGTTGCACCGCCCGCTATTTCCCAATAAGCATCCAAACCTCTGAAGTGGTCAATACGAATAATGTCGAACAACTCAAGCGATGCAGAAATTCTTTTTCTCCACCAAAGGAAATCATCTTTTTCCATTTCTTTCCATTTATAAAGCGGATTGCCCCACAACTGTCCGGTTTCGCTGAAGTAATCGGGCGGAACACCGGCAACAAATGTAAGCTCGCCCTCTTCATTTACAGTAAAGATTTTTTTGTTTGCCCAGAGGTCTGCGCTGTCGTACGCAATAAAGATGGGCATATCTCCGATTATTTTAATTCCTTTTTTATTTGCATAAGCTTTTAGTTCACCCCATTGTTTATAGAACTGAAATTGATTGAACTTATGAAACTGAATTTCATCAGATAATTTTTGCGACCAATCTTTAAGTGCATTCTGATCTCTTAGCAAGAGGCTGTGATCCCATTTTTTCCATTCCACACCGTTATGATAATCCTTTGCTGCCATGAACAACGCAAAGTCATCAAGCCAATCTTTTTTCTTTTCACAGAATTGATTGAAAGATTCTTTAAAGCCGTTACGATTTTTTTTGAACTTTTGATATGATTTTTTAAGCAGAACTTTTTTGAATTCAATCACGCTGCCGAAGTCTGTTTTTTGCGGATCGAATCCGGGTTGATCATCGAAATCTTCTTCTGAAAGGAAACCATCGTCGGCTAATTTTTCGGGGCTTATCAATAACGGATTACCTGCAAAAGCAGAAAAGCATTGATAGGGTGAATCGCCATAGCCCGTGGGTCCTAATGGGAAGACCTGCCAGAGTTTTTGCCCTGCGGATTCAAGAAAATCAATAAAGTTAAAAGCTTCGGGACCAATATCCCCGATTCCAAACTTACCGGGGAGTGAAGTAGGATGGAGCAATATTCCTGCATTACGTTCGAATTCCATATTTATCCTTTATTATTCGTTGTCAAAAAATAATGATTGAAAAGTGAAAAAAGAAAAGCGCTTTTAATAATGCATAGGAATTGAAAGGCAGACTGTCACATCAGTGTGCGCCAGTCTGCCTGAAAGTTTAATGTAAATTATCTTCCAAAGAAAACAGTGAAGCCAACATGAATGGCGAATATGTTATACCCATTTCTGTCGCCGGTCCAGTTTTCCGGGTTATAGGTGTATTGAATATAACTAAGTGCAACATTTGCAAGGCTGCTGCAGCCAACTTTTACTTTGATACCTCCGCCTCCACCTCAGGAAAGACCGCTTAAAGTGGATTCACCTCCCGGAGTTTTAATCGTTCTTGAATTGTAACCGATTCTGCCTTCAATGAACGGGTAAGTTTCCCCGCATATCGAAATTGTAAACAGGAGCAAAGAATATCTCAAACATACTATTTGAATTATCACCATAGCTTGACCTTACAAATGACGGAATCAAACCCAGTTCAACTCCATCAATAATAAAGTAACCAACGAATGGTTCGATGCTGATAGCAGCTGTTGATTTATCATCTGATTGCCTGTTAAACACAGCGGTTTGACTTGAAAATCCAAGGCTTCCGCCGGCTTCAATTACGCCGCTTTTTGCAAAGTTTTGTGCATTTAATGTAATGCTGAAAAGTGTAAGAATTGTAAAAATGAGGGTTAGTTTTTTCATTTTCTCTCCTGTTTGTTTTTGAATGGTTTTTTGCAGGGAATCTGAAATTTCTATTACATTTAATACTGATGAATCGACATCAGTTTTATTCCCTTATGCGCTCCCCGATAAAACTTTCAATTTGCTGATTTCAATTTATAAAAAAATCCCGCTGGCTCAAGAGAGAAAGCGGGATGGATTGAGAAGAGAAGCTGATTAATTAACTCACACAGCTTAAATGCTAACCTCCAAAAAAAAATTAAATCACTTCTTTAGAGATTCTATGGAACAAAAAAGCCGTTCCAACAATACAGTTGAAACGGCAAAAGAATTAAAATAATTTAAAATCAGATTCCGAATTTGTATAGAGCTGTGAATCCGATAAAGTTTGCGTCAGAAGCGAGACTTCCATACTTAACAAACAAATCTAATGCTCCACTGGCACCCATGGGTAATTCGTAACCTAAACCAACTCCATAACCAAACTCTGTATCACTGACTGATACATCGATAGTACCGCCACCTGGCAGAGGAATTTTGTTGGTGTATGAAGTAAAGTTTAAGCCCGCCTGAACCATTCCGTAAACACCCTGGGCAAAATAATATTTGGAGCCAACTAAAACAGGGATTACTGACCAATCTCCATAGTCAAAGGTGAATTCACCAATAGTTTGAGATTTTCCGCCAAATATTAAATAACCTGTGGTTAAAGTTCCGTTTAAGTTATCGCCCATTCCTAATTCACCCTGAACGGCGCCACCATAGCCTAATTCTGTGATGTCACCAAAAGTACCCATTGGTAACCCAACAAAAGGACCGATTCCTAATTGCATCTTACTTTGCGCATTTGTATTTACAGCAAATGCAACAAAAAGAACTGCAAAAATTGTGAACATTTTTTTCATTTGTTTACTCCTTAGTAATTGATAATAGAAATTAGTTAATTAGAACTTTGTTAGTATATAGTTTAGTTTTTTTCTTTCTTTTCTCCATCTTTTGTTAAAACCGAAAAACCTAAAGTTGAAGCCTTGCCAAGCACCCATCCAACCTTGATATGCCTGCTTAATTGAACCGCAGTCTCTTTGTCGGTTGCAGTTATGATATTAAAACCTTCTCTTGTAAGAACAGCTCTCAGTTTTCTTAATTCCTGTGTATCATCGTCCAGAACAAGTATAGCTGTTTTCATAAAATTTTAATTTTTTCGCCCATACTTATTCAAATGATGTACCAGGTTATAAAAAGAAATCCGACAACTAAATCGGGCTTTTAATATGCAATAATTCAAATAACACAATTAAAACGCTTCGGAGTAGTGACAGTTGGCAAACTAAATGCGTCTCAATAATCCGACAAATCTCTCCTGTGATATTCCCTCATAAGAGCAATAGCAATTTATTAAAATATTATTCAAAAAGTAAACATTTACACAATTAATTTTTTTAACACTAAAGATCTATGTCGAGCTGAGCCAGCATTTTATAGAAATGAGTACGGTTAATTCCAAGCAGCTTAGCAGCCTCGGCTTTGGAACTTGTTTGGCGTAATGTTCTGAGTATATACATTTTCCGGAATTCGGTCTCAGCATCTAAAAGCGACTTTCCGCCTTTTATAGGTGCAATTTCTGTCCCTTTATCTATAATTTCCTGCGGCAGGTCGGATATTTCCACAACATTACTTTTAGCTAACACTGCGCATCGTAAAATTACATTTTCAAGTTCACGTATATTGCCGGGCCAGGAATATTCTTCAAGTACCTCTAAGGCTTCATTGGAGATGTTTAGTGCAGGATTTTGAGGGGAATGTTTTTTAAGAAAGAATGATACAAGTTCAGCTATATCCTCTTTTCGCTCTCTTAATGGAGGCATTGTAAGCTCTATAACTTTCAGCCTGTAATACAGGTCTTCCCTGAAAATGCCTTTAGAAACAAGTTCAACAATATTGCGGTTGGTTGCTGCGATTACTCTTACATCAATCTTCTTTGTCTGAACGGAACCAAGTCTCTCAATTTCTTTGGTCTGCAGAACTCTTAAAAGTTTTGCCTGCAGATTCACATTCATCTCACCTATTTCATCAAAGAATAAAGTCCCGGTATCTGCAAGTTCAAGCTTGCCGGGTTTTGTTTTAGTAGCGCCTGTAAAAGCACCGCTTTCGTATCCAAACAATTCAGATTCTAATAAGTCCGCAGGTATTGCACCGCAGTCAATGGTAATAAAAGGTTTTCCCATCCGTCTGCTGTTTTCATGTATTGCCCGTGCAAGCAAATCTTTACCTGTACCGTTCTCTCCAAGAATAATCACGGACGCATCAGTAGCAGATATTTTAGAGGCGAGCTTCAATACTTCAAAGAGCTTTTTACCGGAACCCTTTATGTTTTCACACTTAAACTCCTTGCGCAGGTCTTCAAATTTAAGATTTGCTTCCGATAAAAGTTTCTTTTCGAGTGACGAGATTTCCAGCGAAATTTCCAATCCCCTTACTATCTGCCTTGCAAACGAAAGCAGAAATCCGAGATCATTTTGATTAAAGGGATTACTTTTATTTCTCCTGTCTATATATACTGTTCCAAGCACATTGTCCCCGGCGACAAGAGGCACACAAAGCACCGCAGAAATACCGAGTTTAAGTATGCTGGCTTTTCTTGATAGTTCATCATCAGCAGAGGTATCATTAATTCTTACCGGGGTAATACTTTTAATAGTATTTTTAATAACAGTTGTACTCATCTCCAAAGCCTCAATGTTTTCATCGGGGCTCATGTTTTTCGCAAACACTGATTCAGGTTCACCCTTCTCATTCGAAAGCACAATAAAACCAGCGTCAGCATTTAACTCTTTCACAACCGTATCGATTGCTATTTCCATCAGCGATTTCATTTCTTTTTCAGTAGTAAATAAAATGCCGGATGAATAGAGCACTTCAAGCTTTCTTTTTTCTTCTCTGAGCTGCAGGATTGTTTTTTCGGCTTTAGCTGATTCTTCAATAAGCCTGTTCATGTCGGAAGATGTGCCCTGATTGAACTCCATCAGCAGTTTAAAGATCCTGTCAACTTTTTTCAGGGTGTCCGGCGAGGCGCCGGACGATTTTAATTCCGATGTTAATTCAAGAAAAGACGAAGATAATCTGCTTGTCATTTCCCCGAATTTTTTCTGGAATTGCTGTTGTATTTCGGTTGAACTGGTCATATCTGTTTATTAACAGGCGTAAAAATAGTAATTAATAATTCAGTTTTCAAAAAATGGAATTTTATAATCATGTGTTTTTGTCCGGATTAAGCCTGATGCTTCTACTGCGGCAGGAGACTTGCGTCTCTAAAGAGTTATTACGACAGGGTTCAAAAACAAAAATTTTATTTCAGAGATAAAGTTTATTTGTTTAAGTTGAACTTTTAATTTTTAGATATCAGTTTATGAAGGTTATCAGAAAACTTTACGACTGGGTTTTAAGCTGGGCAGAAACCCCTTATGGCGGTATCGCTCTTTTCCTTATAGCCTTTGCGGAATCATCTTTTTTTCCTATCCCGCCGGATGCTTTGCTTATAGCTTTGGTGCTCGGAGCAAAACAAAAAGCATTTAAATTTGCTTCAACCTGTACTATTGCATCAATTACAGGTGCATTGCTGGGTTATGCTATAGGTTATTTTTTGTGGTGGGTGCCCGGCACGCAGGAACCTACGTTTACGTCAATTGCGAACTTTTTCTTTGCCAATGTACCTGGTTTTACCGAAGATAAATTTTTTACCATAAAAGCGCTGTACGAGCAATGGGATTTCTGGATCATATTTACTGCAGGATTTACCCCTCTGCCATATAAAGTTTTCACCGTTTCATCAGGGGCATTTGATATAAATTTACTAATGTTTGTTTTTGCCTCGCTGATCAGCCGCGGTGCAAGGTTTTTTCTTGTTGCATTCCTTATATGGAAATTCGGACCGCAAATTAAGAACTTTATTGACAAATATTTTAATTGGCTCGCAATTGCATTTACAGTATTATTGATAGGCGGGTTCGTTGTTATTAAATACGTTTTTTAAAGGAGTAACTATGCTTAAAAGAATCGCACTATTTGTTTCATTCACAATCAGTTTTTCGATGTTGGTATTTGCACAATCAAATGATCGTTATATCCCTGTTACCAAATTTGATCCGAACAGAAATCCGGTTCAGGATTTAAGAGAGGCGGTCGCTGAAGCAAAGTTTACTAATAAGAGAATTATTCTTGATGTAGGCGGCGATTGGTGTATCTGGTGCCACAGGCTTGATGCATTTATAGAAACCAATGAGGAGATTAAGAATTTTATTGAGAAGAACTATATAATGATGAAGGTAAACTTCAGTAAAGAAAATAAAAACGAAAAGTTTTTATCTCACTATCCGGTAATTGAAGGATATCCGCATTTCTTCGTTCTTGAAAACGATGGTAAGCTCTTACACTCTCAAAATACCGGCGAGCTGGAAAAGGAAAAAGATTACGATAAAGATAAATTCATGGAATTTCTTAAAGAGTGGGCGCCCTGACTATTTTCACTCGTTTACCGGTAAAATCAGAATAAACGTTGTCCCCGGCTTGTCCTTTTCAGCGAGATGCGAAGGACTTTTAACGCTTATTGTTCCACCGTGACGCTCAATAACCTGTTTTACTATTGATAATCCAAGCCCCGAGCCATCATAACTTTCGTTTTTTACGTTTGAAGCTCTGTAAAAATCTGTAAAAATCTTCTGCTGATCTTTTTCCGGAATTCCAATTCCACTATCGCTGATCATTATTTTTAATTGACCTTCCGCTTCAGTAATAATTATCTCAACCTTTCCATCATGCATTACATATTTGATTGCGTTCCCAATAAGATTGGAAAGAGCTATCTCGATCAATACCGGGTCGCCCTGAAAAGATGATTTGCTTTCACGGTTATCTTTATAAATCAATTTGATTTTTTTCTGACGGATCATAACATCATATTTTCGCAAAATATTTTTAGTTATTTCTTCAGCTTTAACTGTTTCTTTTACAGTTTCATCAAGAAGCCGGAGCTTTGAAATTTTTAGAATGTTATTTGTTAACTGGATTGCTTCATCCGATCTCATTTTTGCACGCATCAGCCGGTCTGAAATCTTTTCATTAACAGGTCCTAATATCTTCTGCAGGATCAGCTCAATATATGAATGAACCGCTGTAAGGGGAGTTTTAATTTCATGGACCACCCCGATTATATATTTCTGTTTTTCAACTTCTGCAATCTTTAGCTTTGCTAAGGACTCAAACAACTTTTGTTCAAGCTGATATAGCTGGCGCGCGATTCTGTTGGTAAGCATAACACTTATAAAAATTACAAAAGCAAAAATCACAGCAAACGACATCACATAATTAAAATCGTTGTAGATGCTTGTTCCTAAAAGTCCCTTAACAGAAAGGTGGGGCAGCAATCCGTAGTACTCACCAAAAACCATAAACCAAAATACCCCAACAATAACAATCGCTACTGAATTAATTAATATACCGGGCAGGATCAAACTTCCGATTATCATATGAAAAACAAAAAGCATATACAGTGGTGATTCAATACCGCCGGTATAATGAACCAGCAGCATCAGTGAAGTAAAATCCAGAACGATCTGTAAAAGCGACAGATGAACAGGATTGAACTTATTAACATCAAATTTTATATGCCTGCGCAGGTAATGAAGAATAAGATTATAGAGAAGAATACCTGTGGTTATATAGATAATTGCATTGAACTGTAAAGCATCAAACTGAATCCCCAAAACCAGGTCAGCGCTTATTAATAATGCCGCCAGCATTATCACTGCACCATACCGAAGCTTAATAAACCAGAGGTTACGACCTCTGATTGATTTCCAGAACTCATCGTAATGGCGAGCCCATTCCGGAACAAGATTAATCATACTCTTAACTTTTCTGTATTAAAAACAGGCAGATGCATCCAATCAGCATCTGCCTTAAGTAATTAAGCTATGTACTTGCCTCTTTTAACATAATGAGTATGAAGCAGCTTATGCGAAAGATGCCCGCAAGGTCCGTCTTTCAGAAATTCCTCATAGATTTCAGCAACGTGCCTGTTCTCATGAGATTTTCTAACGGGCAAAGATTTATCTTCATCGTATATTGCTTTCGCCCTGGCTTTTCGGATAGCCGGTGTTGTAGGAATTGGCTGACCGCCGCCTCCAATGCAGCCTCCAGGGCAAGCCATAAATTCAATGAAGTGGCACTCACTGAACTTACCGCCGGCTTTTATATCATCCATAACTTTCTGTGCATTGGCAGTACCATGTGCAACTGCAATTTTAAGTGTAGCGCCTTTCAGCCAGTTCCAGTCAGGGACCAGATGTTTAATAAGATCGGGCACCGGACCTACTTCGGTTATTGGCAGTTCTGCGTAACGAACACCTTCGAATCCTCTGACGGGAGTAATATCTGCATTGGCAAAAACATTCTCCACTTTCTTACCGGTCACAAATTCGATAACTGTTCTTAAGGCAGCTTCCATAACGCCTCCGGTTGCACCGAATATCAATCCTGCGCCGGATGCCTCACCGAAAGGATCATCAAAGTTTGACCGCGGCATTTCGGGCAAATAGATACCTGCTTCTTTAATCATCTGAGCAAGTTCTCTTGTAGTCAATCCGTAATCAACATCTTTGAAACCAGAATCATTCATTTCCGGTCGGTTGCACTCAAACTTCTTGGCAGAACAAGGCATTACTGCAACCGAAACAATATTTTCCGGATCTATACCTTTCTTTTGTGCATAATAAGTTTTGATTAGTGCACCAAACATTTGTTGAGGTGATTTTGCAGTGCTGAGGTTATCGGTGTATTCCGGGTAAAAATGTTCAAGATACTTCACCCAACCGGGAGAGCAAGAAGTAAACTGCGGAAGCGCGACAGGTTCTTTCTTAACAAGTGCGGTATACAGTCTTTGAATCAGTTCTGTACTTTCTTCGATGATTGTCAGATCTGCAGTAAAGTTTGTATCGAACACCACATCAAAACCGATACGTCTTAGAGCTGTATTCATTTCTCCTGTAAGTGAAGTACCCGGTTCCATACCGAACTCCTCACAAATTGCAGCTCTTGGCGATGGCGCAGTTTGTATGACGACATGTTTCTTCGGATCATCAATCGCCGCCCAAATCTCATCACGCGGATCATTTGCACGCAATGCACCGGTGGGACACCGGTTTATACACTGCCCGCAATTAATACATATTACTTCAGCGAGCGGTTTATCCCAGAACGTTCCGATGTGGGTGTTATCGCCGCGCCCTACTGCTTCAAGCACACCAACTTCCTGAAGATCAATGCAGGTTCTTACACAACGTTTGCACAATACGCATTTATCAAGATCGCGAACTACTGAGTACGACGAGTTATCAACTTCATACCTTGGTTTCTGAATATGACCGAAATTGTAATGATCAACTCCATATTCTTTAGCAAGTGATTGAAGCTCGCAGTTATTATTTCTGAAGCAGGAATAACATTCACCATAATGTTCGCTAAGAAGAAGGTCCAGTACATGCTTTCTTGCACGCCTGACTGCGTTTGTTGTAGTTTTTATTTTTATTTGTGCGGTAATCGGAAAAGCACAAGCTGCCTGCAGGGTTCTCATCCCTTCAACTTCAACAACACAAATACGGCATACGCCGGCAACACATAAATCTTCGTGATGACACAATGTAGGTATGTGAACCTGGTTTTGTCTGCAAGCCTCAAGAATAGTAGTGCCGAACGGCACCGTTAGCTTTTTCTCATTTATTTCAATTGAAATAGAACCGCCTATATGTTCAGGATGTTCGGGTTTTTCAACCACGTGGGGTTTCTGACTTACCGGCGCTCTGAGTGTTTTCTTATCTTCCATTTCTTCCTCCGTTACCGCGGTTAAAGATTTCATCTTTGAAGTTTTCGAGAATTGAAATGAAGGGGTTAGGACTTGATTGCCCCAAACCGCATTTGGATGCAACCTGCATGGTCTTCCCGAGATCTTTCAGCTTGTTTATGTAAGCGAAAGTGTATTTGCCCGTTTCGATCATTTCAACACCTTCAAGCAGTTTAACATTTCCTATCCGGCACGGTGTGCATTGACCGCATGATTCATCAGCAAAGAATTCCATAAAGTTCTTCAGTACATGAAGCATGTCTCTGCTTTCATTAAAGATTATTACAGACCCGCCTGTTGGAATATCTTCATACGCAAGCCTTCTGTCAAATTGTGATTTGGGAATACATATTCCGGAAGCGCCGCCTATTTGTACAGCTTTGGTATTCTTTGCCCCGACAATTTTCAGCAATTCTGAAACAGTTGTGCCCCAGGGCAGCTCATATACACCCGGTTTATCACAATCGCCTGAAACAGAAAATAATTTTGACCCGGATGATTTATCCGTTCCAAAATCACTGAACCACTTACCGCCCTTCATTACAATATGAGTAACGGCAGATAGTGTTTCCACATTGTTAACAGACGTTGGTCTGCCGAGATAACCTGTATTTATCGGGTATGGTGGTCTGTTACGTGGTTCACCGCGGTGTCCTTCAAGTGATTCTATCAGTGCTGTTTCTTCACCGCAGACGTATGCGCCGGAGCCAAGCACAATTTCAATATCAAAATTAAAACCTTCTTTGCCAAGAATATTTTTCCCGAGAAGATTATCTTTTCTCATCTCCTCGAGGTAATCTTCTAGTGGTTTTAAGAGATATTCATACTCGCCGCGAAGGTAAACAATACCGTGCTGTGCACCAACTGTATAACCTCCGATAACCATGCCATCAAAAACCAATTCAGGGAATTCTATCAGAAGCACTCTGTCTTTGAATGTTCCCGGTTCACCTTCGTCGGCATTGCACACAAGAAATTTCCTGTCGGCTTTAGCTGCTGCAGTCAGCATCCATTTTGTGGATGTAGGAAAACCTGCTCCGCCTCTGCCCTTCAGCTTTGAATCTTTAAGCTCGAATAAAACATCCTCACGCGACATTTTAAGCAGTTTCTTTATGGCATCGCCTCTGTTATAATCAGAGAAGATAACCGGTCCGGTTCTTTTCTTTTTAGTCATTGTCATACTCACCTCATTTCACCTTTCCCAAAAGATCAACAGCTTCTTCGGGGGTAAGATTGGTATATACTCTGTCGTTAATTGCCATAGCCGGACCCATATCGCAGAGACCGAGGCAATTGGCATATTCAACAGTAAACTTGTTATCCTTTGTTGTTCCGCCGATCTTAATTTCCAGTTCGCGTTCAATTGCATCAACAATTGCTTTCTTCCCGTGCATATCGCACGTTATTGTCTGACAAATCCTTACTAGGTTTCTTCCTTTAGGATTTGAATTAAGAAAAGCAAAGAATGATATAACACTGTAGACTTCTACAGGATGAATGTTCAGTAAACGAGCAACTTCCTGCTGAGCAAATTCAGAAATATGCCTGTGCTTTTTCTGAATTTCATGCAGTATCATCAGCAGCGAAGAACGATCATTGCCGTACTTATCAACATAGCTCTCTATTTCTTCGGACAGGGCATTTTTTTCAACAACAAGCATTGTTCACTCCTTTATGTTTAACTGTAAAAGTTTTTCTACTTTGTCAATTAATGCCTCGGGCGAAATAGGTTTTTCAACAAAATCATCAACCGGTATCATTTCACCGGCAGCAAATTCCAGTCCCAACGCTTTTGAAACAGAAGTGTACATAATGATCGGGGTGTTTATTTTTTCTCTGCGGAATTTCTGAGCGAGGAAAAATCCGTCATCCGGTTCATTCATCATTACATCAAGTATGATGAGGTCCGGGTTTTGTTCCTTAACGATTTTGTAACCATCGTCAGGATTTGTTGCTGTGATGACTTCATATCCTTTAGCTGAAAGAACTAATCCGCTTGCATCGAGGATATCGGGATCATCGTCTATGATTGCTATCTTTGCCATTGCGTTCCCCTTTCATATTAGGTTATTTGATTATTAATGAGTGTTATTACTCTTACTTTTAAGAAAATTCTTTATAAGTTTTTATAAGGCAGATAAACTTTGAAGATTGTTCCGGTACCGTATTCCGACTCAACTTCAATTTTGCCTGCATAGGCATCAACTATTCTTTTAACGATCGATAAACCAAGCCCGGTACCGCTTATGTTTTTCGTCTTCTCATTTTTTACCCTGAAGAACTCGCTGAAAAGTTTTTTCTGTTCTTCGGGTTTAAGACCAATACCGGTATCAGTAATTTCTGTGACGATGTAGCTGTTGTCCTTGCAGATTTTCACATTTATTTTGCCTTCATCGCGGTTGTATTTTATTGCATTGCTTATAAGATTGGTAAACAATCTGTTAATTTCATCAAAGTCCCCTTTGAACGGAGGGATGAAGGTATCAACTGCCAAATCAACCGAAAGTTTTTTCTTGTTAATTTCAATCTGAAATGTATCCAGTACAAACCGCAGAATTTCCTGGAGTTCGAGATCTTTTATTTCTCTCTGAACTGTTTTCATTTCAATTCTCGAAATATCAAGAAGGTCGTTAACCATTTTTAACAAACCATCTAATCTTATTACTGATCTGTTTATGTAATTCTTTTTCTGTTCATGTGTTAATTTTATCGAAGAGTCATCAAATATTTTCAGATAACCATAAACAGCCGCTATAGGAGCCTTCAATTCGTGAGAAACCATTGATACAAATTGATTTTTAAGCATCTCAATTTTTTTATACTCGGTTATATTTCTCAGAACAACAACCACTCCGGCAAGCGATCCATCAGGATGAGGAACCGATGAACAATTTGCTTCAACTACAAGCTCATGATTGGGCTTAATCTCTATTTCCGCCATGTATGATTTTGGTTCGTAGATTCCTGTATCTAAAAATTTATTCAGCAAATCTGCAGCTTCAGGGTGAAGCCGCTCAATAATGTTTTCTTCAATTTCAATATTATCGAGATTAAGATATTTAAGCGCACTGGGATTGAATAAAACAGCTTCGCCATCTTTATTTACAACAAGCAAACCATCCGAAATAGAATTGATGATAGTGTTAAGCCTTGTCTTTTCGAATGCAACCTCGAGCAGTCGTTCTTCTCTTTCCTTTTTCCATCTTTCGGCTTCGAGAAGATAAGCCCGCTTTTCATAGCCTTTTCTGATATGATCAAGAAGCTCTTCAGGCGTAAACGGTTTTGGAATATAGCTGTACGCGCCAAGTTTTGTTGATTCGATAGCTGTTTCATAGCTGGCGTAAGCTGTTGCAATAAAACAGATTGTATTGGGATATAGTTCGCGGATCTTTTTCAGCACTTCAATGCCGTCCATATCGGGCATTTTTAAATCAATGATGGCAATATCAAACTCTTCCGATGTACCATAGGCAATACCTTCATTGCCATTCTCAGCGGTAACAACAATGTATCCCTCCCTTTCAAGAAGGCGCTTTGTACCGGTGCGAAGACCTTTTTCATCATCAACTATAAGAACCTTGATTTCCAATTGTTCTTTTTTTTCTATTAATATTTCGGATGTTGCCTTTTCCATTTTATTTGCTTAAAGCAGTTATACTTTTTCAGTCCTGGCAGTTTCAACAAAACTTTCTAGCTTGTGAATAAGTTCATCAATTACAACGGGTTTATGAATGAATGCGTCACACTTTATCCATTCTTTTTCTTCTTTTGTAGAAGCGCCGAATTTGAAACCTGTTACATAAGTTGCAGAAGTAAGAATGATAACCGGTATGTTTTTACCATGTTCATCCTTTTTTATTTTATAGCTGAGAATAAAGCCTGAATCATGCTCTTCCATAATAAGGTCTATTACGGCGGCATCTGGCTTTTCTTTCGTAAATACTTCCCAGCCCTGTTTACCGCTTTCGGCAGTAATTACTTCATAACCTTTAGATTCGATTAATAATTTATTTTGTTCAAGAAGGTCAATATCATCATCAACAAGCAATATTCTTTTTTTATCGTTTAACATGCTGCTGTCTCACTTTCGTTCAAATTTACAAGCTGTGTACTTTGTTTCTTTGGAAGTTTAATTTTAACGCTGGTACCTTTTCCAACCTCACTCTGAAAAGAGATGTACCCTCTGTGCATTTTCACAATTCCGTAAGTAATTGCAAGTCCAAGTCCTGTTCCTTTACCGATTTTCTTTGTAGTAAAGAATGGCGTGAACACTTTGCTGAAGTTTTCCCGTGGTATTCCAACGCCCGTATCTTTAATCTCGGTAACAAGATAATCATCTTCAGAAGTAATCTTAATACTCAGTTCTTTCTTTTCAGTTTCTTCCATAGCTTCGCAGGCGTTATTAATTATGTTAATGAATACCTGGGTCAGTTGGTCCTGATCACCCTCAATTAAATAATTCTCATCCAGACCTTCATTACTAATTTTAATTTCGCTGCAAACAGGATTTATGCTGATAGTTTTCAGGATGTGATTAAACATCTTTCCAAGGTTAAATTCTTTAATATTCAGTTTACCCTGTCTTGCAAAGTTCAGAAGATTAGAAACAATATTTTTACAACGGTTTGCTTCCTGAACTATCAATTCAAGGTCTTCAGCATAATCATTACCATTGACCTTTTCACTGAAATCATTTTTTAACATTGAAGAATAGAGAAGAATCGTTCCAAGCGGGTTATTTATTTCGTGAGCCACGCCTGCTGCAAGCTGACCGATAGAAGCCAGCCTTTCTGCAATTCTTAACTGTTCCTGTGTTGAGTTAAGGTCATCATATGCTTTTGCAAGTTTATCAATCAGGAAGGGCAGGCACATTTCTTTTTCAGCCAGGTCTTTTGCAATTGCCACTGCATATTCGCGGCAGGATTCATAACCGCAGGCGCCGCAATTCAGTTCATCTTTAATGCTGAATTTATTTGTCTCTGCTAATATCTCTTTGATTCTTTCTTCAGAAGGATAAGGCATACGTTGATTTTTATCCAAAAATTTTCTTGTGAAATCCAGATGCCTGCTGTTATAAAGATTGCTCTTCCAAAGCTGCTTGTCAATCGAATGAACTTTCTGACTGATGTACTGAATCACCTTTTCGCGCCTTGAGTAATAGTTCATATTTGAATCTACTGCCGGACCGCTGATGCAGCCTTCACAGAATAAAATATCAACAAACTTTGCGTTTATTTCCTTGTTTGAAAGCTCATCAATAATCTCAACAACTTTTTTCTTTCCTTCAACAACTATTATTTCTTTTTCGAGGATGTCGTCTGAAATATCAGCCGTTTTCAGAAGACCGCCTGCAAGCGGATATGATTTACCCATATATGCATGCGGCGCATCAAACTCACTGACTGGGTGCGCATCAACGTTAATATTCTTTTCTTCAAGCAAATGCTTCAACTCAGAGAACGTCAGGACTGCATCAATAACACCTTTACCTTCGGGATCCCGTGCTTCTTTCAATTTTGCAATGCAGGGACCGATAAAAACTATTTTTATATTGTGACCAATATTTTCTTTAAGGTATTTTCCGATAGCTATCATCGGCGATACAATCTGAGCCAGGTTCGGAACAAGTTCGCCGTAATACTTTTCAATAAAGTTTACCACGGCAGGGCATGCTGAACTGATTATGGTTTCAGATTCATCTGATGAATACTTTTTCAAATATAAATTGCTAATAAGGTCAGCGCCGAAAGCTGTTTCAACTGCCTGTTCGAAGCCAAGCAGTCTTACTGCGCCCGGAATTTTTGAATACTGATCGGGGAATGAAGCAGCGAATGACGGAGCTATCACAGCAATTGTTCTTTCGTATGGAAGAAAATGATTAACAACAAGCTCATAGTCGGATGCAATCTGCTTTGCATTTTGTGAGCAAACTTTTACGCAATGTCCGCACGCAATACACCTTTCGGACAATACAGCCGCCTGTCCGCCTATTACCTTGATAGCTTTTGCCGGGCACTCTCTAACACATGAGTAGCACCTCTTGCATCTATCGCTTATTGTACTAACAATGGGCTGTTTCATATTTTGCTGTTATCTTTTTTATTCTGATTATTTAGTTACCGCAGATTTATCTTTGGATTTCTTCATTTGATTTTTCTTATCAAAATATTCTGTATGAAGTATATCGTGCGCAATATGCGAATTTGGTTCTACAAGAAATTCTTTATAAAGAGCTTTTACAGATTCATTTTCATGTGCGCGGCGATGCTTCATTTTGTTATCAATGCTGTAAAGCGCTTTCATTCTCTTCAAGACTTTTTCAGGCTTCTGGTGTATCGGCTGACCGCCACCGTTTATACAGCCGCCCGGGCAAGCCATAACTTCAATAAAATGATACTTTGAAGTGCCGTTTTCAATTTCATCCAGAACTTTGTTTACATGACCGATTCCGTTAACAACCGCAACATTGAGTGTTAACCCGTTTACCATAACAGAGGTTTCCTTAATTCCTTCTGTACCTCTGATTGATTCGAATTCAAACTGACTCAATTCTTCACCAGTCAGCATAAAGTAAGAAGTTCTTAACGCAGCCTCCATTACACCGCCGCTTGTACCAAAAATTGCAGCCGCACCGGTTGATTCACCCAATGGGTTATCAAACTGATCCTGCGGTAAATCTTCAAATTCAATTCCTGCAATTTTGAAGAAACGAACCAGTTCTCTTGTTGTGAGCACTGCGTCAACATCGGGCAGATTATTCTGAGCAAGTTCAAACCTGTTTGACTCATACTTCTTTACAGTGCAGGGCATTATTGAAACAACGAAGATATCTTTTGGATCTATGCCCATTTTCTTCGCATAATATGTTTTGAGAATTGCTCCTTCCATTTCATGCGGAGATTTGCAGCTTGAAACATGTTTCAATGCTGAGGGTCTGTTCATCTCAATATATTTAACCCATCCGGGGCAGCAGCTGGTGAACATAGGCAGCGGCTTGTTGTTTTTTACTCTGTCTATCAGTTCGGCAGCTTCTTCCATTACAGTGAGATCAGCGCCGAAATTTGTATCAAATACTTTTTTGAATCCGAGTCGTCTCAAACCTGCTACAAGCTGCCCGGTAACATCTGTTCCGAGGGGCATCTGGTATTCTTCACCAAGCGTAGCCCGAACAGCGGGGGCAACCTGGACGATTGTATATTTATTTCTATCATAAAGTGCATTTGCAACTTCTTTGAGATTGCTCTTTTCACGCAGGGCGGCAGTCGGGCATACTATTATGCACTGCCCGCAAAGAATGCAATCGCTGATGTTTAATCCTTTGTTGTAAGGAGTAGTAACAATACTTTGAAAGCCTCTCTTTGTAAAATCAATTGCGCCAATGTTTTGTACTTCATGACAAACCCGAACACATCTTCCGCATAGGATGCACTTTGCCGGGTCCCGTTCCATTGAAGCGCTTGATACATCAATTTCGTGGCATTTGGTTTCGCCAACATAACGATGTTCTCTTATTCCGTATTGCTCAGATAAGTCCTGCAGTTCACAATTTTTATTTCTTACGCAGATAAGGCAATCCTGCGGATGATTTTCTATGAGAAGTTCAACAATGGTTTTTCTTGCTATTCTGACACGCGGCGAATTAGTTTCCACTTCCATGCCTTCAGTAACGGGGTATGCACAGGCAGGGGTTAAACCGCGATGATTCTTAACCTCAACAGTGCATATTCTGCAAGCACCGGTTGGTGCAAGTTCTTTCAGATGGCAAAGTGTTGGTATTGAAATACCTACTGATTTAGCCGCATCAAGAATAGTCATTCCTTCTTCTGCGTTTACTTTTATATTATTTATTGTTAACTGAACCATTTACATCTCCAAGTTTTCAAATCAACTAATTAACCTGTATTGCATCGAATCTGCAGGCTTCAAAACATAAGCCGCACTTAATACATTTATCCTGAACTATATAATGAGCTTTTCCTTTTTCACCAAGTATCGCTTCGGAACCGCACTTACGAATACAAACACCGCAGCCGTTGCAAATACCGTTATCAATTGTAAACGTAAGAAGTTCTTTACAAACCGCAGCCTGGCATTTTCTTTCATACAGGTGTTCTTCATATTCATCACGGAAATAACGTAAACCTGAAAGCACCGGGTTAGGAGCTGACTGCCCGAGTCCGCAAAGCGAAGTATCTATAATTACTTCAGAAAGTCTTTGCAGATGGATAATACCTTTGAACCTCTGAAGCTGATCGAGCTTATTTGCAGTACTTTTATAGCTTGTTGGAACGCGCTCGATTATTTCGAGCATTCGCTTAGTTCCTTCGCGGCAGGGAACGCACTTGCCGCAGGATTCATTCTGGATAAATGTTAAGAAGTATTTTGCGATATCAACCATACAAGTTTCTTCGTCCATTACTACAAAGCCGCCGGAGCCCATCATTGCTCCTACTTCTTTAAGAGATTCATAATCAACTGGTGTATTTATAATTGATTCGGGTAAGCATCCGCCCGATGGACCGCCAATCTGAACTGCTTTGAATTTTTTCTCATTGGGAATTCCACCGCCGATATTGAATACAACATCTTTAAGAGTTACACCCATAGGAACTTCAACCAGGCCTGAGTTCTGAATTTTTCCGCTTAGAGCAAATACTTTGGTGCCTTTGCTTTTTTCTGTACCAATTGACGAAAACCAATGTGCGCCATTATTTATCAGGGCAGAAATGTTGGCAAAAGTTTCGACGTTGTTTATCACTGTTGGCATACCGAACAGACCTGAAGTTGTTGGGAATGGCGGTCTGGGTTTGGGCATTCCTCTTCTTCCTTCAATAGAACCGAGGAGAGCTGTTTCTTCACCGCATACAAATGCGCCTGCGCCTTTTTTAATTTTGAGATCGAAGCTGAAATTATGACCTAAAATATTCCTGCCAAGCAAGCCATATCTTTTACATTCACCGATCGTTTCTTCAAGTCTTTTTATTGCCAGGGGATATTCCGCGCGGCAGTATATGTAACCAACAGAGGCACCTATTGCATAAGCGCCAATCAGCATACCTTCAACAACCCTGTAGGGATCGCTTTCCAGGATTGATCTGTCCATAAATGCACCGGGATCGCCTTCGTCAGCGTTGCAAACGATGTACTTCATCCCGGATTTTTGATTTAGCGCCATTTTCCATTTTTTACCTGTAGGAAAACCAGCGCCGCCTCTTCCTCTTAAGCCGGCATCTAAAACTTCTTTAACAACTTCGGCTGGCTTCATCAGTCTTAAAACTTTATCGAAGGCTTTGAAACCGCCGTTGGCAATGTATGCATCCGTGGATGATGGATTAACAACACCGCAATTCTCAAGCACAACCTTCATCTGATGCTTAAAGAACGGATGCTCATTTATTGAAGGAACGCCATTACTCTTATGTGTATGCGAACCGAGCAGATTTTCTTCAAATACTCCTTCTTCAATAATTGTCTTTTGAATTAATTTTGATACAATTTTAGGAGTTACTTCGCAGTAGGAGACTCTTGCTTTGCCTGGCAGTTTAATATCAACAATTACTTCTTTTGCGCAGTAACCGATGCATCCCGTGGGCTCTATTAAAGCAATGATATTAAGCTTCTTAAGTTCTGCTTTGATTGCTTCTTCAACTTTCTGTGCGCCGGAGGCAAGTCCGCACGTTCCCATTCCGATAAATATAATCGGGACATCATGGTCAATGTATTTAATTTTCCTGTTATAAGAGGCTACCTTATCCTGGCATTCTTTATTATGATGGCACAAAGGACCTTTTGTGCAGCATCTTATAAAAAGTTCGCAGGGTTTTTCCGGGCTGTGCCAGCATTCGTTGCAGCATAAACCAATAAATTCTTTCATGCTAAACTCACTTTTGGTTCTACTCCGCTTTCTGATTCTTTAGCGGGTCTTTTATATGGTTTTAATATTTTTGTTACATCTTTAACTTCAAGTCTTCCGTGATAATCATCGTTTATCGTAATTACAGGTGCAATACTGCATGCACCAATGCATGCAACTTCCTCAATGGTAAATTTCTTATCGCGTGTTGTTTGACCGGATTTACAATTCAATGCTGTCTCTAATGCAGTAAGAATATTTGCGGAATTTTTAACATGGCATGCTGTACCGCGGCAAACTCGGATAACGTTTTCACCGAGCGGCAGAAGTCTGAACTGGTTATAAAAAGTTGCCACTCCATAAACTCTGCTCAAAGGCATATCAATAAATTCCGAAATATCCTGCAGTGCCGCTTCGGGCAGGTACCCGTAAATTTCCTGCACATCCTGCAGCAGAGGAATTAAACAGCTCTTATCTTTTGGCGTATAGTTTTCGAATATTTTCTTGTGCATTTTATCCTCGCTTTGATCGCCCCGATATATACACATTAAGTGCCATAAAAGTATTTTAAAAAGGTGTTTTTAAGTGAAAATTTGACAGTCTGTGATCCTGAAATCCTTTGTTTTTCTTGAAAATAAGAAAGTTTTTTTGCCATAATTGAATTTTAATTGCTAATTGTCAACCATATTGGTTTTAGGAATTTTTGATGGGGTAAAATGCAATTTCTTAAGGCAGGGAATTAAAATTTTTTTGAAGTTGAATTTTTAATCAGTAAGGTTTGGAAATTTTGATACTAAAGATTTCTGATTATTACCGGCGAAGTTTATTGATTGAATTAAATGCACTGAACTACGGCAGCATCCTGATCATCCTGGCTTTGAGTGCATCAATTCCCACATTTTCCCCGCAGGATATTTCGAAGTGATTTACATCAAGAGATTTGAGATCTTTTAGCAATTCTTCATTCACACCGAATTCTATTTTATTAACAGCAACAAGGAAAGGTGTTCTGCATTCACTCAGGTAGTAGAGAGTTTCTTTTTCCGATTCTGTCAACCTGCCGCGTCCATCAATAATAACTATAATAAAATCAGTTGATGATATTCGTTCTTCAGCATAAGATGTGATTTCGTTTGAAGGGGTAAGAAGAGTTTCGATATCTTCGCAATCAATTATTACATTAAGTCCATAAGGGTGCAGCCTCACAACTTTTTTTGTTTCGAACAAACTATACCCGCTCTGAGCAATCTCCTCAGCTATGAAGTTCCTGATAAGTCTTGATTTACCAGCATCTTTTCTTCCGATAAACAGAAGACGTTTTTCTACAGTCTCCGGTAAGCCGATCATTTTTTCCCCTGAATTAAAAATTATTTTTAAAGAGTTAAACAAAAAGCGTTCCACACAAACAATTCTTCAGGCATTGGTTAAATTGAATGAAAATCGGAGTGTCGCTGATAATTTCAACAAGAACCCGAACTTAAATATTTCATTTTCCATAAACCGCTTTCTCTTTTTTAAGAAGAGAATTGATTGCTTATTATTTATGATTGCGAATCATAAATAACATGAATATGGAATGAGTAAAAGATTAATGAATGTTTGTAACAAGGAACTCAGAAGAGATATTAGCTTATTAAATCTTTCTAATTCGTGCTGCAACATTGTTTACGTTGACGTATCGTTCTTCATGGTTTTTCTTCAAACATTTATCAATTAATCTGTCGAATGCCTCCGGTATTCCGGGATTTATTGTTGACGGGGGTGCAGGGTGTGTGTTGAATATTGAGTGGATGAGTGCAATTTCATTCTCGCCGGTAAAAGGCAACTGGTTTGTGCATAGTTCATAGAATATTACGCCGAGTGAAAAAATGTCTGTTCTCTGATCGGTATATGAATTGGTTATCTGTTCCGGGGCAACATAACCAAGCGTACCAATTACTGTTCCCAGTGAAGTCATAGTTGTAACTAAATTGGATTTTGAAAGTCCGAAATCCATAATCCTGATATTGTTTGATTCATCGAGCATGATGTTATTGGTTTTCAGGTCACGGTGAAGAATACTCTTCGAATGAATTTCAATCAGTCCGTCACAAATCTGTAAAGCAATATTTTTTATTTCATTGAATGAAAGAGGATAATTCTTTTTAAGGTAATCGCTCAATGTTCCGTTTGGCAGATATTCCATTGCAATGAAACCTTTGCTATCGACTTCACCAATTTCAAAAACTTTCACAATGCAGGGATGATCAAATTTTGATAACAAAGCCCCCTCATTAGTAAATCGCTTTTTATTCCCGGGATCATTCAGCAATTCCGGGTTAAGAATTTTCAGTACTACGGTTTGCTTTTTGTTTATATCTACTGCTTTAAAAACTTTTCCCATTCCGCCCTGTCCCAGTAGTTCCCCAACTTTAAAATGAGAAAGATATTGTGTTTCCTGTTTCCTGATGCTTGCACGTGCGATAATTATTGCTGCAAAACCAACAGCGGGAACTAGTAAGAACGGGAATAATATCTGAATAAAGAAATTGTTCAGAACAGTGTAGTGAACTGCGAATAAATACAGAAGAACCAAACCAAACGGGAATGAAAAACCTAAAGCATATTTTTCTGCGCCATTGCGCTTTCCGAAAATCATTAAAAGTATCACAATGCCTATTATAAAAAGTCCTTTTATTATCTCTGCAGCCGGGTTAGCAAGCTGTAATGTTCGCTCAATTGATTTTTCAATTCTGGAGTAAAGAGCATTAAAAAGATTCGATTCACTTACGGAAAGGATCCTGCCGGGACTTACATCACCGTAAACTTTTTTTATACCTGAAGGAAACTTCACTACAACATCATACCTTGATGCAGGTGATAAACCAAAATGAAGTTCATTAAGATTCTGCTGCACCATTGGTGAATGCCCCAGTCCTTGTTCACGTAACTGCGTACTGAGCAGCCGGTTACGCTCATCATAGGAGAACAGGTAAATTTTTGAGCCGGTTGCGCTCCTGTTACTTATATCTCCTTCAGACCTTACTTTAATAAAATTATTGTTGTTAAGATTATTTCTGTAAAGAACAGATCGTTCACCTTTTCCGAGTGCAGCAACAGAACTTCCGATAAACAAATCAATATCTCCGTCATTATCAATATCCTCGAAAGATGGAGTGCCAATAAAGTTTACCCCGGTTCGTTCACTTACTTCAGTAAAATACATGCCCGGTCCATTCATAAATAATTTTGAGCCGATAAACAGATCGACATAACCATCATTGTTTACGTCCGCTGCATTCAAAGTTCCGTTTAAAGGTTCGGGGTGAAATATGGTTTCCGTAAACCCGGCTTGCTCTGACATGTTGCGGAATGTCCCGTCACCAATATTAATGAGAAGTGCAGGAGGAGCTTTCTGGTTGTGAATAATAATATCAGGATAGCCGTCATTATTGAAATCGGCTGCAATTGCAACAGAAGTTGCAACAGATATTCCTTCCGATAATATAAAAGCGGGGTCATTAGTTGATTCAAAGCGAAAGTTTCCCATGTTAAGAAACAGCCCTGCATTTTTTCCTTCCTCTCCTGCATAGTATGGAATAAGAATGTCAATCAAGCCATCGCTGTTGAAATCACTGAAGGTTGCACCATACGTAATAATATTATCGCTGATGTCAATGCCTGAATAATCTTTCACTTCATAAAATCTTCCTGTTCCCTCGCCTCTGAAAATGTGCGGTCTGCCTTCATAACTTGAAATATAAAGGTCAAGCGAGCCGTCATTATCAAGATCGACAAGAGTTGCGGCAAAGTTGCGCAGCGGCGAAATACCGCTCAGGTCAAGCTTGCTTCTCTCAGTAAAATCTATAAAACCGCTGCCGGTGCCTAAGAGCATTCTTAAATCTGTGCCGGAATTATAAAACACAATTAAGTCATTAAAGCCGTCATTATTTATATCGCCTGCAGCAACTGAAACAACTTCCTCAGGAAGATCAAGTAAAACGGATTCAACATTTATTTCGGCAAATTTTGCATTTCCAAGGTTATGGTATAATAGCGAGGGTGCATTTTCATTTATAACGAATAGATCCGGAAAGTTTTTGTTTTGCCGTGTAAAGAAAAAACCTGCTCTGCCTGTTTCGCGCAGGGATGCTTGTGAAGTAAAATCTGTAAATGAAAATCCAAGGGTTTTGGAATTTGTATAAATTCCTTCCCATCCGGTTAACCAAACGTGTGGATTAGAATCATCATCAATAATTATTTCAATATCCGTAAATGTTTCTCCAAGCGATCTGAGGTAATTATCCCGTCGCCAAGTCTCTCCGTCATAAAAATAAAATGATGAGTTATCCCCAACAGCTATCACCAAAGAGCTATCAACCCCCTTAACAGAAAGAAGATTAAAAGGCGATTCAAATTTTTCCTGCTTCCATTCAGTACCGTCAAATCTAAGGAGTGTTCCCTGGTTGCCGGCAATAAAACCAAAGGTATCATTCAACATCCAGATTCTGTTAAGATGCTTTGTGACAGGGGAAGGAAATTTTTGCCACGTGTTGTTTTCGAACTTTAATATTATGCCGTCTTTACCAACTCCCCAGCCATTTTCGTCAGAGTGGAAGAATATATCATTTATATCGCCCTTCATTGGAGTCAGCAGTTCCTCTTTTACAACCGGGGATTCAACAGCAATCCATTTTTCGCCGTTAAAGTATAAAATATTTCCTTGCTGCCCTGCCATCCAGGCTGTTCCATCTGAAAATGCGTGTAATGTTCTGAACATCGCATAATCTATATCATCCCACATAATACTCGGGAGCGGCATTATTTCTTTTTTGTCTTCCGAAAAAACTGTAAGAACCGGTTTGTAGAAACCATTGTGAGTAAGGTGATTGATTGTCCATATTGTATTGGAATCGTATTTAATTATCTGTGGAAAATCTGAATAAGGGAAGGAATGAAACTCTTCCCATCTGCCGTTTGAAAATTTTAATGCCTGCCCGCTTATGTCTCCTCTGCCTTTTGAAATTGCAATTCCATCATTAAGTGAAAACATTTTTATACGGGCGCCAAGATCAACCTTAGCCTGCCTGTACCACACAAGGCTGAAATTATCTTTTTCTTTTGTACCTGTGTTAACATTGCGTTGATCTGAACAGGACATCAAAAGCAGAAAAGCAGCCGGTAAAAATGCGACGATCCTTTTAGTCAGTTTAATTACATGGCGTAACCTGTTCATATTGTTTCGGATTTCGGGAAAATGCTCAAATATTTTAATGTTATTGAAAATCAAATGTATTCCAACGTGAAGAATTTCTTATAAAAAGATAAGATAAAAAAAACAATGTTGCACAAAATATTGACTGAACTATAAACGAATTTCACTGTTAATAATTTACCGGATTGATATATATTTTTATCAATATTCAGGCTGATTCGAATTAACATTTTTCAAAGCAAAGATTTAGTTAAATTTATTGGTGTAATTAACAATTTTTTAGTAAAAATTATGAAAGGGGAATTTCATGAAAAAAACGATTTTGTTAGTTCTGATCGGAAAGAGAAGTGAAGCGGCAGTTAAGGTTCAGCAAATATTAACCGCGTGGGGCTGCATTATCAAAACAAGGCTGGGTATCCACGATGGAATACTCGAAAACTGCAGCGATGAGGGTTTGCTTATACTTGAACTGTATGGAACAGATGAGCAGAAAAATGAACTTGCAAGGAAGATTGAACTTATCGAAGGTGTATATTCGAAAAGAGTTGATCTGGAATTGACCCACTGAATCAGATTCAAATTAAGAGATGGCGCTGATCGGGCGCCATCTTTGGTTTTAACGTCCTGTTATGTAGTGAATAAGCTGATCAATCATTAATTCTTTTTCACCAATTACTGCCTTCACCACATCACCAATTGAGATGATTCCGGATAGCTTATCGTTTTCTATTACCGGCAGGTGACGAATTCTCTTTTCAATCATAAGCCCCATACATTCTTCAACATTTTGTGCTGGTGTAACATAAAAAACTTTTGATGACATTATATCCCGTACCAGTGCATCGCGTGAGGATCTTCCCTGCAGCACAACTTTCCTTGCATAGTCTCTCTCGGAAATGATTCCTTCAACCTTTTCATTATCAACCACAACCAGCGCCCCAATCTCTTTCTCTGCCATCTGTTTTAATGCATCGAGAACTTTGTCGTCAGGACTTATTGTCCAGACTTGTTTTCCCTTTTTATCAAGTATCTGACGCACTGTTTCCATAATAAGCCTCGACAGTTTAGGTTTATGAGTTTATGAACTTACCGGAATTGTTAAATTCCGGTATTAAGGTAATAACATTATTTACATTAATCAATAAATCATATTCAACAATTTTAAAGCTGCCCGAGCCAATCTTTATCAGATTGCTTAAAAAGATTCCTTATTCCGGAATATAATTCCATCGGCAACGGTCCCTTTTGAATTGAAGAAAGATTGCTTTTTATGTGATCAATGTTTTTTGAACCAATAATCATAGTATCAACGCCCTCAGTAAAAGCTGTGAAGCGGGTAAACAATTCATTCCATTCCAGGTCTGTCTCAATGTTCATACTTTTCCATCTTAGCCAGTATTCCTCGACGTATTGACCGTGCGGCTGCTGAACAAAACGCCATGGTGCATTTGCAACCGCACGCTTTGCAATAACACCCATAGCTCGTATTTTTGCTTCAGGAATAATTGTATCTATTGCGCGCTGGTCGCAGATGTTCACGCTTAATTGAATGCTTCCAAATTTATCTGTTGCCGCAGTGTATTCAAGTGATTCGTTTTCGCCTGAATAGCCTGCAACAAGAATCTTACCCTGTTCCAAACACTTTGTCAGTGCTTCTGCAACACCATTGTTTTCAAGAACATGAATGGGACAGGAATGTAAATGAACTATATCAATATGATCAGTTCTTAACAACTTTAAAGCGTAATCAATCCCGGCTGAAATGATTTCACAAGTCCAGTCCTGGCAGCCGGGTATGCCATAGCCGACCTTTGTTGAGATAACAAACTCATCCCTCCGATGAGAAATTGATTTTCCGATTCGCTCTTCCGAAAGACCATAAGCCCGTGCAGTATCAAAAAAATTAATGCCGAGATCGAGTAATGAGTTGAGAAGATATGAAACTTCCTTATCTGTCAGATCATTCCCTCCTGTTTGCCCGCAGCCATATCCAAAAGTTGAAACAGTCAGATCATGTCTTCCGAATTTTCTTAAAAGACGTTGCATCAGGATTATTCCTAAATAAATTGCTTTTATATTTTCTGCCAAATTAGTTAAAAATTTTATTTCTCTCCTGTCAACTATTAAAAAATAATTGAAGCTGAATAAACTGCTCAAGGCATTTACCCGCCGGAGATTTTTTGTTCCGGAGTTGGGGCGTTCAATTGAACGCCCCTACTGACTGGATAAATAACCATTAAACTTTAATATTGAGGCAATAAAGAGTCACTTTAGATGGCTGAATATTTATAGATAAATTCGACAGACAGAGAATACGGCGACCCGGAGGGACGAAAAAAAATTTATTTTGGACAGATATGCCTCTGATGTTATAATTACTATGTTCAAATAATATATGTTGACGCAAGGATAATTTTTATTTATTTTGAAAGCAGATAACTATGAAAACAATAAAAACCTCTTTTGCTTTCTTTTTATCAGCGTTGATATTTTCACTTCTATGCTTAAACTGTTCATCAGATATCAACGAGGCTAATAACTACCAGAGCTCATCGGAAGAGAAGATAAGAGAGCTTACCCTGCAAATGATAAACGGGACAATTACAGATTTAGTAACAAATACTTTTATCGAACCATTTACCTGGTCTGTAATAGTTGAAACCGAAGAGAAAGCGATAGTGCGTTTTGAGTTTTTAATTCCCAGCCGTGCATTACATATAATTGTTGGTAGGTCAAAACCTTACACATATAATTTGAACCCGGGGATGAATCTGCTGAGTTTTGCTAAAGCAAAAGAAATTGTTTTGACAATCCAAAGCGGTGAAATAAACTGGTGGATTCTCAGAAAAGATAAACAGGGTATTAACTGGGAGTATCGTTTCTACATTACAGAGAATGAAAAAATGTGGGATGTCAGGCTTAATGCAGCTAACGGCACAGTAATAAGACACAACTGATAAAAAATTCTTCCGCCTGAATAAGCGGAAGAATTTAAAAATTGCTTGAAGTACTATTGCTGTTGTTTCGGGGGATCGTTGGCTATCATTATGGAATGAAGCAGCCACTTATCTCCTGATTTTTTCCAAATAAAAGAATGACTGCCGGTTGTAGTAACCGGATCACCTTCGGTAGGAATAAATAACAACGACCATCTTCCAGTCTGATAAGCAATATTATCACTTATTCCGTCGGTGAAAACCTGTATAACTTTCAGATCTTTTGAAGTTGGCATTTGCCATTTAACCCACTTCTCGATAAGATCGCTTTTACCAAGTATTGGAAAACCCTGTCCGATAAAGGTAACATTTTCATCAAATATTTCTTCAAAGGCTTCCGGGAAGTCGGTATTCCACGCATCCATAAATTCACTCATCAGTTTATTTACTTCCGGATTCGGAGTTGGCTGAGCATATAAAACACTGCCTGAAAACAGGAATAACAAAATGAACATAACCCCGGTAGTACGAAAAACACTCTGCATGTGAGAATCCTCCATAACGAAAAATATTTATTTAGCAGTTAATACTATAATAAAGAATGGGCCTGAATTTATCCATTCAAACAATAGCTTTTAACGAGCGGAAACATAGTCAGCCGCATCCTGAAATGCAATAACAGTAAGAATTCCTTACTTATGAACAGAATTTATTACACGCTTAATTTCATTTCTGATTTTTTGTAATTCACCCCTCTGGAAGCGAGATAATTCCAGACATATTCGAAGCAGCCCGGCTCTGAACCAACAAATTCGGGCGGGCATATTCCTTTCCTCGCAAATTTATTGTTGAGGAATAAGTTTACTGCCGCCGTTGCTGTGTAACCGGTTGTTCGTGCCATTGATGAAGTTTCAGTTTTGTAATCATATCTGTCAAACAGAAAATACTTAATTGTCTTATCGTCCTTACCATCACTGCCGTGTATAATTATTTTCATAACGGTGAATTCTTCTTCATCGCGTTTAAGCCTCCATAAAGGAAACAGGAGTTTGGCAGAAAGATCAATTGGTTTAATTAGTACGCTGTTAACATCAATTTCTTCCTTACTGAAAAATCCGCTTTCTCTTAATACTTTGATATACTCAATATGACCGGGATAACGAAGGGTTTTTTCTTTCATATCCGGAATGTTCATGGTTTTCAGCAATGAGCGAAGACCATCCGAATTAAACGCTTCAAGCGTACCTATCTCATCAAACTCTATCAGCTCTGGTTCTGAAAGAGCCTCTTTAATTTCAATCTTTCCGCTAACTTTAATCCGAGCCGGTCGGATATACTCTTCAATCACATCAATCGGAGAAAAGGGAGCTTTGTACTGATAGGGATAGGTGCGCTTAACGGGAAGCCCGCCAACATAACACTCAAAATTCTTAATATTCATCAGAGTATTATGATAACCAAGTATGATATTACTCATTCCCGGCGCTACGCCGCAATCAACCACAGCGGTAACATTGTTTTGTTTCGCAAGTTCATCAAGTTCAAAAGCATCTTCACTGAAGAAAGAAATATCAACAACATTTTTACCGGCTGATATAATTTTCTTCAGCACTTCAAATCCTATGAAGCCGGGTACAGCGCTTAAAACAAGATCAGAATCTTTAACTGATTTGTTAAAAATATCATCATCAAAAACACTGCCTGAAATCGTAATAATATTTTTATGACCATTTAATTGATCCAGTCTTTCCTTATCAACATCAAGCACACTCACAAAGTGATTTTCAGACAAGTCAATTGTCATAGCCCGCCCAATCATCCCCGCACCTAACAATGTAATTTTTTTCATTTGAGTATCTTCTTTTGATCGGTTTTAATTTTCTTTTGTGCTGCTTTCATCCCGTATTTTTTAATATATGATTTTGCGATCTTACAATCATCACACAATTCAGCACAGCAGTCTTCCCATTCTTTTTTAGAAAATTTTTCGCGCAGCTTAGTTATTATAAACCATGAACAATAATTATAACCTCTAAGATGATAATGCGGGTTTCAACACATCACGGGCATGGGAAGCAATCTGTTCTGGCGTAAAGCCTGATTTGCTGAATAAAACTTTTTCAGGGGCGGAAGCGCCGAATCTTTCAAGAGTAACCGAACCGCCTTCAGCACCGATATAACGTTCCCAACCCTGCCTGACTCCGGCTTCCACAACAACTCTTGCCTTTACAGCGGCGGGCAAAACGCTTTCCTTATATTCGTCAGATTGTAACTCAAAAAGCTCCCTGCTTGGAAAACTTACCACACGTACCTTCAAACCATCTTTTCTAAGAATTTCCGAAGCGTCAAGTACAAGTGATACTTCCGAACCTGATGCTATAAGAATTACATCAGGCAAATCGTTATCATCACTAAGTATGTACGCGCCTTTAAGAAGATTTTCAGCGGGCGCATATTTCTTCTGATCAATTACCGGTACGCCCTGCCGTGTCAGACATAGAGCAACCGGACTGCCGCTATGTTCAAGCGCTGCCTGCCATGCATAAACTGTTTCGTTTGCATCTGCCGGACGGATTACAATAATATTTGGAATTGCCCGCAGTGATGCAAGATGTTCGACTGGCTGATGAGTAGGTCCATCTTCTCCAAGACCAATGCTGTCATGGCTGAAAACATAAATTGTTTTTATACCCGACAAACATCCGAGCCTGATAGCCGGGCGCATATAATCGGCAAAAACCAGAAAGGTGCCGCCGTAAGGAATAGTTCCGCCGTAAAATGCCATGCCGTTAAGAATGCCAGCCATTGCATGTTCACGCACACCGAAATGAAAGTTCCTTCCCAGGCGGTTATCAGCAGAAAAAACCGGATAATCTTTAAGATAAGTATTGTTTGAAGATGAAAGATCAGCAGAACCGCCTATCAATCCGGGCAATGAAGAGGCAATTGCATTCAGCGCTTTGCCCGATGCGGTGCGGGTAGCAATCTTTTTTCCGTCATCTTCAAATACCGGAAGTTTTGATTTATATGCATCGCCTGTTTTGCCTTCCATTAAACTAAGGAATGTTTCTGCTTCTGCCGGATATTTCTTTTTATACTGTTCAAAAAGTTTTAACCATTCATTTTCTTTCTTCACTCCTTCGGTTTTTACGGAAGAAAAGTGCGAGACAACTTCATCAGGCACATAAAAGAATTTATTCTCATCCCATCCAAGATTTTTTTTCGTCAGTTTAACTTCCTCATCACCAAGCGGAGCGCCATGTGCATCGGCAGTATCCTGTTTATTCGGACTGCCGTAACCGATATTTGTTTTAGTAATAATGATGGATGGTTTGCCGGTTGTTTTTTGTGCTTCATCAACAGCGTTGTGTATAGCGAAAAGATCATTCACATCGCTGATGTACTGAACGTGCCAGTTATATGCCTCAAATCTTTTTCCGGTATCTTCTGTAAAAGTCAGAGATGTAGAACCATCAATTGTAATTTTATTATCATCATAAAAGAAGATAATTCTGCCAAGCTTAAAATGCCCGGCAACAGAGGCAGCTTCGTGCGAAATGCCTTCCATCAGGTCGCCGTCGCTGCAGATTCCGTAAATGTAATGTTCAATAATTTTCATATCATCTTTGTTGAACATTGCGGCAAGATATTCCTGTGCTATTGCCATCCCGATTGCATTGGCAAACCCCTGACCCAGCGGACCGGTAGTAGTTTCAACACCGGGGGTCAGATGGTATTCGGGATGACCGGGAGTAATACTTCCCCACTGTCTGAACTGTTTTATATCATCAAGAGAAATTTCATAACCGCACAAGTGAAGCACCGAATACAGAAGCATGCTGCCATGCCCTGCAGATAGGATGAACCTGTCACGGTTATACCATTTGGGGTTTGCGGGGTTGTGATCCATTATATTCTTATAAAGCACATAAGCAATTGGCGCGCAGCCCATCGGCATACCGGGATGACCGGAATTGGCTTTCTGCACCGCATCCACAGCTAAAAATCTTATTGTATTGATTGAAAGTTGTTCAATTGATTGAGAAGTTCGGGTCATTCAGCTCTCTGTTTGTTAAAATTGACTGCTGAAAGATAAGAAAAATGTTTAGTTGGTCAGCAAGATTTTTTTGATATAAAAGCTTTACTTAAATCCGATATAGAGCATAAAATGGATGCATTTTACTGCGCAGTTCCG
>JBBIGV010000031.1:0-34056 GCA_037447335.1 Ignavibacteria bacterium | reverse complement strand
ATAATCCGAACACCATCCAAATCAACTCATCAAAGCAGCAATAGCAGCGGTATTCACAATATCTTCAACGCTGCAGCCGCGGCTAAGGTCAAAATACGGCTTCTTTAATCCCTGAACCATAGGACCTACGGCTTCCATTTTACCCCATCTCTGTGCAATCTTATAGCCAATGTTGCCTGAATTAAGATCGGGGAATATCAGAATATTTGCCCTTCCTGCTACCTGACTGCCGGCTGCTTTTTTTCTGCCGATAGAATCAATTACGGCAGCATCAAACTGAAGTTCTCCGTCAACTTTAAGGTCAGGTCTTTTTTGTTTTATGAGATTTGTTGCTTCCAGTACTTTATCAATCAACTCATGTTCAGCGCTGCCTTTTGTTGAAAAGGAAAGCATTGCAATGCAGGGTTCTTCGCCGGTTAACTTTTTATGATTATCGGCTGTTGAAATTGCAATATCTGCAAGCTGAGCGGGGTCGGGGTCCGGCACAACCGCACAATCGGCAAAGCTGTAGGTTTTTTCGGGCGCTATCATCAAAAAGAAACTTGATACAATTGAAATTCCTTCTTTCAACCCGACCACCTGTATACCTGCACGCAGAACATCGGCAGTGCTGGCAGTTGAACCCGCTACACTTCCATCAGCCATACCTTCACGCACCATCATTGCACCGAAGAAAAGACCGCGCTTCATAGCATCACGTGCCTGTTCAATCGTGATTCCCTTTTTCTTCCTGAGATTAAAAAAGATATTAGTAAAATCACTTAGCCTGTCGGATTTTTCGGGATCAATTATTCTTACACCGGACAGATTGATTTCAGCCTTTTCGGCTTTCTGTCTTACTTTTTCTTCATTACCAAGGGTAATCACACTCACGAGGTTCTTTTGGGTGAGAATTTCTGCAGCTCGCAGCACACGCTCATCGTGCGATTCCGGAAGTACGATAGTTTTTTTCTTCTTCTTTGCGCTTTCTAAAATTTTATTTAATATTTCATATTCCATCACTAACTCCGTATATAATCCTGATTTACAACATCAAAATTACTAAAAATCGGGTTCAGATAGTGTGAATACTGAATAACGTTCGCTAAATAAGTTATATTTGCAGGTAACTTTTTTCTTTATATTCGGGCGATGATCACTTCCTGATAAAATTACATCAGGCAGCATCATTATTGAAAAACGTTGATTATTAAGGTTAAAACCAATAGATTCACACTCTTAAATTTAATATGATAGCAGAAAATATCAGGGTTCTCACAGCTAATATTGAACGTAAATGCCGGCAAGTAAACCGGAATCCCTCAGAAATCAAGCTGGTCGCTGTTTCGAAGAATTTTGGTGTTGATGATATAAATTCGGCTTATGACCTTGGAATTACAGATTTTGGCGAGAACCGTGCTCAGGAGTTAATATCCAAGTTTGAACAAATTGGAAATAAAGTAACCTGGCATTTCATCGGACACCTGCAAAAGAATAAAGTTAAGTATGTTGTCAGATGTGCAGACCTGATTCATTCAGTTGATTCGCTTGAACTTGCGCAGGAAATTTCAAAACGTGCCGGCATTGAGAACAAAGTGCAGAAGGTTTTAATACAGGTTAAAACCTCCGACGAAGAAACCAAATCCGGAATAGAAGACAGAGTTTTACTGGATTACACGGTGGCTTTCTGTGTTAATAACCCGAACCTTGAGTTACTTGGTTTAATGACCATGGCGCCGTTAACAGATGATCAGCATAAAATCAGGAAAAGTTTTATAGAATTGCGCGAACTGAAAAATAAATTCTCTTCTTCAGGATTTAGCCTGCAGGAACTTTCTATGGGAATGACTTCAGACTACGAAATTGCTATTGAAGAAGGCACTACTATTCTTCGGATCGGTTCTGCAATTTTTGGTGAAAGAAAATATTAAAATAACCGGAAAGAACTATGAGAGTTTCTCCAATAAGTATTAAGAAGCAGGAGTTCAACAAGAAACTCCGCGGGTACGACCCCGAGGAAGTCCAGGCATTTCTTGATAAGCTGGCAGATGAATTCGAATCAGTTCAAAAGGAAAACGAATCCCTCAAAAAGGAATTTGAAGAAGCAAGAACTCAGCTTGTGGAATACAAAAAGATTGAAAAGAGTTTGCAGGACATGTTATTGAAAACACACGAATCTTCTTCAAAGGCAGTTGAATCTACAAGGAAACAAACGAGCCTTATGATAAAAGAAGCGGAAATAAAAGCCTCGCAAATTCTTGAAAAGGCACGCGAAAATGCTAACGACATGCGTAATGCCGTAATCAAGCTGAGGGAAGAAAGGGATTTAATTATTGCCCGTCTTAAGGCTATTGTTCATTCCCAGGCACAACTGCTTGATATTAAAATCGAACAGCCTGAAGAGGAAAATACTTCAACTGTAAAAGAGGAAAAATCAAATCAAATAGATATTGATGTCAGCGGCATAGTTGACAAACTTTTATAATAACTATGACTACACTTATTCAAAACATAAACGAAACCCTTAAAGTTATTCGGGATAAAACTGACAATAATTATTCTGTCGGCATAATCCTTGGCACGGGGCTTGGCGGACTTGTAAAAGAAATTGAAGTTGAGTTTTCAATTGATTATGCTGATCTGCCTCACTTTCCCCTTTCAACTGTTGAATCTCACCATGGCAAACTGATCTTTGGAAAGATTGGCAGCAAGAACGTGGTGGCAATGCAGGGGCGCTTTCACTACTATGAAGGTTATACAATGCAGCAAATTGTTTATCCTGTCAGAGTGATGAAATACCTTGGCGTAAAAACCCTGCTCGTCTCTAATGCATGCGGCGGTATGAACCCTGTTTATCAAAAAGGTGATATCATGCTGATGAATGATCACATAAATCTCCTTGGCGATAATCCGCTGATTGGTAAAAATGAAGATGAGCTTGGACCGAGGTTTCCGGATATGAGCGAACCTTATAGTGTGGATCTCATTTCACTTGCCGAAGAAATTGCACTCGAGAATAAAATCAAAGTTCAAAAAGGTGTTTATGTTGCAGTTCCAGGTCCGAATCTTGAAACGAAAGCCGAATACCGATTCCTTCGCACAATCGGCGCTGATGTTGTTGGTATGTCAACCATCCCGGAAAATATTGCAGCAAACCACATGGGGATGAAGGTGCTTGGTATAAGTATTATAACCGATGAATGTTTCCCTGATTCTCTGAAACCGGTAGATGTTGAAGAAATAATTGAAACTGCGATGAAAGCTGAACCAAAAATGACAATAATAATGAAAGAAGTTATTAAGAGAATGCTATGAGAAAATTACTTAATTATTTTGTCCCCGCTCTGCTGGCAATACTGATGTTCACATCAAATTTTTTGCAGACCGATATTTTTGATTTGAGCACAAACAATTTTGCTGTTTGGTTTGTCTTGTCAATTCTTTGCTTTGCATGCGGTTGGTATATAAATAAAACTCTGGGCTGGCACTTCGGCGGGAAGGTTGTCTTTGCAATAATAATTGCACTTTCATTCATAAGCGTAGTGATGATATCTTTTTTAAGGGAATACTTCGATGCAATTCAACTGCTTCCTGAAAATATCATCCTGTTCAGCCTCAGAAATATTACCCTCGGTGCAATGGCTATTTATGGTATGGCTGTAGCTGAGGTTATTATGATGCAAAAAGAGTATACTGCCATGAAAGAAAAACTGGAATTGTATGAATCTGCAACGGATAAATCACATAAGGAAGCTGAGCTTGAACTTAAAGAAGCTAAGCTAAAAGCACAAAAAATTATTCAGGATGCAGAGCTTGAAGCAAAAAACCTGATACTTAAAAAAGAAAGAATAGAAAAAGAACTAAAAGAGTTTATTCAGGCTGAAAAAGAACTAATTAAAAAATATGAAGAGATGTAAACGTTAAGAACTCTGTAATGGTTTGAGTAATAAGTTCAATTACCTCCGATCAAAAATATCAACCACTTTTAAAATAATATCATTATCGAATTAAAAATGTTCAAGCAGAATTTAGAAAAAATAAATTACCCCGAATTAGAAAAAAGTATTTTAGAATTCTGGGAAAAGAATAAGATTTTTGAAAAAAGCATTTCTTCACGCGACGCAGCAAAGTCCTTTACTTTTTATGAAGGTCCTCCTACTGCAAACGGAAAACCGGGTATTCATCATGTAATGTCGCGTACACTTAAAGACCTGGTCTGCCGGTATAAAACTATGCAGGGATTCCGTGTTGAGAGAAAAGCAGGATGGGATACTCACGGGCTTCCGGTTGAAATTGAAGTTGAAAAATCTCTCGGTATTAAACATAAAAGCGAAGTGCTTGACTACGGTGTTGAAAAATACAACCAGATGTGCCGGGAGTCAGTTTTTAAATATCTCGACCTGTGGGAAAAAATGACCACAAGAATGGGCTACTGGATTGATCTTAACAGCGCATACATTACCCTCACGAATGAATATATAGAATCCGTATGGTGGGCGCTTAAAACTTTTTTTGATAAGGGGCTGATCTATAAAGATTATAAGATTGTTCCGCAGGATCCTAAATCTGAAACCGTTCTTTCTTCACATGAACTTGCCCTTGGCTACAGGGAAACAAAAGACCCTTCTGTTTATGTTCTCTTTAAATTAAAAGATAAAGATGAACACATTCTCGTTTGGACTACAACACCCTGGACTCTCATCTCAAATGTTGCGCTTGCAGTAGGACCTGATGTTGATTATGTAAAGATTCTTCATAACGATAAAAAAATTATTCTTGCGCAGGACAGACTTTCTGTAATAGAGGGAGAGTATGAGGTGCTTGAGCGCCTTAAGGGCAAATTTCTTGAAGACGCAGAGTATGAACAGTTGCTGCCGTACTGTAAGGTTGATAAAAAAGCTTTCTATGTTGTGTGTGGTGATTTTGTAAGCACTGAAGATGGGTCCGGTATCGTTCACATTGCTCCTGCTTTCGGTCAGGATGATTATGAAATTTCTAAAAAATATGGTCTTCCCATGCTTCAACCGGTTACGCGCGGCGGTATTTTTACTGATGAAGTAACCGACTTTAAGGGCATGTTCGTTAAGGATGCTGATAAGAACATCATTATAAAACTTAAGGAAGAAGGAAAACTTTACCGTAAGGAAACTATCATCCACTCTTATCCATTCAGCTGGAGGCATGAAAATGTTCCTGTAATTTATTATGCCCGCGAGTCATGGTTTATCCGCACAACTTCTGTTGCTGACAGAATGGTGGAACTTAATAAGACAATTAACTGGCAGCCGCCCGAAGTTGGAGCCGGTAGATTCGGGAACTGGCTTGAAGAAAATAAAGACTGGGCTTTATCACGCGATCGGTTTTGGGCTACGCCTTTACCTGTATGGCTAAGCGATGACGGGGATATGTTCGCTATCGGAAGTATCGCAGAACTTAAGGAAGGTTTTATTGAAGAAAACGGGAAACGAATTTCCGTTAAAGATATTGAAAGCATTGATCTTCATAAACCGTATGTTGACAGAATATTTTTTGAAAGAAACGGCAAAATATTTAAGCGCACTCCCGAACTTATAGACGTCTGGTTTGATTCAGGCGCAATGCCATTTGCACAATATCATTATCCTTTTGAAAATAAAGAATTGTTCGAAAAGAATTTCTTCCCTGCCGATTTTATCTGCGAAGGAATTGATCAGACACGCGGTTGGTTTTACACACTTCATGCAATTGCAGCAATGCTGTTCGATAATGTTGCTTTCAGAAACGTTATTGTTAATGAACTGATACTCGATAAAACAGGCATGAAAATGTCCAAATCAAAAGGCAATACAGTTGATCCGTTTGAGCTTTTTGATCATTACGGCGCCGATGCAACACGATGGTACCTTGTTACAAATTCTCCGCCATGGCGCCCGACTTTGTTTGACGAGGAAGGGCTTAAAGAAGTACAGAGAAAATTTTTCGGCACGCTGCTTAACACTTACTCCTTCTTTGCGCTGTATGCAAACATAGATAAGTTCGATTTCAGCGAGCCGCCTGTGGATTATAAGGAGCGTCCGGAAATTGACAGGTGGATAATTTCAAAGCTTAACGAGCTGGTGGAAGATTATATCAGCTATATGGATTCATACGATGTAACCCGGGCTGCAAGAGCAGTTTCGGATTTTACAATTGATAATCTTTCAAACTGGTATGTAAGAAGAAACAGAAGGCGCTTCTGGTCATCAAGAAATCAGACGGACAAACCGGATGCAAATCTTAATAAGATTTCTGCTTATCAGACACTTTATGAATGTTTGCTTACAATTTCAAAACTGGTTTCTCCATTCGCACCGTTTTTAGCTGAAGAACTTTATCTGAATCTGAATTCTGTAACAAAAAAAGAAGAGTTCGGGTCGGTTCATATTTCGTTTTTCCCGGAACCGGGATACAGGGAAAAAGAACTCGAAATTAAAATGGATGCTGCACAAAAAGTAGTTTATATTACCCGTGCAATGCGTGCCAAAAATAATCTTAAAGTCCGGCAGCCTCTCAAAAAAATAATGGTTGTTGTGGAAAAGTCAAAACGAGCGGCTCTTGCAAAAATGAAGGATGTAATTCTTGATGAAGTAAATATCAAAGAGCTTATTGTTCTTGAAGATGATTCTGATATAGTTAATAAATCAGCAAAACCTAACTTCAAGTCCATTGGTCCTAAATTCGGAAAGAAAGTAAAACAGGCAGCAAATGCAATAAAGTCTTTAGGAAAAGATGAGATTGCCAGAATCGAATCCGGCGAATCAATTATTATCAGGATTGATGGAGAAGAGTTAACGATAAGCGCCGCTGATGTTGAAATTCTCAGTTCTGAAATAGAGGGCTGGCTTGTTGAAAGCGAAGATGGGGTTACAGTTGCAATGGATACAGAGCTTACAGAAGAATTAATCAATGAAGGGCTTGCACGCGAATTCATCAACAGGATTCAAAATATGCGAAAAGATGCAGGCTTTGAAGTTGTTGACAGAATTAAGGTTAAATTTATTGGAAGCGAGAAACTTATTACTGCAATTAATTCTTTTCATAATTATATTGCAAGTGAAACACTGGCTGAAAATATTACCTTCGGCGAATTACTCAACGGAGGCTCTAAACAAGATTGGAAAATCGGGGAACATGATTGTTCCATACAAATTGACAAGGTTAATTCCTAACTAAAGGAGATCCAAAATGGCAAAGAAAAAAACAACAAAGAAAAAAACAACAAAAAAATCGCCGGCAAAATCAACTAAAACAAAGGCTGCCGTGATCAAGTCCAAAAAGACCCCTGTTAAAAAAACAACTAAAAAGAAAACTGCTGCTGTTAAAAAGACCGCAGCAAAAACGACAAAGACAAGGAAAAAGACTACTGTGAAAAAAACCGCTCCCAAAAAACCTGCGGCAAAAAAGAACGCTGTGAAGAAAACAACAAAGACTGCTGCTAAAACAACCGTGAAAAAAACAGCCGCTCCAAAACCGGCCCCCAAGAAAATTGAAAAAATTAAAAAGCCTGTTAAAAAGGTAAAAGAAGAGATCGTACCTGCTGTTCAGAAACCCGTCAGGACCATTAAAGATATTAAAGGATATAAGAAGGAAGAGCTTGAACACTTCAAAAAAATAATTCTCGAAAAAAGAGACGAGATAATTGAACAACTCCAGAACCTGAAAGAACAAATGCTTGATCCGACAACCGGCGAGTATATAAATGAAAACTCCCCCTATTCCCTTCATATGGCTGAGCAGGGAACCGATGCGATGGAAAGAGAAAAAACTTTTCTGTACGCACAAAGAGAAAATAAATTTCTGGGTTACCTTGAAGATGCATTGAAGAGAATTGAAGCCGGCACCTACGGTATATGTATTGAATGTGTTGAAGAACCGCAGTACCTGTGCGAAACCTGCCCGCTTGTTCCTAAGGCAAGACTTGAAGCCGTGCCCCATAGCCAGCTTTGTTTGCCGATGAAGCAGCGACAGGAAAAGAGATAGTGTAAAACAGCTTCGTGCTAAATTATGAGGAATGATTGAAAATATTCTGGATTGTATCGCTTATTGTATTTGTTGATCAGATTTCGAAACTGTATGTAAAAGGTTTTTCACTGCCGCTGTTAAATATAGATTTAGGCGGGTTTCCTTACGGCATCAAAGTGCCTGTAGTCGGTAGTTTTCTTAACTTCACTTTTGTTGAAAACCCCGGCATTGCTTTCGGAATTGACTTTGGAGCTCAGTACAAGATCCTGATCTCCATAATCACCATTATAATCACAATCGGGCTGGTGTTTTATCTGGTTTGGTCAAAAGAGAAAAACTTCTACTACCGGTTTTCACTTGCACTTATTCTTGCAGGTGCAATAGGAAATCTTCTTGACAGATTATTTTATGGTATGATCTTCGGCTATGCACCTTTTCTGCACGGTAAAGTTGTTGACTTCCTGAACATTGAACTTTCCGGTTTAACCTCTGCACTTAAAACCACAGGTTACTATGTATTCAACATTGCTGATGTATCTGTAACAGTTGGCGTTATTATACTGTTCTTTGCAATACATTCAGAACGAAGTAAATCTGCCCGCGAACTGAAGGAAAATAATTTATTGTTTGAAGAGAAAGATTTGTGAAAGTATTATACGTCTCGTTTGTAATTGTTATAATTGACCAGGTAACAAAGCTGCTGGTTAAGGGTTTTTCAATCCCTATGCTGGACTTCCATCACCGCGGGATGGAACACGGACAAAGAATCCCCATAATCGGAGATTTTTTCAGGCTTACTTTTATTGAAAACCCCGGAATGGCTTTCGGTTTAGACCCCGGTATAAAATTCAAAGTCTGGGTTTCTCTTTTTTCGCTTGTTGCAAGTATCGGACTTATCATTTACATATATCTTGTCCGGAAAGAAAAGCTGAGCCTTCGATTGTCACTGGCGTTTATTCTCGGCGGGGCAATTGGAAATCTTATTGACCGTATGTTCTACGGAGTCTTTTATGATTACGCTCCTTTATTTTACGGAAAAGTAGTTGACTTCCTTGATTTCGATTTCTTCAGCATAAATATCTTCGGAAAAAGTTTTGACCGCTGGCCCATTTTTAATATTGCCGATATGGCTGTTACAACAGGAGTTTTGATTCTTATTTTATTTTATAAGAAACACACCGAAAGCAAAAAAGATGAAGAAGAAGTTTCAGGTTCTGATTTCGCTGAAGCCGAAAAACAATTTTCATCACAAAAACTGATCGGAACATTAACTGTTACCGGCAGAGATAAAAAAGCGGAAACCGATTCCGAATCCGCAAACAAAGAAGAAAATCCCTCCGATAACGAAGGCAAAGAAGATGGCGAAACTGATAAAGGAAAAGAAATACCGCTTTGAAATTCCTCCCGGTAAATCCAAAGAACGTCTGGATGTCTTCTTAACAAATTCAATTGAGAATGCTACAAGGTCGAAAGTTCAGCAGCTTATTGAAAATCAATTTGTAACCGTTAATGATAAATTTGTTAAACCCAGTTACATTGTTCAGCCGAACGACATCATTATAGCTAACCAGCCAATTACACCAAGACCGGAAGAAGCTGAACCGGAAGACATCCCCCTGAATATTATTTTTGAAGATGATCATCTGCTTGTTGTAAATAAACCCGCCGGTATGGTTGCGCATCCGGCATTTGCAAATTATACCGGAACTTTGGTCAATGCGCTGCTTCACCATACAAAAAAATTAAGCGGTTTCAATGAACCGGGCAGACCGGGAATTGTTCATCGCATAGATAAGGATACAAGCGGGCTGCTCGTTGTAGCTAAAGATGACTTTACTCACGCAAAGCTCGCCGAACAATTTTCTAAGCATTCTGCCGAAAGAGAATACAGGGCAATTTGCTGGGGTGTATTCAAACAAAAAAAAGGCGTTATTGATACTCTTATCACCAGAAGCAAAAGCGACAGGAAAAAATATACCATAAGTAAAACAGAAGGTAAGCAGGCAATCACTTTTTATGAAGTGGTTGAAGAGTATGAGTTTGCTTCTCACGTTAAGCTTAATTTAAAAACAGGCAGAACACACCAGATCAGGGTTCACCTTTCGTCAATAAATCATCCGATATTCGGCGACACAATGTACGGCGGGACAAAAATTGTTTACGGCGCTGAGCTGCCAAAAATGAAAAACAGAATTCAGAACCTGCTTGATATAATGCCGCGTCAGGCGCTTCATGCAAAAACTCTCGGCTTCTTACATCCCGTAACTAAAGTGCCGATGCTGTTCAATTCTGAATTACCGGATGATATGAAATTGCTTATTGAACATCTGAAGACTTAGTAATTATTTATATATTTGTATCAAAGATTATTTTTTCACAATGCTTAAAATTTACAACACACTAACCCGGAAAAAAGAAGAGTTTAAACCGCTTAATCCGCCTGGCGTAAAAATGTACGTTTGCGGTCCAACCGTTTATGATTACTTCCACATTGGCAATGCGCGTTCGTTCATAATGTCGGATATGGTAAGAAGATATCTGGAATATAAAGGATACAATGTTAAGTTCGTTATGAACATAACAGATGTAGATGATAAGATTATCAAAAAATCTGTTGAAGAAGGAATTGATCCCCAAAAGTTTGCTGAAAAATTTGCTGATGCATTCTTCGAAGACATCAATAAGCTGAAGATTAAAGAAGCAGATGTTTATCCAAAAGCTACTGCACATATGGATGAAATTATTGTTATGATCAGCAATCTTGAAGAAAAAGGTGTGGCTTATAATATCAACGGTAACGTTTTTTATGATGTGTCAAAATTCAGCGGTTATGGTAAACTAAGCGGAAAAAAAACAGATGAACTTGAAATCGGCGCGCGCATCGAGATAAATGAGGAAAAGAAAAATCCGCTGGACTTCTCTCTGTGGAAGAAAGCTAAGGAAGGCGAACCTTACTGGGACAGCCCATGGGGTAAAGGCAGACCCGGCTGGCACATCGAATGCTCGGCGATGAGCTGTAAACACCTCGGTGAAACTTTTGATATTCATGCCGGAGGCACTGATCTTATCTTTCCTCATCATGAAAATGAAATTGCACAAAGTGAAGCCGCTAATGACAAGCCCTTCGTTAAATACTGGATCCATTTTGGCTTTCTTAATATTAATGAAGAGAAAATGTCCAAATCACTCGGGAATTTCTTTACAGCCAGAGATGTACTCAATAAATATCCTGCTGAAGCAATCCGTATGTTCTTTGCACAGGCTCACTATGCGGGTCCCTTGAATTTTACCGATGATCTGATTGCCGGCGCGCAGAGGGGATTAGAAAAATTAAAAAATCTTGTTGATAAAGTAATAGGCGAATTAAAAGATAATTCTGCCCGTGCCGCCAACCCGGATTTTGATTTTGAAAAATTCTACCGTGCATTTCAAACTGCAATGGATGATGATTTCAATACACCGCAGGCAGTTGCGGTAATTTTTGATTTCGTTAAAGAAGTTAATCGTACCATTTCTGAAAATGATAAGATCAATAAAGAATTCTATTTAAGTGTGAAAGATTTTCTCGAAAGAACAGCGGTTAATGTACTGGGCATTGCCGATTTTTCAGAAAAGACCACTGTAAGCAAATCTGACCTTGATCACGATCTTATTAAACTTCTCATTGAAGTTAGATCCAAAGCAAAAGCCGAAAAAAACTACGCAATGTCGGATTATATTCGTGATAAGCTAAAAGAACTTGGCATCGAACTGAAGGACACAAAGGAGAAAACATCTTATAAGATTAGCGGGTTAAACCGTTAATTTTCTTTCCTGTATTTTGTATCCGAAGACCGGATTATTTTTCTACTTATTATTCCTCTTGTCATTAATCAGAGAGCACGTCTTGTCCCGACAACTTAGCTTAATTTTTGTTAATTTCGGGTTGGAAATTTTAAATATTTTATCAATAAAACTTGTCAATATTTAACCAATATAAGGCATCATTAAAAGTAATTGAGGCTGAAGAAGTTATAGATTTACTCTTCTTTCGCCCTTTAGCTTTTATATTTGTAAAGCTGATCTATCCAACCAGTTTAACTCCTAATCAGATTTCCGTTTTTTCAATGATATTCGGAATCCTTGCCGGTGTATCAATAGGACTAGGCAGTGTTGAATCCGTTTTTATGGGTGGAATACTGCTTGCAACAAGTTCTATGCTGGATTGTGCCGATGGTCAGTTAGCGCGCCTTAAGAAAAACGGAACTCTTTTCGGAAGACTGCTGGACGGAACAATTGATTATGTTTCAACCTTTTCTGTTTTTCTTGGCATTGGTTTCTGGGGTGCGTATGTGTGGGGAAATCCTCTTCAATGGTGGCTGATTATTATTGTTTCAGGAATAACTTATGCTGTTCAGGCAGGGCTGGTTGATTTTTACAGAAGTGAATATATATCGAATACCGAAGCAAAACCTAACTTTGTTGAAAATGAACTCGAGAGCTTTCAGCAGGAATATGACGCTATTAACCGCAGAGGCGGGCAGCCGGTAAGTAAGTTGTTGTTATCGCTTTACATCAACTATTCAAAAATCCAGAATGCAAAGAAAAAGGCAAGCGATACTAAACAGGTATTACCGGATGAGTATGTTAAAAACAATAAAATACTTGTTCGTTTATGGAATTTAAACGGCACGGCAACTCACGCATTCATTTTAATTATTTGTGCGTTGTTATATCGCCTCAATTGGTATATCTGGTATATCTTAATCTTCGGAAATTTATTTACTATGGCAATATGGCTGTTACAAAAATACATTGATAACAAAGCATCAAAAGAATTTAAAACTGTTCCCGATCAGCATTAAATCGTGGTTCATCATTTAATTAATATTTATAACAAGCATTTGAATAAAAGAAAAATGAAAAAGACAACACAATTAAAAAATCTATTACTAAGTCCCGAACTTGAATTTATAATGGAAGCGCATAATGGCTTATCTGCAAAAATTGCTGAAGAAGCTGGGTTCAAAGGCATCTGGGGAAGCGGACTATCAATAAGTGCATCACTTGGTGTACGTGATAATAACGAAGCAAGCTGGACTCAGGTTCTTGAAGTAGTAGAATTTATGAGTGACGCCACTTCAATTCCTATTCTGCTTGACGGAGACACCGGATACGGTAACTTTAACAATATGCGCCGCCTTGTCAAAAAACTTGAACAACGAAATATTGCCGGCGTCTGTATTGAAGATAAATTATTTCCAAAAACAAACAGCTTTATTCGTGGAGAAAAGCAGCCACTTGCAGACATAGAAGAATTCGCTGGTAAAATAAAAGCCGGTAAAGACAGTCAGCTTGATGATGATTTCTGCATCATTGCAAGAGTTGAAGCGCTTATTGCCGGTTGGGGAGTTGCAGAAGCATTAAAAAGAGCTGAGGCTTACAGGCAGGCTGGCGCAGATGCAATCTTAATGCACAGTAAAATTTCCAAACCGGATGAGATTCTTGCCTTTATGAAAGAATGGGGAAACAGATGTCCAATTGTTATTGTTCCGACTAAATATTATTCAACACCAACTCAAGTTTTCCGCGATGCAGGAATAAGCCTGGTTATATGGGCAAATCATCAGCTTCGTTCTGCTATTACGGCAATGAAAGAAACTGTTAATAAAATTTATACTACTCAATCACTTATCGAAGTTGAAGATAAAGTCGCACCACTGAAAGAAGTATTCAGACTTCAGAATGATGATGAACTTCAGATGGCTGAAAACCTCTATCTAAGAACTCCTGAACATGAAAAGATTAGCGGAATTATTCTCGCAGCTTCGCGCGGTGCAGAACTTGGCGAGTTAACTGAGAACGTTCCCAAAGCAATGATAAGTGTTAACGGACAGCCGCTTATTAAAAAGATGCTCGAACTTTTCAATGAGCGCGGAATAAAAGATATATCCATAGTAAGAGGTTATAAAAAAGAAGCATTCACATTTCCGAATATAAATTACTTTGATAATGATGACTATGCTTCAACAGGAGAACTTGTGTCCTTGTATAAAGCAAAAGATAAAATTGATGGAACCACTATAATAACTTACGGAGATATTCTTTACAGAAAATTTATTCTAACTTCACTCTTAGATGAAGAAGGAGATATTATAGTAGTTGCTGATGCAAATCTTGAAAGAAGATGCTGCGGCAATCACGGTGATTTTATCACTGCAACAAAACCATACTCCAAGGAATTTTTGGAAGAACCAGTTTTTCTCAAAAGCATTAAATTTTCAGAACTTAAAAATACGGATCAGTTCGATGGTGAGTGGATCGGACTTATTAAAAGTAATTCCGCAGGTTCAGCAATAATAAAAACCGAGCTTGAGGCAATGTCAAAACAGGAAAATTTTGAAAAGTTGAAAATGCCTGACCTGCTGAGTAATCTCATAAATAAAGGCATACAGGTAAAGGTTGTTTATATTGACGGACACTGGCTTGATGTTGATAATCTAAAAGACCTTAGAAATGTTGCAGCGTTTCAATAAATATTTTTATTACAATTCTCTTCTTTAACGGAGTAATAATGATCAACGCAAATGAATTTTTAGATGAGTGCCTTACACTCGGCTTCAACTTTTTTACAGGAACACCCTGTTCTTATCTCAAACCATTCATTAACTATGTAATTGATCACGAGGAGTTTCACTTTGTTGATGCTGTGAATGAAGGCGATGCAATTGCAATAGCAGCAGGAGTTACGGTTGCCGGTAAACGAAGTGTTGTTATGTTTCAGAATTCCGGTTTCGGAAATGCGGTAAATCCCTTAACATCTCTCACTGATACTTTCCGTATTCCGATGATGGTTATTGTTACTTATCGTGGTGAGCCAGGTGGACATCCCGATGAACCACAGCATGAATTAATGGGACAGATATTAACTGATATGCTCAACACAATGAAACTGAAATGGGCATTCTTCCCAAATGAAAGTCATTTAATAATAGATGCTCTCAACACAGCAAATGATTATATGCTCTCTGAAAGCAAACCATTTGTTTTCGTTATGAAAAAGGATGACGTTTCCCCTTATGAACTTCAGACTAAACGAAAAGATAAACCATTTCATTTTGAAGTAACTATTAAAGATGACTTCACGCTTTCTTATAACGATAGAAGCACAAGAACTGATGCACTAAAAGCCATTCAGGAAGCTTCAGATAAAAATTCTGTTGTGGTTGCAACTACCGGAAAGACCGGCAGGGAGTTATACGAATTAGATGATCGTGAAAACCAGCTATATATGGTTGGATCAATGGGATGCGTACTCGCATTTGGTTTCGGGATAGCCTACTCAAAACCAGAATTAAAGGTTTATGTTATCGATGGTGACGGTGCTTTGTTAATGAGGACCGGATCTATGGCAACTGTTGGTGCATATCAACCGGAAAATTTGTTTCACATACTTCTGGATAACGAAGCCCACGATTCAACTGGCGGACAAAGCACTGTGTCCCATTCAGTTTCTTTCACATCTGTGGCAAAAGGATTTGGTTATAAAAATACCGTATCCACTGATGATCTACAGACGTTTAATTCATTCCTTACATCTGAAGAATTAAAATCCGGTCCGACTTTCATTCATTTCAAAATTAAAAAAGTTTCTCCAAAAACTCTCGGCAGACCCGGAGTAAAACCTTACCAGGTAAAAGAACGATTACAAAAATTTATCAATTCCAAATAAGGATAAAATGAGCAGAGTAAGAGTTGCAGTAATACTCGCAGCCGGAATAGGTTCACGGCTTCGTAGTATCCATAACGATAAACCAAAAGGATTTCTTCAACTTGGCGACAAACCGATAATCGAGGAATCAATCGCAAGATTAGTTTATTCCGGTGTTAATGAAATCGTAATAGTAACCGGTTTTCAGAACCATTATTACGATACGCTGAAAATAAAATATCCTTATGTTAGAACAATCAAGAATGATGTGTTTGAGACTACAGGCAGTATGTATTCACTCTGGACTGCAAGATCTCTGGTTAAAAGTGATTTCCTTCTGCTTGAATCTGATTTGATCTATGAGATGAATGCATTACAAACTCTTCTTAACTCAGAATATCAAAATGCAATTCTGCTCTCCGGAAAAACCGGTGCCGGTGATGAGGTTTATGTAGGTGTGAATGAAAACCAAATCGTAAATATGTCGAAACAAATTGAAGATATTAAACAATTAGGTGGTGAGCTTGTAGGAGTTTCTAAAATATCACTTGACCTGTATAAAAAAATGAATTCATTTGCTCAAAAGGTGTTTGATAAAAAATCAAACTATCATTATGAAGATTGCCTGACTGATTTAGCAAACGATATTGAAATAAATTATGAACTGATTGATGATCTTGCATGGATAGAAATAGATGATGAAAACCATCATCAAAGGGCTGTAAGTAAAATCTATCCGCTCATTAAAAAGAGAGATTCAGAATTGCAGCTTTCAAAGAAGGTTGAAAGAAACATTCTTCTTAATCCTGGTCCGGCTGCTACAACCGATTCGGTTAAGTATGCATTAGTTGTTGAGGATATCTGTCCCCGCGAACTGGAATTTGGTGATCTTGTTGAAGGAATACGCAAGGATCTTGTAAAAGTAGTTCACGGTGAAGGAACACACGAGGCTGTATTATTTACAAGCTCCGGAACTGGCGGCGTTGAAGCCTGCGTAACTTCTGTAGTGCCTGAGGACAAAGCCGTGCTCGTTATTAACAACGGTGCCTATGGAAAAAGAATACAGCAGATCTGTGAAGGATACAATATAAAACAGGTCAAGTATGATATACCTTATGGCGATCCGATTGATTTTGAGAAGCTCGAACAACTGATAGTTGAAAACAAAGAGCAGCTTTCTCACATTGCTTTCATTCATCACGAAACAACTGTAGGTATATTAAATCCGATTGATAAGGTTTCCGCACTTGCAGAGAAGTACAATCTTGAAATAATTGTAGATGCAATGTCATCCTATGCCGGCATCCCGATAGATGTAAAGAAAGATAACATTCACTTTCTTATTTCATCTGCTAACAAATGTATTCAGGGTATGGCTGGTTTAAGTTTTGTTATATGCAATCGTGAATCACTGCATAAAACAGCCAACTATAAGAGAAGAAATTTCTACTTCAACTTATTTGATAATTATACTTTCTTTACAAAAAGCAAGCAGATGCAGTTCACTCCGCCGGTGCAGATTTTTTATGCACTGCGTCAGGCGATAAATGAATACTTCATTGAATCTGAAACAGGACGCGCGAAGAGATATGAAGATATGTATAATGTTTTGAGAGACGGATTGCTTAAGCTCGGTTTCAGGTTTTTAGTTAATGACGAACATCACGCTAAACTGTTAACTGCAATCATCGAACCTGAAGACCCGAATTACAACTTCAACCAGATGCACGATTATCTTTATGAGCGGGGATTTACTATTTATCCAGGTAAAGGAGCAAAGGTAAATACTTTTCGCTTATCTAACATCGGTCAGATTTACGTTGAAGATATAAAAAGATTTTTAGCTGTGCTTGAAGCGTATTTGAAAGAATATAAGATCAGAATCAAGTGATGGTACCCACGACAGGATTCCTTTTCAATCCCCAAATCGCATTTGCAGGAGTTCATCTCAGAACCTCCGAGCAACAGTTTAAGAAGTGTATTTTGTACCCACGACAGGATTCGAACCTGTGGCCTGCGGTTTAGGAAACCGACGCTCTATCCTACTGAGCTACGTGGGCAAAATAATTTTTCTACCGTAAAGTTAGTTAAGTTTGACCTGTTTCAAAAGATGGTGCGCCAACAAAAAAGCCGGCATGGATACCGGCTTCTTTGATGGGGGTTCTATATGAAGAAAAATTACATATTAAACCAGTAAGTAAACTTAACCATGAAAATATTATCCGGTACAGTATCAATCAGTCTTTCTACCGAACGATTAAAATTAAAATCACCAATATCTTCAAAATCTGTCCGGGTTTGAGTCCACACAAGGAATAAAACAGAGCCCGGCAAATATTCCCATCTCAGAACTGCATTACCGCGCAGTGATTTGAAATTAAAATCAGGATTGCCAATTTGAATCGGGTTTGCCGGACCGCTTCCATCCGGATCTGCAATTCTTGTTTCTTTATTAAAAGTTGAACCTTCTTCGCCATACACCATATAATCGGCGCTGCTGCCGAGTTTTAATTCTTTGAAATTATAATAACTGCCGGCAGATATTAACGGCTGTACATAAAGCTGCAGGCTTAACTGTGGATTCAACGTCCAGTTCAATCGTATTCCGGCGCTTATTGTAGTCTGATCAAGATTTGCAAACACATATCTTTTGCCATAGGTTTCAGTTGCAAGCGGATCAGTAAAAGCCCCAACCCACTGTGCAAATTCGTTATTCTTTCTGATGCTGGGCGAGACAGTTAATGTGATATTTGTTGTCGGCTTCAATTCAAGCGCCCCGTAAATTTCCCGGTTATAACTGTAACCGGGTCTGCGGTAAGAATAGAAGCCAACTCTTCCTGCGGCATCTTTTGAAAAATCTGTACCAACATTCATATTAACCTGATACCCGGCAGGTGTTTGTGTAAGAGGTCCACCTCTTGTTAACCTGTTGCTTATAGACGGTGGATTATAAGCGAGGTTCCAGTTTACCGTGTAATAATTCAAAAGACGTAAGAATCCAAAATGAAAAAGCCCATGCCCGCTTAAATTGCCGTCAAAATCATAATTACGATAAGCGGCAATGCCTAATTCTGCATGTCTTGTCCATGAAGTCAGGTCTGTCCATCTGTATCCGGTTCCTACATGAAAATTTATTGCATCTGCGCGCCACATAAAACCAAGATCATTCGAGTTGAATTTTGGTGATACAAAACCAAGCGCTGAGTTAAAAAAAACATTTCCTTTTTGTTTGTTAAGATAGAATCTGCCGGCATAACCTGTAAGCGATGTTGCATTGCTGTCAACACTGTAATTTTTTGCATCGGGTCTTTGGAAATAGTGAATTGCACTGCGTTGAAGTCTTATCATACGGTCGGGTGTACCGGTAACGTGCGACATACCAAGCCATCCTGTTAAGACCCACTCTTTAGAGGAATCAAGAAACGACCAGCCGTCAATACCGCCGATATAAGCTCCGCTATTGATTTCCTTACGCAGTCTTTCATCACCAAATTTTCTTGATGTTACTGTGGAAATAAAACCAACCGCCTGAGCGCCATCGTTAAATTCTTTCTGCCCTCTGAATACTCCATAATATGCCATAGGTTCAACTTCAACTTTTTCACGGCTGCCATCAATGGATAATGATGCTTTCTCATCGGATGTTAGGGCTTGAATGGTTCCGATGTTCCATCCGTCGCCAAGTTTACCGGTAAGTTTTGCAGCGCCAAGTATATGAGTTCCGGATGGATAGTCAACATAATCAGCATTGGGAGCGCTTCCCTGCGGCACCCGTCCGATTCTTCTGCTGTAAAAAAGATCGGGACCTGGCCAGTTGAATCCCCAATAGTTGTTAGAACCGCCAACACCAAAATTAAATATCGAAGCGCCCTCTATAAAGAAAGGTCTTTTTTCATTAAAGAATGATTCAGTATCGCTAAGATTTATAACTGCGGGATCAATTTCTACCTGTCCGAAATCAGGATTGACAGTTCCATTAAGGGTAAGGTTCGAACCGATACCCATTTTAAGGTCAACGCCAATAGCCGGGATATACTTTGATCCGTTGTCGAATGGATCGTTAACATCTCTGTAAAGATATTCTGCTTTTGTTGTTAAGTACGGAAGTATTTCGATGCTTCCGCCGGGGGGAATGTTTGCGATGCCTGTTAAATCGGCAAACCTTGAAACAAAACCGCTTTCAGTCTTTGGCACGTGAACCAGGTATGACCTCTCATTATTTCGCGTAATATCACGGCGAACATTAACTCCCCAGGTCATTTCATCTTTTGATTGAAATTTTAATTGAGAGAAATGGATTCTCATCTCTGCCGACCAGCCCTTATCATCAATTGTTGCTTTGCCTTCCCAAACACCATCCCACGAATCATCATCCCACCCGTCATTAAAAAGAACACCGTCATAGAGTGTTCCGGCGGCATTTATTCCGAAATAAAAACCTGTTTGTTTATCGCAGTAAGGATCGAGAAAAATCCAAACAGCATCGGAATTTGTATAAACATCTCTTCGTGCAAGCCGGTTTATGATTGAGTCCGGTGATGAATCATATAGTCTGACTCCAATATAGATTGCTGCATCATCATAAGTGAAACGGACTACTGTCTTTTGAGATGCCGGTTCACCCTCATTCGGATCTTTTTGGATGAAACCAGTAACAGCAAATTCATTTTGCCACACACTTTCAGATAGGACACCATCAATTGTGATAATTTCTTCAGTGCGGACAGCATTTACAACAATTTTCTCAGTTTCGTTTTGCGCAGTCTGAGAAAACACAGCCGAAGCTGCAATTATTACAAAAATGTAAATTAAATAAAACATAAAGCACCCTTTTATGTTGGTTGTTGAATTAACAACAGAGAGGGTAATGGTTTAAGCGATTTATTTATTAAGAGTGTGAAACCGGGTAACTAATTGATTTATATCTTAAAAGAACTTACATACCAATATTATGAACTGTTTTTAACCGGTTTAACAGAATAGTAATGAACGGGTTTAAGCGATGATGAACGTCGGGCTACTTTGATAATCGTTTAAGAACAATTTTACCTGAATTAGTCTGTACGGATAATGTTTTCCCTCCGCCGTTAATGTGATAGATGCCGCCAATCTCACTCTTTTTATTCCAGAATTTTTCTGCCTTAAAAACAGAGAAAAGGTCTTTAGAAACGTCCTGATCGTCTTTCAGCCAGACAGAACCTCTTACTCTTGCCTCAATAGTAAGTTTTGCATTGTCGGATATATAAATCATTATATTGCCAAACCCGGTTTTTATTTTACCGGGCTCATCAAGGTCAGATACTATCTCGGCTTTGATATCTCCCGAACCTGTGGTGATGTTGCAAACATAAGAGATATTCAGTATTTCAATATTGCCATTACCGGAGCTGCTGATTATCCCGCCAGTTTCAGCAACAAAAATATTTCCTCCTCCGGTTTTAACCTGAGTACTTCTTTGAACCCGACCTGTTTTAATATTTCCGCCGCCGGTAGTGATTTTTGCTGTTTTTCCGTCACCCAGAACAATATTTCCTCCACCTGAACTGATTTTAACATCTCCGCTAACATTACCGGCAGTTACGTTCCCGCCCATTGTTGCAACGTTTAATTCACCGTCAATATTGCCGGTTTGTATACTTCCTCCCATTGAAGATAATTTTACATTGCCTTTAAGGTTCCCGGTAAAGATACTGCCGCCCATAGTTTTCATCGTAATTTCACCGGAGATGGTTTGGAGCTTCATATCTCCTCCGGCAGTTGTTCCTTCAATCTTCCCTTTCAGGTTCCCACTTATTGAAATTTTACCAGCCTGAGTTTTTAAGTTAAGATTAAATTCAGAGGGCACATAAATTTCATATATACCGGATGAATAGAAACCAGTTGTCCGAACAGTAATGGTATTGCCCTTCTGTGAAATACTTACTCCGGGATGATATTCATTTTCATCGTAGGAGATCGTTACCTCATTTTTATCCCATGATGTAACTGCTATATCACCGTTTTGAATATTTACGTTAAGGTTATCGCCCTTGTTGACGTTAAATCTTACAGTTTTTTTCTCAACAGAGTGTGCGTCTCCGGCAGAAACACCGGGAATTATCATTAAAAGGATTAATAATTGCGTAATAAATAAGCGATTCATTTTATTTGTACTCCTCTAATACAGTTCGTGCAAAATATCTGATATAGTTGTTTTCATCTTTTTTCATTCTCTCTTCCAGTATTGTCAGATCCTGTCCGTCAAATGTAGTGCCTTCTTTTTTAGCTTCAACAAGAGCATTTATAGCTTCGATTCGCATGCCAGTGCTCGTATCGTTCATTAAAACGTAAAGGAAAGCATCCTTTAGTTCATCATCATATTGATATTGCTTAAGAGTTTTCAAAGCTTCAAGTTTAACGCCGGGATTATCATCGTACTTAACCACTGTAATAAGCGCTGTTTTTACTTCACTGTCTCTAAATGCCGGCTGTGTATTGCTGAGCAGATTTATGGAGTTAAATCTTAAACCGGGATTTTCTTCATTCAGTATAGTAAACATCAGAATATTCTTGATATTCTCATCATCAAAACCCCCCTTTATACTGACTGGCTTTATTATATCAAAAGCAAATTCAATTTCTTTTGTGTCCATATCCTGGTTTACAAGCCGCACATTTGCAATTTTATATCCATCTTTACCCGGGCTGGCAAGCTGATTATTGTTTTCGGAGATAGTATTAAGTATTTGACCGGGGGGTGTGTAGAAGAACAGATATCCGATAAATAATCCGATAAGAAGCATAGCTGCGCCGGCATAAGCAAAGCTGTATCCGGTTGTAAAGAACGATTTGAATCTTTCAGCTATATCTTTATGAAAAGGGACAGAGTTTCTGTGCCTGCGCAGGGCGCCGCGTAACTGCATTCTTGCGTCATGCAGGAGATCATCATTTATTTCTTTACCGGCAGAACTTACTGCTTCGAGCAATTCCTTTACTTTTTCCGCCTCAGCCGCACAGTCTTTACAAGTTAAAATGTGAGCATTAAGTTTCTGCTTCTTATCATCGTTTAACTCATTCATTCTTTCGAGCAGAATCAGTTCTTTGAAATAAGTATGTTCATTCATTTTTGATCTCCACTGTTTAATATTCAAAATCTTTTAGTTCCGTGCGAAGTCTTCTGATTCCGTCAAACAAGTACTTTTTAACGGTGCCTTCCTGACAACCGAGCATTTGTGCAATCTCTTTTATTTTATAGCCTTCATAATGCTTAAGCACAAAGCTGAGTTTTTGTTTAGGCGGAAGATTTTCCAATGCAGAATTTATTCTTTCAGAGGCTTCGGAGCTTTCAGCTTTTAATTTCGCAAAAGATGATTCATCTGCCGGTATTTCCATCATATCACCATCATCATTTTCGGCATGTATAGAAGCAAATAAATGTTTTTTACTTCGCGTTTTTGCGGTAAGGCATACATTTGTTGTAATTCTGTAAAGCCAGGTTGAAAATTCGCTGTTGAAGCGAAAATTTTTTAATCCTTTATAAACACGGATAAAAACTTCCTGGTAAATATCCTTAGCATCATCTTCATTGCCGGTATATCTGAGAGCAAGAGAAAGCACACGTCTGTCGTACCTGTTTACCAGCTCTTCGAATGCAGCCGCGTTTCCGTTATTTGAGTTTATAATGAGTTCGGTATCGCTTAAAACCATTAACTTCTCTGTTAACTGAAAAATTAGACTACGGAAATATTAAAAAGGTTGGGTTGAGTTAAAAGATTTGTTTATTGAGAACAATCTTTAATAAACAGAGATAATTATATGTTGTCTCTCATCCCCCGCTCATCTTTCCTTAAAAAATAGTAAATTGTTTTAAATAATTTTTAGACTATTGAACATGCGTATCTGCATTTTTGAAGATAATACATTCAGTAATTTTTATCCTTTATCCCTCTCCCGACCGGTATATGAACTGGCTTGCGGAATAAGCACCCTGCGTGAAAAGATGCTTGCTGCTTATCCCGGAGTTTCATATTCCCTTCAATGCAGAAATTATCTCGCTGAAATAATGTGCGAAGAAAATCCGGGTGTCGAAATAAATAAACTGCCTCATGAAGATACTCTGTTTATTAATGGAAGAATAATCGCATTTAAAGATCTGGGTGAACGGCTCAAGCTGAAAGACGATGCACAAAAAGTTTTCCGATGCGGCAGTATGATAGCAGCAGTGAGGTTATCTTTCGGAACTCTTTCTTCAATAAATTCCGGGGATTTATATGACTCGCTGCAGAAAATAGCTCAATCCCTGCCTCAGGAAGAAGTGGAGATAATTAAAGCAGATTTCATTTGGGATCTTATATCTTTCAACGGGAAGGAAATTGTAAATGATTTCGTGAGACTTACCGGAGGTCGTGGAAGCAGAGAAGGTAAAATTTATGATGGTGTAACTTTCGTTAATGATGATATGATTCATATAGGTGAAGATTCACAAATTAAACCCGGTGTTGTTATTGATGCAGAAAACGGACCGGTTTATATCGGAAAGAATGTTAAAGTTTTTCCGAATGCTGTAATTATCGGACCGGCTTACATTGGCGATGGCTCATTCATAAAAGCCGGTGCAACTATTTATGAAAATACAAGCATCGGGAAAATATGTAAGATTGGCGGCGAAGTTGAAGACGCAGTTATTCTCCCGTTTTCAAATAAACAGCATTCGGGGTTTATTGGTCATGCTTATCTTGGAAGCTGGGTTAACCTCGGCGCTGATACAAATTGCAGCGACCTGAAAAACAATTACAGCACAATAAGAGCAACTGTAAACGGAAAAGAAATTGATACAGGATTGCAATTTCTTGGTTTAATTACGGGAGATCATTCGAAAACCGCTATCAATACAATGTTCAACACGGGTACTTTCGTTGGTTTTTCATCTAACATTTTCGGAAGCGGATTCCCGGATAAATACATCCCGTCTTTTTCATGGGGAGGAAGCGATGGTTTTACTGAATATGAAATTAATAAAAGTATTCAGGCAGCAGAAAAAGTATTGAACAGGCGAAAAGTTGAAATGACTCCTGCTGCTGTAAAATTATTTCATGACATTTTTAATCTGACAAAAGATGAACGCACAAACAGGACTTAGTTTATAAATGACAACAACAGAAGAACATAAAATTAAAGATCTATATGCCGGTGTAAGGGGCTTGGCAGTTAAAGTGTTAAACAGAGTTGAGAGAAGTGATTCATATCTTGAAAAATTACTTGATAACGAAATGCGTAACTCGGAACTGACAGGACAGGATAAAGCTCTGCTGTATGAAATCGTTCATGGTGTTATAAGATGGATGGGAAGGCTCGACTGGATTCTGAACGGATTTTATAAAGGGCAGTTCTCTAAAGCCATACCCAATCTTAAAAATGGTTTAAGAGTTGCTTTATACCAGATAATGTTTCTTGACCGAATACCGGATCATGCAGCGGTTAATGAAGCAGTTGAATTTGTTAAGAAGCTGCACGGGCAAAAACCCGGCGATATTACAAACGCAATCCTGCGTAATATTATAAGAAGCAAAAACGGGATACGTTACCCCGACCCGGACGAAGACCTCGTTGGTTATCTTGCTGCATACTATTCGCATCCCTCATGGATGGTCAGAAGATATCTTAACCGTTTCGGAAGGGAAGCTGCTGAAAATCTTTTAGCCGCTAACAACGAAAAGCCTTTCCTGACACTTAAGATAAACACAGTAAAAGTTCAGCCGCAGGAATTCCAGAGCTTGCTTGATTCAGTAAATCTAAGATATAAACCCGGCAGATATCTGCCTGAGTTTTTCCAGCTTCAGAATCTTACTAATATTACTGCTTGGGAATTTTACGCAAAGGGTTATTTTGACGTACAGGATGAAAGCGCCGGTTTAGCTTGCAGGCTGCTCGATCCCAAACCGGGCTTGCGGGTTATTGATATGTGTGCTGCGCCGGGCGGTAAAACTTCCTATATCGCTAGCCTTATGCATGATCAAGGCGAGCTTATTGCCCTTGACCGTTACAGCAGCAGACTTGAAATTCTTGAAAGAAACATGAGCCGGCTTGGTTTTAATTGCGTTACTACCATTGAAATAAATGCACTCGAATTTGACGGTAATGATTTTGACAGAGTTCTTGTTGATGTTCCGTGTTCAGGGTCAGGTACTTTATCAAAAAAACCTGATATTAAGTGGAAAAAGGATCTGCTTGACCTGCGCAATAATAAAACTATGCAATACGAGCTTCTGCTAAAGGCTGCTTCGATGGTTAAAGTCAATGGTATAGTTGTTTACAGCACCTGTTCAATCGAACCGGAAGAAAATTATGAAGTGATAAATCAGTTCCTGCTCGAACATACAAACTTCAGGCTGGTAAATGCGGCAGATACTTTTCCGCCTGATCTTGTTGACGAAAACGGATGTATTCAAACTTATCCTCATATTCACAAGATGGACGGCGCTTTTGCGGCAAAGTTGATAAAGATTGAATAAAATTTTTTAATTAAGTAGGATAATAAGCAGTTATACTTTTCTGCACTCATTCTGAACCTTTGGTATTACAAGCTTATTATCGTGTTACCTGACAGTATCTGAAACTTGAACATGCTTGCTAAACATTCTTATATTTAAATAATAATATTCTTCTTCACTAATGTAATTGGATTTTTTCGGTTATGCTGGATGTATTTTCACAATATTTAAAAAATGAGAGAGAAAAAGCAGGTGTAACCCTGCAGCAAATTGCAATTAAAACACGCATAGATCTTAAATTTCTTCAATCAATTGAAAACGGAGATTTTTCATTCCTTCCGGAATTATATATAAGAGCTTTCGTCAAACAATATGCTTCCAACGTTGGTCTTGATCCGGATCTTACTCTGAAAAAATTTGAAGCCGCAAAAGAAGGCAAACCTATCGAGGATGTGAGGGAAGAAGAAAAATCAGAAGTAATAGCTGAAGAAAAGCCGAAAGTTTCACGACAGTCAAAAAAGACTTCCGTAAAAGCTTTTGATGCAACTGTAATGTCGGAACAGCGGGAAGACCACCACACTTCTGAAAAGAAAAAAAAGCTGGTAATGTTCGGAATTGTTGCTGCTGTTATCGCTATTGTGGCGTTGGTAATTGTGTTTTCAACCCGTCAGCCTGAAATTATTGTAAAGGAAAGACCGATAGAAGAAATTGTTGAGGATGCACGCAGATACTACGAAGAACCGGTGCAAACCGAAGCGCTGTCTGAAGATTCTGTAACAGAGTTCGGGGACAGCCTCTCTCTCGTAATAAGGTCATCTGATACGGCGTGGGTAAAGATCATTCTTGATAACACAACTGTTAATGAGTTTACACTTTTTCCTAATTCATCTAAAACCATCTTAGCCTCAGATAACTATAAAATTACTTTCGGAAGATCAAGAGGTATATCGCTTACACTCAATAATCAGCCGCTTGAATTCATACCAAGAACTTTTCCGGTTTCTCATATTCAGATTAACCGTGAAGGATTAATATTCCTTAACAGTCCACCAACTGTAGGGCAATGAGAAATGTCGCAAAGCGCTTTAAAACGCATTGAAGAATTAAGGGAATTAATAAGACAGCACGACTATAATTATTACGTGCTTGCCCAGCCTTTGATAAGCGATTTTGAATATGATATGCTGATGAAAGAGCTTGAAACTCTTGAAACAGAAAACCCTGATCTGATTACTCCTGATTCACCAACTCAAAGAGTCGGAAAAGACCTCACTAAAGAATTCAAACCTGTTTCTCATAAAGTTCCGATGTTAAGTTTATCTAACTCTTACAGTCAGGAGGAGCTTTTTGATTTCGACAGACGTGTGCGTGAAGGTTTGCCGGCAGGTGAAAAAGTTGAGTACGTTGTTGAGTTGAAAATTGACGGCGCATCTGTAAGTCTTAATTATGTAAACGGAAATCTTAAATCTGCTGCTACCCGCGGCGATGGTATCGTGGGTGAAGAAATCACAGCTAATGTTAAAACTATTAAATCCGTGCCACTGAAGATCAATAAACCCAAATCAATTCATTATCTCTTAAATGATTTTGAAGTGCGCGGCGAAATTTTCATGACTTTAAACGATTTCACAAAATTGAACGAAGAAAGAGAAAAACAGGGTGAAAAACTCTTTGCCAACCCGCGAAATTCTGCTGCCGGAACATTAAAAATGCAAGACCCAAAACTTGTTGCGAAGAGAAGACTCAATATCTTTTGCTATTCGCTGATAAGTGTTGAAGATGATTTTGATACTCATTTCGAAAATCTTCAGGTGCTCAAAAAGCTTAGTTTTCCCGTTAACCCCGAATCAAAATTATGTAAGAACATAAAAGAAGTTCTCGATGTTTGCACGCAAATGGAAAAAATACGCGATCAGCTCGATTATGAAGTTGACGGCGCAGTAGTTAAGGTTAACTCCATAAGGCAGCAGAAAATCCTTGGAAGCATTGCCAAATCACCACGATGGGCTGTCGCATTCAAGTTTAAAGCGAAGCAGGTAAATACTGTACTTGAAAAAATTACCTGGCAGGTTGGAAGAACAGGCGCTTTAACTCCTGTTGCAGAGCTTAAGCCCATATTCCTTGCAGGTTCCACTATAAGCCGTGCAACGTTGCATAATTTTGATGAGATACAGCGCAAGGATATTCGTGAGGTTGACATGGTTGTAATAGAAAAAGGCGGTGATGTTATACCAAAAGTTGTTTCGGTGATCTCGGATGCGCGCAGCCCCAAAAGCAAACCCGCTGCACCGCCGTCAAAATGTCCTGAATGCGGTACAGCGCTGTTCAAGCCTGAAGGTGAGGTGGCATATTATTGCGAGAATACTGAATGCCCTGCGCAAATCAGGGGCAGGCTCGAACATTTTGCATCGAGAGGTGCAATGGATATTGAAGGACTTGGCGAGGCATTGATAAATTTATTTGTTGAAAAAGGATTCCTGAAAATATACCCCGATATTTATGATCTGAAAGAGCATAAGGCAGATTTGATTAAAATTGAAAGGCTTGGTGAAAAAAGTGTTGCCAACCTTCTTAATGCAATTGAAAGCAGCAAGAAGCAGCCGTTTTCAAAAGTGTTGTTTGCACTCGGGATAAGGTATGTTGGAGCCGGTGCGGCAAAAAAACTTGCCGATCATTTCGCATCAATTGATAACCTGATAAAAGCAGGTGAAGAAGAAATTTCTTCAGTGCATGAAATAGGTCCCAGCATAAGTAAAAGTATTATTAAATTTTTTTCGAACGATGGCAATCTGCACGCAATTGAAAGACTAAAAAAACATGGCTTGAACTTTAAGTCAGAAATAAAGAAAGCAAAACAGAATTTCTTTACAAATAAAACTTTTGTATTAACCGGAACGCTTGCTTCTTTTTCAAGGGAAGAAGCCGGCGAAAGAATTATTAATCTTGGCGGGAAGGTTACTTCGTCTGTAAGTAAAAAAACGGATTATGTTATCGCCGGCGAAAGTGCCGGTTCAAAATTAAAAAAAGCAGAAACGCTCGGTATTACTGTGCTAAATGAAGAGGAATTTCTCCGCCTGCTGGAAGAAAACGAATCATTATGATTACAAGCATTAAAAAGAAAATAGCATCCTTAATAATTAATAACAGGCTTAAGCATCGTTTAAGCGAAAAGAAAGATTTTACATCATTCTTTAAAAATTCGTTCACGTTTCTTGTTCTTATGCCGTCTGAAGAGCACGACTTTAATCATGCGCTCGAAGTGCTGAATTTTTTGGATGAATACAAAAAACAGATTTATGTGATGACGTACGATTACCGTGTAAGTTTACTTCCTGCAAAATTCAAAGTAAAAGTTCATGAACATGGAATTGATGATGAAAGTCAGGTTGGTCTGCCTTCAAAAAAATTGCAGGAGAGACTGAGACAAATGGATTACCATGTTGTTATTGACCTTAACCGTGGTGAAAACCTGTTCTACAGTTTTATCGCAAATACAATCAGCGCACCAATAAGGATCGGATTTGAGAAGAAGGGTTCCGACAAATATTATAACATACAGGTAAAAGATGAGAGCGGCGAGATTTCTTACAAAAATTTGTTAAATTGCCTCAGAATGTTTTAAGAAATCTGTTCTTTTTAGCTGCTATTTGTTAATTCTTAATCAGTATTTTTCCGCAGCTTCTATTAAACCACATAACGGAATAAAGAATGAACTTCGAAACAAAAAGAGTTGACGACATTACCATTTTCAAGCTCAATGAGAAAAGACTTGATTCCAACATTTCGGGATTAGTGAAAGGAGAATTCACTTTATTGCTTAAGGTTGAAGGGGTAAAGAAGCTCATCATTGACCTAAGTGATGTTGAAACCTGCGATAGTTCCGGTCTTAGCTCAATACTTGTTGCTAACCGCATCATACATACAACCGGCGGCAGCATGCGTATTGCATCGCCCTCCGAAAAAGTGTACTCTCTTATTAAGATAACCCAGCTTGACCGGGTTCTGCCTGTGTGCGAAAGTGTTGAAGAAGCCTTCGAAGAACTTTCGAAAGAATAATGTGGATGTTATGGGCAATAGCAAAAAACCAACGGACATAAAATAAACAACTATGGACTTTGCAGAACAAATAAAGGCACTTGGCGACAAAGTAGCCAAACTTAAAGACACGATTCAGACAGAGGAAGCAACAAAAACTGCTTTCATTATGCCATTCATAGTAGCACTGGACTATGACATTTTCAACCCGCTTGAAGTTGTTCCCGAATTTGTCGCTGACATCGGAATAAAAAGGGCGAAAAAATTGACTATTGCATAATCAAGAACAGTAAACCAATCATACTTGTTGAATGCAAACACTGGCGGGAAAATCTTAATGACCACGACAATCAACTACACCGTTATTTTTATGCAACAAGCGCAAAGTTTGCAATCCTGACAAATGGTATCATTTATCGCTTTTATACCGACTCTGAACAAAAAAACAAAATGGATGATAAGCCATTTTGGGAGTTTAACATAACCAGTTTATTAGAGGCAGACATAACTGAACTTGAAAAATACAGAAAAGGAAATTTTGACGAAGGAGAGATTTTCGGCAAAGCCATTGACCTAAAAATCAGCAACAGTGTCTTGCAAATAATGAAGAAAGAGTTAAATAATCCATCGGACGACTTTATAAAATTTTTTGCAAAACAAATTCACGATGGGTCAATTTCAAAAAGAGTAATTTTTCAATACAAAGGAATAATTACGAAATCCTTAAACCGCCTGTTAAATACAACTTCACAAGACAGATTGCCTGAACAAATTCACTTCACTTCACAAGGGACAGAGGACTATAAAAAGAAAAATTCAATAATGGTAGAAGCTGGTAAAAAGGCAGCCAAAACGAGACAGCAAACAAAAGTTTATGAGTTTTCAATTGGCAATGAAAAATTCAAAACTCAAAAGTCAAAAGAAGTTTTAATCCTGACAGCAGAATGGCTAATTAACAACGGCAGCTTGACTAAATCTATCGTCCCAATTTCATCAGGTTCTCGGAATTATTTAATTCATTCAACGCCCCGACACCAAAACGATACAGATTTTCGTGCCCCGAAAAAACTATCCAATAATCTTTATCTTGAGACAGCCCATAGCACGACATCGTGTATAAAAAATGCCAGACGACTTCTTGAAATTTGCGGACACAAAGGACAACTACTGAAAGTATGAACGGACAGATAAATACAATGCTAATGCCCATAACATCGGGCTTGCGGCAAGCGGGCGGACAGTGCAAGTTCAAGCATTTCTGCTGCGAAAGTACCTTTGTGCAGGGGGACAAGTTAGCGCTCCGAAATGCCCGCCTGCGCAAGCCCGCGGAACGGTAAACCTCTCGACTATGTAATTATTGCAGCTTACCTGGTCTGAGTTGCCCTGTTCGGAATCATATCCGGGGGAAAACAAAAATCAGTTAAAGATTATTTTTTAGGCTCGGATAAAGTTCCCTGGTGGGCAATTTGTTTTTCAATTGTTGCCGCCGAAACAAGTACGCTTACTTTTATCTCCATTCCCGGTCTTGCTTATTTAACAAACCTTAATTTTCTGCAATTAACTTTCGGATACCTGCTCGGCAGAATTGCTGTTGCGCTTTTTTTTCTGCCGGCTTACTATCAGGGCGAGTTAAAAACAGCTTATTCGTATCTTGAAAATAGATTCGGAGGACAGATCCGATCGTATGCGTCCGTTGTTTTTCTATTTACCAGAACGGCTGCTGACGGGGTAAGATTATTTGCTGCCGCAATACCGCTCAAGCTGCTGCTTGGCATTGACTACCCTCTCGCTATTCTTATTATAGCTTGGTATCGCTTGTTTACACATATACCAGCGGCGTAAAGGGTGTTATCTGGGTTGATGTTATACAGATGTTCATTTACCTCGGAGGTGCTTTAACTGCGGCAGCGTTTATACTTTATCTTTTGCCGGGTGGATGGAATTCTGTTTTTCAAACGGCGTCTGAATTTAATAAGCTCTCTGTTTTTAACCCCGGGTTTGAAAACGGAATTAAAGAATTCTTTTTGCAGCCTTATACTTTAGCCGGTGGAATATTAGGAGGCGCTTTTCTCTCAATGGCTTCACATGGAACCGATCAGCTTATCGTGCAAAGGCTGCTCACTGCTAAAGACCTTGCTGCAAGCAGAAAAGCTGTAATAGGAAGCGGAGTAATAATAATAATCCAGTTCGCTGTATTTCTTATCCTTGGAATCATGCTTTTTGCTTTTTACGGAAAGATAGATATTAAAGCCGATGAGATATTTCCCATGTTTATTATTAATGTGCTGCCGCCTGGTGTATCGGGAATTATTATTGCAGGCTTATTTGCTGCGGCAATGTCAACGCTTGCAGATTCTATGAGTTCGCTTTCAAGCTCAACGATGATGGACCTTTACCTGCCATTCAGAAAAAATCAGCACGATGAAAAGAAAAATTTATTTGTTTCAAGAATGTTTACTGTAATGTGGTGCGGATTGCTGGTTGTAAGCGCATTATTTTTTATGGAAACAACACAAGCAGTTGTCGAAATTGCTCTCAGCAATGCATCTTTTACATTCGGCGGATTGCTTGGGACTTTCTTGCTTGGAATTTTTGTCAAACGCGCAAAGCATTCAGATGCAATGATTGCCTTCACCGCAGGTATTCTGGTAATGTTTGCAGAAGTAATTTTCAAACTTGCTGCGTGGACCTGGTTTATAGCAATCGGTGTAAGCGTTACATTGCTTGTCGGAACTACACTTAGCAGGAAAAAATAATTTCGGTTTAATGTAGGCTATGATAGCGTATATAGAAAAATAATATTATGTTTTATTTGCGGCACAAAAAATTTTAGAACACCGTTCTTTTCGGAATATTCTTAACCAAATAATTAACAAGAGATAGCATTGAAAACAAATTTATTTTCTTTTTTGACTGTTCTTTCTATAAGCCTCATTATTTCCGGATGTGCAACAATGAGTGATGTAATCAAAGACAAAGACAAAGGCACTTCTGCTCAATATAATGTGAGTGCTGAGCAAGCCTGGGATATTGCAATTACCGTGCTAAGATGGGAAAGATGTGAAACCATCGAACAGCATAAAAATCAGAATTATATGTTAACAACTGTCGGACGCGATTTCGTTTCCGAAGGAAGTCTTGTTGGTGTTTGGGTTGAGCCTGTTACCAGTCAATCTACAAAGGTTACGGTTGTAACTAAAAGAAAAGTATCAACTAATCTGGCAACAGGGCTGACAGAAACAGCTTTTCAACGCCGTTTTGCCCAAGCGGTTGATATAGTTAAATCCGGCGGTACGCTGCCCATTGAGCCACCCCCGATAAATTGAATTCGTTTACTTAGCAGCCAGACAAAATCTTATGTGAGTATTATCTATTAATGCATTGCAATATTGCGGGCATGGTGTCTTTACTGATATAATTTTTAATTGAATTCTGTAAATAGGTTTCTGCTGGTTCGATAGAAACAGTCTAAAAAAATCGTCCATATAATTTTACTAACTCAAATTGACCGCTAAAGATAAAAAGATGTTAAAGCAGTTATACATTAAGTTATTTGTTCTGATTAACACGGGGAATTAGTCCCTATGTTAATGGTTATCTGTCAATCTTTTTGATAATTTAGAAACAAACAACTAAGTTAGGTTTAGTATTTATAACTCGCCCCGGACATATCTCTCTGAGGGGGAAGTTCATATTAGTAAATATTGGTTTGAAAACCAGACTCGTCCCGGAATTAAATTGAGAGTAAATAGTGAGATCATTATTGATTTTCGGTTTGTTCGCCTGCATAACATTATCATACCCGCAATCAGTTCTCCATAAAAATTTACACAGTCATACAGAAAAATTAATCCCAGATTGTTCAATAGAGAAAAAGTTCTAATGACCGCCATTAGAAAAAAC
>JBBIGV010000030.1:0-35301 GCA_037447335.1 Ignavibacteria bacterium | reverse complement strand
ACAGATTAATGTTTGGGCTTTTTTACCTACTTATAAATTGTTTTGGTCAGCAGTGAACTTAATAATCAAAATAATGCAATCACCAATAACTTCTGATTGATTATCTTTAGTCAGCATTTTTTTAATTAATGGTTTAATAATGAAAGCAGTTATAGTTGAAAAACCCGGCGGACCGGAACAGTTGAAAATATCTGAATACACTGTGCCGGAAGTTGGTGAGAATGAAATACTCGTTAAGGTTAAAGCAACCGCTTTGAATCGTGCAGACATTCTGCAGCGAATGGGTAAATATCCCCCGCCGCCCGGTGTAAGTCCCATATTAGGGTTAGAAATAGCCGGTGTTGTTGAAAAAACAAGAAAGAAAGTTTTTAAATGGAAGGCAGGAGATAAAGTATTCGGCTTAATACCCGGCGGCGGATATGCAGAGTACGCCGTAATTCATGAAGATATGGCAATGGAAATACCTGAGCGACTCTCTTTTACAGATGCTGCAGCTATACCTGAGGTTTTCTTAACTGCATTCCAGGCGATAAAATGGCTTGGCGAAGTTAAACCGATGGAGTACGTTCTTATTCATGCCGGCGCTAGCGGAGTAGGAACAGCAGCTATTCAACTTGCCAGAAATATCGGTGCAAAAATTATTATTACTGCTTCTGCAAATAAGCACAGGGCATGCATGGAGCTTGGCGCTGATTTTACCATTGATTATAAAACTCAAAACTTTAAGGAAGAAGTGCTCGCGATTACCAATAAATACGGCGCAGATGTTATACTTGATTTTATAGGAGGTCCGTATTTTTCTGACAACATCTCATCTCTTACCCGCGATGGAAGGCTGATAATTCTTGCATCACTCGGCGGCGGCAAAGTTACGGAGTTTGATATGCGGCAGATTTTAACAAAACGTTTGAAAATTATTGGCTCAACCCTCCGATCACGTTCTTTCGATTATCAGATCAGATTAACCAAAGAGTTTAGAGAATTTGCTTACAATAATATTTCACAAGGAACCATTAAACCCGTGATTGATATGGTTTTTAACTGGAAAGAGGCTGCCGGGGCACATCGCCGCATGGAAGAAAATAAAAATGTTGGGAAAATCGTTCTGCTAATCGATTAAATGTCTTTAACCTTCAGCGCTGCTTTTATTGTAACGGGGCGTAAACTATTATCAAAAAAATCCGATTATAACTTAACGACAAAATATTTCCTGCAAAAAGAACGATTAAATATGCAAAATGACATCAATTCTTCCGAATTAAGAAAGAAAAAAACAGAACAATTGCTTGGCGAAATAACAAACCTTCCTTCAATTCCAAAAGTGATATTCCATGTAACCAAACTATTGGATGATCCCCGAACTGCCGCAAACCGTCTCTCAGATGTTATCATTAAAGACCAGGGATTAACAACAAAGCTATTATCTGTTGCAAACTCCCCGCTTTTTGGTTTGAAACAGAAAATTTCTTCTATAGATTATGCAATCCTCATTCTGGGATTTAACGAAGTTAAAAACATTGTTACTACCTTATCATTAGCCGAATCTCTTCAGCTTTTGCCCGATAAAAATTTTGACGTTAGAGATTTCTGGAAACATTCAATGGTTGTAGGATCTGCAGCCAAAGCAATATCCGGAGATTTAGGGTTTGATTTCAGCAGTGATGCTTTTACAGCGGGCGTTTTACACGATGTGGGTATTCAGGTCATTTATAAATTTATGAAAAGCGATTTTAACCAGATAGTAGAAAAATCTAGAGTAGAAAATAAAATCATTATCGAATCGGAACGGGAAGTGCTTGGTATTTCACATCAGGAAGCAGGCGCTTTTCTTGCGTCTAAGTGGAATCTGCCTCCTCTCTTATGCTATGCGTTGAATAATCATCATAATCCCGGCAATGCTGAAAATAATAAATTCTTTTGTGCTGTAATTCATCTTGCCGATTATATGACCCAAAAACTTGGCATAGGCTCTTTTTACTGGGACGAAGGATTAACTCTTGACCCGGCAATTCTTGAATTATTAAACTTTCGTTCTGAAGAAGTATTAGATGATTTTATTATGGAGTATGAAGACTTATTCAGAACAACGTTTGATTTAATAACTGTGTAAGCACTGTTAATTCCATTAACAACTCATTTTATTTGTCAATGGAACAAATCAATGTGTTTTGTGCAAGATGTCAGATTGCTACCGGTCAAAGTATGGTCTTTTGAAAGAAGAGATGTCGGGGAACAACTCTAATACAGCAGATTGAACTCCTCTGCTAATAATTAAAGCGTCTTCAGCTTCGTCTTCAAATCCGATGTCAAGCGTTTTTAATTCTTCAAGTGCGGCAATACATTTTTCATTACCGACGTATAATATTTTAGCCGATATTTGTGCATCTTCCATATCGAAGCCTTTCATCTCCTCATCTTTTTCTACAAGATATTTCTCATAAGAAAAAATGACCCGTTTTGATTTAACATAAATTTGCGGGGAGTGCCAGCCAATAACATTTAGCATCTCTTTTACTGCAGACATGGTTTTATCCTGTTCAGAAATCTGTTCTTCTTCATCAGATTGTTTCTGCATGTTCAGATAAAATGAAAGCTTTTTAATCAGTGCATGGCAATAGTCCGAAAATTCTTCGGCTTTCTGATGGAGTTCATAGTTTTCAAAATCCGGTTCAGGGGGATCCTCATGTTCTATCTCATCAAGGTTAATATCTCCCATCTCTTTTTCAATTAACTCGAAGGTTTCCGCAAATATGTCATGTATATCCTGCAGAAAAACTTCCGGATCGTTCGGGTCTTCATCGTTAAGGATATGTTCAATCTTTCTTTCATTTTCTTTTTCGAAAACAAGGCAGCGATCAGAATAGGAACATCTCTCGCACCATCTGTCGCAATAATTATAAATACCGGGTATGTTTTTATCCTGTTTATCTTCCATAGGATTAAAGAATATCTTTATTAATCTGAAGGTGATTTATCCGAATGCGAAAATAGTAAATTAATTGACAGGATGCAGGGGTTTTGTTTGTTTGAAGAAAATAAATGCATCATATCTTTCGGGCAGTAAAGTAGGAACATAGTTTCTTGCTTCGTGGGCGGGGTTAAATACTACACCGATTGCTCTATGCCCTCTGACTTTCATGAACTCTTCATTACCCCGGTCGTTTTCATCAAACATGATGTAAAAAGAATTTTTATCAGCCTGATTAAAAATATGCTCAAAACTTTCCGGGCGGCCTTCGGGAATATTCATTACCTGCATTTGTGCACCCCACTGAATTCCGGCAATAACTGTTCCGGTATAGGTGCTGAAGCCAACCAGGAAAACATTATCGCGCCCGAATTCCTGTCGTGTAAGATGACCAATGTTTACCATATCCTGCTGAATCATTGACGTTGCGGCAGCATCGCCAATATGTGTATTATGCGCCCACACAATTCCTTTTGCATCTTCACCATGATAATCAAGCAAACGCTGCACGGTATAATTCATATGATAAACGCGGCTGTTCCATGAATCAGGTCCGCCCCGTACAGCAAGCCTGTAATATTCTTCAGCATTTTTTAGTACGAGTGCATTTTGCTTTGCGTTGAAGTATCTCTTGTTGTCTGCAATTTTAAGATCATCGCTCCGTTCGTTTAGAATTTCAATGATGCTTTTAAGGTGAACCTCACACGACTCGCTGCCCTCAAAAACTGCGCGTGCATACTGCCACTCATCGTAACCGTAAGCAGTAAAACAAGCGAGCATTTCTTTTATATCATCAAACTTATCGGGAATTTCCGCTTCAACATACGCTATGAGTTTTTCCATTGCTTCCCACTGTCCGTAAACATCCATTCCATAAAACCCGACTTTTTTTTCAAGCGGCAGATTATCGTTAAACTTCCTCATCCATTCGGCAAGTTCTGTTATTTCTTCATTAGCCCACATCCATTCAGGCCACCGGTTAAAAGCACTTACCACTTCATGCGCACTGCTGCCTGAACCCGGAAGGTTTTTAACATAATTATTAAGATTATAAGTGGATGCCCAATCCCCCTCAACAACAATAAAAGAAAAATCTTTTTCACTGATCAGTCTTTTACTTATTTCTGCTCTCCATGTGTAATATTCTGATGTGCCGTGTGTTGATTCTCCAAGCAATACAAGTTTTTTTGAACCGGCGGCTTCGATTAAAGCATTAAGATCGTTTGCTGAATTCAACTCAATGGATTTTTTATTAATTAGTTCTATGAGATTTGGTTCTTCTTTATTTTCTTGAGCATTGAGACACCCCGAGAATAGAATTATTAACAGGTAGTAAAATGTATTTTTCATAGCAAACTTTTTATTATGGTTTAAATCTGTAATGAACAGTATATCGTTTGTTGTTTGTAGTATCCGGTTCGTATATGTTTACAATAATAAGCACCGACGACAGGCTTTCAGTTTTTGTGAATCGTTCTTTAATTGGTGAGAGATTAAAAAATAATTTCTCTGTAAAAAGCGCTCTGCAGAGATCGTTGTTTGCATTATGCGAGAGCTGAAGCAAAACTTGCGGCGGCTCGCTTTCCATAAATATACCGTTCCAGTATAATTCAAAATCATGATCTTTACACCCGCCGCCGTAACGCACGGTCAGACCGAGAATATCTTTTTGTATTTCTGCACTGATAATTGATGCCGGATCGGTATAAAAATCTAATACGCCGGAAAATATTTTTAAACCTTTAACATCCTTTTCCGAAGTATCAACACCGGTTATACTTGTATATTGACAACCCGTTGTTAAAACAACTAAAAGCACAACCGCTATGTAATATTTCCGGGGCATTTTTCCTCCACAATTTCCGATATCATCATATGAATATATTTTGACGAATTCAATTGAAAAAGCTTTTCATATCAACTTTATGTTCTGATAACGGTTTATTTTTTATCCATGTCGGTTAATTTTTTCTTAATGTGACAGCTATTGAAATTTTAATCCACACAATAAGTAAAAGAAGAATAACGCCCGCACTCATTACTTCTATAAAAGGATCAAAATGTGGAATCGGGAGAATTGACAAAGACAGGATTGCCGAAGTTAGTCCGGCGGCAAACATTTTTCCGGCTGCAAGCTGCTGTGCAAATCTCCATGCCTGCTGGGATCTTACTGATTGCAAAGTTCTGTACCCGTAGAAAAAATTTATTCTCTTTGTGGGGAAACGGTGCATTATCAACTATGAAAAAATGAACAGCATACCTGTTGAAAACATAATTATAAAGAAAGGTCGCAAAAAAACTTCCGGCATAATAAAACTTTAGTTTGAAATTAAGATGGTTTTTATCTGTTCGATGTATAGCTGCTTATAATAATTTTTCTTCCTGAGTTTGTATTGCATTATATATCTGGGATGATCCAGCACGGTAAAATCTTCAAAGAATCTGAACTCATCATTTATTCTTTTGAAATAATCTGCGTTCTTTTTCCCGAGTATTATCGCTTTATCACTTAGTGCACCAAATTTAATTTGTGATTGAAGTGATTTGATTAGTTCCGGTTTTATTATATCAAACAATTTTTTATCGTCATAATAATTAAAGTTTTTTCCGTTGCTTAAGAGTGCAAGGGGAAATAATGCGGTCATAAATACGTTCGGGAAAAACCTGTCAACGCCGCCAAAATCATTTATCATCTCATAAACAAATAAACTTGAAAGCTCAGCTTTAGCGCCAAGCTCATTTTTAATACCGCAATACACGCGCAAAGCAACCGGGTCGGTGAAAGCAATACCGGTTAAACCTCCGCCAAATCTGCCCGGGTTTATGCCGATCATATAAATGCGTTTATTTGAATCATTATAGTACGTGTTATAAAAATTCTTCACGACTTTCTTTACTTCCGCGAGTACGTACGGATTAAGAACTTTTACTCCACCGGGAAATTCAGCCGGAGATTTTAATCTTAAAAAATATCTTATCGCTTTGGATGAAAATGACATATGCTATTTTAAGTTTATAAATATGTGCTTTCTTTTCCTGATAACATTCGCATCCGGAATTTTCTGTACAAAATGATTAAACGCAATTGCCCCGGCAAACATACAGATTGAATAGAAGATCTATGTTGAAAAATATGAGTAGCTGATCCTCTACAATTATTTGGTTGTCTTTCCACCCATTTGAGTCAGAATGCTGTCAACGGGTTCCCATAGTTCTATTTTATTTCCCTCCGGGTCAATTATATGGACAAATTTTCCGTAATCATATTCAGCGATCTCATCAAGGATTGTAACACCATTTGCTCTGAGCTTATCAACAAGCCCTTCAATATTCTGAACGCGGTAGTTAATCATGAATTCTTTTTCGGAAGGCGATAGATAATTGCTTCCTTTCGGAAAGGGACTCCACCTGAGATAATTTATCTCTTCCGGTCTGTTCGCATTTCTGAATTCAAATACGGATCCGTAGTCATCAATTTCGATCCCAAGATTTTTTCCGTACCACTCCTTAATTTCTTTTGGGTTATCACTTATAAAGAATATCCCTCCAATACCGGTAACTTTTGGAATTGTATCATCCAACTTTTTTTCCTGAGCAAAGTTTTTGCTGCAGTAAGTTAAAAGAATTACAAGCGGCAGGATCATTTTGAGTTTATACATTTTCATCCTCACAGTTAGATTTCAAAAAGTGTCCGCAAACAACAGAATGACTGAATACAATTTACCGCGCTTATTAGTATTCAAATCATTATGTGTGGCAGACGGTTATTCACTTTGTTCTTCCCTCAACAAGCTTATCATATTCTGTATCATCCGGTTCCCACGCCATCTGTATTCAAATTTGATATTTTGAGCAATTATTTTTATCATATTCTGTATCATCCGGTTCCCACAGTTCAATTTTGTTGCCTTCTGTATCAAGGATATGAACAAATTTTCCGTATTCATGCACTTCAATATCATCAAGTATTGTTACGCCATTATTCTTAAGCTCTTCAAGAAGCTGTTCAAGGTTTTCAACTCTGTAGTTGATCATAAAGTCTTTGGAGGAAGGCTCGAAATATTTTGTAGTGCCGGAAAAGGGACTCCATTGTGTAAAACCTTTTTTAGATGGATCGGCGCCTTGCCGCCACTCAAAGTTTGTTCCGTATTGGTCGGTATCCAAACCCAGATTAGCTTTATACCACTCCTTCATTTTGCGGGGATCTTTACATTTAAAAAATATTCCGCCTATGCCTGTTACTTTTTTCATTTTTATCCGTTTTTAATAGTTTTTAATAAATCTTTTTCAAAATCAGGCAGCGTATAAAAAAATATTAACTATCACACTCAATAAAATTGCACACTATAATTGATAAATTTTCCGTCCTTGTAGTTAAACTTTGCGCTGAAGAACTTATTATCGAACAACCATGGAATAAAAATTTTATCCCCTTCCCATAAATTTATTTCTGTAAGTTTTTCGTTAGGTATCCATTTTAACTCACCTTCCGGAGAATCAATAAGTTCGCCTTCATAATCATCTGCTGTAAATAAAAACACATACCAATCATCTTTACCGTCAAACAGCGGAAAAGTTATAAAGCCTTTCATAGTTACAGATTTAACTTTCAATCCGCTTTCTTCTTCAATTTCTCTGATAGCACATTCTTCAGGTGATTCGCCTTTATCAAACTTACCGCCAAGTCCGTTCCACTTCCCCTCGTGGTAATCGTTTTGTTTTTTATTCCTGGAGATCATTAGTGTGGAATTGTTCTTTTTATTCTTCACATAGCAAAGGGTAGCAAGTTTCATATTCTTTACAATTATATTGACAGTTTCATTCTGCGGGTTTAAGTTTAACTAAACAGTTGAAGCCAGTTTTATTTAATTTCAAAGTAAAAATTTCTTCCAAATATAACTATAAAATAATTTGTCCTTTTAAATTTTTTTTATAAATATTTCAACCAGATATTTTTAGAGAGTTTATATTTACAACAAAGAAGTAAAAATTTATTCACAAAGGAGAACGCTTAGATGTTCGAAAAAGTAAGTGCACCCGATACCGTAAAATCAAGAGAAGAACTTTTAGAAGAATGTCTTGAGCTTGGTATCCCTGTAACCGGCGATGAAACCATTGAAATGCTTGAAATCTATCTCACTGCCGGTGATGACGACGATGATGACTATGATGATGAAGACGACTTCGATGACAATGATGATGATTTGGTGGATGATGAAGACGATGATGTTATGAAAGATGAACCGGATGAAGAAGACTTTTATGAGGAAGAATTTGATTTTGATGATGATGATGACGACTTGTTAGACGATGACGATGAAGACGAGTTTTAATCCCTGTTAAAGTCCGAAATATTTGTTCTTTAACGTTATAGCTGCATTGGTTGAAACATCTGCAAAACAAAAATGTTAAAGTCCGAAATATTTGTTCTTTAACAGGTAATTTTTCACATAGTCGGTTACCCCATCCTCAAGCGACATTGGAGAATTTGTGTAGCCGGCTTTTTTTATTTTATTCAGGTCAGCCTCGGTGAAGTACTGATACTTCTCTGCAAGATGTTTCGGAAGATCAATAAACTCTATATTAACTTCTTTTTCCATTGCCTTGAATAATGCAGTTACCAGATCTATCCAGGTGCGTGCATTGCCGGTTCCAACATTAAAAATTCCGTTAATGCTCTGCCTTTCAAGAAAGTACAGAGTCATATCAACGGCATCTCTAACATAAATAAAATCACGTTTCTGCTCGCCGTCTTTGTAGTCCGGATGCCGGGATTTAAAGAGTTTGACTTTTCCCGTATCCCTTATCTGTTCAAATGCCTTGTGCACAACGCTTCGCATATCTCCTTTGTGATATTCGTTAGGTCCATAAACATTAAAATATTTCAGCCCGACAATTTTATCTGACAGTCCATGCTTTATGGAATAAATATCAAACATGCTTTTTGAGTAACCGTACATATTCAAAGGTCTGAGTTTCATTGTTAACGAATCATCATCCTTAAAACCAAGTGAGCCATCACCATAAGTAGCCGCCGATGAGGCATAAATAAACCGGGCATTATTATTAAGTGCATAGTGTGCAAGCTCTTTTGTGTACTCGTAGTTGTTCGAGAAGAGAAAGTCTGCATCCTTTTCGGTGGTTGATGAATTTGCCCCCATATGAATGATTGCTTCTGTATCAAATGGCAGCTCGTCATCAACGACCATCTCAATGAAATCATCTTTATGAAGAAAATCGCTGAAACGAAGCCCGACAAGGTTTTTCCACTTTTCTTCCTTACCAAGCTCATCAACTATGATAATGTTATCCTTGCCCAGGCTGTTAAGCCGCCAGACAATCGCGCTTCCTATAAATCCGGCGCCGCCGGTTACTATGATCATTTTCTCACTTCAGAATAATTTTACTTAATTCAATTTAATTATAATTACTGTGTTGAACAAAACGTAAAATATTCATGAAAATTTTCTGAATTGCAGAATACTTTTAAGACAAGCAGTTAATTCCTGATGGTGGGACAAATAAATTTATTGTTTAATTGCTGCCATTATTCAACTAATTATTGTATTTTAACGGCGAAGTTTCGGAGTCAACGACTTTGCAAGACAAATCTATATCCACAAATAAGAAACATTTTATCATCCTGTTCTTACTGATCAGTTTGCTGATTGCAGCGGGCGGTTATTTTTATTACGTGAGCGAAGAGCGTTCAATCAGAAATCAGCAGGAAATGCTTCTTTCAACAAACGCTGAATCGAAAATAAAGCAAATTTCATACTGGTATGAAGATGAAATTCATGATGCCCTCGTTATTGCGAAGAGTAAGTTCCTCACTGAAAAAATAACTGACTTCCTGAACGATAATAATTCAATAACTAAAAACTCCCTCACTGAATTTCTCTCACAAGTTAAAATTGAGCACGATTATAAAGCAATTCTTCTTGTATCAATCGATAGTGAAATCCTGATTTCTACTGACGATAAATTCAGCAAGACTAACCCTGTTCAAACCAATATCATAAGAGAATCCGTTACAAATGAAATAAGTTTATCATCCGACCTTTACAGGAACAATAATAATAGAAAAATTTATATTGATTTTATCGCACCGGTTATTGTTAATGGCTCGGCTATTGCGGCATTGGTATTCACAATGGACCCAAATGATTTCTTATACCCGCTTGTTGAAGGATGGCCTGTTGAAAGCCAGACTGCCGAAACATTCATTTTCAGGATAGACAACGACAGCATAACTTATCTCTCAGAATTAAGACATAAAAAGAATTCAGCTCTTGAGCACCGGCTTCCTATAACTAACAACGACCTGCCGGCAGTCCGCGCAGCACTGGGTTATAGCGGAATCCTAAGCGGAAAAGACTATCGCGATGCAGATGTTTTCGCTTATGTTGGTCAGGTGCCGGGAACACATTGGTTTGCAGTTTCAAAAATTGATAAGTCTGAAATGCTGGAGCGGCTGGAGTTTAGAACAGTGGGAATTACTCTTATAACCACGCTTATTATTTCTTTATTTGCTGTTGGATTGTCTTTCGTTTACAGTTATCGCCAGAGAAAAATCTTCCGGGAGCTTTACACAAAAGAAAAGGAGCTATGGCAGGAGCAGGAAAAATTTAAGACAACAATCGACAGCATCGGCGATGGTGTTATCACCACAAACCTTGAGGGCAAAGTTTTATATATGAACCGGGCTGCCGAAAAATTAACCGGCTGGACTATCCGCGAAGCTCGTGGAAGAAAACTTCAGGATGTATATTCAATCAAAAATGAATTTACCGGTTTAAGTGAAACAAATATTACCGAAAAAGTGTTGAGGCTTGGAATAGTTAAGGAATTAGCAAATCACACAATATTAGTTTCAAAAACGGGTAAAGAAATACCTGTGATGGATACCGGTGCGCCCGTCCGCGATAAAGAAGGAAATGTTTATGGTGTGGTTCTGGTTTTTGAAGATGAAACTGAAAAGAGAAATCAGCGGCGTTTGCTAAAAGATAGTGAGGAAAGATTAAGAAGTACTCTCGATAACATGCTTGAGGGATGCCAGATAATAAGTAAAGACTGGAGATATCTGTACGTGAATGATACGGCGGCAAAACACGGAAGAACCACAAAAGAAAAGCTAATCGGGAATTCAATGCCGGATGTTTTCCCGGGAATAGAAAACACCGAATTATATCATGTTATTAAAAACTGTATGAACGAAGGAACTGCTGCTCTGATGGAAAATGAATTTGTATTTCCTGATGGCAGTAAAGGCTGGTTTAATCTTAGTATCCAGCCTGTGGATGAAGGCGTCTTTATACTTTCACAGGATATTACCGAGCGTAAGCTCGCAGAAATGGAAATAATAAATGCAAAGGAAAAAGCCGAGGAAATGAACCGGATAAAATCCAGCTTTTTCGCGAATATGAGTCATGAACTGCGAACACCGTTGGTTGGCATTCTTGGTTTCGCTGATATTATGAAAGAGATGGTAAAGAAAAACGACGAACTGGCTGAAATGACGGACTTCATTAAGCAAGCCGGATTGCGGCTGCTTAATACATTAAACCTGGTTCTCAATATCTCAAAACTGGAGTCAGACAAAACAGAATTGAATTTAAAAACCACTGATATTATCCCTTTGATAAAGGAATCTGTAAAATTATATTTTGCCGAAGCTTCAAAAAAGAACCTGGAATACAATTTCATCTCTGATTCAGATAAAGTTATTTGTGCCGTTGATGAGAGTTTGTTTGTTAATATTATAAATAACCTGATAAATAATGCGCTGAAGTATACAGATAAGGGTAAAATCACAATTCAAACTGAAGCGGTATCCGGCAAAGTTAAGATAAGTGTAATTGATACGGGTATCGGTATATCTAAAGAAAAACAGGAGATTATCTGGGAGGAATTCAGGCAGGCAAGTGAGGGAATGAGCAGAAAATATGAAGGCACAGGGCTTGGGCTTACCATTGTGAAAAAGTATACAGAGCTGATGGGCGGGAAAATATCCCTGGAAAGTAATGAAGGCAGGGGATCAACATTTACAGTAACATTCGACATATCCAAAGAAAGAATTGGTGAAATGCCACCCGGCTCAGAAATTAAGGAAGACCATATTATTCTTTCTGAAAATGTTCCATCCGGAGACAGGAAAGCGATACTTTACATTGAAGATGATGACATCTCTCAAAAATTTGTATCAATGATATTAAAAGGCAGGTACGATCTGCAAGCAGCGGCAGCAGCCGAGGATGCTCTCGTAATGGTTAAGCAAAGAAGATACGACCTGATATTAATGGACATCAATCTTCAAACCGAACTTAACGGGCTGGAGCTTACCCAGTTAATCAGAAAATTTCCTGGTTATATCGATATTCCGATTGTTGCAGTAACTGCGTATGCAAGGTTGGGTGATAAAGAAGAATTCCTTTCGGAAGGAATGACTGATTACATATCCAAGCCGTTCCGTAAATACGAACTGATCAATAAAATTGATGGGCTGCTGAAGATGTGAAAATTTTTTAAGTTCAATCAAAAGGAAGATGATTTTGATATTGTAATTCCGTTAGTCATGATTTGAACAAATAGAAAAGGTCCACATTAATCGTGTGAACCTTTTATTTTTTAAACACCTTAATCAATTATATCTGCTTAATATTTTACACTGCATCCATATGGGGTTGAACTTTGGATGCTGACATTTCCGCCGCCAAGTAATTCGTCTAATCCTAACGAAACATAATTCTTTGCGCCTTCAATATCATTTAAATTAGCGGTTGGTTTGTCATCTATTCCACCGGCGTAAACAAGCATTCCTTCTGTATTTATTATGTACATATGCGGGGTGGTTTTTGCGCCGTACATTTTACCAACGGTGCCGTCCTCATCAATAAGATATGCCGCGTATTTTGCATTGTGGTTTTTAGTTCGTTTATTTATTTCGTCAACCGGGAAATGTCCTTGTTTGCCCTTGTTTGAAGAACAAATTGCAAGCCACACAACGCCCTTTTCTGCATATTTAGCCTGCAAGGTTTGTATGTTTTTTGAGTCATAATGTTTTTTAACAAAAGGGCAGTCAAAGTTTATCCACTCAAGTACAACAATTTTCCCGGCAAAGTCACTTAACGAGTGCTCAACGCCTTTAGAATCTGTAAGTGTAAAATCAGGTGCGGGTTCATTAAGTTTTGCCTGCTGTGCAAACACAAAACCACTGAATGCAATCAACAACAACACAACAATTTTTCTGTGCATATAATCTCCTGTGATTAGTTATGATTAAAGTTTAAATTATTTTATCAAAGGTTTTTTTATTTCATAAATCTTTTTAAAGAGTTTATCTTTTTCAAATTCAAAAACCAGCAAACCATGAGCTTCCGCTAAATCTTTGGTCTTAAAATGATCGTATTCCACGAAAAGCTCGGCCTGACTTCCCTTCATACTGAGCTTCTGTCCGATAGTATTTTTAAACAAACCATTTTCATATGGAAGGAAATAAACTGATTTTGTTTCTGAGCAGCTTATTTCACCTTTATCAATTACAATTTTGATAAATTCATCTTCGGAAAAGACTGATAAGACAAGATCATGTTTTGTCCGTGGTAAAGTATTCTTCGTTTGCTCAAATATTTTTTTGGTTTGTTCATCAGCAATGTTATCGTTCGCAAGACTAACTTCTTTGCTGATGGATGCGTTAAATGGAATACAAACGTGTTTACAAATCAATGAATTTAGGTTTACTGTAATGGTAAATGTATCTGTATTAAAGTTATCGGGGATATATAAGTCTGCAAGCAGAAGAACTTTATCCTTGAAGCCATAACTTGCCAGTCCTTCAAACTCAAAAATATCAGGGGCTGGCCATTTAAGATCAGAAATAATGATGCCCTCCGGCAGATCAAAATCGATCGTTGTCGGCATTCCACTGTCGCCGGGATTAAACCAGTATATATACCAATCCTTTTCAAGTTCAATCAGTATTCCGATGGGAATTACGGAATTATTTCCTGCTGAATAAGATTCCAAAACAATTGATGCGGAGGCAGGCTGTAAATTCTGAGCTGAAATGCTCAGCGAAAAAACCATAAGAAATACGAACGATTTATTCATTAAGCCGGAAAACTTCAAAATTTTTCTATAAAATGTGATCAGGATTTGCTGTTCAAGATATAACAACACAACTAATAAAAAAATTCATTTAGATTTATATCAATTCTATATTTAATCCCACTGGGCGGTGATCGGAGTCCATAACATCGGGCATTATAAAACACTATTTCAGTTAGTATTATAAATGTGTGCTAAATTAAATAATGAACATCTCCTCATTCAAATTGTACTCAAAAAATCTATTAAAGATTCTCTTTGAATTTTTCGATCGAAATATCAGCGAGTCTGATTTTGCCCTTAATGTGCCCCTGTCTAATACCTTATGATTTGGAACAGATATTTGACAATATGGATCATTGCGACGAAGAATCACATGGCTCCCGCTTTGCCTCTTCACAACAAAACCGATTTTCTCAAGCGCTTTAATACATTGTTTGCCGGATATAACAGGCAAGCCGCTCATACAGCTGCTACTATTGTATCAAATTTTTCAGGAGGGATGAAAAGATCATCTTCTTTTAAAGCTTCTATATAAGAATCAATAGCCTCTTTAATGTTGATTAATGCTTCTTCCTTCGAAACTCCCTGACTTATACAACCCGGAAGACTCGGGCATTCAGCTACCCACTTACCGTCTTCACCGGGATAAATGATAACCTGGCGCATAATTCACCTTTTGATTTTAACTCTAAAATAAACTTTTTTATATTGATAATCACACCTCTATCTCAACACCCACCGGGCAGTGATCGGAGCCCATAACATCGGGCATAATAAAAGCATCTTTTACATACTTCTTTAAATTTTCAGATACGAAAAAGTAATCAATCCTCCAGCCAACGTTTCTTTCGCGTGCGCGCGACTGCATATCCCACCAGGTATATTGTTCAGGTTGATCATTAAACATTCTGAAGGTATCAACGTATCCATGCGAGATAAATTTATCCATCCAGTCCCGTTCGATTGGAAGGAATCCTGATATTTTTTCATTTTCTTTCGGACGCGCAAGATCAATTTCTTTATGTGCGGTATTCACATCACCGCAAATGACCAGCTTCTTCCCTTTCTTAACAAGAGCATCAGCATAATCGAGAAAGGCATCATAAAAATCCATTTTATACTTTAGTCTTTCATCGCTTGCTTTTCCATTGGGATAATAAATATTTATAAGAATAAACTTTTGATAATCTGCTATTATAATTCTTCCTTCGTCATCAAATTTCGGAATGCCGAAGCCATGTCCAACATTAACCGGTTCCGGTGTAGTATAGACAGCGACTCCGCTGTAACCCTTCTTAACAACAGAAGATGAGAAATAAGATTTGTATCCGTTTATATTAAGCAAGTCATCTGTTAATTGTTCCGGATGAGCTTTGGTTTCCTGTATGCATAGAATGTCAGGGTTCTCTTTCCTGACCCAATCAATAAAACCCTTTTTATATGCTGCACGTATACCGTTAACATTCCAGGAGAGCAGACGAATTTTTTTTGCAGGCATTTTATATTTTCTTTTTAATTTTATTCTGTTTCAACTAATAGATTTTAAAAATCATATGAAGTGCAACCCATAAAATATTTTTTCTCAATTGTTATGATTTCGAGTTTACTATAAATTGTTTCTTCTTTTGTAATATATCCATCAAACGTCAGGTTAATTGAATAAATTTACTTTTGTATTTAAAGTTCATTGAAGTATCAACCGAAACCAGTTTTTCTTTAATAAGATGAGCATTAATGAAAGTTTTATTTTGTAAGTAGAGATAGCAAAGCAATCTGTTCTTATCATCATATTTCTGCTCATCATATTTTAAGAATACTTTTTGTCCTTTTGTTTTTGAAATCAAAAAATCCTTTGCTTGCCCGTTAATTTCGGGTTTTTCTTTGACTCCAATTAACCGAACAGTTAAATCGTTATTCAACTTAATTAATTCCGGGCTAATAACTTCTTTAACTAAAAAATACTCTTCTCTATGACTTCCGTTTTTGTCAAGCTTTGAACCAAACTGGAGTTTTTTAGGATCTATTTTTTTATCAAAACTGTGCTGGTCTTTAAATATATAAGGAAGTTTTTCAATTTCCTGCTGAAAGTTTATGTTGAGTTTTTCCTGTGATATGAAGCTATAAGTGTTTTCATCAAAAATATCTTTTTTGTTAACAGAAAGTTTATCCTTTATTATTGGTATAAATTCAGAATTGATTTCATATCCCACAGAATTTCTTTCAAGATTTTTAGCGGCTAGAGAAGTAGTGCCGCTTCCAAGGAATGGATCCAAAACAGTATCGTTAATGAATGAAAACATTTTAATTAATCTTTTGGGCAATTCTTCGGGAAACATTGCAAGATGGTCGTCCTGCCTCACTCCGCTGAAATTCCAGTGACCCTGAAAATATGTATTCCATTCTTCAGTAGTCATTGCTGATTTTTTCTTTAAATCGCTGGCTATTTTGGGTGGGCTGCCAGGTTTTTTAAACAGAAGAATAAATTCATAATCAATTTTTAATATTCCATTCCTTGGATAGGGAAAAGAACCCATTACAGTAGCCCCGCCGGTTGTATTTGAAGTTGTAACCTTCTGCCAGATAACAGCGCCCATATAATCAAGACCCCTGCTCTCACAGAATTTAATGATTTCTGTTCTTATCGGAATTACTTTATACCTTCCATAGTACACTGCCCGCGCAAATTGATCGCCGATATTGATACATAAACGGCAGCCGTTATGCAGTACGCGGTAACACTCGTTCCAAACAAGATTCAGATTATTGATATAGCTTTCGTAGCTCTCATTAAATCCCAACTGATTTTCAGAGCCATAATCTTTTAATTGCCAGTATGGCGGAGATGTAATAATCAAGTGGACAGATTCATCCCCTATCTCTTTCATTTTTCTGGAATCGCCATTAATTATTACATGATTTGTTTTCATTTTAATATTGATAATTATGTAAACACTTGTTATAAATTACCAAAACATTACCTAAAATTCCTGAATTAAATTTGTATATATGCTGTGTGAATAATAAAGAAAATGATCATAACAAACTGTAAAATTATACCTCAGAACTCTGAGTCTACCTCGGGACCCTCACTGAAAACCCTGCGCCCAAATACCAAACTTTAGAATTATTGAACAAACCGTTTCCACCTGAAATGTCAAGCTGTAAATTCGGCAGAATGAGATAAGTGAACCCGGCTCCCGCAGAAATAAAGGGCGGATTGTTCGGAAATATCTCCGAATACACTTCTGCAAAAGCGCCAAGCTTATCACTTATTCCAATACCCGCAGCAACAGTATAAAAATAAAATAATTCTTCTGCACTGCTGTTGTAATGTGTGCCGAGATTTATACCGAGATCAAAATTTTCAGTCAGCGATTTTGCAGCTGCAAGTATAGCCTGTGGTTCCGTCTTTGCCGGTTTAAATACTTCAGCACCAAGTGGCAGGAAGAAATGCAGTATAAGAGCGATATCCGGAATTTCACTATGATCGTTAATGAATGCATATTTTGCCCCGAGCATTATATCTGATAACCCATTCCTCTTTAAGCTAAGGCTGCCCGATTCGATACTGCTGGAGAGAAAGTTTCCGCCCAATCTTAATTCAAACTTTTCGAACAGTCCGTACCTCAAAAGAGTGCTTGCAATATTTAATGAACTGATCTCTGTATTAACATTAGATTTATCACTTTCGTACTCAAATCCCGATTCAATTTGTAATGAACCAACCTGAACAGAAGACGCTGATTCAGTCCGGTCAGGTCTGTCGGTGATCCATTCGCTGTTTACAACCTGAGCAAACACTGTTGTAGTTAAAAATATAAAAATTGATGTGAAAATAATTTTCATGAATTTTTCTCCATTAAAGCGATTTAAATTATTTGTAAAATGAATTACTCAATTAAATATGTTAAACATCGCCATTCTTTTGAGGAATGGGTGAACCGTGCGGGTCATACTGCGGATAGCCAAGCTTCTCGTCAATTTCGTCCAGCAATTCTTCTGTTAGTACGTGCTCAAATTCTTCTGCATCGGAGTGAATGTTGTTCTCTGTAAGAATCTTTTCATTTATAAGATAAGATTCCCATAGTCTGTGAGATCGTATTATTCGCAATCCAAACTTTTCGCCTGCGGTTGTGAGACAGACCTTATCATTATCAACTAAAACAAGATTCTCCTGTACCAGTTTATCAATAACTTTTGTTATAAGTCTTTCCGGTGCACCGATCCATGCTGCAAGTTCTTTAAACGTTACCGCATCCCGAAGTGATCTTACCTTGTTTTGATCGTAACAATTTTTATAAATCATCTTAAGAATATCCTGAGAAAGATGTTTTTCGGCGGTTCGTTTTCTTCTTAAATATTTCACAAGCACTCCCTGTGAAGGCGAGAAGACAAGTGTCATCAGAAACACAAAAGTTGCGAACACAACCATCGAAGCGCCAGAAGCAAAGTTGAAGTGATAGGAACCGAGCAGCCCGACGAGAGCCGTGAACACAGCGATTGACACAGATAATATTAACATTTTATGAAGCCTGTCCGTTAAGAGATACGCTGTTGCGGCGGGTGTTATGAGCATTGCAACAACAAGAATCAGTCCCACACTTTGAAGCGATGCAACTATTGTCATTGAGAGCAAACTCATAAGGAAATAATGCACCAAACCGGTTGATATTCCCATCACGGCAGCCATCGTAGGGTCGAACGAAGTAACGAGAAGTTGTTTATAAAATAAAAGTACGCTAGCTGCAACAACTACTGCTATTATTCCTGACAGTATTAAATCATCATTTGAAACCCCGAGTATATCGCCAAATAAATAACTCGTTAAATCAATATGAACGTTCTTAAGATGACTGACCAATAAAATTCCCAGAGCAAAAGCGCCTGTAAACATCACCCCGATAGAAGTATCTTCTTTTATCCTTGAGTTTCGATTAACAAAACCTATCAGCAGCGAGGTTATTATACCGGCAGTTACCGCACCGAGAAACATAGCCAGTTGTCCTTTCCCTGCAATCATAAAACCGATTATTACACCGGGAAGAACAGCATGCGCAAGCGCATCACCAATAAGCGACATTCTGCGCAGCATAATAAACGCCCCAACCAGCCCGCAGGTAATTCCGACTAATACCGATTCAAAAACTGCACGCTGCATAAATTCATACTGCAGCGGCTCGATAAATATTTTCGACAAAGCCTCAAACATTTAATTGTTCTCTCTTAATAATTGCTCAGACTTCTGAAGAATAGTTAATCTTCCTCCGTAAGTCTTATCAAGATACTCGGGTACAAAAACATCTTCCGTAGGACCGAATGCAACTAATCGTTGGTTGATCATTACCAGGTAATCAAAATATTCCCGGACTTTAGCCAGGTCGTGATGAACTACAAGAATGGTATTTCCCCGGGCTTTAAGATTCCTCATCAATTGAAATATTGCTCTTTCTGTAGCGGCATCAACTCCAACAAAAGGTTCGTCGAGCAGCAGAATATCCGCTCCCTGCGCCAAAGACCTTGCAAGGAATATCCGCTGCTGCTGACCGCCGGAAAGATATCTTATTTGTCTGTCCTTATATTCAAGCATATCAACTTTTTTAAGTGCCTCAATAACTTTTTTATGATCATTTTTTCCTGGTCTTCCAAATAAAGAAATGTGCGGATATCTTCCCATCAATACAACATCGTAAACAACAACGGGAAAGTCCCAGTCAAAAGATTCTTTTTGAGGGATGTATGAAATTTTTTTGAGATTATTTTCCACCGGCTGCCCGTTGATCTGCACCAATCCGTTATCTTTTGGTATAAGCCCGAGTATTCCTTTTAACAAAGTAGACTTACCCGCGCCGTTAGGACCAATAATACCAACAATTTTACCTGATGGTATCTGCAGTTCAACTCCTCTTACCGCGGGTTTTTTGTGGTAAGAGATTGTGAGGTTCTGAATATCAATAACATTATTTTGATAAAGGTTATTCATTTTTCACGGCAAAAAATCTGTTAATGCATTAGTAATAGTTTCTACATTATGTTTAAATGCACCGATGAATGAACCGCCGGGTTTACCATCTTCATCAATTGAATCGGAAAATAAAACGCCGCCGACTTTAGCCTGTGTTTCCGAGGCAATCTGTTCCAGCAGTTTTGGATTTACACTTGTTTCTATAAATACGGCTGGTAGTTTTGTTTTTTTGATAAGATCAACAAGAGCAGCAACGTCAGCGGTTTGTGCTTTGGCTTCGGTACTGATTCCCTGCAAAGCTTCAACTCTGATTCCGTATGCTTCGCCGAAATAACGGAACGCATCGTGTGATGTTACAAGAATTTTATGCTTTTCGGGGATCGAACTTATTCTGTCCATTGCAAATTGATGCAGGGAATCAAGCTCTGCTTTGTATATAGCCGCATTGGTACGGTAGTAATCTTCATTATCAGGATCAACGGCGATTAGACCATTAAGAATATTATCAACATAAACTTTTGCAAGCCTTGCATCGAACCAGCAGTGCGGATCGGGGTCGCCGTGCCCGAGGTCGTCTCTGAGAGGTTCGATACCTTCCGTAACATTAAAAACTGGTTTGCTGCCACCAGCCGCAGAAATTAATTTTGTGATCCAGCCTTCTAGACCAAAGCCGTTCATGAATACAATATCAGCGCCGGCGATAGTTCTTGAATCACCGGGCACTGATTTGTATGTATGCGGATCTATTCCCACCCCGCAAATGCTTATTGCTTCGACTTTATCGCCTCCGACATTCCTCACCATATCATTAATTATGGTGATTGTTGAAACTGCGACAAGTTTGTTACCGGTTGATCTCTCATCGCCGCTGCAGGCAAATGAACCGATTAACAAAGGAAGCATTAATAACAAAAATATAATTTTCTTTATCATACTACTTCTTCATTACCTCCACAAAAACATTTTCAGCAAGCTTCCGGCTTATGTTCCAGGGTTGTTTGCTGATCATAATTAACATTGAATCATCAAAAGCTCTTCTTTCTTTCAGGAAGATCATCTCGTTTAGCTTTATGCCGAGTTCTGATATGTAATTCAAAAACTTATCATCAAAATCATTAACCCGAACAACTTTTCCTTTTTCGCCTTCTTTCAAGTCAGAAAGCGGAATATGCTTTTTCAGCTTTGGTACCTTACCGGCTTTTGAAGGGATCGGATCTCCATGCGGGTCATATTCGGGAAAGTCACACATCTCTTCAAGCCTGTCAATCAATTCATCAGATGCAGAGTGTTCAAGACGGTGGGCTTCTTCATGGACTTTGTCCCATGGCAGCTTAACAATCTGATGCAGAAAAACTTCCCATATCCGGTGACGCCTGACCATGTTTTGTGCGTACTCTTCGCCGCTGGATGTCAGCTTTACACCTTTATATTTTTTATACAGGATATGCCCGTCCTTTGACAGCTTTTTAAGCATATCGGTAACGGCTGCATTGGAAACCTGCAGCTTTCCGGCGATAAGCGCCGGGTTTATTTCACCGGACTCATTCCTGTTCTTATAGATAACACTCAGGTAATCTTCTTTTGATATATTTTTCATAATTAAGTTAGTTTTCGGTTACAAATTAAGCATACTTAAATTATATGTCAAGCATGCTAAACAATAATGCCCGCAAAGTATTACAGATTTGATGTCCGTCACATATAATTGATTGAGAGTTTATGGTAAGAGTCTTAAGCATGGTCAATGAAATTAATATTTTTATCTGAGCAATCGTCTCTTAACTTTGCGTCAGTAAATACGAGTTGTTATGAAATTGCTGATCTATATTTTCGTTCAATTACTAATCTTAATGTTTGTGGCTGGATGCAGACACAACGAAGCAAAAATTAACAAGGAAGAGAATTATTTTATGGCAGATACCACCGGGCTTAAAACTGCAACATTCGGATCGGGATGCTTCTGGTGCACGGAAGCAATTTTTGAAAGAGTGAATGGAGTTATTGATGTAATATCGGGTTATGCAGGCGGACATGTGGACAATCCGACTTACGAACAAGTTTGCAGCGGAACAACAGGACATGCGGAATGCACACAGATTACTTTTAATCCCGAAATTATTTCTTACGACGAACTGCTTAGGATATTCTGGAAGGCGCACGATCCCACAACCTTAAACCGTCAGGGCAATGATATAGGGACTCAATACCGCTCTGTTATTTTTTATCATGACGAAGAGCAAAAGCAAAAAGCAGAATATTATAAACGGAAACTTGAGGAAGAAAAAATCTGGAGCGATCCGATTGTTACAGAGATTTCGCCCCTTGACAAATTTTATATAGCAGAGAAATATCATCAGGATTACTACGCCAACAATCCTACCCAGGGTTACTGTGCATTTGTAATCACACCAAAAGTAGAAAAGTTTGAAAAACTTTTCGGAGATAAACTAAAACGCTGATTGAAGACCTGTACAAGCTGAACACTCAGGAGGCTGTTCTTTACGTGAATCCCCTGTGTAAACCTTTTTTTGCTGCATAACCGGTTACATTTCCGTATTCAATATCGCTGATCCTTCTGTTAAGTTCTTTATACTCTCCTGCTTTGTAGGATGGATAATACTGATCCATAATGTTTATATAAGTGTCTTTGGATATTTCGTCAGCTAAAAAATCAATCACCTTTTCAGATCCTGCAAGATTATTTGGCAGAACAAGATGTCTTACAAGCAATCCTCTTACCGCTAAGCCGGTTCTGCTCAATTTAAGATCACCAAGCTGCCTGTGCATTTCTTTAACAGCCTCTTTAACAACTGCCCAATAGTTTTTAATTCCCGAATATTTTAACGCGATATTATCATCAGAATATTTTACATCGGGCATATAAATATCAACTATGTTCTCAAGCAATTTTAAAGTATCAACCGATTCATACCCTCCGCAGTTATAAACTATCGGAAGCTGCAATCCTCCTTCTGCTGCAAGAACCAGTGCATTAACAATTTGCGGGATAAAGTGAGTCGGACTTACAAGATTAATATTACAGCATCCTCTTTGTTGAAGGGATAACATTATTGATGCAAGCTTTTCAACGGAGATTGGCTGCCCGCGATGTAATTGGCTTATATCAAAGTTTTGACAAAATGTGCAGGACAAATTACAGTTGGTAAAAAAGATTGTTCCGGAACCAGAAGTTCCCGTAAGAGGCGGTTCCTCTCCGAAGTGCGCTCCATAAGATGAAATAAGCACCTCATCGGTTGAATGGCAATCACCTGTTTCACCGGAGATGCGGTCAGCCATACATTCGTTGGGACAAATCTTACATTCTGCCAGCAAGCTGAGAAGTCTTTCAGCCCGTTCTTTTAGTTCGTGAATTGATAATTTTTCAAGGTATGACGGGCGCATATCAAATCATTTTTATATTTGTGGAAAGCGCTATCGCGTAAGCAATAACAGCACTGATCATTACAGATATAAATCCCGATTCAACTGCAATTATTGTTGCCAGCACAGCACTGATTACCGAAACACATCCGTTTATTCCCCATGCCCAGGGAACATCGCTATCAGATTTTATAGAAAGTTTACGCAAACCAACCGGGAAGGGCATCCCCATTAAAAATGCTAAAGGTGAAATTAATATGAATGCAACAATTATTTTCATCGCACTACTGTATCCGATCGTTTCTCTTATTATTGAATTCAGAAAAGCCGCATTCAACAGCAACAGAATTATTATTGAACCAAGTATTACCAAAAAAGTTTTTGAGCCTGAATTAAACCTCTGTGACAGATAGCTGCCTGCGCCGGAACTGATTAACATCAGACTTATTACTGCAGATGCAGCATAAACGGGACTGCCGAAATACAATGTGAAGCGCTGAATGAATACAATCTCTACAAACATATATCCTATCCCAAGTCCGCTGAAATATAAAAGTGTTTTTAATTTTCCCCCTCCTTTCCATCCCAACCTGAACAAGGGAATAATAATAAGAAGTATTGCAGCCAGCAGTATCTGAAAAAAAGTTACATATAAAATCAGGTATCCAACTTCAAGAAATGGGAAAGAACCCCTGCCAAATGTATCCCGTAAATGCGCAAGACTCTTCCACCTTATGAATTGCGAGAAATATGGTTTGTTGTCTGTTGCCGGCTGAATATTAAAATCATAATCTTCATACAACTTTTCCCTCTCTTGTTGTGAGGTAAGAATTTTATCAATCATCTTATACAGGTTTTCGTCCTGCAGCTTGTTATATCGGTCGCGTTCCTGTTCTTCAATATTATAAAGAATTATCGGATCAAACGACATTGCGCTGCAAAAACTGCGGATGATTTCTGCTTCTTTTGGGGTGAATGAATTTTCTTTAATAAGAAAAGTTATAGTGTTCCAGTTTTTTATTGCGGCAATTTGGTGCAACGGGCTGACCGATGCAGCTTGTTCGAATGCTTCAACAATAGTCGCGGTCACTTTTAACGGGTTTCTGTAAGGATAGTCAATGTAAGTTGAGATGGATATCATTCCGCCATCCGAAAGTTTATTCAGCATTTCAGAAAAAGACCCAACTGTAAGATGATATTGTTCGCGGAGCGAATACAGTCCGCTTGTCCCGCCAAAGGCATCTATCGTTGGCATTATGATAAGATCATACTTTGCTGTGTCCGAAAGAAGATATGTTCTTGCTGTTAAATTTTTAACAGAAACTTTATGATTATCATAAATTCTTAATGAGGGTTTATGCGCACCGGTTGTGGTTTTTAAATCCGAAAAACTGTTAATCATTTCCACACTTACTTCATTTGGTTCAATTGCAATTATTAAACCTGCATTATTTAATAAAGCATACAGTACATTAACTCCCGTACCTGCATTCAGCACGAGTACTTTATTCCGCTTGCCGAGAACAAACGGAAGCTGGCTTGTGCCCGATAATAAAAAGTGAGCGGTTTGCTCTTCAACTGATGAAGAATCCGGAGTCAATATAGGTCCAACCCAATCACCATTATTAAACAATGCTGCACCGGCAGAAATATCTCCGGTATAATTGAGACTCAAACCGGGCGCATATCTTATTGCGGGGGAGATTACTGTTTCTGTAAGACCATGCGGACTATTTCTGCTTTCAATTATTTCGCTATCAGGCAGGTTAAGAACCCGTGAAATACTTTTAAACTCTGATAACTTTAATTCCGGCGGGGATAAAAAAGAATAAACAGCAATAACAGCCGCAATAGATCCTGCTGCGAATAAGTAGCCTGAAGTTATTCTTCTTATCAGTAGAATTCCTCCCAACAAAGGTAGGAATGAAACTATCGCGGGCAGTTGTGCCGGCAAAAAATTCCACATTAAAATAAGCACTGTTAATCCGCCGATACCGGAGCCAAGAAGATTAGAGAAATAAAGCTTTCCGATTTCATTTACATATTTTACGAATGCTAACCCGATAACAACAGCGCCAAAGAAAAAAGGAATGAGAAGCAGCAGATATGTGCCAAGCAATTTAAGAAACTGATAATTGCCGGTAAATAAAAGCATAGAATCAAAACGAATTTGCTCCATCTGTACGATATAAAAAACCGCTGCAATTGCCGCTGATGAAATAAAAAGAAAAGCCGGCAGAAGATGATCAAAGTTTTTAATAAGCCTGTTCCTGAATAACGCAACAAAAGTTCCCGCGCTTCCGAAGCCCAGCATTGCCACAGATATTACCATATATGCAAAGTGGTGCCATTGAACAATTGATAACAACTGAATAAGAATTATCTGGAATGCAATAACTGCGGCAGAAACCAATCCAACCGCAAGATGAATGCGGATATCAGCGTTGATCGGTTTACTCACTTGCTTCTCGTGAATGGTACAAACCTTACCGGCATTAAACTCTTTGTTGTAAACTCATCACCCTTCTTCTCAACCAGAACAAGATTTTGATTGAGAAAGGGCGAGCCGACCGGGATAATCATCTTTCCGCCGTCTTTTAATTGTTCAATTAATGGGGGCGGGATATATTCCGCTGCGGCTGTTACTACTATTGCATCAAAAGGTGCATGCTCTTCCCACCCATAATATCCGTCACCATGTTTCACTTTTACATTTTTATAGTCAAGCTCTTTTAATCTCTTTGAAGACAGATCGAAAAGTTCTTTAATGATTTCGATTGTATAAACTTCTTTTACTATTTCTGCGAGGACAGCCGCCTGATACCCTGAGCCTGCCCCGATTTCCAGAACTTTATGCCCCGGTTTCGGATTAACAACTTCGGTCATATATGCAACGATAAATGGCTGTGAAATAGTTTGTCCATATCCAATCGGGAGAGGTCTGTCAAGGTATGCATGCTCAACAAGGTTTGGAGGAACGAATTTATGCCGTTCAACTTTGCGCATAGCATTTAATGTTGCTTTGTCTTTAACGCCGCGCCCTTCAATCTGGATTTTAACCATATTCTCGCGGGCATTCTTGTAATCGGCCTGCACAAACAATAATGAAATTACAGCCGTTGAAATAAAAAGAATCTTGAGAATGAACATCGCTTATTCCTGTTTTATTAATGAAAACCACTCAATAATAAAATATTCTGAGGGAAAACTAAAGATAAAAGCTGATAATGTTTACGAATTTTCAATTGCTTTCACAGATTATTAACACAATAAAAAGCCATGGTAAAAGGTTTATAATTATCAACATTTAATACTTTAAGATAAATCTTTTCGCTATTTTAAATCGAAACAGCGAGGCAATTATGAAACTTTATGAATTACTTGAAGCTAAGCGGGAGGAAATTATCAGCGAAGCATATCGCTCGCTTGAAAGGGCACACTTAAAATCATATGCGAGCACGGGTAATGAAGAAAATATGTACAGACTGACAATGCTCTTTGACATAACCATTGAATGTATAGAAAAAAAGAATTTGCAGCCTATCATTCAGCACTCCGAGTCGGTAAGCAGAAGAAGATACGAAGCAAGCTACGATCTTCATGAAGTTCACACAGCTTTTAATGTACTTGAAGAATCTTTATGGAAGAGAATTCTGCACGATATAGAGTCCGATGAACTTGGTGATGCGCTTGGAACTATAAGCACAATCTTAGGTGCAGGCAAGGAAACACTTGCATTAACTTATGTTAATCTTGTAAGCAAGAGTAAGTCAAAATCTCTTAATCTTTCTTCGTTGTTTTCGGGAAGATAACAGAAGTTTATTTATCTGTATCAGCGAAGTTGGTGGATTAATGGTAAAGTGAAAATTATTTGTTCAAAATCATTTTCCTGGTCAGCACCTTTCCATCATAGCTGATGCGGTATAAATATACGCCGCTTGATAATCCGCCTCCGGCGGATTCAGCATCAAAAAGCACTTCATAGCTTCCACGGCGCTGGAAGTTGTTGACTAAAGTTGCAACCTCCTTACCGAGTATGTTAAACACCTTTAATTGAACTGTTCCATCAGAGGGTATTGAATATCCTATCACTGTAGCCGGATTGAAGGGGTTGGGATAATTCTGCTGCATCGAATACTCATTCGGTATATTATCATTTTTACCAACAAAGGTTAGTTGTAAATCTGAGTATGCAATTGTTTGCGACTGGTAAACTTTTTTAGAAGAAATACTCTGAACAAATACAACAACTTTCAGGTTTGCGTGTATCCATACGGGATGATATATGATTTGCTGATTTATGTTTATTGTTTGTCCGTGTGAAATCTGAACTGCCTGCCCCCCCTGTTCGGGCGCCATTTTCCTCATTACGTTTTTATGCACGGCAATTCCATTAGTACCCTGATAATTCACAGTTTCAACTACTACGAAGTGAACTGATAAATCTGTTTCGCTAATATTCCCGCTCCGGTAAATCCCGGCATTTATATTCATGCCGTTTGAGAACTTGCTGCCGGTTAAAGTAATTTTTAGGGGACTCTGTTCCGCAAGCAGCGCGTCAATCCGCCCGGGCCATTCTGAATACACATTATTCTGCAATGAACCTTCGAAGAATGCAAGCAGGGTTGCGAAGAATGGACCGTAATACTGATCTCTTGCATCTGAGTGTGCGAGGTTATGCTGATATAAAGGATCGCTGCTGTACGGATATTTCATATGATAGTAAATGAAGTTCACTCTGTCGGCGTTCGGGCTGGAATTAAGATAATTATTCAATGCATTATGTGCAGGCGGACAATTACTGCAATGAGAATTTGTAAAGCCCTCGATCAGTACATTTCGCTGTTCCTGCGCAGCCACATTTGCAGCGCCAAATAAAAGAATAATCACTAACGGCGTTGCCGCTAACCGGCAGCCCAGAACAACAATGTGGAATAAAAACCACATTTTTTATTTATAAAAATATTTCTTAGAACAAACTACCTTAAAGAGCAACTGAACTTATAAACGAAACTTATTAATTACACAAATGCCGCACTAGAAAACGCTGTCCGTGTTGAGCGGCGGGTTATGTGCAATTTTATTGTTGAGCAATATTTACAATTGAGTCTGAATAAGAGAAAATATCATATTGCTTAGTAACGTTTTCCTTCAGTGAATAATTAGAAATGAAAAGTTCTTTTCCAAGTTGATTCGATTCTTTATTAACGTTACGCATTCCATAAGTTAAGTCCCAAGTTTTGATATGGGCAAATGAAAAAAGGTTTCTTATGTACTCACTGTCGTCATAAGTAATTAACCATTTATGTTTGGTTTGCTTCATCACGTTCGCAAATCTTTCGTGGTTGAACATTTTATGAAGATTACCATTTTTGCCATATAAAGCAGATTTTGTAGCAGAATAATAAGGTGGGTCAAGAAATAAAAACACATCATCGCCATCAGCTAATATTACTTCTTCATAATCGAGATTAGAAATTTTAGTATTCACCAAAATCTTTGAAAGAGATTTAACTCTTTCGATACTTGATTCAGTGAACCTTTTATGAAAAGCAGCGTTTGAAAAACCCCCGCTTTCAGTTGTGCCGGAAAATGTAATTCTATTAAAAATAAAAAAGGCGGCTGCTTTTTTAATTTTATCAAATGAATCTATATTCTCTAATAAAAATTTATGTAACTCTTTGCCGTCGAGATAATTTGAACGAAACTCAAGAATTGATTCAATAAGTTTGTTCGGATTCTCTTTACACTCATTCCAAAAATGATATAGATTCTGGTAAATATCGTTTATCCAAAATGTTCTTGATGGAAAATTTTGCTTTAAATAAACAAATACTGACCCTCCTCCGACAAAAGGTTCTCGAAATTCCTTGAAATCTGGTATTAATTTCGAAATCGAATCTATAGCTTTACTCTTGCCGCCGGGATATCTGAGTGGACTTTTAATCATTTCAAACGCCTTCTATAATGACTTCAAAATTGTTTGCCTTTGCTTCTGCGAAAAGTCTATCGATAATCTCAACATTGTTCGCATTAAAACCAACAGAGGATTTAAATTCTTCTATTTCCGAATTCGAGCTTTGAGAAGATATTTTTCCAGCTATACTAGTGGATGTTAATTTTAAAACTGGCTTGGGAGTAAAATCAGTATCATCTATTTTTACCTCAGTTAAATTACAATACAAAACCATTTTCAACAGACCATCTTTTATATCGCCTATACTTGGTAATTTTGAATTACTTGAGTGTTTGCCTTCAATCAAGGATAAATATTTGTCAACTATAGAAATTTCATCCGTCGTAAAGTAGTATTTACCGCCAAGATAGTTTTCGATTGTGATAGTTGCTTTTGTTGATGTTGATAAAAATTCTTTTGGCTGCAAAGTTTGCTTTTCTCTATTCTGGGCTTCCTTAGCTTTATTTCTTGATGTAGCCATAAAATCTGCTACGCCTTTCTGAAATTGACTTTTAAAGCGTTGTATCCCTCTCGAATTATGAAACGAAACTTTTAATTCTTTTTCAAGACGATTATATGTTTCTTGAACAATATCAATTAGTGACGGAAGAGTATCATTTATTTCCTTTAAATTCCAATGCAATGCTGAGCTATGATAATTACTGATCTCAATAATTTTATTTTTGACATAGTTGTTATCGAACTCTTGATCTGCAATCTTGTTTTCTCTTGAAGGATGGATAACTGCGTTATTGTAATAAGCAAGAATAACATAGACATCTAAAAGACTCATTAATGAAACTGTATCCCATTGTATAAAATCACGGTCTCCTTTTGATCCTTCATCTTTAATAATTGGGATTACTGTAATTCTTTTAGGGACATTTAGAGAATTATAAACTCTTTCAAAAGGATATGATCGAGTCCGTTTGGGAGAAACCCATTTAGAAATGCCATAGTTGTATTGTTTGTCGGATAGTAAAAAACAAGAAGGAGCGGAATTAATATTAAAATCTTTAAAGCTAACCTCAGTTAAATCATCAGTGCAGTTTACATTATACTTAATTCCGGTGATTTTCGCAGAAATGTTCATATCATTTGTGTTCCTTAGATTTTTTCTTTTCAATATATTCAAGAGTGACAAACTTATATTTGCCAGTTTTTCTTTCAATGATTTCAAGATGGTCCTCGTCGTTGAAAATGTCTGAACTTGTATCAAAGCCAATTTTCGTTCTGATAATTTTTTCTAAATCCCGGATTATTTCAATACCAACTGAATTTCTTTTTAATAGGCGGGCAACTTTCATTGTTGTTCCGCTTCCTAAAAAAGGATCTAGAACAGTTTCTCCAACATATGAATACAACTTAATGATTCGATAAGGTAATTGTTCTGGAAAAGCAGCAACATTTTTTTCAAGAGTAGACCCGGGCAAAACATTCGTCATTTCCCAAAGTGTTTTATGCCAATTATTGTTTTGAAATTCCTTTTTATCAATTTTCGAAAGTTCGCGTATTTCGTTTGAAATAGAACGATAATCAAATTTACCTTTCTGAAAGACCACAATACTTTCTAATAAATTGTCCGGATAAAAATACATCGGAAACGGATTCTGTAATATTACACCACTTCTTTTACTTATTCTTAAATAACCATCTGGCTTTTTCCAAATAATTCTATCTCGATAACGAAAACCAGCATCTTGAAATATTGTTGTAGCATCGGCGACTATAGGATATTTTGTGCCATTGACCAGCATATCATCAATATTCAGTGCAACAATACGACCTTCACTTAATACACGAAAAGATTCTTTTGCAAAATGATTTAATACGCCTAAGTATTGCTCATAATTGCTAAAAAGTCCATCGTAATCAAAAGGCGCATTATAGTATGGGGGCGAAGTAACAATTAAGTGAATGCTAGAATCACTTATTTCGTTCATTTCCATACAATTACCGAAAATCAATTTATGATTTGTCTTCATATAATCTTTCAAAATTTACCTATTAATCTAACAAATCGTATGGAATGAATTTTAAAATTTTATTTAGAATACTTTGCACATAACGACATTGCCGATAAGCGGCGCCCCAGAACAAGGATGCCGAACAATATCAACAACTTTTTATTTACAAATAATTTTTTATTACTGAACAAACTTGAACAAGTAACTTTACACGGAACTACAATGCCAACAATTAGGAAAATGCCGAGTGCGAATACGGCGTCCGCTTGATTGGCGGGTTATACTTACGTGCTTTTATTTTTCTAAAGGGCAAGCTATTAAAAACTTGCCCTTATTTTTTGTAACGGCTTACTTCAATAGTGTCATTTTATTATTTTGAACAAAATCATTCACTCTTAACGAGTATATGTAAACACCACTCGTGAGATTACTTGCGTCGAATAATGCTTCATAAATTCCAGACGGCTGTTCTTCATTTACAAGCGTTACTATTTCTTGTCCTAATAAATTATACACCTTTAGCTGAACTAATCCTTGTTCTTTTATTTGATAACTAATAGTTGTTACAGGATTAAAAGGATTCGGATAATTTTGACTTAGTTCATAGTTGTAAGCAATTCCGGTAGGATTATTAATCCCAATCTTTGATGGCGGTTCACCTATTATTATTGCCTCAACTTCATTTGAAGGTGCAGATACTTTACTGGTTAAATCAACCGCTGTAATATAATATTTTGCCAATATTTCATTCTCACATTGAGCTGGCGGAACAGCAGTACAAACGGTTTCTTCATTATCAACATATTCTGGAGGTAACGAAGCAGAAACAGTAGTATGCAATGTCCAATTGCCGGTACCTTTTTTCCTGTAGATACGATAATAATCTACATCCTGTTCAGGATTTTTCTGCCAAACAAGTTTCGGATGATTATTATGTGAAGACATCGTTAAATTCTGAGGTGCAATTGGATTTTGGTTGTCCCATCTGCAGCGCAAATTATTTCCATTATTGCTGCCAAACTGATCCCGCCATATTGCGTGAACCTCATTGCCTGCGGAAGATACGTTAACATGTAATGGATCATGAGATGGTGGATTAAAACCATAGTCATAAATGATATCATCAGGGTAACCGTTTGCCTGTTTTGAGCGACGAATTGCAAAGTCTGATTGCCCGCCGCCTTCACCTCCTGCAATTTGCGGATAATAATATGCCGTATGGCTGTTTCTGTCAAACGTTGTTGCTGTGTAAACCTTTTTTTGTGGAATTTAAATTAGGAACGCCCGTACCCAAATGATTGTTGTTGCCTTTATCTCTCCAAATCCAGTTAAAATAATACCAGTAATTACCTGAAAACTGATCTATACCTTCATAAGCAAAATAAATAACTGTTGTTGATCCGGTTACACGAAAGCCGGCAAGGTTTGCAGAATAGATATTGACATTTGGATCTGATACAGTATGTCCAAACAGAATAGAGCTCCAGGAATTAGAAGTAAGTTCATATCTTCTATGGTTAATTTGATATGTACCTGCTTTTTGCCATATAAAATATACAGAGTCTTTACCCGTTCCGCCATAACTGGTTGTTATCCTTGGAAGTGTGCCGGTTTCTCCTGTGGATACTAGCATTTGGCCAGTCCAGCCTGAGTTAGGATTACGATATTTATATTTAACTGTACCAGATTCAAGATAAGTAACGTGCAAGTTCCGGTTTGAAACTTCAGATTCCATCCCTGATGCTGGTGTAGCTAAATTAAAAGTTGGCAACAGTAGACTAAAGCTTGCTCCTCCATTAGTACTTCTTCTTATCCTCATCTGACTTCCGATTCCATAAACAATATAAATATTGTCTGCATCGCCGGAAATGCTTGGAGAAACTACACCAGAACTTTCTATTGTGATCGGATTTCCAGCTTGTCCATTTAAATTCATCTTGTAATACTTCAGATTATTACTTTCCTGAACAATTATATGATTGCCATCTCTGTTTGTAAATATATCAACAGATAAAGCTGAACCAACATTAATATTGGTTTCCTTAACAGAAGTCCAGTTAGGGTTCTGTGCTAAAATTACTGCTGAGAAGCAGCAAACAATTAAAAATAATAAACGATTCATTTTTAACTCCAATTTATTTTAAAAGAATTGTTTTAGTTGTTTTAAAGACATTATCTGTTTGAAGACTAATAAAGTATATTCCGCTTGGAAGCGGGTTGCCATATTTGTCTTGAGCTTCCCAGTGGATATTATATTCCCCGGGAGAAAGGTGTTCTTCTAACAGTGTTTTTATTTCTTTCCCTAATGAGTTATAAACTTTTATTTTTGCTATGCCTTCTTTTACTATTGAAAATCTGACTGATGATGTTGAGTTGAATGGAACAGGATAACTTTTTATAAAATCCTGATAAGGGATATAATCTGTATCAATTGACTCTACACTTGTTGTTCCAGCCCACCTCAGGATATAGCTAAATGCATAGTAAATTGAAGGTGTATATCTTTCCATCGGAATCAACAAGTCCTTATTTCCATCGCCATCAAGGTCTGCAATTGAAACCGGATTAAATTGTGCACCGGGCTGAGTTCCTTCGCCAATCTTAGCATACCAAAGCTTATATTGATGATTACCTGGTGAACCAACAAACTTAAGAATCAGGATTACATTACCTATTGAAATAATTAACTCTTCCTTACCATCGTCATCAATATCAACTGCTTGAATGTAGTAGTTATAGAAAGAAACTAAATAGGTAAGCTCAATCCTTGCAACAGGTTTATAGCTATTATCTCCATCAGATTCATAGCATTGGAAAATTGTTACGCCTTCCAAGAAGTCTTGACCGCCAATCCAGAATTCAGGTTTACCATTGTTATCAATATCTTTAGTAACCGTTTGCATAAATGCATTATATGAAGGAAAAGAAAACTGATTAACTATCGAATATTCATTTTCACTTTCATTTTCGATCACGAAAACATTCCCCGGCCCTGTACTAATCACTAATTCTGTTTTATCATCCTGATCAAAATCATCTATTGCAAATCCGGATATATCGCTCTCAAAGATGGATGAAAATCTAAAAACTTCTTCAAAATTATTTATACTATCCCTGTATTCAGCAATTGCACACATTGGAGTATCTGAAATCGCAGTAAATGCACATTCAGTTATTCCGTTATAATCCCAATCCCCAAATGCCATATTATTTATCTGGAGAGTGTCACGATAAAAGAAGAAATCAAAGGTTGTTGGGAATGATCCAACAGTATCACTATTGTAAATCGGATATCTATGATAGCTGATAGAGTCTTCATCTATATAGGCTAATATGAAAATCTCTTTAGAATCATTCTTGTTAATATCATAAATCGCTTTTACGAAAACTGTTGGTACTTCATAAGAAAATACGTTTTGATAAACTCCATTCAAATTTCTCTCAAATATTTTTACCGGTCCAGCTATGTTTGGGATGATTGCATCTGTAAATCCATACAATTCAGGACGACCATTATTATTCAAATCTTCTATTGGCAATGGTGCCCAAAAACCATTTGCAACATGCACTTGCTGCCAGAAAGCAAACATATCGCTAAACTTTGTAGTATCTATTTCCCAAATGTTTATTATTGTTGTATCAACACTTTTATTATTTTCAACTACATTTTCTTTGCTGCCAAGGTAAAAAGTTCTGCTTACTCCAATACGGTTTGTAAGCCTGTAAACATCAGGAGAAATTTCTTCAACTTTTCCGCCTTGTTCAGTAAACTTTTGCAGTTCGGCTTCTTTGTTAAATGTGTTGTAAGGTTTGTACTCTTGTGCGAGTGCAAATCCTGTTAAAAATAAAATGTAAGAAATAAATACTATTGTTCTCATCTTTTATCCTTTTTATAATTCTCAGGGGTATAAAGTCAAACTTAGTTGAAAATAGAGACTCCATTTTTTTAAGCTACATT
>JBBIGV010000029.1:0-35476 GCA_037447335.1 Ignavibacteria bacterium | reverse complement strand
AATAATTTCTAAACATTTTAATTAATCTTGAAAAAAGTGCGGAAGTCAGGAAGTAGTTATTCAAATTTATAATTGGATAAGCGCACAAAAAAATGGAGGCTCATTTCTGAGCCTCCGCGGGCTAACTAACTAAGTTATATAGAGAGGGTTTTTTTGAGGTTGGAAAATCAGTTTACCTCCCATGTGTATCCGCTTGATAATACTTTTTGAATATCGCCCTTACCTTTTGCCTTAATAATAGAATCAATCTGTGCTTCAATTCCTTCGTCATAAGTTTCTTTTTTAATCTGCTGGAAGACTCCGATTGGTGTTGGGAAATCATGGCTGTCAGTCATATGCGCTAATATCATCGCTCTTGCCGGACTTGGATCAAACTCATCGTGTACCCAAACATCATTTATACTGTTTTCAACACGATTAAGGTTTATGATTAAAGGTTTTGAATTCTTAATGATAATTCCTCTGTCCTTATTCTTACCAAAAATCATTGGTTTATTGTGTTCAAGCACAATGGTATGATCGTCTTTCGTTTCTTTATTCTTAAAAAGATCGAACACGCCATCGTTGTAAATAACGCAATTCTGATAGATTTCTATTAATGCAAGTCCCTTATGTTCGGCAGCGCGCAAAATCATCTGCTGAAGATGCTTCGGGTCACTATCCAGAGTTCGTGCAACAAGAGTTGCATTTGAACCAATAGCAAGCGAGCACGCATTAAAAGGATAATCAACGCTTCCAAAAGGAGTAGTTTTTGTTTTCAATCCTTTTGCAGAAGTAGGTGAATATTGACCTTTAGTTAAACCATAAATCTGATTATTAAACAACAATATTTTAAGATCAACATTTTTTCTGCAGGCATGTATAAAATGATTGCCTCCAATACTTAACAGATCACCATCTCCGGCAGCAACCCAAACAGAAAGATCGGGATTAGCTATTTTAATTCCGGTTGCAATTGCCGGGGCTCTGCCATGAATTCCATGAAATCCGTATGTATCCATATAATATGGAAATCTTGATGAGCAGCCAATACCGGACACGAAGACAACCTTCTCCTTCTTTATGCCAATCATATCCGGAAAAGAACGCTGTACCATTGCCAGGACTGAATAATCGCCGCAGCCGGGGCACCATCTCACATCCTGTCCGCTTGAAAAATCTTTTGCTGTGTATTTTACTTCAGGCTTTTCCTGAATCAGTTCTTTATCATTTGCCATTTGATTTGCCTCCGAGAATTTCGATTATTTTTGCCTCAACATCACTTACCCTGAAGGGTAATCCACGAACTATATTAAGCTGAATCAGAGGAAGAAGGAATTCACTCCTTAAGTATTTTGCCAATTGTCCAAGATTTATTTCAGGAACCAGAACTTTCTTGAATCGCTTTAATACATCACCGGTATTTTTGGGTAATGGATTGAGATACCTTAAATGTGCCTGTGAAACTTTGTAGCCTTTTCTTCGTACGTGAAGAACTGCCTCGGTAATAGTTCCGAAAGTTCCACCCCATCCAATTACAAGTAATTCACCTTCCTGATCTCCATCAACCCTCAGGTCGGGTACATCCTGCACCACACCCTTAATTTTTTTCTCACGCAGTTTAATCATAAGATCGTGATTATCAGGGTCATAACTTATATCGCCATAAATATTGGCTTTTTCCAATCCTCCGATTCTGTGTTCCAGACCGGGAGTACCAACCTTAACCCATGGACGTGAAAGATTTTCATCTCTCAAATACGGATAAAATCCTTCCTTCTTTGTCCAGAACTTAACCGGTATATCGGGTATGTCTTCAAATTTTGGAACTCGCCATGGTTCAGAGCCATTAGCAAGGTAACCATCAGTGAGAAGTATCACCGGAGTCATATATTTTAATGCAAGCCTGCTTGCAATAATCGCCATATCAAAACAATCACTGGGAGTTGCGGCTGCGAGTACAACAACAGGCGCTTCTCCGTTTCTTCCCCATAAAGCCTGGAGCAGGTCTGCTTGTTCAGTTTTTGTCGGGAGTCCGGTACTCGGTCCTCCGCGCTGAACATTTATTACAACCAGAGGAAGTTCTGTCATAACCGCCAGACCTATAGCTTCTGTTTTCAATGAAAGCCCCGGACCGCTTGTATTGGTGATTGCAAGATTACCGGCAAAAGCTGCACCGATAGCAGATGTAATGCCGGCTATCTCATCCTCGGCCTGAAAAGTTTTTACTCCAAAGCTTTTGTATTCACTAAGATATTGAAGTATTTCGGAAGCCGGTGTTATAGGGTATGAGCCAAGAAATAGCGGCAGCCCGCTTTTAACAGATGCAGCCAAAAATCCTAATGCCGTAGCTTCATTACCCGAAATGCTTCTGTATGTACCTTTCGTCAACTGTGCGGGTGCAACGTGATATCTTGTAGCGAATACCTCGGTCGTCTCGCCAAAATTATATCCGGCTTTAAGCGCGATGGAATTTGAATCTCTGTACTTTTGTTTATCTGCAAATTTTTTGTTGATCCAATTCAATGTAGGTTCTAATGGGCGGTTGTAAAGCCAGTACATCAATCCCAAAGCAAAAAAGTTTTTACACCGGGAAATATCTTTTTGTGAAAGACCGGAATTCTTTAAAACTTCATTATTGAGTGATGAGATAGGGACTTCTATTACGTCATAACCTTTAAGACTACCATCTTCAAGGGGATTTGATTCATAATTTGCAAGCTTAAGATTTTTTTGATCAAAAGAATCTTTATTTGCTATAATGGTGCCGCCAGGTTTTAGTTCCGGAAGATTCTTTTTTAATGCAGCAGGATTCATCACAACAAGAACATCCGGTCTGTCACCCGGTGTATAAACTTCTCTGCTGCCGAAGTGAAGCTGAAATCCACTGACGCCATAAATAGTGCCTGCGGGGGCTCTGATTTCGGCGGGATAGTCGGGCAAAGTATTAAGATCATTTCCAACGAAGGCAGTTGTATCGGAAAACTGACTGCCGGTAAGCTGCATACCATCACCGGAATCACCAGCAAACCGAACTGTCACTTCTTCAACCTCAACGCTTGTAATTTCTTTCTCTTTAATCATTTTATAACTCAGTTGTTGTTAGTTTCAGTGTGGTTTTTATATAACGTCGTACATTAATCCATAAACCGTGCCACCAGTTTATAACATTTTGTATTTAGCAACATTGGCTTTAAATCGAAGCAAGTGTGTTTTTATTCTCTGAGGATAATTAAATCACATTTTTTTTCTCACAATTGAAAATATCTTATTATTTATAAGAATAGGTTTATGGAAGTCAATCAGTTACAAAAAATCAAATAATTTTTCAAATAAAATTTGTCTGATGATAGATATTGATATATATCGCATTCAACCTCATTAATAAATCATAAAAGAAGGAGTAATAATGAAATATTTGTCAATGTTTTTGGTCGTCCTTTTTCTTAGTTGTTCTTCTATTGCTGTGGCACAGCAGGCAAGTGATTTAGGCTGGTATCCTCAGGAGTCTGTAATGAACCAGGTTGTTCCGTCAGATTATGCAACAATTGCAGGTACAGCTACATTTTTAGGACCACTTGCAAATTCACAAAGAACTTATCAACTGCTTATACATGAAAGCCTGTTAACACCACTCGTAGGTAAAGAAATCCATGGATTTAGTATGAGAACACCTGTTTCAGCAACAGATCCATGGCCGGCTGCTGATGTAACAATCACTAACTACGATGTATATCTTAGTGAAAGCGTTCCTCCTGCCGACCGCGACCTCACATTTGCAAACAATGTTGTTGGTACGCAGACACAAGTGAGATCAGGTTCATTAATTATTCCGGCAGGTTCTTATCCCTCCGGTAGCATACCAAATAACTTTGGCCCGGATATCGCCTTTAATACACTTTATCCATATGATGGCGGGCATTTGTTAATTGAGATCAGACACCAGGGATTTTCAGGAACAAGCAGAAGCACTGATGCATTAGGCACTTCAACAACCGGTTACGGTTCACTTTTTAGCGCTTGCTGGACAGGCAATTATGCCGGCACATCAGGTTCACAGGGTAATTTTACAATTGTAAAACTCACATATGACGACCCGATACCAGTTGAGCTGACAGCCTTCTATGCTAATGTTACAGGAAATGTTGTTGAATTGAAATGGACAACCGCTTCCGAAATAAATAACATGGGTTTTGATGTTGAAAGAAAATCTGAAAATTCATCTTATTCGGTTGCAGGTTTTGTCGGTGGCGCAGCTACTACTTCTGAAATCAGACATTATTCATTTACTGACATTCAGCAGACCAGCGGGGTTTATACATACAGATTGAAGCAATTGGATTTTGACGGAAGTTATGAATATAGTTTTGAAATTGAGGTAGAGGTTGACGTTCCTTCTGTTTATTCACTTGAACAGAATTATCCCACTCCATTTAATCCCTCAACAGAAATCAGGTTTAGTTTGGCTGATGCCGGTAACGTTAAATTGACTGTATATAATCTTTTGGGACAGGAAGTTAGTACACTTATAAACGGTTTCAAAGAAGCCGGCACACATACAGTTAACTTTGATGCTTCAGGATTAACCAGCGGTGCATACTTCTATAAGATTGAAACTCCTTTCTTCAATCAAACAAAGAAAATGATTTTGAGCAAGTAATATTGAATTATAATTTAGATTCTATGAGGCTGTCCGCAAGGGCAGCCTTTTTATTTGTACAGAACCTTCAATGTTTGGTGGATATTTCCTATAGCTAACATTGAATCTTAGCCGGCCGTTAAGATTTTCATTGATATGTTTTTCTGATACAACATCTGATTATTTTTTTCCCCCTCAGGTTCTAAATGCGATAAATCGCATTTACCAGTTAACAAAACAAAAAGCTCACAAAACGGTTTAAAATGTTTCTCAGAGATGAGAGTGTTGTTACTGTTTGTGAGGCTGACCAAAATGTAGCACAGATTACTAATCTGTGCTACGATGAATTTGAATTTAATCTGAAATCAGACATATAAATTCAGAGTTGTTTGCAAAATTTACTTTTTGGTCAGCCTCAGAACCTGATGTGAAAGAAAACCTTCAACGTTAAGGTGCTGTCCTCTCGCTGATAACGTTGAAGGTTAGTGATTTGAATAATTGAATATAAAAATTTGATCTTTCCCAATCAGAACCCGCAGTTTAATCTTTCTTCTCACCCATCACTGTTATTACTACTCTTCTGTTTCCAGCGTGATTGCGATGTTCGCAAAGATAAATTCCCTGCCATGTACCTAAATTTAATCGCCCCTTCGAGATAGGAATTGTTAAACCTGAACCAAGTAAAGATGCCTTTATATGTGCCGGCATATCATCCGGTCCTTCCATTGTATGAGTGTAGTGTGATGCATTTTCAGGAATCAGTTTATTCAGGTGGGATTCTATATCGATTCTTACATCAGGACTTACATTTTCATTTATTGTGAGTGATGCTGAAGTATGTTTAATAAATATGTGAAGTATTCCTGTTTTAATTTGCGATAGCTCAGGAAAAGCATCAAGTAATTCTTCAGTAATAATGTGCATACCCCGTTTACGTGCTTTAAGAGAGATTTCTTTTTGCAGCCATTCCATTTAACGCCTGTTAGGCTTAGTCAACGAACTTATCAACTTCAATTTTTACTCCTTTAACGAAAGCATATTTATCCATTCCCACGCATTTACCCCTCACCTTTACAATTTGATCTTCCTGTAACTGGCTGGCTTTAAATTCGTCCTGCGCTGATAAGAAAAAACAGAATACATCTTCACCTGTTCCGTTTAAATTAAATTCGAGTACATCTCTCGTTTCAAGTAATGTATAGAAAGCTTTAACCTTACCGGTAACATCAACGGTTCTGTTAAGATATTTTTTATCAGCCTCAGTCTTATCAGCTGCGAAGTCGGCGGATAATTCGGAAGCGGTAACTTTGATTACATTCATCTCTTCATAAAGAAAGAGTGCGCCGGCTCCAAGCAAAAGAAAAAGAAGCAGGTACCACAGCATCCGGTTTTTCATAGAGAATTCCTTTTAAAGTATTTGAAAAAATTCCTGAGTATGTATGATCCTTTCAGCAGATTAAAAATTAAGATCGGAAATCATACACTGTCATACAAAGCTGCAACAAAGTTTAATCTACTCTTTTATTGACCTTACCTTGCACCTAATTCTACCTTAACGGTTTTTTCTTCGCCGTTGCGAAGAATCACAACATCAACAACATCGCCGGGGACATATTCACGCAATGCATAAACATAATCATAAATGTTTGTGATCTTCCTTTCTCCGAATCTGATCATTATATCACCAGCCTGAATACCTGCTTTTTGTGCCGGGCTGCCTTCATTAACACCCGATATGCCGAAACCTTCAATATTGGTTGCATAATCGGGTATTGTTCCAACATAAACCCGCCAGCCTCCCATAGTACCGCCGTCTTTCCTTGGAACATGGACATATACCGGACGTTCATCTTTATTTACAAGTTCAGAGGCAACGTCATAAACATAGTTTGTTACTTTCGTTAAACCTTCAAAATTGATTTTATCTGCTGTATCAGTGGGACGATGATAATCGGTATGAGTGCCCGTAAAAAAGAAGAGCACCGGAATTTCTTTACCATAGAATGATGAATGATCACTTGGTCCGTAACCATCTTCTACGAATGACAATTTGAATTCATATTTATTTTTGTTTGTTAATAAATCAGGAAAATTTGGTGAAGTGCCGGTGCCATACACAACAAGTTGTTTATCATCATTTAACCTGCCTATCATATCAAGATTTATCATAGCAGACATTTGCGTTACGAGAACAGGGGAGTGATTCACAAAAAAACCGGAACCGAGTAAGCCCAGTTCTTCACCCGAAAAACCCATGAAGATGATACTGCGTTTTAATTCACTTTTATTTTGAGCAAACAGACTTGCAAGTTCCATCATTCCTGCTGTACCGGACGCATTGTCATCAGCGCCGTAATGAATTTTTGGTTCATCTCCTCTGTAGAGAGAGCCAACCTCTCCCATACCAAGATGATCGAAGTGTGCGCCTATTACGATGTATTCATTCTTCAATTCAGGGTCATTACCCTCTAAATATCCTGCAACGTTCCAGGTTATTTTCTGAACTTCATTTACTTCTGTACTCATCTCAGCTAATGCATTTTCAAAAATGAATGATGCAGGCTGTTTGGCTTCTGTAATCTGCTGCTGGTAATTCTTAAAATCTTTACCAAGTGATGAGAAAAGTTCGTCAACTATATTTCTTTTGATGTGTACTACAGAAATATCCCTGACAGAAGCGCCGCGGTCAAACTTAAATTCCATCAGCTTATCATCATCATCTTTTGGTGCATGTCCGTTTACGAAAATAATACCTTTTGCTCCTTTATCTCTTGCAACCGTTGCTTTATAGCGGAAAGAAGCGTATTCGTCAAACTGTGAGTGCGGGCTTTCATACTCCGGGTGATAACGCATAACAAGGACAATCTTATCCGTTACATCTATATCAGCATAATCATCATAATTAAGCTTTGATGCAGAGATACCGTATCCTGCAAAAACCATTTCACCGCTTGCCGTTGAAGTGCCGGAAAATGGTGCGGTAATAAAATCGCTGTTAAGGTTCAGGAAATATTCGGTTCCATCGAAAGAAATTTTTAACGAATTATTTGATCCCAATTCAACACCGGCGCTGAACGTAAATTCCTGCAAATAACTGTCATTAAAGAGAGGTATTAGCCCGGCATTTGTAAAATGATCTTTAATATATAATGCCGCTTTATAACACTCTTCAGTACCGGAAAATATTCCCTTAAGTTCTTCTGAAGCCAGATAGTAAACATGCTTTTTAAGATTATCAGTTAATTCGTTCTCACCTTTTACTTGTTCATCAATAAACAAAAAGCCCGTTGAAAAAAAGAGCAGAACGAAAACTATTACAAGACTGATCCTGTTGTGTGTAAACATCAATTTGAAATTCATCAGATTATTCCTTTATAAATATTATTATTCATCAACCCAATCAGCAATAAAAACATTTGTATCGCCGAAATTTCTGTAAAACCTGTTAGATGCAAAAACCAGTTTCTTTCCATCACTGCTGAACATAGGAAAGCCATCGAAGGATTCGTTAAACGTAACCTGTTCAAGTCCGGTTCCATCAATGTTTATAATAAAAAGATTAAACTCTCTTCCGGATTTGCTGTTCTTGTTGGAAGAAAAAATTATCCGCTCGCCGTCAGGATGAAAAAACGGTGCAAAGCTTGCTTTACCGAAATTTGTTACTTGTCGTATGTCGCTGCCGTCGGCATTCATAAAGTAAATTTCAAGTGCAGTCGGACGAACTAATCCGGTTTCAACAAGTTCATTATAATCTTCGAGTTCTTTTTCTGTTTTAGGACGGCCTGCCCTAAAAACAATTTTGCTTCCATCGTGTGAAAAGAACGGACCGCCGTCATATCCTTTTTCGAACGTAAGTCTTGTTTGATTGCTGCCATCAATATCCATTACATAAATCTCCGGATCACCATCGCGCATGGAAGTGAAGACAATCTTATCACCGAGAGGGGAGACTGTTGCTTCAGCATCATACCTGTTAGAGTTAGTAAGCTGGATGAGATCGGAACCATCAGCATTGGCTGCAAAGATGTCGAACTCTTCATATAATTTCCAAACGTAACCTTTGCTTCTGTCGGGCGGTTCGGGGCAGTTCTCGTCATAATGATGAGTTGATGCATAAATTATTCTCTCGTCTCCGGGCAAGTAGTATGCGCAGGTAGTTCTGCCTTTGCCGGTTGAAACCATTTTTTTATCAGTACCGTCAATATTCATTGTGATTATCTGGTCACACTCCAGATCTCCGAAGGTAGCCTGAAAAATCAGTTTCTTTTCATCAAAAGAAAAATATGCTTCAGCATTTTCACCTTCGAAGGTAAGCATACGAATATTCTTAAGCCTCTTTTCTCCTTCAAAGCGCAGTGTGTCAGGCGCTTCATTCTGAGCTAAAGTAACAGTAAATGTATTAATGATAAGAACAGTTAAAATATAATTGAATGTTTTCATAGTATTACTGGATATTGTTTGTAAAAATTATTCGGGAACGTGAACTAAAAAATATTCTTTTGCAGTGCTGCCGATTGATTCAGCTTCACTTACAGTCATATGCATTCCGTCGGGTGTTTCATCATCGTGTCCGGCTTCAATGATAGCAAGGTCTGAACCTTTTGCAAGTCTTACTAGGTCTTCACAATAAGCGGTATCGCCGCCGTAACAAATTTTCAGTCCATTATAAATGAATTTATATCCGAGAGCGGGCACCTGCCGAGTGGAAATTCCATCCGGTAAATACTCTTTGTGAATTACGGGAAACGGTCTGACTGTAACATCTTTAGTTTTAAAATTCTTATGCTGCTTAATTTCTTTCAGGTTTATTTTGTATGATAAGGACTTTGAATACACTCTCATAAATGCATTATAAATGCTCTCAATCTCAACACAACCGCGTGGATAGTGAATTGCTAAAGGGGTTTGTTTGTGCATTACACGCAAATAAGTGAGAAGCGACCAAACACCGCCAACATGATCATGATGACCGTGAGTAATGAACAAATCAGAAATGCTTAGAATTTGCTTTGTGCCAATCTCTTTATTAAGGTCGCGTAGAATTCCATCACCGGGATCAATCACAAAATAATTTTTACCTGCAGTAAGCAGAATACCTGTAGCAATGTTTGGTATTGAAGAAAAAATCTTGATTGAAAAATTATTTTTCTTCCAGGTTAATGGATATTTTTGTTTGGTCATTAAGTATTCCGAATATGATTTTTTTTTGATGAATTAACTATGTCGTTCCAGGAAATGTTTGCAGGTTTTCGGATTTTTACACCGCGCAAAAATGTTAAATGAGTAACTTTCAAAATTAAAGCCGAGATCATTGCTGATCTCTTCCGGAAGTTTTTTGATTTTGGTATCAATGAACTCTACGATTCTTCCGCAATCAATACAAATGAGGTGGTCATGATTTTGCCGTTTATAGCTGCTTTCGTAGCGGGTAATATTATCGCCAAAATTCCTTTTACTCAGAAGTTCACACTGGACAAGAAGCTCAAGGGTTTTATACACAGTTGCACGGGATACACGCGACTTCCTGTTTTTCATTATAATGTATAGATCGTCAGCACCGAAATGACCATCATATTGGAGTGCAGCTTCCATAACCTCGAATCGTTCAGGAGTTATTCTGTTCTTCCCGCTTTTCAGGAAATTCCTGAATACTTCGGTTGCCTGATTATTTTTCAATGTGATATACTTTTTGTTTTTTAGTTGATATTTAAAAATAAACCCGTTTTAATTGAATATCAAGGAAACAAGGTTGAATTCGGACTTCGGTTTTAAGAACGGGATTTACTGCCTGATAAAAACAGTGAAATAGTAAAATGTTATTCGGGTAGTAAACATCGCCTCAAGTCTATGTTGAACTTGAAAGCCCGCCGGTTTTTGTTCAAAATTTGCTATATTTTGATAGAGGCAATATGATTGAATATAACCGTATATTCCGAAAGTGGTTTTGCAGATTATATACAGGATTACATCTCTGGCTTTGTGTATAAAACAGATTTTGCAGAAGCATTACCTGGGTTAAGCTTTTTCTCTCACAGTGATAACCTAAGGATTATTAAAAAGGAAGATTAGTGAAAACCGGCAGCAGCTATGAATACCAATATTTTATGAAAGACCATCTCGGCTCTACCAGTGTAATACTTAACGGTGCCAATGGAGAACTAAATTACTCTAATTCTAAAGCATCCTTTAAGCATTCATTAACTTTTTTAATTCCATCTTTAGAAAGTTTACCAAGGACTTTTATAACCATTGACTTATTTATTGTTAGCAAAGATTCACACTTCACCACAGAAGGTAATTTTATTCCCGCAGTAATTATTTCATTACCTTCTATCAAATATTGAGTTGATTCCCTGCTTCTTGAAGTATTTGAAGTACATATAGCTATAATAATATCGTTAAGTCGTTCATTATTTATAGTTTTGGACACCGTTAAAGCAGGTCTTACCTTATGCCTTGTTAACTCTTCTGACGGCATAGGTATTCTGCAAAGAATAATATCACCCGTTTCAAATCTCATCTTTGAAGACCTCATCATAAATGTCATTTTCAGAATTTATCCATTCATGATAGGCTTTTGAATCCATCTGCATTCTTGAAAACTCTTCGGCTTCCTGTTTATCCCTCAGATAACTTGCAAAATCTCTTACAGCTTTCAGCTTTGTATCAGGAAGGTTATAGATTATTTTCTCAATTTCTTGTTTTAGTTCTGTGTTTTGCATATTTATTCTTTGCTATTTTAAAATTAGCTTTTATAAAACTTATTAACTTTAATCAAAATAAGAAAAATTATATATATCTCATAATAACTTTTGGGATAACAAATGACCACCCTGTTCTTCTCTCCCACGGCAACTGTTAACTTTGAGTACAACTCAAACAACGAGGATGCCCTAATCATTCCTATACAAGATCGAATACTCAACAGCAAACTTAATCAAACCTGGGAGGGATTGGAGGTCCAGCTTTTGCATCATATGGCTTCTGTGGCATACAGCAGTTTTTTTACTCAGGAAAAGTTTATTTGCAATTTCTGAATTTGTAAACATTTCGTGTTTTAAGAAAATTATTGAGAACTTAAATTCAGATTTGCCGGGTTTCTAAAATCTTGACCCATTTGGGTAAATAAAAGATGAAAAGGTTTAATAAGGGGAGTTGAATGGTTTTTAATATTTGAAATTTTATTTATTATTGTTATACCTTTATAAGTTTAAAATAAGAAAGTTTTATGAGCAAAGTAAAAGAAAAACCAATGGGTAAAAAGAAACAGATACCTCTTTATATAGAAAAAGATGAAGATAATTTTTATGTAGTAGAATGTCCGCTTTTTGACGGATGTTATGCGCAGGGCGCTACATTAGATGAAGCTTTAAAGAATATAAGAGAAGTAATTGATTTGATACTTGAAGAAAAATCGAATCAGGCAATCCTTAAAACATATAATCCCCGCGAAATTAGTCTTCATACAATAACTATTTAAACTATGACACGACTTCCTGTACTTCAGGGAAAAGAAATAATTAAAGCATTAGGCAAAATTGGTTATAAGCAAATCAGGCAAAAAGGGAGTCATATCAGGTTAAAGTGTACTGGAAGAAAATCAATCACAATTCCTAATCACATTGTTGGTCGCGGTCTCCTTCGTAAGATATTGAGAGATGCAAACCTATCGCCTGAAGAATTTAACAAGATTTTGCAATAACAATATTCTCAGGATGTAAGACTTGTTACCGCTTTTATTGGGTAACTATTTTCAACGGAGCTAAATTAAACCAAACCGTATATTCCGAAAGTGGTTTTGCAGATTATATACAGGATTACATCTCTGGCTTTGTCTATAAAACAGATTTTGCGGAAGCAGTACCCGAATTAAGCTTTTTCTCTCACAGAGATAACCTAAGGGTTATTAAAAAGGTAGAGTAGTGAAAACCGGCAGCAGCTATGAATACCAATAATTTATGAATGACCACTTCGCCTGCCCGCCAAAGTTCGAAGAATGACAGCGGGTTGCGGGTACGGAAGTTAATCACGCATAGAATCTGCATAGAACTTTTATTGTTCGCTTTATTAGAGGACTATTTTACTGTTTGACAATATTATACAGCTTCTTTAAGTTAGCGGTGGCTAATAACTGAATTATAATCAAGCAGCTATTTTTAATCCGTCACGGGTATTTTTCCGTGAAAGTAAAAACTTTATTAAAAATGATAATTCATATTTAACAACAATAAATAAGAGTAAAATGGAAAAAGGTACACTCGGAATAATTGATGTTACTGTTCGTTTCGCTGGTGATTCCGGTGATGGTATGCAGTTAACCGGAACTCAATTTACCAATACGACTGCATTGGTAGGAAATGATCTGAGCACTCTGCCGGATTACCCTGCCGAAATTCGTGCCCCTGCCGGTACGACCTATGGCGTCAGCGGTTTTCAGCTTCACTTCAGCAGTGAGGATATTCACACGCCCGGTGATGAACCTGACGTGCTGGTTGCGATGAATCCTGCCGCACTTAAAGTCAATCTCTCCGATTTAAAACCGAATGGAATTATCATTGCTAATTCGAATGCCTTCGATGGAAAAAATCTGAAACTTGCCGGTTATGAATCTAATCCTCTGGAAAACGGATCATTGCAGGGATATAATGTTATACAGGTTCCCTTAAGTAAACTTACTTCCATAGCGCTTGAGGACAGCGGTCTTTCTGCAAAAGAAATTGCCCGAAGCAAAAACTTTTTTGCACTTGGAATGATGTACTGGCTTTACAGCAGACCCATCGAACCTACACGCGAATGGATCAAGAAGAAATTCAAAAACAATCCGGCTATTGCTGCTGCGAATGACAAAGCAATGATGGCTGGTTATTACTTCGGTGAGAACACAGAGCTTTTCACTACCCGATACGAAGTTAAGCCTGCTAATCTTCCCAAAGGTAAATACCGTAACATCGCTGGTAATGAAGCCCTTGCAATCGGGTTTGTTACCGCATCAGTTAAAAGTGGACTGCCATTGTTTTTAGGTTCTTACCCGATTACTCCTGCTTCCGATATACTTCACGAACTAAGTAAATATAAAAATTACGGAGTGCGGACATTCCAGGCAGAAGATGAAATTGCCGCCGTTACTGCTGCAGTTGGAGCTGCATTTTCCGGAGCGCTTGCATTAACAACCACGAGTGGACCGGGTGTCGCATTAAAGTCTGAAACCATCAGCCTTGCTGTAATGACCGAGCTTCCCATTGTAATAGTTGATGTGCAAAGAGGAGGACCAAGCACAGGACTTCCAACCAAAACTGAACAATCAGATCTATTGCAGGCAATTCATGGTCGTAATGGTGAAGCCCCTGTAATTGTTGTTGCTCCCGCTACTCCGGCTGATTGTTTTGATATGGCGCTCGAAGCATCACGGCTTGCAATAAAGTATATGGTACCGGTTATGTATATGTCTGATGGGTACATTGCAAATGGCTCGGAGCCATGGCGCGTGCCCGATCCGGATTCCCTTCCTGAAATTCCGGTTGATTTCCGAAAAGAGAAAGATGGATTCTTTCCTTATGTGAGAGATGAAAACCTTAGCCGCCCATGGGCAATTCCCGGCACACCCGGACTTGAACACAGAATCGGCGGGCTTGAAAAATCTCATATTACCGGAAACGTAAGTTATGACCCCGAAAATCATGAATTCATGGTAAGATTAAGAGCGCAAAAGGTTAAGAACGCTGAAAACGATATCCCTGAACTTGAAGTAATAGGAGATCAATACGCTGACCTGCTTGTGGTTGGCTGGGGTGGAACTTACGGTTCAATTACAGAAGCTGTAAATCGCTCTCGAAGAAAAGGATATAAAGTTGCTCAGGTTCATTTCAGGTATCTTAATCCTTTACCAAAAAATACACGCGACGTTCTTAAAATGTATAAGAAGATTATTTGTCCTGAGCTTAATCTCGGTCAGTTAGCATTTTATCTCAGAGGTATGTTCCTTGTTGATGTTGAACCTTTTGTGAAGATACAGGGACTGCCATTTAAATCATCAGAAATCGAACGAAAGATTGAAAGTTATTTTATCGGAGGCAGCAATGGAAGATAAGAAAGAAGTTAAAGTCAAGGATATGGCTAATGAGGAAGTTAAATATACTGCAAAGGATTTTGCTTCATCACAGGATGTAAGATGGTGCCCGGGCTGCGGTGATTATTCTATACTTGCTCAAATGCAGCGTACATCTCCTGACCTCGGAGTTCGGAAAGAAGATTTTGTATGGATATCAGGAATAGGATGCGCCTCCCGTTTTCCTTACTATATGGATACGTATGGTTTCCATGGAATTCACGGAAGAGCCACAGCCATTGCAACCGGAGTAAAACTTAACAATCCAATGCTTTCAGTTTGGGTTGCTACCGGTGATGGTGATCTTCTCAGCATTGGCGGAAATCATTTTATTCATGCCTGCAGAAAAAATGTTGGTATTAAAATTCTTTTATTCAATAACAGAATTTATGGATTAACTAAAGGTCAGTATTCGCCTACATCCGAAAAAGGGAAAAAAACCAAAAGCACGCCTTTCGGAAGTGTGGATTATCCGTTTAATCCGTTAAGGCTGGCTGTTGGTTCAAATGCATCATTTGTTGCCAGATCAATGGACCGCGACCCGAAGCATTTACAGGAAATGATGAAACGCGCTGCCGCTCACATTGGTACCGCCTTTATCGAAGTTTTTCAGAACTGCAACATCTTTAACGACGGCGCATTTGAAATCTATACAGAGAAAAATACTAAGGCTGATAATGTTGTGGCGCTCGAACATAACAAACCGCTTGTCTTTGGTAAGAATAATGATAAGGGTATTCGCCTGAATGGATTTACGCCGGAAGTAATTAATATCACTAACGGCAAATACTCAATAAATGATGTTTGGGTTCATGATGAATTTGATCCTGATTCCACACGCGCTCACATACTTGCGTGTTTCACGGAAAGGAAAGGACTCCCGGCTCCGGTTGGAGTTCTCAGACAGATTGTAAAACCTACTTATGAGGACGGAGTTCACGAACAAATAAATCAAATTACCGAAGCGAAAGGCAAAGGTACACTTAAATCACTTCTGTTCACCGGTAATATGTGGGATGTTAATTAAGCTGCATTTTAAACCACATAGGCACATAGGACACAATAGATATGTATTTAAATTATTATGAGACCGATGTGCCTATGTTTCTATGTGGTTAATATTCTGCTGTTACCGATATTATTTATTCATCACATAATCGCATAAGAATACATAAGGCGGTTAAGAAAATTCGCATTTAGTAATAAACTTCTTTCGAACCACAATTCTTTTAGCACTTTTGTTTTTATATATTTCAGTATAAGATTTGAATTAATGTATATAATATTATCAATTGGAATATATCCACTCGCATTATTGTTTTAACAATTTCATAAAAGATTTTACTCAGTTGAAAAAATATTTATGATTAATTTCAACGTTCTTAAAGAAATAATTCTTTCCAATAATTCATTCCTGATTACAACTCATGTTAATCCTGATGCAGATGCAATAGGCTCTGAAGTCGCTATGTATCTTCTGCTTGAAGAGCTTGGTAAAGAAGCCATAGTCATTAATCATAGCTTGACTCCCTACAACCTTGAATTTCTTGATGTTCAAAAAAGAATTGAACAATACAACCCTGAAGCGCATAATAAATATTTTCAGGAGTGTGATGTATTGATCGCACTTGATTTTAACCGCTCCGACCGGACGGTATCAATGCAAAATGCTTTTAATGCTTCAACAAAAATAAAAGTCTGCATTGACCACCATATTGACCCGGAAGATTTCGCCGATCATTATTTCATAGACACAGAATACAGCGCAACCGGTCATATTATTTATGATTTCATCCGGTTGACAGGCATAATAAAACTTACAAGAAAAATTGCACTGCCGCTTTATGCAGCTATTATGACGGATACAGGTTCTTTCCGTTTTGAAAGAACTACACCGGAATTGCACAGAATAACTGCTGATCTTCTTGAAACAGGCGTAGTTCCCGGTGAGGTTTATGATAAAATTTATGATCAGAGTAAGTTCAGTAAAATACGATTGCTTGGTAAAGCGCTCGACTCAATGCAATTAACCGGCAAAGATAATCAGATCGGCTATATGATTTTAACACGCAAAATCTTTGAAGAGTGTAATGCAATCGAATCGGATACTGATAACTTTGTTAATTTTGCGCTCACGGTTGAGAATGTTAAAATAGGATTGCTCTTCCTTGAATTAAGAGAAGGTTTCAAAGTCAGCTTCCGTTCAAAAGGTAATATTCCCGTTAATAAACTTGCAGGAGTGTTTGGCGGCGGCGGGCATTTAAATGCTGCCGGCGCCAGAATGCGCGAGGGAAACATGAATGAGTTTATTCCGGTTATCTTAAGTAAAGCCGAATTGTTTTTATAAAAAGATTTAATAACCGAAACTGTTTATGAATTTAATTTTATGAAGGAGAGAAATGTTTAAATTAAATATCAGGTCAGGCGAGAAGAAAATTGTTTATAAGCCATTATCGGTAAGCCTCAAATATCTTATAGATGAGAAAAAGTTTTCAGAAAGTTTAAAGAATATTGAAAAGATATCAGGTATAAAGTTATCTGACTTACAACGCAGGAATTTTTTATCCGATTCTGCTTCAGATATACGTGTCAGCAAACCCGGCGGCAAACCTGATGAGATCATTCTCTCGAAAGTTAAAACAGATGAAAAATTTTCAGTTGATTACTTTCGCAACCACCTTGCGGGATTTTTACCCGGACTTGAAAAAGATCAGTTAAAAGCTCTGCACATTTTCATTCCACGTTTTGATGCATTCAAACAACACTATGATACTGAAGAGTATTTTTACCAGACATTTGTTGAAGGAATTATACTTGGTAACTACAATTTCAATTTTTATAAATCGGATAAAAAATCTCCGCGGAGTCTGCCCGTATTCTTTTATTCAGACAATCCGAAGAAATTAAAAACTGCAATTACACAGGCATTGATAATTACAGAGGGAGTATTCCTTGCCCGTAATTTACAGAATGAACCTGGAGGAACTCTTCCTCCATCAGAATTGGCAAAAAGAATTCAGAATACTTTACCAAAGTATGGTGTCAAGGTAACAATCTTCAACGAGGCTGAAATAAAAAAAAGGAAAATGGGCGGGCTGCTTGCAGTAGGGAAGGGGAGTGACAACCCCCCGCGATTTATTATAATGGAATATAAAGGCGCAAATAAAGCAAAGAAAAAAATTAAGAAGGCGGTTCTTGTTGGTAAGGGTATAACATTTGATTCAGGTGGTATATCTATAAAACCTGCACAGAATATGGGCGATATGAAAGGCGATATGTCCGGTGCGGCAGTAGTAGCTGGAACTTTGCTTGCTGCGGCAAAAGCAAAGCTTCCTGTTAATCTTACCGGCATAATTCCGTCTGCAGAAAATATGCTTTCCGGTCGTGCAATGCGCCCCGGCGATATTGTGGTAACATCATCCGGAAAAAGTATTGAAGTTGATAACACTGATGCCGAAGGCAGAATAATTCTTGCTGATGCACTTCACTATGCTTCAAAACTTAAACCTGACGTTATAGTTGACCTGGCTACGTTAACCGGCGCCTGTGTTGTTGCGCTTGGAGATTTTGTTGCCGGATTGTTTACAAAAGAAAAAAAACTTTCCGATTCGCTTTTTGAAAGCGGTATGAAAACTTACGATCGTATCTGGCCAATGCCGCTTTGGGATGATTATCATCAATTAAATAAAAGTGAAGTGGCAGATGTAAAAAATGTTGGTGGAAGATGGGGAGGGGCAATAAGCGCTGCCAAGTTTCTCGAGAACTTTGTGGATAAGAAAATTCCATGGGCGCATATTGACATTGCCGGTCCTTCAATGGCGAATAATTCGAAAAATTATACTAAAAAATTTATGACGGGATTTGGAGTGAGGCTGCTGTTCGACTTCTTGTCTAAGAAGTAAAAATCTTAAAGTTCTGCAAACAACTTTGATGCATCAATATCCAGCTTCTTAAAAAGAGAAGACTTAACTTTTCCTTTTTTCTCCGTCCTGTTGAAAAGAACATATTTATTCTGCTTAAGAGTATAAATCTCAATCCAGTGTTTTTGAGGATCAACAATCCAGTACTCTTTTACCCCGAATTTTTCATAGACTTCTTTCTTCTCAAATAAATCATAATATGCAGTTGATGGGGAAAGAATTTCTACAATAAGATCAGGCGAGCCTTTAATATTTTCTTCAGTGATGATGTTTTTATTTTCTTTGCTTATAAAAAGTATATCTGGTTGGTAGATATTTTTATCATCAAAAATAACATCATAAGGGGAGTAAAAAACAAATCCAATATTTTCTTTTGTTACATAAACCTGAATTTCAGTAGAAAGGAAGATGCTGATTTTTTGATGCGATGTTACTGGCGAAGCAGTCATAATCAAATCTCCATTTATGATTTCATATCGGTTGCCATCATCAGGCAGATTTAAATAATCCTCATACGTGTATTTTCTTTTTCCGCCTTTATTAATTTTAGTTTTGGTTAATGACATTCTGTCACCTGTTAATTTATCCATCTCTGTTTAATGTTTAAACTAAGAAAATTTTCGATAAAAATAACTACTAATTGAGTAGTCTGCCGTCCTTCATTTCAAATACTTTATCGGCAAGATTTACTAAAGACGGGTTGTGTGTAACAATCACAAAAGTTTTATTCATCTTATCCCTTAGTTCAATGAATATTTTATGAATTTCTTCACTATTTGCAGAATCAAGATTTCCTGTAGGTTCATCTGCAAAAATTATATCGGGATTATTAGCAAGCGCTCGTGCAACGGCAACTCTTTGCTGCTCTCCTCCCGATAACTCTGCAGGTTTGTGATTAAATCTTTCAGCCAAACCAACGGAAATAAGCAGAGTTTTACTGACTTCAAGTGCATCTTTAAGCGGCGACCCGTTTATCATAATTGGTATAGCCACGTTTTCAACTGCGGTAAATTCGGGAAGAAGATGGTGAAACTGAAATACAAAACCAATTTTTTTATTTCTGAATTTTGCCAGCTTATCGTTAGACATCCGAAATATTTCATCACTGCCATAAAATACCTTGCCGTTATCGGGTCTATCCAGCGCTCCGAGAATGTGAAGCAAAGTGCTTTTGCCAGCACCGGATGCCCCGATTATTACAGAAATTTTATTCGTTTCAATATTGATAGAAATTGATTTAAGAACTTCAAGCCTTCGGTCTTTACCCGTCTGATAAGTCTTTGTAATATCTTCTGCACGTAAAATTATTGAGTTATTCATATTTAAGCGGTATAATTTAAATTCTTAATGGATTAATTATTTGTTTCATCATTCCCATTTTATAGCTTCAAGAGGATTAACCTTTGTAGCCCGTTTTGCCGGAAACAGCGATGCTAAGAATGACAACAATATTGCCATTCCCGAAATAAAAAAGAAATCGCTTATCCGCACTTCAAGCGGTAATGAATCAACTTTATATTGTGTAGGATCAAGCGGATAAATATTATACTGAATCTGAAGAAAGCAAATAAAGTAACCAAGCAATGCCCCGGCAATCGTTCCGATTATTCCGACAAGAAGTCCTTCAAACATAAATATCCTTAGTACTGATTTTTCACTTAATCCCATTGCACGTAAAATTCCTATGTCTCTCTTCTTTTCTATTACAGACATAGAAAGTGATCCGAGTATATTAAACGTTGCAACGGCGATGATAAGCGACAATATGATGTATGCTGCCCACCTTTCGATCTGCATCACTGAATAAAGATCACGGTGAAAATCATACCAGGTATTTACTACAAAATTTTCAGTTTCGATTTTCTCTTCGAGTCTGTGTTTAACAGAAAATGCATTATTTAAATTATTAAGTCTGATTTCAAAACCCTGAATATTATCTCTGTAACCGAGAAGTCTTTGACCTGTCTTTAAATCAGTAAACAAAAATGAAGCGTCGTATTCATTGTTGTTTGAACTGTAAATACCGGCAATAATAAATCTTTGCGATAAAGGCATACTGAATTGTGTAATCATTCTTTCAATACCAACGGGAGAGATAATGGTAATTGTATCACCGATTAACGCTTGTAGCTGATCAGCAAGATGAATTCCGATTATTGCATTAGGGATGGATGAGTTCTCTGTTTCTATCTTGTAACTGCCAAAAATTATGTTGTTCTTTATGTCATAAATGTCTGTACCTGATATTTCATTGATTCCCTTCAGATTTATTACCTCTGTTAATCCTTCTCTCATTGCCAGCACTTTACCACTCACAAAAGGCGAGTGGCTGACAATATATCTTTCTGTTTCCAGTATTTGCCTGACTTCTTCCATTTGTTCGTATGCATTTTCACTTGATGCTTCTATTCTTACATAAGGATCAAAGCTGATAAGAAATGAGGTTACAAGACTTCCGAATCCGTTAAATACAGATAAAACCACTATTAATGCGGCAACACCAATCGTAATTCCAATCACTGAGATTACGGAAATAATGGTAATAAAATTAATCTTATGCTTTGATACGAGATATCGTTTTGCAATGAAGGATTCGAGTTTCATCAGTTAAACCTCAGAGTTGATACAGGTTTTATTCTTGATGCTATATAACTTGGGATCACTGCAGCGCTTAAACTTAATACAAATGTAATGACGGATACGAGAGCAAAGGATTCGAATTTCATTAAGATTGGCACTGTTGAAACAAAATACACTGAAGACGGCAATGATATAATGTTATATTCAACTTGTAACGTTAATATTATTAACGCAAGCAGATTACCGGAAATTATTCCGATAATTGCAAGAAAACTTCCCTGGTAAAGAAATACAGATATAATCTGCCAGGTTCCTGCACCGAGAGATTTCAGCGTTCCGATTGCACTTGTTTTCTCAAGAACTATCATTAACAATGTGCCAATTATATTAAAGACGGCTACGATGATAATCAGTCCTAGTACAATCGGTATAGGTTCTTTTTGAAGTTCAATCCATGTAAAAATATTACGATGTATCTGATAGATCGACTTTGCCGAATGAGGATAACGCAGATTATCTGCTAAAAAAAGTGTAAGGCTGTCAATTTTACTTACATCACTTAATTTAATATCATAACCGGAAATTACATCTTCTGCTGAGAACAATTGCTGCGCCTGAGAAAGATTTACATACGCAAACAGATCATCATACTGAGCCATGCCGCTTTCATAAATTCCGGAGACCGTGAACTGCTGAATGTTTGGCGGGTTTTGCGGCGATGGTATTTCGTTGTTCTTAAGTGCAAAAATATTTACTCTGTCTCCAACTGATAGAAATAACTTATTGGCAAGTTTTTTCCCGATAATAACTTCTTCATTTTTTATTGAGAACTTACCCTCAACAATTATTTTTTCAACGCCCGTCCAATCATCGGAAATGTTAATACCTTTTACACTAACCCCTTCGCGTTTATTCCTGCTGCTGATAATTGCAAGGCGTGATAAATAAGGATTTACATTTTCTGCATAAGGTTGAACCATTTCTTCAATTCGCGGCTGCATGATTTTATAATCAGGAAGAACATCTGTATATGAAGTAATTTTGATATGTGAATCAAAATCAGTGATCTTTTCAGTAATAGTTTTTTCAAAGCCGGCAAGTATGCTTAATGCAATAATCAGCGCGGCTACACCCAATGCAATTCCAATTACGGAAATTGCAGAAATAAGAGTAATGAACCGCGAATCTTTCTTAGACAGCGTGTATTTTTTCGAAATGAAAAATGAAACAGACATTTTACTAATTGGATTTATTTCATTACTAATTTAATCAAGCGATTGAATACTTTCATAATTAAGCTTCAGAGTGTTATTTTTTTCCATAAAACTGAAACTCATACATTAAAATAACGTTGTTTTTATTTAGATGTTGGTATATATTTGTAAGCCTTTTTGAAACTATTAAGAAGGTTAGGGTTTTCCAGCCCTTTTTTAATGCAAAAAAGTGAACTACAAAGAAACTTACTGCTTTATACGAAATAAAAAGCAGAAAAGACAGCGTTCATTGAAATGTTGTTCGGTAAAATTACATATCGGGGCGTAGCGTAGCCCGGTTCATCGCGCCTGCTTTGGGAGCAGGAGGTCGCAGGTTCGAATCCTGCCGCCCCGACAGTGTTAAATTCCAAATTTCAAAAGACCAATTCCAAAAGAGAATATGGAATTTAAAAGCGCCCGTAGCTCAACCGGACAGAGCATCAGCCTTCTAAGCTGAGGGTTAGTGGTTCGAGTCCACTCGGGCGTACGAGGTGTTCTTGGTTATAGCAGCCTTCTAAGCTGAAGGTTTGTGGTTCTTCCAAAGGAATCCCTTCGGGAGAGTCCACTCGGGCGTACGATGTAAAGTTTCAATTAACAATACACAAATTCCATAAGATTGGAATTTGTAATTTGATCTTTGTAATTTCAAATAGATGGTGAGCGTAGCTCAGGTGGTTAGAGCATCAGGTTGTGGCCCTGAGGGTCGTGGGTTCAAGTCCCATCGCTCACCCCAGTAATAAATCTTAAATTTCAAATACCAAATTCCGATTTGGATATTCGGGTTTAAAATTTATTTTTAATTTGAACATCGTTATTCGAAAATTACTCAGGCCCCATCGTCTAGTGGTTAGGACATCGCCCTTTCACGGCGGTAACAGGGGTTCAAATCCCCTTGGGGTCACCACACAAGCCTTCTTCAATTCGAGGAAGGCTTTTTTATTTTTAACAATGACCGACATTTGATAGATATTTGGAATAAATCTCATATTTTTGATGACAGAAATTACAATCTCTGATATTTTTTATGGCAAGATCAAATAATACTCAAAACATCCACTTAAACCTCAATGTGAGAGGATTAGCGCAATCAGCTACTCTTGAAATCAATGAGAGATCCAACAAACTCAGAAAAGAAGGAAAACAAGTTTATAAGCTTGGACTCGGGCAATCTCCTTTTCCGGTTCCCCAGTCGGTTGTTGATGAGTTAAAAGTTAATGCTCATCAGAGGGATTATCTTCCTGTAAAAGGACTGCCGCAATTAAGAGAGTCTGTTGCTGATTACTACAGAAGAAACCAGGGCATTACCCGAAATGCTGATGACGTATTGATCGGACCGGGCTCTAAAGAATTAATGTTCTTACTTCAGCTTGTTTATTACGGTGATCTGGTTATACCTACTCCAAGCTGGGTCTCATATGCACCTCAGGCACACATTATCGGAAGGCATGTCAGATGGATTAAAACAACCAAAGAAAATAAATGGCGATTACTCGCTGATGACCTTATAGATCACTGTAAAGAAGATCCGTCAAAACCCCGGATAATCATTTTGAACTATCCTTCTAATCCAAGCGGTGTAACCTACACTATTGAAGAGTTAAAAAGAATTGCATCAGTAGCATCAAAACATAAAATGATTCTTGTTTCGGATGAGATTTACGGAGAGCTTCACCATAAAGGAAAACACGTTTCGATATCACGATTTTATCCAGAAGGAACTATTATAAGCAGCGGGCTTAGCAAATGGTGCGGTGCAGGAGGCTGGAGGCTGGGTACTTTTACTTTTCCTCCTTCACTTGGATGGCTGTTAAATGCAATGGCTGCTGTAGCAAGTGAATCATTCACCGCTACAAGCGCGCCTATACAATATGCAGCGATACGTGCATTTAAAGGCGGACTTAAAATTGAAAAATACCTCTGGAACTGCCGATGGGTTCTCAGTCGGCTTGGATACAGGATTACACATCTGCTTAAAAAATCCGGCGTTTTTGTTTATTATCCTGATGGAGGATTTTACCTGTTTCCGGATTTTTCTCCATTAAGAGAAGTTCTTGAAAAAAAAGGTATCCACGACAGCACATCTCTTTGCAATAAAATGCTGGAAGAAATTGGTGTTGCTACATTGCCCGGTGTTGCTTTTGGCAGACCACCCGAAGAGTTAACCTTGCGTCTATCTTTTGTTGACTTTGATGGCGCCAGAGCCATAACAGCAGCTGATCAATATAAATCTTCTGAAAGTATTGATAATGGATTCATTGAAACTTACTGCGGAAATACTGTAAGAGCTGTCGAGCTTATTTGTGATTGGCTGAAACCTTAAATAGTTATGAAAAAATTAATTACCCAAGTTCACTGTTAAGGATAAAAAACTGTTAAAACAGTTAAACATTTAGTTTTTGGTTCTTATTAATGGTAAAAGTTAAATATTTATAACCATTTCAATTTTTCTGATACAACCAGACGGTTTTCAGATTTTAACAGACAACCCGAGTTAATTAAAATTTACTGAAGCGAACATATCCGCTTTTATCTCTGTAAACTTGCCGCTTTCAATCACAACCTCGAAAATTTCCTTCTCACCCTTGTGCATTTCTGCGATAATTACATAACTGCCTTCCTTCAAAGAAACTTCCCTGGGTTTATCGTATGAACGCGAAACTTCCATCAATAATGTTCCATCCGCCAGAAAAACTGAATAAGGTTTATACACCAAATGGATAACACCATCAGGAAAAGTTGGAAAATCCTGAGTAGTACTTGTATGAACAATTAAAATTCCCGTTTCCGGATAAATAGTTTTTTCCGGTTGCTGAAAAGTATCGTTCAAACTTTTAAACTGCGGTGCACAACCGGAAATAATAGCTGAAAAAATCAATACAATAAAAATTTTCATTTCGGATCTATCTTTTTTGTCAGAAAATTAAAATTGTGATGTTTTCTTAATGTTACTACAGTGTTACGAAATCATTAAGAGTTGGTTGAAAGCTTTAAAGGCTCCAGAATTCAGGTATAAAGCAATTCAAATCGCACCTTTCCATTAATAACATTCTCATAACAAGCATTTAACATTGCCTTAACATTACCGGTTTATGTTTGCACCGTCGAAGTTAAACATTAAAAGGAGATCGAGTTATGAGTTTTTTTAGTAATCAAAAACATTTTAGCAAAATGAAAACAAAAGCAAATAAAAAACCGGAAATAAAAAACAGCTTTAATCTGCTGCTTGTTTTTTGTTTCTTTTTTATTGGCGGAATTGCTTCAGCAATTGCGCAGACCGGATCAATAAGCGGAAAGATCACCGATGCCGGCAACAACGATGTGCTTATCGGCGCAAACGTTCTCATACTTGGTACAACAACCGGCGCTTCATCCGATCTTGATGGGTCCTTCTCAATCAGAAATCTTGAACCCGGAAATTATTCTCTCAGAGTCTCATACATTTCATATCAAACCTTAACAATAGAAAATGTTATTGTAAGAGCAGGACGAAACACAGACTTAAAAATTACTCTTAACTCAGCGGCTACAGAACTTGATGAAGTAGTAGTAACCGCCGAAGCATTAAGCAATACCGAAGCATCTGTTTTAAGAATAGTGCAGAAGTCGGAAGGTATAGTAGATGGCATAAGTTCGGAAATGATCAGTAAGAATAATAGTTCCGACGGAGCGGACGTTCTTAAAAGAATGACCGGTGTTACAATAGCAGATGGTAAATTTTCGTATATCAGAGGTGTTAGCGACAGATATAATAGTACTTTACTGAATGGCGCATCCCTGCCAAGCACAGATCCTGAAAAGAAAAGTTTTTCATATGACATTTTCCCCGCAAGCCTATTCGAGAATATTATCACGGCAAAAACATTTACACCTGATAAGCCGGCAGATTTTTCCGGCGGGCTGGTTCAGATCAGCACTATAGAATTCCCTTCAAAATTTACCCTGTATTTAAGTACATCAGCAGCATATGATGTTACAACAACAGGAAGTTCTCTACTGAGCTACAGTGGCGGAAGCAAAGATTTTCTGGGATATGATGATGGAACAAGAAATTATCCGTCACTTATCAGTGATCAGAAAGTTGTTCGCGGTAATTATGCTCCGGAAGACCTTAGCAGCATTGGTAAGTCATTCAGGAATAACTGGAACACATCTTCTTCCAACGCTCCTATTAATGGAAGTATGAAAATTATGCTCGGAGATAAGCTGTTTATAGGTGATGATATATTCGGCTACGTTGCTTCATTTACATATTCAAACTCGTATGAGAACAAAGAAATTGAACAGGCAGCATATACTTTTGAAGGACCCAGATATGATTATAAAGGAAATATATTCTCCCGCTCTGTAATGATGAGCGGAATGCTGAACTTCAGTTTCAAATTCAACAATACGAATAAGATCAGCTTTAAAAATAATTTTAATCAGAATGCAGATGACCAGGTAACACAGTATCAGGGCATTTATACTGGCGCACAGCAGATCAGGGATGTTGCCACATTGCGTTTCATTTCTCGTTCTCTTCTTTCTAATCAGTTAATCGGCGAACATCTGTTCTCAGTATTTAACGGATTAAACTTTGAATGGAACCTAAGCTATTCCAATTCAGAGAGAAATGAACCTGATGCAAGGCGTTTCATATATGCTAAGTCGGTTGAAGAACCTGACCAGCCTTTCAGATTTCAACTTGATCAATCACTTGCAACCAGATATTATGGAAAGCTTGATGATGATAACTACGGCGCCTCTGCGGATTTTACACTCAGATTATTTGAAAATCCCGATATGCCAAAACTTAAGCTGGGCTACAATTTCGATTTGAAAATGCGGGATTTTGATGCACGGGTATTTGGCTTCAGGAACGTACCCGGCGGCAACTTTATGCAGAAAGACAGTATTCTGCAAGGTCCGGTTGAGGAGATTTTTGTTGAAGAAAACTTCCATCCGCGGTTTATTGAGGTAGTTGAAATAACCAAGCCGTCTGATAGTTACGATTCACGACAAGCTATTCATGCTGCTTATGTTATGACAGACGTAAGGTTCTTTTCAAGAGTCAGACTGGTAACCGGAGTAAGGCTGGAAAATGCAAAACAGATACTGAACTCCGTTGCTGATACAGGAGATGACGCAGATGTTTCAGAAACTTATACCGACATACTGCCTTCCGTTAATCTTACATATTCCCCGATTGAAAAGATGAATTTCAGGCTTGCATTCAGCACGACTCTTGCAAGACCGGAATTCAGAGAGCTGGCATCGTTTACATACTTCGATTTTGTTGCGAATGAACTTGTTATCGGTAATCCGAATCTTAAACGAACTCTTATTAACAATTATGATTTCAGGTATGAATTCTATCCCTCACCCGGAGAATTATATGCACTCGGACTGTTTTATAAAAAGTTTAAAGACCCCATCGAACAAGTGCTGATCGCTTCTTCCGCATTTGAACCGTTACGTTCATACAGAAATGCAAACAGTGCATACACTTATGGAATTGAATTCGAAGTAAGAAAATCACTTGATTTTATCTATGATGGATTAAGCGATCTTGCTGCTGCGGGTAATGTTACTCTTATGAATTCTGAAATTGATCTTGAAGACAAAAATACAAACGGTAACGGCAGCAGCTTCCAGGCAGCTAAAAGACCATTACAGGGACAGGCAGATTATATCCTGAACTTCGGTCTCTATTATGATAATCAGGATATAGGGTTGAATACTGCATTGATATATAATAAAGTCGGCTTGCAAATATCTTCAGTCGGTTTTGGCGGGCTTGGCGATGTTGTTGAGAAGCCGAGAGATCTGCTTGACTTTTCTATATCCAAGAAATTCTTCAATCATTTTTCACTTAAGTTCACCGTAAAGGACATTCTTAACCAGGATAAATTATTCATACAGCGCACTCCTGGCGGCGACAAAGTTTCTGAACTGACGCGTTTCGGAACAAGCTACAGTATTGGATTATCATATCAACTATAATAACAAATTATCATTAACAAAAAGGAAGGAATAATGAGAAAACTTCTATTAGTACTCGCAATGATTGGATTGACCTTCAGTCAATCAAATGCACAGGATATCATCGTAACCGGTGATATAACATCAGACTATTACATGACAGCAAACAACACTTATATGCTTAAGGGTCTTGTAAGAGTCCAGTCGGGAGCAACCTTATACATAGAACCCGGCACATTTATTTTTGGCGCTAACGACGGAACACCTGACCCGGCAAGCGCACTCATAATTAAACCCGGCGGTAAAATCATGGCTGACGGAAGAGTGGATGCACCAATTGTTTTCACAAGTGAATTTGCTAAAGCAGGTTCAGGTCAGCAGCCCACTTACGGCGATTGGGCCGGAATATTAATTCTTGGGAATGCACCGATTAACGTCCCGGGTGGTACGGCAACTATAGAAGGACCGGGAGATATTTTCGGCGGTAATAACCCTGATGATGACAGCGGAATAATGAGATACGTTCGGATTGAGTACGCAGGTTTTGCGTACAGTCTTAATAATGAAATTAACGGTCTGACGTTTGGCGGTGTGGGCAGAGGGACAATAATAGAATACATTCAGGTTAGTTTTTGCGGCGATGATTCATTCGAGTGGTTCGGAGGAAATGTTAACGGTAAATACCTTATTTCTTTCAGATCATGGGATGATGATTTCGATACTGACTTCGGATATAACGGTAAGCTTCAATACATTGTTGCATTAAGAGATAATGAAGTTGCCGATCAGTCAACTTCAAACGGATTCGAATCGGATAACGATGGTTCCGGATCAACAAATACTCCAAGAACTTCTCCGATATACTGGAACGTTACTTTAGTTGGTCCAAAATACAATGAAGGCACAACAGTAAATCCATTGTTCGGAAGAGGGATGCATTTAAGAAGGTCTTCACTTAATAAAGTATCTAACGCGATAATAATGGGCTGGCCCAGAGGTATCAGATTGGATGGCGTCCATACTATTCAGGGAGCTATTGACGGAACTATGTGGGTAAATAACAGCATTATTTCCGGATGGACTTCCAGCTCTCTCGATACTGCTAATGCAGGCGGATTGAATTTTAATGTAAACCAATGGTTCACAAACTCCGGCGGAAGAACTTATACTTCAAATGCAGATGTGATGCTTACAAATCCTTATGACTTCTTTAATCCAAATTTCCGTCCTATGCAAGGCTCGCCTGCATGGACAGGCGCAGGCACTCCACCTGCAGACGGTTTCTTTGATCCGGCTGGTACATTTGTCGGCGCTTTCGGCAACACTGACTGGACAACGGGATGGACAAACTGGAACCCTGTCGGATATCTAACAAACATCGGTGAAGGTGATGAAAACAGAATAACCGGATTTATGCTTGAACAAAATTTCCCGAATCCGTTCAATCCTTCAACCGCGATACGATATTCGGTTCCGGAAAATTCTTTTGTTAAACTTTCTGTATATAACATACTCGGGCAGGAAGTTGCAATACTTGTAAATCAGGAAGTATCAGCGGGCACTTATACAGTTTCTTTTAATGCTGCTGATCTTGCTTCAGGTGTGTATGTTTATCAATTACAGGCAGGCAATACAGTTGTAAGCAAAAAAATGAATTTACTGAAATAAAGAGATTACTCTTTCTATCCAGCTCGCTCTCCTTCGACAAAGGGTGCACTCATCTCAGGATTGCACCCTTTTTTATTGCTCACTACACTTCGATAAAATCTTTGTTATACATTCATTTCACATCAACCAAAAAATTGATCGCTCACGTTAATTCTATAAATATTCAATCCCTAACGGGATAGCTATAGTTAAATCAACTATCAGAAGCTTTTTATCCCATCGGTAAAGCCCGGATGGTATGGTTGATTTCTCTCTAAGAGGCTGACCAAAATGTAGCACAGATTACTAATCTGTGCTACGATGAATTTGAATTTAATCTGAAATCAGACATATAAATTCAGAGTTGTTTGCAAAATTTACTTTTTGGTCAGCCTCCTATTAATTTCAAAATTCTAAAAATTAATTCTGATTAAAATTTTCCAATAGCCCCGACATTTAAGTCGGGGAAAAAATTAAAATCCCCCAAACACCGATTGGACTTTAGTCCAAAAATTTATTTGGGCTAAAGCCCAGCAGGTATGGTTGATTTCTCCTTAACCCGAACTAAAGTTCGGTGCTATTCATTTTTGAATTTTACAAACCAATTCTGATTAAATTTTTAATATTTTTCAACCTTAAACAAACCTTCATAAACGTACAAAATGCATTTAATGACTTCCCTTCATTATTTCTTAAAAACCCTCTTTTTTAGACATATTGTGTATTTGTGCCAATATTTTTCGAGTGATCATTTGCAATAGTTCTCACAATGTGATACTTTTCGCAAACAAATACTCGTTATTTATGAAAAAAGATAAAATATATAATTACTTAGACGATTATGTAAGCTCGTTACAGTCAAATGGTCGGTTGTTTTTTAGTTTTAAAGAATTGATAGATGCTTACCCTACTCACTCGAAAGCTGCTTTGAAGCTTTCATTGAACAGGTTGTCATCAAAACAAAAAATACTATCAATCTATAAAGGTTTCTATGTTATAATTCCACCTGAGTATAAGCACAGGAAAATTATACCGCCCGAACTGTTTATTGATCAGTTGTTCTCTTACCTTAATCGGCAGTATTACGTTGGTTTATTATCTGCTGCTGCGCTGCACGGCGTTTCACATCAGCAGGCAATGGAGTATTATATCTTTATTAATAAACCTGCTATACGTCCAACTAATGTTGAAGGATTAAAAATTAATTATGTTGTCAAAAATTCTTTGGCTGTAAATGGAATAGAGAAAAGAAAAACTGATGCTGGTTATATAAATATTTCAAATCCGGAATTAACCGCAGTTGATTTAATTGATTATCAGCAAAGAATTGGCGGACTTAATCGTGCCTCAACCATTTTATATGAATTGTCAGATTCTATGTCGCCGGAAAAACTTAAAGAAGTTTTGAATGATAATATTTCTTTAAGTGTATTGCAGCGTCTCGGATATATTCTGGATGTTGTATTGCATAAAAAGGAATTATCTTTAATCATAAAAGATTTTCTGTCCGGTAAAAAACTTTTCCGCGTACCATTGAAACCAGGCAGTAAAAAAGCCGGTTTTAATGTTAATGATGATTGGAAAGTGATTGAAAATTATAAGATTGAAACTGACTTCTGATGATCCCAAAGGCATTTATAACTGAATGGAGTAGAAATTCTCCCTGGATCAGTAACAATCAGATTGAACAGGATTTTATTATTGAACGGGCATTAGTGGAAATCTTTTCTGATACAGAACTTTCATATCAGTTGGCTTTCAGAGGTGGAACTGCTTTACATAAATTATTTCTTAAACCTGCGGCAAGATATTCAGAAGATATTGATTTAGTTCAACTGCATCCTGGAGAAATTGGTCCCCTGTTTACTCTACTTCGCCAAAGATTAAATTTTCTTGGCAGCGCCAATTATAATGCTGCTGAACATAACGCTACACTAATTTATCGCTTTGATTCTGAATATGAACCGGTTACTCGTCTTAAATTAAAAATTGAAATTAATACTCGTGAACACTTTCACGTTTATGATTTAATGCAGTTGAAGCATACCGTTAATAGTAGTTATTTCACCGGTGAGTGTTTGTTGACAATCTTTTCAGTAGAGGAACTATTAGCAACAAAGCTTCGCGCATTATATCAGAGAAGTAAAGGCAGGGATTTGTTTGATATTTACTATGCACATCAAATTATCAATCTGGATTTCGGTAAAATAATTCACGCTTTTAATCAATACATTTCAAATGTAGGACTCTCTATCACACAATCTGACTTCATTTCAAATTTATCAGAAAAAATAGATGATCAGGAATTTTCAGGCGATATAGCCGGATGACTCCGTCCTGATATTGAATACAATCAATACAAAGCTTATGATTTCATTGTTAAAAATCTTTTGTCAAAACTTTAACTGCAAATAGCAGTTTGTTTGTTTGGGCTATCCAAAGGATCCCTTCGGGAAAGCCCGGATGGTATGGTTGATTTCTCTCTAAGAGGCTGACCAAAATGTAGCACAGATTACTAATCTGTGCTACGATGAATTTGAATTTAATCTGAAATCAGACATATAAATTCAGAGTTGTTTGCAAAATTTACTTTTTGGTCAGCCTCCTATTAATTTCAAAATTCTAAAAATTAATTCTGATTAAAATTTTCCAATAGCCCCGACATTTAGAGGCTGTCTCAAAAGAATCGTTTTACAGTTCCTGTCATTGCTTTTTGGCTTTAACAGCAGTAAAAGACAGAAGTGACATTAAACATTTTATGACCGGGTTGAATCATAGTTTGACCGCATCCGGAACGCATGCAGAACGCATTTGGAGTGGAAATATCACGGTATTATATTGCGGCTGAACAGGAGGTAAAAAATGGCACGGTAAATAAAACTGTAATCGGATTTGTATCAGGAAAAGTCGGAGATGTAGTATTCCGTGAAATGCACGGAAAAAAATTCGTATCGGCAAGTCCGAAGAAATACAAGATAAGCCAGTCGAAGCTTGCAAAGAAAGGCAGAGCCAATTTCGCCGCTTCAGTGAAATTTGCAGTTACGGTAAATTCGATACCGCAGTTAAAGGACATCTGGTCAAAAGTAAAAGCAGAGGGAACTAACTCTTACCACCGTATAATTAAATACCATTCAGAACGCTGAAGCAGGTGAAGAATATTCAGTAGTCATATTTTTTAACAAAGCCCTGAAAACGGAAATGAAGAAGAATCCCAACCCGATTTTGTATTTAGCTGTCATAGGTAATCAAATAGCGGGCAGGAAGGTAAACAGGACAAGCACTGCTGCGGTGCATCTTTAAATAGCTTTGTAAAAATGTTAATTAATTTAATTATTGTTATGTTTGCATAAAATTATCCGGGAATCTCTTATCAGTGAAGAATAACAAAGCAGTTCATATAAAGGAATACTTATTAAAAATTAAATCCGCCAATAAAGAGCTTACTAAAAAGGAAGCTTTTAAGGATTTGTTAAACAGGCTTTATGCAGGTGATAAAGAAATACTCAGCCTGGTTGATAAAATAACTCTGGGCGCTGAGAAAACTATTGTTAATATACCGCGCAAAGAAAAACTGCATAGGGGAAGCGCTGACACTCTCTACAACAAAATAATTATCGAATACGAAAATAACCTTAAGCTCACCATAGACCACGCTAAAGAACAGTTAGCTGGTTACCTGCTTGGTCAATTAAGATCCGGAGAAGGATATAATTTTACTTTGATTGCTTCCGACTTTATTAACTGGAAAGTTTTTGCGCCGGATGTTACTTGTCTTGACAGAATAGAAACTTTGCAGGAACACGAGCTTATCCTTAATGAAGTTAAAAGCGCTTCATTTGTTCTTAACGATAGAAATGCAGAAGATTTTTATTACTGGATTGACCGTTTCCTTTTCAAGGAAGAAAAGCAGCGCGCAACTCTTAAAAGAATTGAAGAAGCATTCGGTTACCAGAGTAATATTTTTATCGAGTCTTTCCGTGAATTGAACAAATGGTTTAATGAAGCAAAGAAGTTTGGTGAAGTGCAGGTTTCTTATGAGCAGTGGAGTAAATTCTTGAGCATTGCTTACGGTTCTTTTGATGCACGCGATAACATTTTTCTTATCCATACTTACCTGAGTGTATTTTCTAAAATGCTCGCCTATAGTGTTGTGTCAAATGACGAGTACATTGACGACTCCGAACTGAAAGGTATTCTCGATGGTACAATCTTCCACAAGTATAACATCCGCAATTTTGTTGACAACGATTTCTTCCACTGGGTTAATACCGAGCGAAGCTTCAACAACCTGAAAAAAGTTTTCCGCCTCATTGCACAGGAAATTTCCAACTTTGAGTTTGATAATGTTGATGAAGATATTCTTAAAGGTGTTTACCAGGAGCTTATTGATATTGATACTAGACATTCTCTCGGTGAGTATTATACACCCGACTGGCTTTGCGAAAGAATTGTAAAAGAGTTTCAGTTCAGTAATACCGATAAGATACTCGATCCTGCCTGCGGAAGCGGTTCTTTTTTAAGAGCGGCTATTCACAGGATTAAAGAGCTTAATCCCGGTGTAACAGTTGAAGAATTAAACGAGCAGATTTACGGAATTGATATTCACCCGCTTAGTGTGCAGATAGCAAAAACAACTTTGCTGCTTGCGCTCGGCAAGGAAATAATAAATGCAAAGAAACCTGTTTACCTTAACATAATTCTGGCAAACACGCTTCTTGCACCTGAAGGAGTACAGAATCTTTTCGGCAATGAATTTCTTCTGAACATTGATAAAGAAAAGTATCACTTAACCACACAAATACTTGAAGATGTTAAACTGTTTGATGAAGCACTCGGAATTTGCGATGACCTTGCAGAGCAGACTATGGGTAAAAGAAAAGAAACAGAGGAAGTTTTTGAAAATATTTTCAGGAAGCATTTTGCAAAGAACGGCAATAAATCGGGGGCAAATAAGCAGGTAATAGAAAGTTTTTATAAAATTTATACAGGATTAAAAGCTGTTAAAGAAAAAGGAAGAGACAGCATCTGGAAGTTTATTGTGCAGAATCTTTACAAGCCTTATTTCCTTGCAGGCAAGTTTGATTATGTTATCGGCAATCCGCCCTGGTTTACTTACAGCTCCATAAGGAATGAAGATTACCAAAACATACTAAATGCGTTGGCAGATAAATATAAAGTGAAGCCGGTAAAAGTTGCTAACTTTCCTCACCTCGAAATAGCGGCAATATTTTTGGCATACTGCAGCAGTTACTTTTTAAGCGAGCACGGACAAATTGCTTTTGTTTTGCCGAGAAGTTTCTTTAGCGCCGACCACCACGATAATACAAGAAGCGGTAAAGCAGTCGGGTTTAAGCTCAAGCAAATTTGGGATTTGAAAGATGTTTCTCCGCTC
>JBBIGV010000028.1:0-36551 GCA_037447335.1 Ignavibacteria bacterium | reverse complement strand
TATTAAAGCTGATAAATAAACACCTTTCCGTAACCTGTACGAAGTAAGATTTTATTTAATGAATCGCTTTGCTTCTTCAACAAAATAAATAGTTCGGCAGGCAGGACACATAAAATAATATTCAAAATAATAATTTTGTCCGGGCTTGCGTTTTGCTGTGGGGATTTTTCTCACAACCGGGGTTTCACATTTGCGGCAGGGCTGTCCTTCCTTTGTTACTCTTTCATCCGGCTGCTTCGGTCTTTCCGAGTATCCTTCATCTTCAGTCAAGTCAGGATTTGCTCTCGCCAAAGAAGAAAGTTCATCACATCTTTCATTATATTTATTTCCTGCATGCCCCTTAACCCAGATGAACTCAACGGAGTGTTTTTCACATTCTTTTAACAATTCTTCCCATAGATCAATATTAACAGCCATTTCCTGCTGCTTATTTCTCTGCCAGCCGTTGCCTTTCCATTTTTTAACCCATCCTTTGGTAACAGCATCAACGAGATAGCGGGAGTCGCTGTATAACTTTACACTGCAAGGTTCTTTAAGAGATTTTAACCCGGCTATTGCAGCGTAAATTTCCATGCGGTTATTTGTTGTTAACCGGAAACCGCCTGAAAGTTCTTTTAATCTTTTTCCGTGAATCGATACGACGCCAAATCCGCCCGGACCGGGATTTGGTTCACATCCGCCATCTGTATAGATGGTCACCTGTTTAAGTTCATTCTCTGCCGGGTTAGCACTTTTCATTATCTTATTGCTGCTTAAGAAAAAATTATTTTTTTAATCTCATTGTATTTCGAACGGATTGATAACCTGTTCCATGTTTTGTTATGGCGCCAATCTTGAAATCTTCCAGTTATTATTTTCCAAAGAAAAAAATATTCTGTCGTGCAGTCTGCTTTCCCTTCCCTGCCAGAATTCAAATGAATGCGGGATAAGTTTGAATCCGCCCCAATTTGGCGGCAGCGGTACATTACCATCTGAATATTTTATTCTCATCTCTTCAAATTTATGTTCAAGGTATTGACGGTTGGGAATTATTTCGCTCTGTGCAGATGCCCATGCTCCAAGTCTGCTTTCGATCGGACGGGAATTAAAGTATTCTTCTGAAATTTTTTGGGATACCTTTTCAACTTTACCTTCAATCCTTACCTGCCTTTCAAGCTCCTGCCAGAAGAATAATAATGCCGCGGAAGGATTATCAATAAGTTCTGTTGATTTTCTGCTGCCATAATTTGTAAAGAAAAGAAAAGCATCTTCATCAATTCCTTTAAGAAGCACAATCCGGCAGGATGGAATTCCGGATTTTGTTGACGTTGCGAGCGTCATAGCAGTTGGTTCATAAAGCTGCGAATTCAGAGCCTCCTCCATCCACTTTTTAAACTGGATAAATGGATTATGGTCAACTTCTTTCTCATCCAGCTTTTTAAGAGAATATGAACGCCTCAGGGTTTTTAATGTGTTATTGTTCATCATACCTTGATATTACCTTAATTTTCTGTTACAATCGGTTGAAAGTTTTATTAAATTATAGAAGAGACTAAATCTTCTGACATTAAAATAAGCCAATAAACTTTTTCAGCAAACTTTTATACAGGCTTAAATTGTGAACTGATTTTAAACTTTAATAAATTGACGCACTGATTTTTTACCATTAATATCCCCGGAAAGATGAAATCAAAAGACCTGACGAAGAAGCAAAAAGAAGAGCTTGAAAAATTCGGAGCAAATACCTGGTTTGTTGAATATCTATATAAGCAATACCAGGATAAACCAAATGAGATCCCCGAACAGTGGCAAAAATTTTTCGGTAATGTTACAGGGAAAGAAAAAGACAACGGCGGCATCAAGAATGATAAATTTTTATTCCCGGCATCAAATATTGAACTTCCGCAGCCGGATGAAAATGACGATGTGCAGATTATTGCAGGAAGCACTCAACGAATTCTTGATAATATGACTAACAGTTTAACAGTTCCTGTTGCAACATCGCAGCGAACAATTGCAGTTAAGCTGCTCGAAGAAAACCGCACAATAATAAATAAATACCTCGCAAAACAAAATCTCGGAAAGATATCATTCACACATCTTATAAGCTGGGCTATTCTTGAAGCCGTTAAGAAAATGCCGGTTATGAATTACGGCTTTACAGTTCTGTACGGAAAGCCCGCAGTAATTAAAAGAAAAAATGTAAACCTCGGGCTTGCAATTGATATTGAAAAGAAAGATGGCTCACGCTCGCTTATCGTTCCGAATATTAAAAATGCTAACGAACTTTCTTTTGTTGAGTATTGGAAAAAGTATGAATACCTTGTAAGCAGATCGAGAAAAGGCGTTATTGATCCTGATGAATTCATGGGAACCACAATTACACTCACAAATCCCGGAACCATCGGTACAATTGCATCCATCCCCCGCTTAATGGTCGGGCAGGGAACAATTGTTGCAACCGGTGCTATTCAATACTCAGCCGAATACCAGGCAATGTCTCCTTCAACAATTTCGACACTTGGTATAAGCAAGGTAATGAACATAACAAGCACTTATGATCATCGGATCATTCAGGGCGCTGAATCGGGTATGTTCCTTAAAGAAATTCATGACTTATTATTGGGGAGGGAAAATTTCTACCAGGAAATTTTTGACTCACTGAAAATACCAGCTAAACCGCTTGAGTGGAAAACTGATTATCAACCGGGCATATTTGATACTTCTTCAAACACGGAAGAAATTGAAAAGCAGGCAAAAGTACTTCAACTTATAAATTTATACAGGGTGCGCGGGCACCTTATAGCAAATCTTGACCCGCTCGGCACTAAAAATCTTTACCATGCCGAACTCGACCCCGTCTCTTTCAATCTGACTATATGGGACCTTGACAGGCGATTTATTACCGGTGGATTCAGTGGATTAAAAACCGCTACGCTGCGTGAAATTCTCGACATCCTCCAGAAGACTTATTGCGATAAGATTGGCGTTGAGTATATGCATATTCAGAACCCCGAAGAAAAAGTCTGGCTTCAAAATAAAATGGAGCCGGTTAAGAATACCCCGGATTTTGATAAATCTGTAAAGAAGACGATACTAAAAAAATTAATTGAAGCAGAAACTTTCGAACGATTTCTTCACACAAGATTTATCGGACATAAAAGATTTTCGCTTGAAGGATCTGAAACAGTTATACCGGTTATTGATATGATATTGAATGAAGCCGCAGATCACGACGTACCCGAAGTTGTTTTCGGTATGGCGCACCGCGGCAGATTGAACTTCCTGACAAATATAATCGGCAAATCTTATGACTCAATCTTTTCCGAGTTTGAAGAGATACGCGATCCGAACTCTATACAAGGTTCAGGCGATGTTAAATATCATTTAGGCGCCACTGGCAAATATAAAACGCAGTCAGGAAAGTCAATTACAGTATCTGTAGCCTCTAATCCAAGTCATCTTGAATGGGTTAATCCTGTTGTACAGGGGATTGTTCGTGCAAAGCAAACACGAATGGGCGATAACCGCGAACACCGCAGAACCATGCCTTTGCTGATACATGGCGATGCTGCATTTGCAGGACAGGGTATTGTTGCCGAAACGCTGAACCTTTCTCAACTCAGCGGCTACAGAACAGGCGGAACAATTCACATCATCATAAATAATCAAATTGGTTTTACAACAACTCCGGAAGATGCACGCTCTTCTGTTTATGCATCAGACGTTGCAAAGATGATACAAGCGCCCATTTTCCATGTTAACGGAGACGACCCCGAAGCCTCCCTCTGGGCTGCTAATATTGCTTTCGAATACAGGCAGCTTTTTAAAAAAGATGTTGTGATTGACCTCTTTGGCTACAGAAGGCATGGACATAATGAAGGAGATGAACCGGGATTTACACAGCCGTTACTTTATGAGAAGATAAAGGAACATTATTCCGTTAAAGAAATATATGCCGAATACCTGATCAAAAATGAAGTGCTTAGCCCGAATGAAATCAAAAAAATGGAAGATGAAATTTCGAAAAACCTGTCTGATGCATTTGACAAAATTAAGCGTAAAACCAGCACATTCGATTCCGAAGCACCGCTTGCAGTTTCAAAAGAAAGTGTGGATGCAATTAAACCAACACAAAAAACTGCTATTACTGAAGGCATGCTAAAAAGTGTTGTTACCGGGATTACAAAAATTCCTGACGACTTCAACGTAAACCCCAAGCTGAAAAAATTTATTGAGAAGAGAAGAGATTTAATCGTTGGTAAAACAGAAGCTGATTGGGCGTTTGCAGAATCTCTTGCATTTGGCAGCCTGCTTCTTGAAGGCACTCCGGTAAGGTTAAGCGGGCAGGATAGCGTTCGCGGAACTTTCAGCCAGAGGCATCTTGCACTGACTGATATAAACTCCGGCAGAGAGTATATACCATTAAACAATATGTCGGAAGATCAGGCACGTATAGAAGCGCTCGACAGTCTTCTCTCAGAAGCGGCTGTGCTTGGATTTGAATACGGGTACAGCACTGCCGACCCGCTTGCATTGGTTCTTTGGGAAGCACAGTTCGGAGATTTTGCAAATAGTGCACAGGTGATTATCGATAACTTTATAGTTGCATCTATGGAAAAATGGGGATTGCCAAACAGCCTTGTAATGCTGCTTCCCCATGGATATGAAGGGCAGGGTCCCGAACATTCAAGCGCAAGGCTGGAAAGATTCCTGATATTATGCGCACAGGATAATATGCAGGTCTGCAACTGCACAACACCCGCACAGTATTTCCACTTGTTGAGGAGACAGATCAAACATAAAATGGGTAAACCGCTTGTTATAATGACGCCGAAAAGTCTGCTCCGTCATCCCGAAGCAAAATCGGTTAGAGATGAGTTTATTAACGGCAAGTTCGATGAATGGATTAATGATCTTTCAATCACTAAGAAAAAAAGTATTGAAAGATTAATTATAACCAGCGGTAAAGTTTATTATGACTTAAAGAAATTCAGAGCAGATAAAAACATTTCTGATACTGCAATAATAAGAATAGAACAATTTTATCCTTTCAAACAGGATATGGTGGAAGAAATAATTGATTCGTATCAGAATTATAAAAAAGTAGTATGGGTACAGGAAGAACCCAAAAACATGGGCGCCTGGAATTTCATGTATCACAGATTGATAGAAATTGTTAAGGACAGGAAGAAGCTGCTTTATTCCGGCGGACCTGAAAGCGCAAGCCCGGCAGTCGGATCGTCAAAAATCTCAAATCATATGCAAAAAGTATTAGTCGAAGAAGCGTTTAAATTATAGAGATTGAATACGTGCAAAAGAGTAGTTAAGTTTGCACAGAAAAATTTTGCGGGTGTAACTCAGTTGGTAGAGTGTCAGCTTCCCAAGCTGAATGCCGCGGGTTCGAGCCCCGTCGCCCGCTCGCCTGGTTTTTTAATGCTGCTTTGATAATTCAAAAAATTATCAGATATTTGAGCTGCATTTTGAACGAAAGAAAAATCAGGGCGCTTAGCTCAGCTGGTTCAGAGCATCTGCCTTACAAGCAGAGGGTCGGAGGTTCGACTCCTTCAGCGCCCACAGAAAAAGCTTCAATTTCAAAGAAAATTGAGGCTTTTTTGTTTTGTGGACTTCCGAAAATCCCTGCTTATTAGGTGTGAGCTTTCGCATACTTTCATATTATTCTCCTTCCTAATCCGTTCGGGTCCTCTTCTTTTTACATACTACACTTGCAAGTCTGAGGAGTGAATTAATGCGAAGAGCGGAAAATAGTTGAAAGTGTTAATGTAAAAGATAAAGTTGCAAACTGATTTTATGACTTACCCCGATACACTCCAAAACCGGCGGGGATGAACCAGATAACGGTGGATGATGGTTAGCCCGGATGTGAAAGAACTGAAAAGAAAATTAAATCGAGTAGTTCTTTGATAAGAAAATAAATATAATAAACAACAGGGTTGGCTGTGAGACCGAAGTCAGTAATAAGGGATTATAAATCCCGGCGGTAAATCCCGCCATAAAATATTGGCGGGTAAATGTTCTTGCTTGACTTTCTTTTCTATAGGCAAAGCCGTTAGCCCTCTACAAAGGATAGTGATTTTCAATGAATTTTAGGATATTTTGTTAGTGACAATAAGAAGAATTAATGATGGAAATAAATATTATAAATCAAATAAAATTTTTTTTTAGAAGTAAACCTGTTTTGCGTGCTTACTTATTTGGTTCAGAAGCAAGAAAAGAATCTCAAGAGAATAGTGATATAGATATTTTGGTTGAATTGGATTATACAAAGCCAATTGGTTTAGAATTCGTCAGAATGCAACTTGAACTTGAGGAATTATTAAATAGAAAAGTAGACTTGCTTTCGAGTAGAGGAATCTCAAAATATATCCAACCATATATAAACCAAGATAAAATATTAATCTATGAAAAGTGAACTTGGGGACAGAGCAAGACTTCAACATATATCTGACGCTTTAAAAGAGATTGAAAAGTATATTGAAAATAGCTCCTATGAAGATTTTCAATCCAATTCAATGATGCAGTTTGCCACAGTAAAACAATTAGAAATAATTGGGGAGGCATCAAATCAGCTTACCGAACATTTTAGAAAATTATATAAAGAAATCGAGTGGCGGGAAATTATTGGTTTGAGGAATATATTGATTCACGAATACTTTGGAATTGATACAAAAATAGTCTGGGATATTTTAGAAACAGATTTACCAAAGATTAAAATTCAAGCAGAAGAAATTCTCAAACAAATATAAGTAAAGGTCTAACCTCTTTAATCCGTCAAAGCCGGACAATTAAGCATTAAGAAAATAACATCTGATTGAAATACTTATTCAGCTTTTACGGCGGGTAGTATCCACCAGTTAGAGCCTTTCTTTGTTACCTGATAGAAGTTTAATCCTGCATTGTTGTCGTCTATCTTTAGGGTTTCGCCATCCTGTGCATTGGGGAATGCTGCGTTGAGTTCTGCGAGTGTCGGCGGATTTTAGAAATCAGTGGTGAAACTTTTTATATTATGATGCTGCTGAAGTATAGAGAATAGAATTTATTACATGTCGAAAATCAACTCTAAATTTGTTTTGAATAATTTATAAACGGGACTTGAATACTCTTACAAAAAAATAGCCGGAAGGTGGGCGACTTCCGGCCTGTCTTTTGCAGCGGTGTTTTTTGGGGTGGGAAAATCTTTTACAAAAGAACTTTTAACTATTAACTATTTTCAAATAACTTCCGGATATTCTATAAAAATATCTTCTTAAAAACTGTTTTAATTTACTCTAATGTAAATAGCTGCTCAATCATTCAAGTTATGATAAGGGAGTCAGAATTATTGTGTTTCGCATGTAGTAAAATCACTACATGGTTGCGCTGCACTAAAACATCTATAAAATTCTTTATGTAGCATTTAATTGTGATTGTGCCAAACTCTTTACCTGCCAGTTCCGCGACAAAGACTCAAGTACATTTGTTATATGGTTAAACTCTGTTGTTTTATCGAAGAAGTAATCTGCTTTCTCTGCTTTGCATTTAGTCCGGTACGGCGCGGAAGTATAATTTGACAGCATCATAACAACTATTTTTTTGCCGGATGCTTTAATTGATTTCAAAATTTCTATGCCGGATCCGTCAGGCAACTGAATATCAATTATTGCTGCATCGGGTAATGATTCATTCAGCAGCACATTTGCTTCGCTAAACGATGAAGCTTCAGAAACTTTCTTGATACCTTTTACAGCCAGTATTATCTTTTTCAAAATTTCTCTGATATCGGCTGAATCATCTACTATTAATACTTCCATTTAAGATTATTTTTCGGACGTTAAAAAAACACTATGCAAAGATAAAAGATGAAATAATTCTGTGTAGTAGTTGAATTATAGATTTTCCGTGTCATTTAAATACGACATCTATAAACCACGGCGGGTAATAATATGGGGTATAAATTTGAAGATTCAGTCGATCAAACCATGTTTAATCGCATACCGGATCAGTTCTGCGTTAGTTTCTATTTTAAGTTTTTCCAGCACACGTGTCCGGTATGTATTAACAGTGCTCGGGCTGATAGAAAGATCGTTAGCGATATCGCTTTGCGATTTGCCCGCAGCAATCAGCCGTAAAACCTGGTACTCGCGGTCAGACAATGTTTCATGGAGCTGTTTTTCCTGGCTCGAGTCAAATTCAACTGCTAATCTTTCGGCTAAAACCTGGCTGATATATCTGCCGCCTGAAGCCACTTTCCTGATGGCAGTTACAAGATCTTCAGCAGCACTCTCTTTTGTAACGTAACCTGATGCACCCGCTCGTAACGTTCTGATTGCAAATCTTTCTTCCGGATGCATACTCAGTATAAGAACTTTTTGCCTGGGTAAGATGATTTTAATTTCTTTTAGAATGTCCAGTCCGTTTTTATCCGGCATGTTAAGGTCTAGTATAAGAATATCGCAGTTAGTTGATTGCAGCTTATCAATAATATCGAATGCATTATCGGTCTCCCCAACAACCTTTATATCACTTTCTACATTCAGGATTTTTTTGAACCCTTCGCGAATAAGTGTATGATCATCGGCAATAAATACTGTAATCATCTAAATTCAATTCCGGTTATATATTTTTGTACTTTTAACGAACATTTGATTTTATTGAATAAATCATTTCCCGATAAAACTTAATTTTTTTAGTATCGAATAAATTCTCTCATTAATCTTAAGTAAAATAATTATGTCCGGCAATGTACGGGTAAAGTATCTTCATAAGATTTTAACTATTTAAATAGATTTAACAATATCTTTCATTGGTACTGATAAACTAACACAAGTTCCGCCTTCTTCAATTCCTTTAATTATTAATTCTCCACCAAGTATAAATGCCCTTTCGCGCATGCTGATCAACCCAAAGGTATCGGAGTGTGAAATATTTTCTTCAGAGATACCTTTACCGTTATCTGAAATATCAAGAATAAAATTATTCTCATCCTCAAAAATGCTGATTATTACCTTTGTTGCGTTGGAGTGCCGCGCAACATTTGTAAGTGATTCCTGAAATATCCTGAAAATTCCTATGGCAATTTCATCGGGAAAATTAATTCCCTCAACACTGCAATTAAATTCACAATCAATTTGTGTATTTGCCTTAAATTCATTCACCTGCCACTCAAGCGCAGATAATAAGCCGAGGCTGTCGAGCACTTCAGGCCTCAGAGATGTAATCAGCTTTCTTATTCTTTTGACTGAACTGTCAATAGTCTGGTTTAATTGGGAAATTTCCCTTGAAATCTTATTCAGATCAATATTGCTGCCATCAGATGTAATATGCCTATTAATAAGACTAAGATTCATTTTTAGCGAAGTAAGTACCTGCCCGATTTCATCGTGAATTTCTCTTGCTATAGCGGCACGCTCAGCTTCGCGGGCAGATTGTAAATTACCAGCAAGTGCACGCAGTCTGTTTTGATATTCAATAAGCTCTTCTATGTGTTTTTTACGTTCACTAATGTCGCGTAAAACAGAAACAACAAGTGATTTTTTGGGCCCGATAAGGTTCAGCATTTTAACGGTAAATTCACAATGGATTATTGTTCCGTCTTTCTTTTTAAATTTGTATTCTCCGGAAGAAGTGCCCTCGGTTTCCCATTTCGTTTTACCCTGTAATGCAAAGCGCAGATAGTCTTCCTCACTCAAATAAAGTTTCTGGGTTGTGGCGCCAATCAGCTCTCTTGCTGAATAACCGGTTAAATTTTCTGCGGCAGGGTTGCACGAAATTATTTCAAACGTCTGACTATCCACAACAAAGACTGCTTCATTAAGGCTTTCGAGTGTGTGCGAGAGCATTATATTTGTTTCCAGAAACGCTTGCTCGGCTTTCAGCTTTTCAGTAACATCATTTGAGAGAACCAGCCGTGCGGGTTTGTCATTAAATTCAATATCGTTGGAAGTTACTTCGGCATCTATAATAGTTCCATCTTTTTTTATGTGTTTCCAAACACCGGCTTTGTTATACCTGCGTTCCGGATTCGAAATTACCTCCATCAACCAGGGAATATCGTCAGGTGGTCTTATATCCTTTATTGTCATTTGAAGAAACTCTTCCCTGCTGTAACCATATGAATGAACTGCGGCAAAATTAACTGCTACAATTCGCAGAGTTTCGATATCATAAACCCACATCGGCAAAGGATTCTGTTTGAACATCAGTCTCCAGCGTTCTTCTGATTTTTTCAGCGCTTCTTCAGCAAGTTTATTCACTGTAAAATCGCGTGCAATTGAAAGCACGTTTTCAATCTCACCATTTTTATTGTACTCGGGTACAATAGTAGAAAAGAAATAACGCTTACCGGAAGCGGTATCAAATGTAAATTCGTGTGATATTTCCTCACCGGTTTCAAAGACAGAATTAAGAAGCCTTGTCCATAATTTCATAAGGTGTTCGGGTATATTCAGTTCAGCATGGGTTTTCCCTATGAATACTGAAGGTGGAACACCAATTGATTTTTCAATAGCAGGGTTGACGTACACATGCCTTAGCTGCCTGTCAAAGCGGGTTATTATATCGGGAGTATTTTCAACCAGTGCGCGAAATTCCTCTTCTCTTTTGTGCAATTTTTCTTCCGAAAGCTTTCTTTCGGTCATATCAATCATTGCACCTACCATCCTGTATGCTTTGCCATTCTTATCACGCAGAACAAAACCGCGGTCGAGTATATATGCGAATGAGTTGTCCGATTTCAGAAAGCGGTACTCAGCCTCCCAGTAGTGCTGGTTTACATCATCGAATACATCTTCGATGCTATTATAAACCCAGTCTTTATCCTCCGGATGTAGCCTGTTTGCCCATGATTCGATACCCCGTTCAATCTTATCAAGGGCATAACCGAATAACTCAGTGAAGCCTTCATTCCACCAGAGAGAATTATTTGCGATATCCCAGTCCCATATAACATCATTGGTTGTCTTTGCAACAATACGAAATCTTTCTTCATTAGCCCGGGCAACCTGTTCAGCAAGTTTTTTCTCTGTTATATCAAGAATGATTCCCTGGTAGTGCGTAATTATTCCCTGAGCATTCTTTCGTATCCATGTTCTGTCTTCAACCCATCTTATAGTATCAGAACGGGTGATAATTCGATACTCTTGAAAAAATTCTATAATGCCGGCTTCTGAATACTGCTCAACTTCGGCTTTAACTCTGTTGTAATCATCGGGATGAATAATAGCTGCATAGTAAAATCCTTTTTTCAGAATTTCTTCTACGTTGTATCCGAATTGAATTATGTTGTCGGAAACGTATTCAACGGGCCATCCATCCTCCGCACGCCATAAAAATGCAATCGCCTGGCTTTTGTTAACGATAAATTCAAGCTGGCGAAGCTTCTCTTCATATCTTTTCCTTTCGGAAATATCAAAAGATATTCCGAATATCTCTTCAACTTCACCATTTGAGTTTAATATCGGAATATGAGTTGCAGCAAATGAAAATTTCTCGCCAAATTAGTTGTACGAATACTCATTGGTTTGTGTTGTACCCGTTTCAAGCGCTTTTTTTAATGATGGCAGATAGTGAGACGAAATTGAATCGGGGAATAAATCTTCATCAGTCTTACCAATAATCTCTATGCTGCTTATACCCATTCTTTTGATTGCTCTCTTATTCACATATTTATACCGAAGCTGATTATCATAGATTACGAATTCGTCTGTAGAATTTTCGATTGCATGAATAAATCTTTTCTCACTTTCGAATAGCGCAATATTCTGAGTGCCGATAGAAGCTCTTAAGGATTCAGTCCAGTTTATGGAAAGGTGGTACCCGATAAAAGCCATAAAGAGAATAACAATAATACTTATCCAATGAAGCAGGGCAAAGCCTTTAATACCAGTTGAGAATGCAGCACGAATATCATCCTGAACAATCTGTGATAGTAAAAACTCGATATTCATTCTGCTGAACCCGTACGCAATACTGAAGAAACTGAACAGGATGAGGAACAGCACAATAAAGGTAAATTTCACTGTGTTAGTTGAGGGTATCTGCCATTCAATTGACCTTATGTTCCTGCTTTTCCACTTCAAAATAATGGAGGTTAAGAGATAAAATACAGCGCCATTTACGATAATACCCTGGAAAAACATTCCCGACCACCAGCCAAACCACATTTTATAGAAGGCTGTTATTTCCATATCTCTCAGGTAAGACCAAATAAATGCATCAGCAGAACTCATCAATGATACTATAAACATTATGAAGATATAAAAAGCAACTGACCGGAATCTATAAAGTGTTATCGGTACCGGGATTGCCCGGTATGCAAGAGCTATTACTGCTAATCCGATTACGTCAACAAGCGAGTATGTCAGAGCCCACTCTACCGGAAACCCTCCTGAAACAGAGCCAATGAGGGTTGCGGTAAACATCAGCAACGATCCCCATAGTATTCCAAACCAAAACGTCCATAAGACTGAAATTATAAATGGAAGAAAAAAAGTTAAATAAATTTTAACATTCCCAAAACTTATTGTGAAGTTGAAAAAGCCTGAATTGTGCTCTATTATACTCAGCACGATACATACTAAAAAACTTAATCCATATCCGAGCAAAAGCGCAGACGGATATTGGTTAAATTGTAATCTTATTAGTGGCTTTATCGAAACCGGTTGGTATAAAGAAGTTACGCCGCTGGTATATTTAAGTGAGGTCATTAGGTTATTATAAATGCTCTCTCGTTAAAAAATGACCGGAAAATTTTAAAAGTATTTATTGCGAATTTACATAAAGTTAATGTATTTCACATGAAATTTTGATAAAAATTTACCTTAGTGATTCATTAAGTGTGCAAGTTCGGCTATTTTTTTTAAATTTAACCATCAAAAATTACAGATTATAAATGAGACCCCTTTTTTTGCGGCGAGATACCCAAAATGGTGTGCGAAAAATATTAGTTGATATGGCTTACCTTGCGGAACATAAAAAGATAAGACTTCCAAAAGTTTATTTCGTTGAAGGGCTTTATCTTCCCAATCAGATATCCAGGGGCAGTCAGATTATACCCGACCGTTATTTTTTAACGAAAGACAAAATTGTAAGAGAGGATGAACATCATTACTTTTTTGATTTTCCATTTAAGGCGGAAGAAGTAGAGGATATTGCAAATTAATTCCAATACTGACTTTACGCAAGGTTAGTTCTTATGTCACCCTGTCCCGATTCATCGGGATCAGGTACTCAATAACTCAATAATTCAGATGCTGAAATAATCCGCCGTGTCGGTCAGCATGACAAATGCGTAAGGTAAGCTATTGATAAAGATCTGTAAGAATGCTTCTCTAAAAAATTGTTTTACGTTTTGTTTATTGTTAACTGTTCAATTGATTTTGCTCGAACATTTTTAATCATCTAATTATTTTCGGGAGAATGAAGTGAAAAAACTATTTCTATTACCACTAATAATAATAATAATCTCTGCTAACATTTATGCATCGGATACAACTGTTGTTAAAACATGGACACCTAAAGCAGTTGTAGGTTTGAATGTAAACCAGATAGCATTTACCAACTGGTCGCAAGGCGGTGAAAATTCTATTGCATGGACAATTTTCAGCAGCCTTGGCTTAGACTACTTCCAGGCACCATGGAAATTAAAAAACAGCCTCAAAGTGGCTTATGGACGGACAAAACTTGGTGACGCTGACTTCAGCACTAACGATAATGAAATTTATCTAGAGAGTGTTCTGTCCTACAATATCGGCTGGGCTGTTGATCCATACTTCAGTAATACAGTTAGAACTTCAGTTACATCAGGATTCGATTATAAAGTAACACCGGCGATGAAAATAGCTGACTTTTTTGATCCCGGCTACGTAACACAGTCGCTTGGTTTTACGTATGATCGCTCTGGAACAATAACCACACGCCTTGGTATAGCCATCCAGGAAACATTTACCCGAAAATTTACTCAGTACAGTGATGACCCCGATACACCCGAAATTGAAAAGATCAAAATTGAAACAGGTATTGAATCCGTAACAGAGCTAAAACATCCTTTTGCTGATAACATGCTGTTTGAAAGCAAGCTTCGGTTGTTCTCACGTTTCGATAGCCTTGATGTATGGGATGTTCGCTGGGATAATACCATAACTGCAAAAATAAATGATTATTTTCATGTTAATCTTAATGTATTGCTAATACATGAAATCAGTCAATCATTAAAAACACAATTGAAACAGGCTCTTCAATTAGGAATTTCTTATACTTTATTATAGAAACATAAACTGAACTAATAAAGGAGGATTCGTTATGGCGCTGTTTAAAGAGTTCAAAACCTTCGCAATGAGAGGCAATGTAGTTGATATGGCAGTCGGTATTATCATAGGCGCTGCATTCGGAAAGATCGTTACATCTTTTGTGAATGACGTTATTATGCCGCCCATTGGAATACTTATTGGCGGTGTGGACTTCAGTGAACTAGCTTTTACTTTAAAAGAAGCTGTTAATGCAGAAACACCTGCAGTTATAATTAAATACGGAGCATTCATAAATACCGTTGTTGATTTTCTGATTGTGGCTTTTGCCATCTTTATGGTTATCAAAGGGTTGAACCAGTTGAAACGTAAGGAAGCTGAAGCTCCTGCAGAACCGCCTAAACCTTCTAACCAGGAAGTATTATTAGGCGAAATCAGAGACATTCTTAAATCAAAATAATTTTTAACATCTGACCGGAACACTAAAATGGAAATGAGAGATAAATTAATTCAAATCATAAATGACAGTTATTCATTTAAAGGTGAATATTTCCCGATCGGCACAGCAATTTTCAATTCACAACCAATAAGCAGCTGCCTTGTAAAAATCCCGCTTAAAACCATGAACAGGCACGGACTTATTGCCGGCGCTACCGGCACCGGAAAAACCAAAACTCTTCAACTGATTGCCGAGGGCCATTCCTCTAAAAGTGTTCCGGTTTTGCTAATGGATGTTAAAGGTGATTTAAGCGGAATTGCTCAGCCGGCTGCACCTCATCCTAAAATTGATGAAAGACACTCTAGGATTGGAATTGCCCACAAAGCACAAAACTTTCCCGTAGAATTATTATCTCTTTCGGATGAAAAGGGAGTGAGGCTTAGGGCAACGGTATCGGAATTTGGACCTGTGCTGTTCTCAAAAATTCTTGAGTTGAATGACACACAGGGAGGCTTCGTTTCACTGATATTTAAATACTGCGACGACCACCACCTCCCTCTTCTTGATTTGAAAGACTTTAAAAAAGTGCTTCAGTTCGTTTCCAACGAAGGCAAAGCTGAAATTGAAAAGGAATACGGAAAAATCTCCACCGCATCTGTCGGAACTATACTTAGAAAAGTAATTGAGATTGAACAGCAGGGCGCTGACATATTTTTCGGTGAAAAATCTTTTGAGGTAGATGATCTTATAAGAATTGATGAGAATGGTTTCGGTTATATCTCAATTCTTCGTTTGACTGACATACAGGATAAACCCAAATTGTTCTCGACTTTTATGCTTTCATTACTTGCTGAAATTTATTCAACATTTCCTGAAGAAGGAGATATGGATCAGCCTAAGCTGGTAATTTTTGTTGATGAAGCTCATCTTATTTTCAAAGAAGCATCGCGGGCGTTGTTAAACCAGATAGAAACAATAATTAAACTTATCCGTTCAAAAGGTGTTGGAATAATTTTCTGTACGCAGAACCCGACAGATGTACCGCCGGCAGTTCTGAGTCAGCTTGGATTGAAGATACAGCATGCTTTAAGAGCATTCACAGCAAAAGACAGGCAGATGATTAAATTAACTGCCGAGAATTACCCGCTTACAGAATTTTATAAAACAGATGAACTTCTTACATCACTTGGCATTGGCGAAGCTGTTGTTACCCTCTTAAATGAAAAAGGCTCACCTACCCCGCTGGCTGCTGTCCATTTATGCGCACCGGCTTCGCGAATGGATATTCTTACAGACAGTGAGATTGATGAGATTATTAAGAAATCGAAACTGGTGCCAAAATACAATGAGACCATCGACAGGGAAAGCGCTTACGAAATATTATACCGCAAACTTTCTATTAAAGAGGAAGAAAGTTTAGCCGGTAATCAAACAACAAGAGACACCCGTAAACAAAAATCAACAATTGACAAAGTAATGAACAGCACTACCACTCGCCAGATCGGTCGAACCGTTGCAAGGGAAATAACACGCGGCATACTCGGTGTATTAGGGCTTGGAGGTACAACCAGGCGAAGAAGGTAAAGACATTTCTGAACCCGCTTTCTCATCAATCAGGAAAAATGAGGTCTGAGATATTTTTTTATCCGCTTATCCTTATTTAATTCAAAAATCTTACCTGTCTGTGTATCTTTCAATCGTTAAAAAACTGCTGTAAATAAAAGCGGATATGCTATGAAGAAAATTATAATCTGTATTCTGCTTATATCACTCACGTGCCCCGCAAACCCTAACGAAGGGAAAGTCTATACAATAAAAAAAATTAGTACCCCGATAATTATTGATGGAATAATTGATCCGGTATGGAGCGAAGCCGATTCCATAACCGATTTCGTTCAATACATGCCGTATCATAACGCTGAACCAACCAGAAAAACAATTGCCAAATTACTAACTACAGATGAGTCTCTTTACTGTTTAATAATCTGTTATGATGATTATGAAAACATTCAAACAACTACAGGTAAACTTGATGATTTTGCAGGCGACATGCTCTCGCTTATGATAGATACTTTCAATGATAAGAAAACAGCTTACAAATTTGCTGTTTCTGCCTCGGGTGTTCGCGCTGATTCAAGACTGCTGGATGATGCCCGCAACAGAGATTATAGCTGGGATGGTATCTGGTTCGGTGATTCAAAAGTTTATGAGTGGGGTTTCGTAGTTGAAATGGAAATTCCTTACAAATCAATCCAATACAACGAAACCCTCGATTACTGGGGAATGGACATTGACAGATGGATCCCTGCACTAAACGAGGACATTTATTGGTGCTCTTACGATCAGGCTGAAGGACAAAGAGTATCCAAATTCGGAAAGTTTGTATTTAAAGATTTTCGTCCTTCTGTAAAGGGACTAAACCTTGAGATATATCCGGTTGCAATCTCCAAAGCAACCTATCTGCGAAACAACAAATATGATATTGACCCCGATATCGGGCTGGATATTTTCTATAATCCTTCACCGCAGCTTACATTACAGCTTACTGCAAACCCCGACTTTGCTCAGATTGAAGCTGACCCGTTTGATTTTAATATTTCACGATATGAATCATATTTCAATGAGCGAAGACCATTCTTTACCGAAGGCAGCGAGATTTTTATGCCTTCAGGCAGGCAGCGAAGCAGCGGATTTTACCGCCCGCTTGAACTTTTCTATTCCCGCAGAATCGGCAAAAAACTTCCGGATGGTTCCGAAGTACCACTTATCACCGGTACAAAAGTTTTTGGAAGAATTGATGATTGGGAATACGGTGGTTTTGCTGCGGTGACCGGAAGTAAGTCATATTCGATTGCCGGACAGGAATTCGAAGAACCTCAATCCTATTTTGCCTCCGGCAGAATAAAGAAGCAGTTTTTAGGCAATTCAACAATAGGGCTGCTTTATGTTGGTAAATATTCACCGGGCAACACGTATGGTGTACTAAATATTGATGGCGCATTCAGGCAGTCGGATTGGCAGCTTGCCTATCAGGCTGCACGTTCAATAAAAAATTCTGAGGGTGATTTTGCTGCATCGGCAGGCTTTGTTCAATTTACAAACTCCTGGTTTAACGCAGTGAAAGCAATGCATATAGGCGAAAAGTTTGATGTAAACCAGGTTGGGTTTGTACCATGGCGCGGCACAACAGACTTTACTGCCATTACCGGTCCTGTTTGGCTGTTTGACCAGGGTTATCTCAGGCAACTGATGTTTTATGGCGGTGCAAGTCTGGATTATAATAAAGAAGATCTCTATACAGATCATTACGGTGTACTGGGATTTAATATGCAGTTCAGAGATAACTGGGGCTATGAGTTAAATATTTCCGGCGGAAGAGCCAAAGACCTGGATAAAAGATATAACTCATATCAGTTAATTGTTAGTTCGTGGTTCAATATTCATCCGAAATGGAGCGCTAATCTCTGGGGCGGGCGTGCAAAATCTTACAACTTCAGCAGGGATTATCTTGCAGCATATACCTGGCTTGGCAGTTCGTTCTCATATAAGCTGCTTGATATTTTAACCGCAGGGACATCATACAATATGTGGATTGAGGGAAACCCTGGAGGCAATGTTGAAGATGTTACCTTTAACGCAAGACCGTATTTTTCACTTACGCCGGTGAATGATTTGAACCTGAGGGTTTATGTTGATAATGTATTCGTCAGATCAACTGACAGGCTCGAAAGATTAATTATCGGACTGTTATTCTCCTATAATTTTTCACCCAAGAGCTGGATTTATTTCGCTTTTAACGAAGTGAAGGACCGACGTGACAGATTTGATAGTGACGGTATTATTCTGCCGAAGATATTACATACAACAAACCGGGCAGGAGTATTTAAAGTAAAATATCTCTACTACTTTTAAACAGTTACCGGCTGACATATAAAACCAGATTGTAAATCAGATTTATCAGTAAAAAATTATATAAGTCAGCCGGTAAAATCAATTTACCATCTTCTGCCGCCGCCGCCGCTGCTGCTTCTGCCACCGCCACGGCTACCTCCACGACCACCCTGCCGTCTGTTTTCTGTTTTTGGACGAGCTTCATTAACTACGATCTTCTTCCCCTGTAGTTCCTGCGTATTTAATTCACTCATTGCTTTCTGGGCTTCTTCTTTGCCGAGCATTTCAACAAATCCAAATCCTTTCGATTCACCCGAAAACATATCCCGGATAATCTTTACGCTTTTAACTTTGCCGTACGCAGCAAACAGATCCTGCAGTTCTAAGTCAGTAACTTCCTTAGACAGGTTCCCAACATAAATGTTCATTTTCTTTCCTTTATATTTTATTTATTGTAATTAAGTTTTGCAGGATACTTTGAAGTTAATTCACGAGAAGTATTCTGGCTGGACTTTATTCGTATGCAAATTACGCATTTAACAATTGCAGTCAAATATAAATTATGGGTATCTTTATTTTTAATTAGTCATAATCACTGATGTAATTATTAAACTTTGCTCTTTAAAAGTGACTTAATTTTTTTAATAGTAAGTGGAGCGCTGCCCTCATAGTGGTTATTCACATTAATATAGGCATCTATCTTCTTAGTTCTGAAGTATTTAATCATATCAATTATTTGGGGAAGTTCTTCATCTTTCGGCTGCACAATTTCACTCCAATCGCCGCCTGTAATTTCCTCAATACCTGATCTGTCAGGTCCGTGCAATCTTATTACAACTGTGTTTTCAATGTAATCTTTATACTCCTTAAAGATATTCCAAACCGGGGGCATATAGTATCCTTGCAGGAAAACCATTGACAGATTATTTCTATTAAGAAATTCAAAAAATATTTTGTTGATATAATTCGGATTCCGCAATTCAATACCATATTGATATGAGCGGTCAGCTTTGCTTATAAAGTCCTCGAATCGCTCTGTGAATTCCTGAACTCCACTCATTTTTTCTTTATTCAGATATTCAAACTGGAACATGAGCACACCAATCTTTTTTTCAAGCGGAATTAAAGTGGAAAGAAAATCCGAAAAAAGATCTGGATTCAGAAAAAAAGGATTTTTTACTAAAGGTTCGGATTTTTTCTTTTTGTAAAAATGAGTTAAAGAAATGCTGTTCGGTATCTTTATGGTAAATCTGAATTTATCAGGAACCGAGGCTGCATAATCTTTTACGTCTTTTTCCTTTGGAAGTGAAACTTTATCCAAACCATGCAAAGACCAAAACCACTGATCTATCTCTACGGTGTTATAGTGTTTTGAATATTCACGGAGATAATTAAATTTTTCTTCAAATGGATAAATAATCCCCTGCCAGGAATTATATTTCCACGAACATGTTCCTATTCTGATAAAACTCATAAAAATTATTTTTTATTGTTCGGGCTTGGATTAAGAAAACAATTTAATGAAGTCAAACGGCTGCTATGATTTTAGCCGGCAATAAGCACAGTCCTCAAATCAAAGAAATTCAGGTGGCAACTAAGCTCAATAAAGGAAAAAGATTATTGGTATTACTAGTTAACCACCTTCATCAACTCAAGAAATTCGTCAGCATTAACAAAGCCTGTAATTCTTTGACGCTCAACTCCGCTGTTATCAATTATCAGGACTGTGGGAACACCAAGTATATTATATTTTTCTCTCAGCATTTCAACTTCCGGGGCAAGCGATTTTGTCATATCTGCTTTGAGTGTAATAAAGCTCTTTGATTCATCAATTACTCTCTGATCCGTAAATGTAAGTGCGTCAAGTTCTTTACAGGGAATGCACCAATCGGCATAAAAATCAATTATTACTCCACGATGTTTGTCATTCAATTGAGTTAATGCTTCATCGCTATATGGCGTCCATTCAACAGAATTCTGATCGGTGGGACTGATTGCATAAACTGCAATAGCCATTATCAGGACAGAAAATACAATCTTAAAAATCCTGAAGCCTAAAATTTTATTTGCTAACTTTTCAAAAACTAAAAGGTATATTCCAACCAGCAGCATATAAACCGGCAGGACGTAACCTGATATTGATTTTGGCAGAAGAGGTAAAAGAAAATACAGCGCCATTGCTATAAGAATAAAACCAAAAACATGTTTTACTGCATCCATCCATTCGCCGGCACGCGGAAGACTTTTGATCTTACCTGAAAACACTGCAAGAAACAGATAGGGAAATCCCAAGCCCAAAGCCAGCACAAAAAAGAGAAGCAGACCGAAGTAAGGATCACCTTTAGCAGCAACGTAAGTAACCAACCCAATAACAAAAGGTCCTATACAAGGCGCAGCAACAATACCCATTGTTAATCCCATGAACAGAGCGCCAAATAATCCGCTTTTAGCTCCGCCTGCTTTTGCAACCAATCCGCTTGGCAATTGAAATTCATACAATCCGAACATACTTAGGGATAGTGCAACAAAGATTGCCGCAATAATAATTATGACGATCGGGTTTTGCAGCAAAGCCCCAAAGAGTGCACCGCTTAATGCAGTAATAACCCCTATTGCAGAATAAGTTATAGCCATACCGAGAACAAATAATAATCCAAGAGTAAAAAGTTTTCCGGTACTTCCTTCACTTTGCCAGCCAAAGTAACCTATTGTAATTGGTATTAAAGGATATACACAAGGTGTAAGATTAAGTGCAAGTCCGCCAAGAAAAACAAAAACCAACGCCAGCAGCAGCCCGCTTTCTTCAAGGGCTGAAGTTATAACATCCCGTTCAACTGTTTGGCTGACTGAAGCAGTAAAAGCAAGATCAACATTTTCAAAAATATCCTGATTTACCTGGTTTACAATTGCCTGCCTGTCTGCAACCTCAACAATCAGGGTATCCTGAACCACTGTTGGCGCCAGGCAGGTTATATCGTTACACGCCTGGTAATCCAGATTTATAATGATTGAATAAATCCCGGGTTCAACTTCATCTGATACTTCAATCAAAGCGCCTGCAAAAACTTCCCCTTCCCATACAGAAAGCGGTGTTTCAGAAAAACTTAAATTAAAATCATGGGCTTCGGGGTATGCAACCTGATTGAGTTTAAATCTTTCATCGCCTTCGATTGTCAATTCTGTAGGGATAAGATAATCTTCGTACGGTTTATCAGAATTTATGTGCCATGTTGAATCAATATTAATTTTTACTGCGACTTTAAACTCACTGCCGGCATAAACCTTATCGAGTGAATTGAAAGTTTTGATCTTAACCAGATCCTGATTCATACCGAATTGAGCATAAGCTGAAGCAAATGTGAATAAGAATAAAATCAGAATTTTTCTGAAGTACGTCATATTATATCTCTGTGTTTTTTTTGAATTCGTTATTAAACAATTTTAAATAAAATCTGAAGATGTTTTAATACTAAAATAAAGCGCTAAGTTCTCCAGCCCTGCACAACCGGATAGCGACGTCCGTAACCAAAAGCTTTTTTCGAAACACGTAAAGCAGGAGCAGCCTGTCGGCGTTTGAATTCATTCAAATCAACCATTCGTAGAACTTTTTTTACTATGTCCTTGTCTCCGATCATGAGTGCAATTTCATTAAACTCCTTATTCTCTTCAAGGTACATTCTCAGTATTCTATCTAAAAGTTCGTAAGGCGGCAAAGTATCCTGATCTTTTTGGTCCGGTTTCAACTCAGCTGAAGGCGGTTTATCTATAATTTGCTGCGGAATTATTTCTTCATTCCGATTAATATAACTCGCAAGTCTGTAAATATCTGTTTTATAAACATCCGCAATTACTGCGAGTGCGCCTGCCATATCACCATACAAAGTGCAGTAACCGGTTGCGAGTTCGGATTTGTTGCCGGTTGTTAAAAGTAAATGACCGTATTGATTTGAAAACGCCATCAAAAAATTTCCTCTTACCCTTGCCTGCAGATTTTCTTCAACAATTCCATTAATCTGACCGTTAAATAAAGGGTTAAGCTGTTTTAATGATGAATCAACAACTTTTTGTATAAAAATATTGTTGTAAGTAATGCCAAGATTCTTAATAAGCTGCTCAGAATCTTTAACACTTCCTCTGCTGGAATATTTTGAAGGCATAAGAAGGACATGAACATTCTCACTTCCAAGAGCTTTTACTGCAAGATAAGTAACAATCGCTGAATCAATTCCCCCGCTTAAACCAACAACTGCTTTTCTGAAACCAAGCTTCCAGAAGTATTCGTTTATTCCGTAAATAAGCATATCGTGAATTTCTTCTTCAAATTTTCGTTCAGAGAGAAGAATGGGAGAGTATCCAAATGAAGTTTCGAAGATGAAATAATCTTCCTTAAAAGCATCGCCAAGACAGACAAGATTTCCTGATGAATCGAAGCACATACTTGCACCATCAAAAATCAATTCGGTTTGTGCACCCACACAGCAAACATAAGCAAGCGGAACTTTATCCTTCCGGGTAAGAACTGAAAGCATTTTCCGTCTGTCTTCTCTTTTACCATAAGAGTAAGGACTTGCAGAAATGTTTATAAGAACAGTAGCGCCCTGTTCAACCAGCTTTTTTACCGGATCGCTGCTGTACCTTCTGAAATGCCAGTATTCGTCATCATTCCAGATATCTTCACAAATTGAAATGCCGAGTTTTTCACCACGGAATTCATGAATATAAACTTCTCTGGCAGGATCAAAATAACGTGCTTCATCGAACACGTCATAATTAGGAATTAATGATTTATGCTGAATGAACCGGATTTTACCGTCATAGCAAAGTAATGCAGAGTTATGAATGTCTGTTCCGATTTTATCTGTATCCTCTGTAATCGAACCGAAAATTAACCCGACTTTTCCCGTCATTTCAGCAATTTCATTTGCAGCCGAAGCAGCCGCATCTCTGAATTCTTTTTTCTCAACAAGATCCAAAGGAGGGTAGCCAATAAGCGCCAATTCAGGAAAGATAACAAGGTCAGCATCATCCTGTATTCCCTTCTTATATCCTTCAATAATTTTTGCTTTGTTAAAGGAAATGTTACCTATTATAGTATTTATCTGGCAGAGGGCTATTTTCATAACATTTGAATAATTTAGTGCAAAGATAAAAATTCTTTATGACATTTTGCCCGTTTCTAAACACATTATTGCGGGCAAACTACCGTTCAATTGCTTCTTCTTCCGTATCTGGAAGCAGAAAACCGAAAGTAATATTCACATTACATCAGATTCGCTTTTTTATAATATTTGCATTGGAAAATTTAAACCAGAGGAGAATATGTCCAGGAAATTATATCGTTCAAATCGTGAAAAAAAAATTGGCGGTGTTGCAGGCGGACTAGCTGAATATTTTGATATTGATCCCACAATTGTCCGTATTTTATTTGTAGTTGGAATTTTCTTTCATGGTGTTGGTCTGATTGCCTATATATTACTATGGATAATTGTTCCTGAAGAACCGTTTACAGTTTCGGCAGCAGAAACCAATTCCGGTGCTTCTGCCAGTTCAGATGAAATATATGACGATGAAAAAAAACAGGACCCGGTCAAGACATACTTTGAACAGAAGAAAAAAGTTAAGCAGAAGAGAACCAATATTGCCGCTTTTGTGCTTATTGCAATCGGAACATTGTTTCTGCTTGATAATTTTATTCCAAGATTTTTTATTGGTGACCTCTGGCCGCTGATTTTAATCGCTATCGGAACAGGTTTACTGCTAAACTCTAAAAAATGATTTTATTTACTTTAAAGCTTAAAACGAGGTGTTGATATGAAACCAAAACAAATATTCTGGGGATTGTTGTTTCTTGTATTCGGTCTGTTAGTACTGATAAACAATTTTTCAACGCTGGATTTCGGCTGGCCTACAATATGGAAGTTCTGGCCTGCGGTATTCATATTCTGGGGTATTTCACTAATGTTAAAGAACGAGTTGTTCAAAAACCTTTTGGCAGCATTTGCTGCAATTGTACTTGCAGTAACACTTTTTGCTACGTTTAAAAGTGCGTTTGGCGCTTTTGACTCTTTCCTGCGGTTTGAAGGAAACGGAATAAAAATAACCGTTGATGGAGAATCCACAACGAACTTTTTTTCGGAATCATACGACACGACAACATCTAATGCTGTTCTTAATTTCAAAGCCGGTGCAGGTAATTTTAAGATAAACGGGACCACCGATAATCTTTTCTCGGCTTTCACAGAAACTCATAAGGATAATAATTATGAGTTGAACAGGTTAACGGAAGATGACAAAGTTATACTTGATTTTTCAATGGAGAAAGCCCGCTTTAATATAATGAATGGCAAGGTAAAGAATAAAGCTGAAATAAAGTTAAATCCTGCGCCTGTTTGGAATTTAAAATTTGATGTAGGTGCTGCATCTACGCTGCTCGATCTTCGTCCCTTCAAAGTAAAAAATCTTGATGTTAATATTGGAGCTGCCTCACTAAAAATTTACCTGGGTGATCTGTATAATGACTCCCGTGTAAATATAAGTGCAGGTGCTTCATCAATTGATTTAGAAGTGCCCGAAAGTGTTGGGTGCGTAATAAAAATAGATGCTGCGTTGTCTTCAAAGAAATTCCCAGGTTTTGAGAAGAGAGATGAGAGTTATTACTCTCCAAATTTTGATGAAGCCGAAAAGAAAATTATAATTCAGATAGATTCGGGAGTTTCCTCAATAAAAGTAAAAAGAACATCACAGAACTGGTAAATAATAAGCCTGTTTTTCCTTTTCGTTCCGTAAGTTCAGCAAAGTTATTTTTTCTTTCGTGAACTTACTCTTCAGCTTTTCCCAGGACCTGATCGCTTAAGCCTTTCAGGTTTCCAAAAGTATTTATCCATTCTTACGTATCCATCGTGATCAAACTCAACACCTTCTGATTTGAGTAATTCTTCCATTAGTTCGGGATCGCCGAAATGCATTCTGCCGGTTAAAGCGCCGTAACGGTTTACCACCCTGTGTGCAGGAATATCCGGACCGCATCCGTTCAATGCCCATCCAACGGTTCGTGCGGCAGCTCTTGTACCGCATGCTTCAGCTATAGCACCGTAGGTTGTAACTTTACCATGGGGAATCTTCTTTGCGACATCAAACACTTTGTGGAAAAAGTCTTTCTTTTTTATCCCGGATTTTTTTCTTTTACTTTTTATCATAGATTAATTTCAATGAATAGGTAAATGACTGATTGAATGGATCATACACTCATTCAAACATTCATCCATTCAAACTTTGCGCGGCATTTCAGCAAGACAGGCTAAAAAAGAATCGGTTAATAATTTAGTTTTTTACCTGGTTCAGCCTCACCGGCATACTTCCCAAAAGAGAAAAACACCCCTTTTTAAAGAGCGAAGTTGTGAGGCTGACCAAAAAGTAAATTTTGCAAACAACTTTGAATTTTTGTTTCTGATTTCAGATTAAATTCAAATTCATCGTAGCACAGATTAGTAATCTGTGCTACATTTTGGTCAGCCTCAGGAAGGGGTGGGTTTAATTGTTATGCTAATAAAATACATCCATAGAAATCTTAACAAAAAAAATTTAGTTGAGGATAACATTCATCAGGATAGTCTTTCGGATATTTTAATTCTTACTAAACTTCAGCAGATATGCTTTGATGAACCTGTCAATATCACCATCCATCACACCTTGCGTATCTGATGTTTCTTCGTCTGTTCGATGGTCTTTCACCATATTATACGGATGAAACACATAAGAACGAATCTGACTTCCCCATTCAATTTTCATTTTATTTTTTTCTATTTCGTTGAGTTCAGCTTCCTGCTTTTCCAATTCAATTTGATAAAGCTTTGACTTCAGCATTTTCATCGCAGTAACCTTATTCTGCCCCTGGGATCTTTCACTTTGACAGGCAGCAACTGTATTTGTGGGGATATGCGTTATTCTTACGGCAGTTTCTACTTTGTTCACATTCTGACCACCTTTACCCCCGGCACGGTAAGTATCAATTTTCAGATCAGCAGGATTAATTTCTATCTCGATAGAATCGTCAACTTCAGGTATCACAAATACAGAGGCAAATGAAGTATGTCTTCTTTTATTGGAATCGAACGGCGAAATACGGACCAGTCTGTGCACACCATTTTCGGCTTTCAGGTAGCCGTAGGCATACTCACCCTCAACTTCGATAGAAGCGCTTTTAATACCGGCGCCATCACCTTCCAGCACGTCGAGGATTTTCATTTTAAAATTATTTTGTTCACCCCAGCGAAGATACATTCTCATCAGCATTTCTGCCCAATCCTGAGCCTCTGTACCCCCCGCTCCGGAATGTATAGTGAGTATACAATTGCGGGCATCATCTTTCCCACTAAGCATGTTTTTGAATTCTGCGGATTCTATCTCTTTTTCAAGCTCATCAAGCTCTCTTTCAATTTCATCATAGAAAGATTCATCCTCTTCCATTTGTGCAAGAAGAATTATCTCCTCAACGTTTTGGGCTTTTTTATTGACGTTTTGCCAGAGAGTTACCCACGATTCAAGCCCTTTGATTTCCTGCAGAACTTTCTGAGCGGCAAGCTGATCAATCCAGAAATCCGGGCTTTCAGTTTTATTCTGAAGTTCTTTTATTTTTGTTTCTTTGAAATCTAAGTCAAAGATAACCTCTTAGATTAATGATCCTTTGTTTAAAGCTGTTCAGTCTTTTTAATTCTTCTTCGTACATAAATGCCTCTTAATAGCGACTCGTGAATGAATGGATGGATGAATGATTGAATGTTTAAAGTTCGCTGTATTTCTCAATTAGTTCTCTAACCTGATAATCATTCTTCCAATCGTAATTACTCATTAAATTTTCAATACTTGTTTTATTAAGTTTTATTAATTTATTTTCTAAAGAATAATGAATTTTATCATATTCGTCAAACCACTCTTCATCAATTTCTTCTGCGTTAAAAAGATTAAAAATTTGTGTATAATTCTCTCCTAATGAAGATAGTGCAATAGTATTGAATTGAATATTTTCTTTAAGATGTCTTCTGCAATAACCTTCAGCAATATTTGAAGAAACAGATAAAGCAGAATCTTCAATTTGTGCTTTTGATTTATAAGATAATTCTTTCAAAGTTTTTATTTTCTTTTTAACAAAGGCATAAATCTCAACTGCTTCCTTCCATACTTCTAATTTTCGATATCCACGATTAATATTTTTATTTCTTTCTAAATATTTTTCTGCTTTTGGATTCATAATTCCTCCCATAACTTTGTTTCAATGAATTTTTTTCGGCTTAGAGAATTACTGAAAGGATGAATGCTTGATTGAATTAATAATAGTCCACTTGTTCCATTCAGCCATTCATTCATTCTCCGAAGGAGTCCTTCGGACAACCATTCAAATGTCCAGTTCAAGGCGCAATAATGCAGCAGCAAGCGTTTTGCCCTGTGCATCGTGTTTAAGGGAAACGGTTCCGCCGCCGCCAAGTGTGTTGTGAAGAATAAAATTTAATGCTCTTATATTCGGCATTTCGAAACGTTCGACTTTACCGTGACAGATACCTTCAAAATGTTTTTTGACTCTTTCGGCAGTTAAATGCTTTTGGATGATTTCATATCCTTTATCGTCATAAGCGATGATGCCGATGTTGGCAGCGTCGCCTTTATCTCCGCTTCGCCCGTGGGCAATTTGACGTAGTTGGATTTTACTCATTTCAACTCCAGAATTTTTACTTTTGGTTCAACTAATTTCTTAGGAATCAGCGCAGGCCAGTATGCAATTACATCTTTTGGTTTAGGTCTGCCGCCTGCAAAACCAGTTACACCCGGAGGACCAGTAAGGATTAATGGAGCTATTTCCTGTCCGAATCTGTTAACCGTGTTTCTGTCCTTTGCTCTTACAGAAAACCGCAGTACAATTTCATTTATCATATCTTCATCCAGCAGAGGAGCAAGAGTTTCGTGTGTAGCATTATAACCAATATATTCGGAACGGATTTCATCGAATTTCAATCCGAGTTGTTCAAGTCTTTTGCGAAGTATTCTGTCAGCTTTCTTTGCCTTGGTTAATGCCTGGGGCCAGGAATAAGTAAGTGTTCCGGTTGCACTATAACCACTGTGGTATGAGCAGGACACCTTATAAAATTCTGTTTCGAGTTTTCCTTTTACGTTATAAACCCTAACTCTATCCTTCCCCATTTCTTCAAGTTTGATTGAAGTGAAATCTGCAACACAATCGGGAGTGATATACTGAGCAGGATCACCGATTTCGTAAACAAGTTGTTCAGCGATTGTATCAAATGAAACTTTGCCGCCGGTATTTTCGTGTTTGGTAATTATCACCTCGCCATTGGGAAAAGCCTCAGCAATAGGGAAGCCAATCTCTGTAAAGTTCTCGATAGATTCCCAATCACCCAAAAAGTTTCCGCCGGTTGCCTGAGCCCCGCATTCGAGAATATGTCCTGCAACAGTTCCGGCTGCCATCAGGTCATAATTTTTCAAATCCCAGCCGAACTCATATATCATCGGTGCGAGAGTTAAACCAGTGTCGGTAGTTCTTCCGGTAATTACAATATCTGCTCCACGTTTTAAAGCTTCAACGATTGGTGCGGCACCAAAATAAACATTTGCACTTAACAGCTTATCTTTTACTATTGTGATCGGCTCGCCGGTTTCCATGTTTTCCAGCAGGCATCCCTTCCCTATTATCTCATCAATGCAATCTCTGATATCATCACCCAAAACCACAGCAACTGCGAGTCTTTTTATATCAAGATTCATAGCCGCATCAATAATTGCATCTGCGCAAGCAATTGGATTTACTCCGCCGCCATTAGTGATAACTTTAATTCCTTTTTTGGAAGTGATTGGAAGAATCTTTTTCATCAGATCTATCAAGTCTGTTGCATAACCAAGATTTGGATTCCTGTTCTTCTGTTTCTGAAGAATCGACATTGTTACTTCAGCAAGGTAATCCATGACGAGATAGTCGATATCACCTTTGGTTACCTGATGGTATGGTGCGTCTATTAAGTCGCCCCAAAAACCTTGTCCGGATGCTATGCGTATTTTACTTTTCATATTTTCCTGACAAATGCCGAATTCAATTCGGCATCATTAATTGTTTGATATAATTTGTTTAATGAAATCGCTAAAGACCATGAAACCTGTCTCGACCTGGCAGTCGAGCCAAGGCGGGCAAGTTCAGGGCAAAAAGTTCTGATGCAATTTTTATTTTTTCTTTCATATTCCTTTTCTTTATGCTGAACCTGCTGGTAGGCATGCTTGTTTCAGCATCTCATAAATTTTGATTTTAGAATCGGATTCTAAAAGAAATAAAATGAAAAGATCAGGATCTGATTTTTGTTAAGTAATTTAATAAGAAATGATATAATAGGAAAACAAGTAAAGCTTTACTAAATGCAAAAAAATGTTTTATTGCGCTTAGTAAATGTTATATCGAATTAATTATCGCTTCGGATTTCTGTTTGAATACCATCGGTTGAGCTTAAGCCCGGGATGGTTTTTCGTTTTCCAAATCCCCGTGCCGAAGCACGGGGCTATTTAGTTCTTTTCAATTCGAAGTTTGAATTCAAAACCCAATTAATTTTTTCTCCCCCTTTCCATTGTGACTAATTCAAAACAACACCGCCTTATACCCATAACAATGCAAACCAGATTTTCCTTCATCCTGTATCTTACGGAAAACTAGTTCTACTTTTTGTCCAATTTTCAGTTGGTCGAAATTAACATCTGCAATTTGTGTGGTTAATTTTAAACCGTCATTTAATTCAACAATGCCAACTGCAAATGGTGTTGTTCCGAAAAATTTATCTGATGCAACTCTGATAATTGTATAAGTTAAAAGCTTTCCCTCTTCATTTAGTCTGATAGTTTCAAACTCGTTCTTACCGCATTCGGGACAAACTAATCTTGGTGGAAAGCTGATGTTACCGCAGCTTTTACACTTGCCTGCTTCCAAACGATAACGTTGCGGTATTTCGCGATGATATCTCGGACTGATCATATTGCCTCCAATATATTTATTACACAGCTCGCACCGGTTCCGCCCATATTTTGTGCTAAGCCAATATGAGCATTTTTAATTTGTCTCTTTCCAGCCTGACCGGTTAGCTGTTCATATAATTCAATTATTTGTGCGATACCTGTTGCACCAACAGGATGACCTTTTGACTTCAAGCCGCCGCTTGTATTGATAGGAGTCTTTCCATCAATTGCAGTGCGACCTTCTTCTGCCGCAGGACCGCCGCAGCCTTTATCGCAGAATCCGATATCTTCGTAAACAACTGCTTCTGCAATTGTGAAGCAGTCGTGCACCTCTGCAAAGTTGATGTCTTTAGGAGTAACTCCTGCCATCTTGTAAGCTTTCTGTGCTGCAGTTACAACCGAGTTAAACGTTGTTAAACTTTTTCTTGAGTGAAGTGCAATTGTATCCGATGCTTGTGCTGTTCCTTTAACCTTCACATAATTTTTAGAAAGTTTCTTGGCAACATCCATTGAGCAAAGAATTACTGCTGCACCGCCATCACTCACTGGAGAGCAATCTAATAATCTTAATGGATCAGCGACGAGTGTTGAGTTCATCACCTGTTCTAATGTTACCGGAGATCTGAATTGTGCATTCGGGTTGTTGGCTCCGTTACGATGATTCTTGACTGCAATTGCTGCAAGCTGTTCTCTTGTAGTTCCGTACTGATTCATATGAGCATTTGCAATCATCGCATACAAACCCGGGAAAGTAACTCCCTGGTAAACTTCATATTCCTGATCTGCTGCTGTTGCAAGTGCATCTGTTACATCTGCACCATCGGTCATTTTCTCGACTCCACCAGCAAGCACAATATCGCTTGCACCTGATGCAACTTCAAAATAAGCGGCTCTGAAAGCAGCACCGCCTGAAGCGCAAGCAGATTCAACTCTTGTTGCCGGAATTGGTGTTTGTCCCAGATAATCTGCCAGTATTGCACCGAGATGTTCCTGTCCGACAAACAAACCACTGCTCATGGAGCCAACATACATTGAGTCTATGTGATCAACTCCTGCGTTTTTAATTGCTTCCGAAGCAGCTTCAACAAAAATATCTTTTATTGATTTGCTCCACAGCTCCCCGAACTGAGTCATCCCTACTCCGATAACTGCTGCATCTCTCATAGAGTTTTCCTTTCTTCAAATTTCTGTTTCTAAATAAAAGGAATGAATAGATGAATGGATGAATGTGTTTTAATTACAGTTTTCATTCAATCATTCAACCATTCAATCATTCAAGGAGAATTTAATAAACACATCGCTTTATACCTTATGTTTCTACTCCTCTATACCTTTATTACCCTATACTTCATTTAAAATAATTTTACCGCGATACTTGGCATACTGCCCGTAATCGAGGTATATTTTATCTTTATCAAGCTGGTCACGAAGCTTTGGCGCTTTATCCTGAACTTCTTTAATCCTGTCCGTAACCCTATAAATAAAGCCATCACTTCCTGCGCCGGAACCGAATGAAACCATGAAAATCAGATCTCCGGGAGAAGCAACATCGAGAATTGCTGCAAGTCCTGCAGGTGATGAGCCTGAATAAGTATTTCCCATCCATGGAACGATCCAGCCGGCTTCAAGCTGCTCTTTAGTAAAACCAAGCTGCTTGCCTACCATCTGAGGAAATTTTCCGTTTGGCATATGAAAGACTGCATATTTAAAATCAGAAGGTTTCATTCTAGATTTTTCGAGAAGTGCTTTGCCTGCATTTACAATGTGTTTGAAGTAAGCGGGTTCACCTGTAAATCTTGCGGCATGCCTTGGATAGAACTCGTGTTCTCTTCTCCAGAAATCGGGTGTATCTGAAGTATAAGAATGAGTAAATAAAATTTCCGCAACTACATTCTCCTTTCCCATAATAAAAGCAGCGCCGCCGGCAGAAGCTGAATACTCGAGAGCGTCACCCGGCGCCCCCTGCGAAGTATCAGCCCCTATTCCCAGTGCGTATTTCATTTCGTCTGCTTTCACAAGACTGTAAGCAACATACATTGCTTCTGTGCCTGCTTTGCACGCAAATTCATAACTGGCTACGTGAACGTCCGGTCCGATACCAAGAGCATCAATTAAAACTGTTCCGGAAGGTTTAACCGCATAAGGATGCGATTCTGATCCTATATAAACTGCACCAATTTCTTTGGGGTTTATTCCGGCTCTTTTAAGAGCATTTTTTGCTGCTTCTACAGAAATGGTGATTGTGTCTTCGTCAAGGCCGGGTACAGTTTTTTCGAACAACTGTAAACCTCTTTTCAAAGTTTCGGGATCAGCGCCCCACTCTTTGGCAATGCTTTCAATTTTGATGCGGTAACGCGGCAGGTACGAACCATATCCTACAATTCCAACCATTTTTCTCTCCCTGTTAGTTTTTTGAATAACTGGTTCTTTTTGACAGATTACTGTCTCTATTAATATATAGAAAATTATTATCGGATTAAATAAAATTTTTGCGAAAAGTTTTATTAATAAGCATGATGATCTTATCTGCTGTTTGACGAAAATCATTGATATCAGCAAGATCAAACCACTTTATCCGCTCATCTTTCCTGAACCATGTTAACTGGCGCTTGGCAAATCTTCTGGTGTTCCTTTTGATAAGATCTACTGCCTGCTCAAGCGAAATATTACCTTTCAGGTATGATATTATTTCTTTATAGCCAACAGTATTAAGAGAATTAAGATAGCCTGAATATCCTTTCTCCAGCAATTGCTTTGTTTCCTCAACTAACCCCGAATAAATCATTTGGTCAACGCGATCTTCAATTCTTTTATAGAGAACTTTCCTTTCCCAATTTATTCCTATCTGGAGTGATGAGAATTGAATTGCACGATTATAGATTTGCTGATGATGTAGAATTGAATTTCCGGTAAGATGAAAAACCTCTAAAGCCCGTATTATGCGTTTCCAGTTTTGCGGCAGCATTTTCGACGCTGCGTCAGGATCAATCTTTTTTAATTGATCATAAAGATACTGATCGCCTTTAGTTTCTCTGATTTCCTTCAATGTCAGCCTGTAACCTTCATCAGTATCAGCCGAGGTGAATATTCCGTCAATTAAAGCTTTTATATAAAGCCCGGAGCCGCCAACCACTAAAGGCTGCTTGCCTGCTTCGAACAAACTTTTTACAATATTAAGCGCATCATTTTCAAACCGGCTTGCGTTATAATTCTCTTCAGGTTCAAGAAAATCTATAAGGTGATGTTTGACGGTTTGCATTTCTTCCGGTGAAGGTTTGGCGGTGCCAATATTCAGATACTTAAAAACCTGCCGGCTGTCAGCGGAAATAATTTCAGCATTAATTCTTTTTGCGAGATTAATACCCAGTAAAGTTTTGCCTGAGCAGGTAGGACCAACTAAAAAAATTACTGTGTCTTCCATCCTTCTCTCCCTATTAAAGGGACAAACTTGAATTCAGGCACATCAATTATCTCAAATTCATCAACGTCTGTCTTCTTAACTATTTTCAGTATTTGCGTGTTCTTATCACCAACAGGAATTACCATACGTCCGCCAGGAGCAAGTTGTTTTTTAAGCGAGTTAGGTATTGATGGAGAACCGGCAGTTACCAGAATGCCATCGAACGGCGAAAATTCCTCCCAGCCTATTGTACCATCCCCGTATTTAGTGTGAACTCTGATTCCAAGCTTATCGAAAAGTTTTCTGGTGTTATTATAAATCTCGAAGTGTCTTTCGATACTGAATACGTCTATTCCCATATTATATAAAATTGCCGCCTGGTAACCTGAACCGGTCCCGATTTCAAGAACTTTCTGACCGGGTTTTAGCTGAAGCGCCTGTGTCATATAGGCAACCGTATATGGCTGCGAAATTGTTTGTCCGTACCCAATGGGCAGAGCAATATCTTTATATGAATGATGCCTGATTGCCAGCGGGACAAACTTGTGCCGTTCGACAGTTCTTAAGGCACTAAGCACATTTTCGTCGGTAATGCCTTTCTGCATCAGTTTATTTACAAGTTCCTGTCTTTCGGTGTGATACATTTCAAGCCATCTGATAATTGAAGTGTTAAAGATAATTATAATGTCTGATATTTATTTAATTTTGATATGTTCAAAATAATGAATAGTGGAGAATCGTGGAATCAATATTTGGCGCTCTGTTAATAATGTTCATGCGTATTTGTGATGTCTCTATCGGAACAATACGAACTATACTTGTTGTGCAGGGTCGGAAATATTATGCGGGAATAGCCGGATTTTTTGAGGTATTGATATGGGTATTTGCTATCAGGTATATCTTCCAGCATCTTGACAATATTTATAATCTTTTTGGTTATGCAGCCGGTTTTGCATTTGGCAACATAATAGGAATTTGGGTCGAACAAAAGATCGGGTTAGGTTACGTTCAACTGAATATTATCTCACGTCACTTTACTGATCAGATTGCCGATTATTTGAGAAAATCAAAATTTGGTGTAACTATTCTGCCCGCCGAAGGTGGTTCAGGCGGGGTTTCGATAATTGTTATGGTCACAGCGAGAAAATATCAAAAGAAAGTTATAGCACAGATAGAAACGATAGATAAAGATGCATTTATCACTGTTCAAACTGCACTTCCTTATCGGGGTTTTATACACGGCTCAAGAAAGTGATCGGGTCATGCCATTATAATTATCAATGAATCACTTATGTGCAGGGGAAATATGATTATGGCTACTGATGCTCTCGAGTCTACGGGATTCAAATTTACATTCGGAAATAACTTTTTATATATCGATTAATGCTGAAGATAAAGCAGGAGCGGATAAGCTTTTCAAGGGACTTTCAGAAGGTGGAAGTGCAGATATGCCGATGATGGGTCAGTTCTGGGGTGCTTACTTCGGAATGGTTACAGATAAATTCGGGGTTAAGTGGATGATAAACTATGCATATCCGCAGCAGAATAGTTAAACTTTAAAAGTGAGTGAACAAAAGAGAAAACTAAAACTTCAAATGCAGATGACTCTAAATGGATTTGTTTCCATAGCCCAAACAATGAAGAAATTTAATATCAGTGAATTAGAAAAAGCATACAAAGGATAAAAAATGAATATAAAAGATCGCGCAGTAAAATTTTTACAGCTTGTTGTTGCCGGAATGATTGATGAAGCATACGAAAAATATGTTGATATAAAAGGCAAACATCACAATCTCTTTTTCGCTGCCGGCTTCACTGCTCTGAAAGAAGCAATGAAAGAAAATCATAAACAGTTTCCCGGGAAAGAACTCGAAATAATAAACGTAGTTTCCGAATACAATATGGTTGCAGCACACTCACACATTAAACTGGGAGAAATACAAATAACTGTTGTTCATCTTTTCAGATTCCAAAATGGAAAGATTGTAGAAATGTGGGATGTTGGTCAGGAAATACCGGAAGAACTTCCGAATACAGACGGCGCATTTTAATGCAAATAAAACAGAAAGAAAAAATAATGAACAGAACAAATATCACTGTTGAAGCCATCGTTTCTGCAGATGTAATAAAAGTATGGGACTACTATACAAAACCGGAACACATTACAAAATGGACTTATGCTTCCGATGACTGGCATTGCCCAAAAGCAGAGAACGATTTAAGAGTCGGCGGAAAACTTAAGAGTAGAATGGAAGCAAAAGACGGCAGCTTCGGATTTGTCTTCGAGGCAGATTATGATGAGGTAATTGTTTATCACACTGCTGTCCAAAATATTTTTTAAATATCCAATTAAATTTGAAAGACACTTAAATTTCCGATGATTTTTATGCAGTTTAAAATGCATCCTTATTTCGTCCCTAACGGGATTTGATCCACTAGGTAAAGTAGGGGCGTTCAATTGAACGCCCCTACTGACGGGACAAATAACCATTAACCCAAATTATGCATTAGAAAACAAATAAGGTGGGGATAACCCGGCAACTTTGAGTCTGTAAAATAATTTGTGTAAATGGGATTTGGTGTTAAAGAACATTTTTTA
>JBBIGV010000027.1:0-42092 GCA_037447335.1 Ignavibacteria bacterium | reverse complement strand
TTTTTCAGCATATCCTGCACAGGGCAAACATAAATAATTGCATTTTAAAGTGCAACAAAAATGGGGGTGGAAGTTAAAAATTAAAGGGACGGATATACCGGAGCATCAATTCGTTAAACCCTGTATAACCGCCGCAGCACAGATTTCGACACCCGAATAGCCTCGCTTAATCTGTGCTGCGTGGTTTGGTTTGGAATTCTTTATCTCAGCAAAATCATCTTCTTTGTTTCGGAGAAGCTGCCGGCATTTAATCTGTAGAAGTAAACTCCGCTTGGCAATCCCGCAGCATCAAACTCAACAGAGTGCTTGCCTGCTTCTTTAAATTCATTAACCAGCGCTGCAACTTCTCTGCCCAAAACATCATAAACTTTTAGTGATTGCAGACTGCCGACCGGAGACTGCCAACTGATAACTGTGCCTGGATTGAAGGGATTGGGATAGTTTTGTGAGAGGTAAAACGAGGATGGAAATTCAATTTCTTCATAAACCGATGTGGTTAAGAAATTAAGATTAATGTTATAAACAGACGGATTAAGGGAATCAATAACAAATGTTTCGCTGAATGCATCGTCCAGCCCGATTCGTTGAGCCACAAGTCGGTAAGTACCGTAAGGAAGAAAACCAAGATTGAAAATTCCCTCTGGCTGCATAAATGCAAAAGTGAAGAGTGGGTTTAATGGGTCAACAGACTGAGCATATATTAACACATCCGAAAGCATTGATTCACCGCCGGAGGTAACATTCCCGAAAACATTTCCCGCACCATAAGCAGAATCCCTCGGCAGGCTGATATCAATATCAATAACAGCAGAAGCAATCAACACCGTATCTGCCATTTGCCAGAATGGAGCAGGAATGTTATCACTTTGGTAATAAGATGGTATGAAGTAATCTGAAAATCCCTGCACGTAATAATAATCTTCAGCAAGTATGTTCGTCTGGTCATAACTACCTCCCCTGTGAACAAAAGTGGTATAAATTCCCTGCTGACTTAAAACAGAGTAATTGGATGATGGAATTTTTGTTGGTGTATGGGTACCTCTTCTAACAATCACAATACCTTTTTCAATCGGAGTTCCCGAAAGCGAATCAATAATTTTGCCCGACACAGATAATCCTGTTGAAAGTTCGGGAAGCATATCAAAATTCAGCGAGCGCACGGAATCATCATCAAGACTTACAAGTGTTGCATTGAACGGATCAAATTGCTGATCATAGAACATTGTATAGTAGCCGTCTTTCTCAACGGCAACAGAATAATTGCCCGGCGGAAGTATAACAGAGTAAAACCCGAACTGATCAGTCTGTGCAGTGCTGATAACAAAATTTCCGCCAAAGAAAAAGTATACCGTTGCTCCGGGTATAACGCCGATACTATCTTTTACCTGTCCGTTTATTATTCCCTCGCCACTAAATCCATGCTCCAGGTCAATTTCAATTTCGAGCTTTTGCGCACCGGTTGAACCGTTGTTATAAACATACATTGTGTCGGTTGTATCAATGCCTGAAAGCCACATAAAACCTGATAGTATGCAGTCCATCTGTACTGAATCGCCGGGGTCAATATAAAAAGGCGTGTAAGGATGTTTGTTAAATCTTACAAAATAAAAATCAAGTTCATAACTGAGGCTGTCAATCATCAGGGGCTGATTTCCCACGTTCTTAAAGTAAACCACACCAAGCCGGTAAAAAACATCTTTATATTCAATTTTATCGGGCGTAATGACAAGCTGCGGCTGGGCAAAGAGCCCTTCCCCGAATGATAGTAATACAACAGTAAGAATGATGACTTTGCGCATATTGTTAAAAAACATAATAATAAGTATAATATAAGTAAGATATTAATATATAAAGTGACAGACTTTATTGAGCACAAATAATTTAAATTTTCTGAATTTTTCAAGAGAGGAACTGGATACATTATTCGCTGAGGCTAAAGCCGGCAGCTCTCCTTCCTTTTCAAAACTTTCAGATCATATCAGAAAAATATCTTATTCTTACTTCCTCTCAAAATACCGTTACGGTAAAATACAAAACAAGGACGATGTTGAAGACCTTGCAAATAATGTTTACCTCTCTTTTGCAGAACAATACCACAGAGTAGATAATATTGAATTCTGGCTGCGCAGAGTTCTCTTTCTCAACTTCGTTAATTGGTACAAGAAGAATAAAGAGAGGCGCACTTTCAGCATAGATGAAGCGTATGATCTTAAAGAGAAGGAAACAAACCCCGGCGATATGATTGATGCTGGTAAAATTCTGGAACTTCTTAATACTTTAAGTGAAGACAAACAAAAGATACTTAAAATGCGCTTCTGGGAAGACCTCAAATTCAGTGAAATAGCCGAGAATATGAATAAATCGGAAGATGCCGTTAAGAAAATGTTTTACCGGACAATCGAAGAATTAAAGGGTATGATTTAACTGTCACTTTATTAACGTCAATTACACTATTTGTTTGAATTTAACGATATACAATGATGAACAACATAGAAATATTAAACGAGATTCTGAGCAAAGATATCCTTTCCGAAGAAGACAGGAACAGGATCGCATCAATTACAGGTGAAGATAAGCAAGCAGAGGCTTATTACAACCATTATAAGAAAATTGAGAAGACGGTAAGATCAGCTTCACACCTGTCGGATCAGGAAATGACCGATTACATCCTCTATAAGAACGGTATTGAACCGGAGAATAAATCAATAATCAAAAGTCTGCCTGCAATTGAAGATCATATCAGAAAGTGTCATACCTGTTTTGAAGATCTGAAAGTTTTTCATGAAGAATACGGGGAGCTGAAAAATTTTATATCTGAAACATTTGAACCTGTAAAAGCAGAACAACCTCTTCGGAAATTTTATCCCGTGCAAAGATATGCTTTTGCATCTCTGCTTATAGCGGGATTCCTTTATGCTGCATTGCTTTTGTTCTCTGCGTGGACTACACCCGAACATTATAAGCATGCATCAATTGATGACCGCTCAGAGTTTTTTATCACACGCGGCAGGGTAACAAACGAATTTCAGAACAGTCTGAAAGCTTTTGACAATAACAGGTTCGATGAAGCAATCGAATATCTTAAAAAAGATATTGAACTTAGCAGTGCCGATGAAACGGTTTTTTATTCGCACTACATACTTGGACTTGCATATCTCGAAACTGCACGTAAAAGTTTTGCAGGGTTGTTTCCCTCGTTTGATACCGGCAGAGTCTCTCTCGCTATTGAACAGTTTGGACTTGCCGTTCTAAAAAATGATTCGGGCAAATATCCGAATATTAACCACAATTCATACTACTATTCTGCAAAAGCATATCTTATGCTCAACGATATTGAGTCGGCTAAGTTTTACCTTCGTAAGGTGGTTGATGAAAAAGGAAGTAAAATGAATGAAGCAATTAAACTGCTGTCCGAATTGGAGTAGAATGTGTTGAATGATAAACCAAAAGTTAATATTACTTTTTCTGTTGATTACCTTCGTGCTCTTTCATCCTGCGGAAGTAATTCATCAGCCGTCTGTAAAAGATGATAAATCGGTCTATGATATAGCTTCCGTGCGAAGTATGGCTGCTGAAGATGGCTGGAATAACAATCTCATCTCTGCATATGCATTTTATCTTAATAACAGCATCATAACCACCGAAGAAGAATCATCAATTCTCACCTCATTACCAGCCGGGTACGGCAATACTTTTCTGCAATCAATTTTGCTTAAACGCGAAGGAAGATTTGATGTAATGTTTGATTCGCTTTTTGCACTGATTCATTCTTTTCCTGATTTCTTACCCGTTTATGATCAGCTTGTTTTTTCAGCAAATTCATCCGGCAGGATGCCGCAGTTAAAAAGCAGGCTGGATGAGTTAAAGGATAAAAGTATTTCTATGCTCTATCTCGAGGCTTTAATTCTTGAATCTGGCGCTGAATACCGCAGCGCTCTTGCTTCCATTTCAGAATTCATTATGCGGGATTCGCTCCGGCATGAAGCTTATTTTCTTTCTGCAAAAATTTACAGAGGGCTTGGTGAGTATGAGTTATCATTAAATTATCTGAATAAATGCAGAGACTTAATAAAAGAAGACAATCCTTTTCTAACCGATATTATCTATGCGGAAGGATCACTGCATTTTCTGTCCGGGAATTACGATAATGCAGAAAGGTTATACAATGCCGGATTTAAAACTGCACATCATTTTAATGAACGGCGTAACATTGCAAAAGGAAAGATCAATCTCGCGATCATTGAAGATATTAAAGGAGATGTTGAAAATGCCCGCGAATATTTTTACCAGGCATCTGCAATTGCAGACTCAATAAATGATATTGAAACAAAAGCTCACGCACTCTCTGAACTTGGTGTTTCATATTCACTTACAAATAACCTGATCGAATCAAAGCAAAACTATTCTGAAAGCTTCAGATTGTTTTTGATGTTGGGGAATAAGCTGAGATTATCACTTCTCTCGGAAAATATCGGTAAGATATATATGGTTTTGTTCGATTTCGGAAATGCTCTTGAGTATTTTGAACAGGGGCTTGATTATGCCGGCGAGAATAAAAGAGCAGCGGCTTTGAATTATATCGGAATAGCAGATGTTTATTCAAACCTTTCGAACTACAGCAAAGCTCTTCATTATTACAGAAAAGCACAGGAACTTTCTTCAAAAATAAAAGAGATTTATCTGACGGCTGAGATAAACATTGGCATTGGAAGCCTGCACTATAATCTTTCGAGATACACCAATGCTGCGGGCTATTTTAACAAAGCAGCTCAATCAGCCGAAACTACCGGCGACCCATTCCTTATTGCAGATGTTCATCATAAGCTCGGATTGTCATATTTAATGATGGACAGTTTATCCATAGCCGAAAATTATCTCAATAGTGCAATTGAGCTTGCAGAAAATTCAGGTTCGTATCTAACCGGTACACTTGCTTATATTGACCTTGCATCACTTAGGATCAAACAGAATAAATTTGAATCAGCGCGTGAACATTTAACAAATGCCGATCGTCTTTCCGATAATATGGGAATGGAATATTTATCAGCAAGGATCAGATTAATTGAAGGCGATATATTTTTTATGCTTAATAATTTCAGCGAAGCACAAAATAATTATCAGGCTGCCCTTCAATCTGCAAAAGCAGCAAATGAATTTAATGTTATGATTGATGCACATTTCTACCTGGCAAAATTATATGATCACTTCAATCTTAATGAAGCTGCTTATTCTCATTATTCGGAGGCAGTTAGGTTAATAGATGATGTTTCAAGACCTCTTTTCGGCGAGAGTGAGATCCAGATTTCCTACTTTTCCGGAAAGAAAGAAGTTTTTGACTCCTTTACAGATTTTTACATTAAAAACGGCAGTTATGATAAAGCTTTAGAGATAATAGATCGTTCGCGCTCTCGAAATATGATGCAAAATCTTAATAACCTGAAATTACTTGCAGCATTAAAAGATAAAAACACACCGGAGAAATTATACGAATATGAGTGGATACTACACTCAGGTTTATACTCTAAGAAGGAAACCGATTCGGCAGCAGTACTTCTCAGGTTATTAAAGAAGGAAATTTTTACAAACAACCCTGGACTTGAAAAATATATTGGCGAGAACCGTCACCCCAATTTGAGCGATTGGCAAAAAAAACTTGCTGACGATGAGATATTGCTTCTTTATTATTCCAATGAAAGTAATACTTATGCATTTATTGTTTCCCGCCAGTCATTCAATGTTATAAAACTTGGCTTAAGCGGCAGGGAAATATCGGAAATGATAGCGGGCATATCACCACAATTTGACAGGGACATAATCAATACTAATATGTTTATAAATCATGATCTTTTTGCTTTTAATGCAAAGGAATCATACAAGGTATATCAATTAATCTTTAAACCTCTTAAGGAACACCTTCCTGAGAATAAGAAGCTAATAATATCTCCGTCATCAGAATTGATGACAATTCCCTTTGAGTTGCTGGTAACCGAATTTACCGAAGATGAAAGTCCATATCGGTACCACGGAAGGAAATTTCTGATCAATGCATACAGTATTTCTTACGCACCATCGCCGGCGGTTTTCCTGGAGCAGCAAAAATCTGTTGTTAAGAACAATGAAAATGTACTTCTTTTGGGAGACCCTATGATCAGCGCTGTAAATGACGAGTTTGCTGAGCGCCGTGGTTTGCTTGAAGATTCGCCGGGTATTCCAAGAAATCTTGCTTTATTGCCTTTGAGATTTTCCGGCGAGGAAATAAATGAGATTGGAAGCATAATTCCTGCAAACCGTGTATTAACCGGTTCAAATGCTACGGAAACAAATTTTAAGAGAAGCTCTGAAAACAGCAGGATAATTCATCTCTCAACACATTCTTACCTTTTCAACAAACAGCCGGTTATTTTTTTCTCAAATGTAAATGATGCGGAGAATGACGGAATTCTTGAAGCTTCTGAAATTGTTCAGCTAAAGCTTAACAGCGATCTTGTTGTACTGAGTTCCTGTAATTCCGGAATGGGCGATGTTGATGAATCTGAAGGTATTATCGGAATGACAAAAGCTTTTTTTGAAGCGGGAGCCAAAAGCGTTGTGGTTTCACTCTGGGAGGTAAATGATAAATATACTTCAAAACTTATGACGCTGTTTTACAAGCATCTGAGTCGTGGTTTAAGTAAAGCTGATGCACTCCGAAATGCAAAAATAGATTTCATAAATGATCACTCACCCAACCCTTATTACTGGAGTGCATTTATTCTTTCGGGAAATAAGGATACTGTTATAATAAAAGCATCGGGCAGGTCTGTTCATATCATTTTTATATTAGCAGGAGTAATAATAGCTTCACTATTAATGATGCTTTATATACAAAGACGAAAACCAGTACAATAGTAACAAGTTTGTTTTCAGATATATTATTACTAATAGCCGCGGATCAAAATTTTTTCAAGATCAGATTTTATCATAAGCTTTACTAAATCCGCAAAAGATGTTTTTGCCTGCCAGCCTAAAATATTCTTTGCTTTTTCAGGATTGCCGATTAACAAATCAATCTCTGTAGGGCGGTAATAATTAGGATCAACAGCAACAATAACATCTCCTTTTTTAAGAGTTGTACTCAGATCAAAATTAAACCTGCCTTTGTTGTTTTGATAGTCTATAAGATCTCTGGATTTATCCGGATTAAAGCTGCGGACAATACCTTTCTCGTTTTCATTTTTTCCTGTCCACTCAATCTCAACACCGGCATTGCTGAAAGTTTTTTCAGCAAATTCCCGAACGGTATGAGTTTCACCGGTAGCCAGCACAAAGTCGTCAGCCTGATTATGCTGAAGTATTTTCCACATACCTTCGCAGTATTCGGGTGCATAGCCCCAGTCTCTTTTAGCATTAAGATTGCCAAGAAGAAGCACATCCTGTTTGCCCATTAATATACGGGAAGCTGCACGGGTAATTTTTCTTGTTACGAATGTTTCACCCCTTCTTGGCGATTCATGATTAAATAATATTCCATTGCTTGCAAATATATTGTAAGCTTCGCGGTAGTTAACGATGATCCAATAGCCGTAGAGTTTTGCCACACCGTAAGGCGAGCGAGGATAGAAGGGGGTTTTTTCAGTTTGCGGAACTTCCTGCACTTTGCCATACAGCTCGCTGGTGGAAGCCTGATAAAATTTTACTTTTCTTAAACCAACTTCTCTTATTGCATCTAAAAATCTGAGCGTACCGAGAGCATCAACCTGTGCTGTGTAATCCGGTATTTCAAACGATACTTTAACATGGCTTTGTGCAGCAAGGTTATAAATTTCGTCAGGCGCAATTTTTTCGAGCAGACGATTCAGATTGCTGGTATCAACAAGATCGCCGTAATGAAGAAAAAGGTTTTTATTGAGAATTTCTTTATTGTTATACAGGTGGTCAATCCGTCCGGTGTTAAAAGAACTGCTGCGGCGTATTATGCCGTGCACTTCATATCCTTTTTCTAAAAGAATTTCTGTAAGATAACTGCCATCCTGTCCGGTAATCCCGCTAATTAGTGCTTTTTTCATTTTGCAAATCCATACCAATTAGTTAGAGCAAACACAGATTGAAATTCACAAAGAACGCGTAAAGATTTTTTTAACATAAAAGTAAAAACTTCAATCACTTTATATTATCCATGGTTTTAATTATATAAAAGAGCTCATTTATAATTGCTTAAATACCAATTATAAGTTTGTATGATTCCATCTTTCAATTCGGTTTTATATTTCCAACCGAGTGAATTTATCCGGGAAACATCGAGAAGTTTACGCGGTGTTCCGTCCGGCTTTGATGTATCATATTCGATTACACCGTTGTATCCTGTTATATCAGAAATAATTTTCGCAAGTTCAGAAATGCTTACGTCAGTTCCTGTTCCGATATTCAGGTGAGATATGCCGTTGCCGTAAAGATCAGAAGCGTTTATTCTTTCCATTAAGAACACGACAGCCCCGGCGAGGTCATCAACAAAAAGAAACTCTCTTAAAGGTTTACCCGTTCCCCAAAGAGTTACTTTACCGGTGTTATTTATTTTCCCTTCATGAAATTTTCTTATTAGTGCAGGCAGAACATGAGAGGTTTGTAAATCAAAATTATCGTTCGGACCGTAAAGATTCGTAGGCATAACTGAAAAAAAGTTTGAGCCGTACTGCCTGTAATAATTTTCACATAGTTTAATTCCGGCAATCTTAGCGATTGCATAAGGCTCATTCGTAAATTCAAGATAACCGGAGAGCAGGTATTCTTCTTTAAGCGGCTGCGGTGCAAGTTTCGGGTAGATGCAGGAACTACCAAGGAATATCAGCTTCTCACATCCGTTTTTAAATGCGGCATGAATAACGTTCGATTCTATCATCAAATTATCGTAGATGAATTCAGCGCGGTATTGGTTGTTTGCCAGAATGCCTCCTACTTTAGCCGCCGCAATAATAACAACTTCCGGTTTTTCTGCTGAAAAAAAAATTTCCACATCCCGCTGTATAACCAGGTCTAACTCGCTTTGCGGCTTTGTTATTACTGTTGAATAACCTTTCTGTTCGAGTTCACGAAGGATAGCAGAACCAACCATTCCGCTGTGTCCTGCCAAATATATTTTTTTTGTTTTCATATTATCTGGTTATCAGCAGTTTATATCATTTTATGTTACAAACCGTAGTACAGTGCAAGGAAAAATTCATTTACGTCAAAATTCATAAAAGATTTATCAGGCTGCTGCAAAGAAATTTTTCTGCTTTCAAAATAACCCTTAATAAATAATTCGTGTATTGGCTCATACTTTATTTCAAATCCGTAGTAACCATAGTTTCTTCTTAGCCCGAAGAGGAAAGGAGGCTGAGGCTGTGTATACTGCTGCTCGAATGTTCCGTCTTCACCCTTTCTGATGAAACGCGTCCATACTTTTGCCTGTAACCCTCTCAGTATACGGTAATTCACAGAAGCATAAATCTGATCTGCGTTATGTGCCATCCAGTGTCCAAGCTGATAAGAAGAGCTTTCGTAAGTGGTTGTGTGAATGAAGTGCCTGTAAACAAACGGATACAAACGGGTAAACTCAAGTTGTAGAGTGAGATTCTGAAGCGGCAAATCTGTAACTGAACCGCCAACTGAATAACCTAACTGATTTCTTTGCTTCGCGGGGTCAAACAAACCAGCAATGGTTATTTCATCAATAAAGAGGGTTGCATATAAATGAGTGTTTTTAATGTGATTACGTGAACTTATGCTTCCAAAAAATTGCGCATTATTTCCGGCGTGATTCACATGCCTGCTTAAATAATGATCTGCAAGCCTGAAAAACATTAATGGAAACAAGTAAGCAGCTTCGAGTTTATCAGAGTAGATAATTGATTCACCCAACGATATATCAAAACCTTTAAAGGGTGTGAGTGTTAAAGTGTGTGAAGCAATAAATTTATCTTTAAAGCGGATTCGCTGATCTCCATCGGGTGTGTAATAAATTTCATTCGAATCAACAACATCGGAATTTAACCAGCCATGAAAGTAATTAAAACTCAGCCAGTCAACAGGGCGTACATCAAGGCGGATAAATGGATAAGAAGGCGCTTTATCTGAATGGACTATCTGCCCGCCTCTTTCATAGCCCCATGTCAGAACATCCTTGCCTGCAGTAAGTGAACCCCATCTCCAATTGTAAGAGAGTGTAGTCCTGATTTCACTGTATTCTATTTTCGTTTCACTGTAATCAACTATGTTGAAATTGGAGCGCGCATTAAAACCGGGCAGCGGGGTGAAGAATCTGAACTTATCTAATTTGTTACCGCTTTCAAGATTGTCTCTGAAATCAAAACTGAAACCTATGTTATCACCAATGTATCCATAAAGATAAACGCCATTCCAGGCATGGCTCTGATTATCATCATCATACCGCGCTTTGCGATAACCGAGAATCGGGCTAACGTTTACTTTAAAGAGATCATCTGAATATGAAAGCAGCCTGTACCTTCCGGCAAAATCTTTTCCTAAATAGCTGAAATGCTGCGTATCACTTTTTTTGTTTTGAAGCAGAGAGATTTCATTGTGAAAATCCTGCATATAAAAATTATGCTCTTCTTTTTCGAGGGGAGTAAGCTCATTCCTTTTGTCTGAGAGTTCAAGCAGTTTTTCCGCAATGTACTTACGGGGCAGCGGTTTGATAATATCATGAAAATCAATAACGCCTCTCTGGCTTATTCTTAAAAGATAATCATAAACATCTCTGTGAACGGGTTCAAAAACTATCTGGGGATGCAAATCCCGTATCCCCGGCAACAAAACAAACAGAAGTATTATTAACCTTATAGAGTTATTCATTGCACCTCACTGAGCATTGATAAATTCATATATCTTATTAACCACATAAGAGATTTGTTCATAGGTCAGTTCCGGATAAATCGGAAGAGCCAGTGAAGTATCGGCAGAAAATTCCGATTGCAGGAAATCACCTTTCTTATTATTAAGATAAGAAAAACATTCCTGAAAGTGAAAAGGAACAGGATAATAAATCTCATTGCCGATTTTATTTTTTGTCAGATGATCTCTCAGCTCATCCCGCTTTTCAACACGGATAATGAACTGATTGTAGATGTGGTAATTTTTAACTGATGATGAAAGCTCCTGATAAATTGCTTTTGGCAGGAGAACTTTATTTCTCTGATCGAACGTAAGCTTGCCGGTATCATCAGCTAATCCAGCATCTTTAAATAAGTGTATGTAGGATTCAGCATTTTGTCTTCGTTTTTCCGACCATGAATCAAGGTGTGGAAGCTTAATACTGATAACAGCAGCCTGTAAAGCATCAAGCCTGAAGTTGCCGCCAATAACTTTATGATAATATTTTGGCTTGCCACCGTGCACCCGCATTATATAAAGCATCTCGGCTAAGTCGGGATCGTTGGTTGTTACAAGTCCGCCATCTCCAAAGCAGCCGAGGTTTTTACTCGGGAAAAACGAGAAACATCCGACATCACCAATAGTACCGGCAAACTTTCCATCTTTGTATTGGGTTCCGATAGCCTGTGCAGCATCTTCTATTACTTTGATGTTGTGATCTTTGGCTATACTAATTAATTCGTCCATTTCGGCGCTTTGCCCGTACAGATGCACCGGTATAACGGCTTTCGTTCGTGTAGTTATTTTCCTCTTAAAATCTTCAGGGGAAATATTAAAAGTAACAGGATCAATATCGGTTAACACAGGAATTGCATTGAGGCGTGCTACCACTCCGGCAGTAGCAAAGAATGAATATGTGGGAACTATAACCTCATCTCCGGGCTTTATGCCAATTGCCATTAGTGCAAGAAGCAAAGCATCTGTACCGGATGATACGCCATATGCAAATTTACATCCAAGGTACTTGCACATTGCTTGTTCCATTTTTTCTACTTCAGGACCAAGTATAAAATACTGAGACTCTGCTATTCTTATAAGCGCTTCATCTAATTCTTTTTTTAGTGATTGATACTGAGGTTTAAGGTCTAATAAAGGGACCTGCATAAATTTCTCCGTAAAAAGTGTTGACAAATTTACTAATAAAAAGTGAAAGTAAGAGGTAAGAATTAAGTGTTGGATCTGATGAAATTCAGCAAATCATCCGGTTGAATTAAAGGCGGAAAAATTAAAATGGTTAATTGTTATAACAAGTATTATTCGATGTTTTCAGAATTACTTAATGTGTACGAACTTAAAATCCCTGTCTATTTCTCTGAATAATTTTGCGTTTTTATCTTTTTCGGAAACGATAGGATCATCAATCATCCAGTTAATATTTAGTTGTGGATCGGCATAGTAAATAGCTCTCTCGGCATCTTTATCATAGAACAGGGTGCATTTATACATGAATATAGCATAGTCTGACAAAACTGAAAAACCATGTGCAAAGCCCGGCGGGATCCACATCTGTAAGTGATTCTCTTCAGACAGAATTTGTGAAAAGTGTTTGCCGAATGTTGGTGAATCAAATCGTATATCAACGGCAACATCAAGCACTGCACCCGAAATCACAAAGCAAAGCTTGCCCTGAGCTTTATCATTTACCTGGTAATGCAGTCCGCGAATAGTATCTTTTTTTGATTTAGAGATATTATCCTGAACAAACTCAACATCAAGGTTGTTAAGCTGAAAGCGGTTTCGGTTAAAAGATTCAAAAAAATATCCTCTTTCATCACCGAATACATCAGGTTCAATGATGAATAATCCGTTAAGGTTTGTTTTAATAATTTTCATAAATAGATTGTGTTGAATATAAGTTCAATTAATAAAGTAAACAAAGAATTACTACACACTAACTGTCTATCACTTTTAAGAATTAATAACCGGATTGCTTCAAATAAACCTCTGTTACCTTATCATCTCTCTACCAGAAACCTCTCCAGATAATCGCGGTAAAGAGATTTCGGCATAGAATTAACGAGATCTTCAAATTGCCGGAGATTTATAAATCCTTTGTCCAAGGCAATCTCTTCGATACAGGCAACTTTCAGCCCCTGACGGTCTTCAATAACACCAAAAAAATTTGAAGCTGCAAGCAAGGCTTCGGGGGTTCCGGTATCAAGCCATGCAACTCCGCGCCCAACCCTTTGAACCTTCAGCTTGCCCATTTCAAGGTAACGCTTATTAACGTCTGTTATTTCCAGTTCACCTCTTGATGATGGCTTGAGATTTTTTGCAATCTCAATAACTTCATTGTTATAAATATATAAACCCGGTACAGCATGCTGGGACTTCGGATTGACTGGTTTTTCTTCAATGGAGATTGCATTACCTTTTTCATCAAACTCTACAATTCCATATCGTTCGGGGTCATTAACCCTGTATCCAAAAATAGTTGCTCCTTCGTTTTCTCTTAATCCGTCATAAAAAAAATCGAGATAGCCGTAAAAAATATTATCGCCAAGTATTAATGTAACCGAATCATCACCAATAAAATCTTCACCAAGAATGAAAGCTTCCGCAATGCCATTTGGCGCTTCCTGAACAACATAACTTATCGTTAGCCCGATGTGTGAGCCATCGCCAAAAAGGCTTTTATACAGTGGAATGGTTTGAACATTGGAAATGATCAGAATTTCCTGTATACCGCCAAGCATAAGAATAGAAAGCGGATAATAAATGAGCGGCTTGTCATATATCAATGTAAGCTGCTTGCTGTAAATTTTTGTTATGGGATAAAGCCGCGAACCGGATCCACCGGCAAGTATAATACCTTTCATAATTCCGATTTATATAATTGAATGAAAAACTTGTTTTAAATTTATTATAAAGTTTAACAAAGTGAAAAGGCTTATCGCCTGCACGTAATTGCTTGTACTTAACCGGCTGCTATTACAATCCATAATGAAGGGTTAAGTAAAGTGAATTTTTATGACCGCGTAAATATTCCGGAGTGCGGCTAATATCTTCATCTTTAATATGCGAGTATTTGTACCCTGCGCGAACGAACAAATCATGCATATATTCATAACTTACAGATAAGCCAAAGTTAATTTCTTTTCTTAAAGGACTATAAAGAAATGGCATATTAGCTTTGCCTCTGTATGCGAAATAGATGTCTTCAAGACCACCCTTCCTGAGTTGTTCAAGATGAATATTAAATTTTAAACCTCGCATGAATTGATAATTAAACTGCAGCCGAAGCTGATCTGCATTCTGACCGAGCCAGTGCCCGAGTGTATGATCAATATGTTTATATGTGGTTGTTTGATCTTTATGTTCATAAACCCACGGACTTATTCTTGTATATTCAAAGGAGATGTCCAGATTATCCGCAAGAAAATTAATATGCTTTGCGCCTAAAGTTACACCGAACCATGTGTTATAAAATTCATTCTTAAGAATATTTCTTATTTCAGTTACATCAATAAACAAGGTAGTATAGAAGAGAAAATTCTGCGGATATTTTACAGCAACATCAAAATACATAGCGCCGTTTGTATCATCAGTGTTTCCCCTGCCGGTGTTGTGATCAAGAAATTTATAGAACATAAACGGAATCAGAAATTCGGGTCTAAAGTTTGGCCCGCTGTAAATAACGGCATTGCCAAGAGAAACATCGAGCCACTGCCAGGGAGAAACAGTAACCATGTTGGCGGCAATATATTTATCAATATATCTTTCTCTCAGTTCAGGCAATTGGCTTCCCGGGTTGGTATAGTAAGATGAAGCAGAATCAATTACCTGTGAGTTAAGCCATCCGTGCACATAATAAAAACGCAGCCAGTCAACCGGTTTCAATTGCAGCCGAAGATGCGGATAAGAAGGAGCCTTAGATGAAAGAATAAGGTTTCCATACTGACCATGCCCCCATTGAAAATAATCTTTTATTAATGAAAGGCTGCCCCAGTGCCAGTCAAAAGAAACACTCCCTTTAACATCCGAATATTCTATTGCGTTTGGAGCGCCTTTATACCAGGCTGCAGCAATCGGGGAAAAATCTTTTTCTTTATCAATGTTATCACCGAACTCTCCTTTATCGCGAAGGTCTAACGAGCCTCCGAACCAATCGGAATAAGTTGCATAGAACCCGGCACCCCACCATCTCTCATGCCCGGATGCACTGCCCGTTGAGGATATCCCGTAGCCGGCAATGGGAAAAGCTTTAAAGTTAAATAATGAATCCTCATAGCTGAAAATATGCCATCTGCCCTGTTCATTTCTATTACCAAGCTCGTAAGAAAATTCCTGTTCGAACCAGGTCAGTTCTTCAGCTTCAACTTTGTTAAGTTTTTCCTTTTGATTTGAGATTTCGGAGAGTAATTCTGCTATGTAATCTCTTGCAAAAGGTTTTGTTTCCAGGTTTGTGCATTGCAGCACCCAAAATCCCCTCTTTGAGACGGCTAAGTAGTTATTTTTCAATAACTTAACTTATAGTGAAATTGGCACCGCACAAAACCGGAAGAATGCAGAGCGCTCTTTCCGATTATGCCAGATCACAATTTTAATCTGCTATCGCAAGAAGACCTTTACTCCATTATTGCTTATATAAGAACGCTCGATCCAATTGAGCACGATGTTTCTGAATCGTCTCTGAATTTTCCGATGAACTTTATTGTCAAAACCATGCCAATAAAAACTTATGAACCTAAGGATGCACCATCTAAAGATAATGTAAAGGAATATGGAAATTATATTACAACGCTTGCGTCCTGTGGTGATTGTCATACTCCTTCTGTAAAAGGTGAGCCGGTTCCCGGAATGTACATGGCAGGCGGCATGGAATTCCAGCTTCCTGGTGGAACTTTGGGGCAGTTAATATAACTCCGGATAAAGAAACAAGTATCGGCAACTGAACTAAAGAAGATTTTCTCGAAAGATTCAGAACAGCCGCATCAGACAGCGTTCAGAACCAGGTTGTTGATATAAATGGATTCATTACTGCGATGCCGTGGGCTATGTATGCCGGTATGACAGATGAAGACCTTGGTGCAATCTTTGAATTTCTGCAAAGCATTCCACCTGTTAAAAACAGCGTCGATAGATTTACATTCAGATAGTATTTTTAATTCCGGTGTTTCGGTTCTTATGTATATTTTTTAACTTAAATAAAACTAAACACCGGATTTATTATGTACGAAAAATCATTTTTGGTTAAACCGGGCACAACCCTGATTCTCTCTGATGTAAAAACATCATCAACCGGAGGAATAAAATCTAAAAAACAAGCACGTAAGGCCCTCAGGAAAAACATTTCCAGAATGTCTGAAATGCAATCAAAGCTTTATGCACAGGATAAGTATGCACTGCTTATTGTTTTTCAGGCAATGGATGCGGCGGGTAAAGACGGCACCATAAAACATGTAATGAGTGGTCTTAATCCTCAGGGCACTCAGGTATTCAGCTTTAAGCAGCCCTCTGCTGAAGAGCTTGACCATGGTTATCTTTGGCGAATCTCAAAAGCGCTTCCCGAAAAAGGAAGAATTGGAATTTTTAACCGTTCGCACTATGAAGAAGTGCTTATTGTTAGAGTTCATAATCTTCATTTAAATCAAAAACTTCCTCCTGAAGTAAAGAACGATAATATCTGGAAACAGCGCTATGAGCAGATAAATAACTTCGAAAGATATTTATATGAGAACGGCACTATTATCGTAAAATTCTTCCTTCATATCTCAAAAGAAGAACAAAAGAAAAGGTTTCTTTCCCGGATTGATGACCCCTCTAAAAACTGGAAATTTTCTAAGTCAGATATTGGAGAACGAAAACATTGGGATGATTATCAAAGGTGCTGCCAGGAAGCGATAAGTGCAACCAGTACTTCATATGCACCATGGTTCATCATTCCTGCTGATAGGAAGTGGTTTGCACGTCTGGCTGTTTCCGATATAGTAACCGAGTGGATGGAAAAGATAAATCCTGAATATCCCAGCTTATCAGATGACCAGTTGAGCAAATTAAATGATTGCAGGCAATTGCTTATAGATGAAAAATAACTCTTAATTTATTTGAAGAGTTCATTTATTCGTCCTGCCGGACGTGCAAGAATTGCTTTATCACCTGTTTCAACAATCGGACGCTGAAGCAGATCAGGATATTTCACAAGAAGATCAAGGAGCCTGTCATCGTCCGGATTTTTATTTTTCAGATTAAGCTTTTTGTAAATCTCTTCTTTAGTCCGAAGAACTTCTGAAGGACGCATATTCATTTTTTTAAGAAGAGATTTCAATTTGGTTTTTGAAAGCGGCTTTATATAGTAATTAACTTTTTCGAAATCGATTCCGTTTTCGATTAACGATTTAACTACCTTCCTGCAGGTAGTGCATGTTGGTTTTTCATACACTGTTATTTTCTTCATATAACTTAACTACAAGTATTTTATTTTAAGTTTTTACTCCTGCTTCATCTGATTGAGCAAACCTTCAACCATTTCTCTTCCCCAGTCTGGCATAAATTCATTTTCAGGAATAAAGTTATTGAACTTTTCGAGTGATTTTTCCAAAACAGGTTTTGCTGCGCCGGGTCCACCACCGAATTGTGCGGGAGTATAATATAAGCCAATTCCAATCAGGTATTCGGGTCTGGGATTCATAGGATCACTTTCTATAGCTTTCTTAAAATTGTTATCAGCCTCAACACCGTACTTCATCCATCGGTTCATAGGGTCTATCTGCAAACGCGCCTGTGCTATCATTCCTTTTAATGTATATATCTCCGAATTTTCCGGCATAAGAGAATCTGCTGTTTGTAAAAAAGCATCAGCTTTATCAAGGTAACTATCTTTTTTCACGTTTGAAGTATCGGAATAACTTGCAAGTGTGTACATAAAAGCCGAATAATAATAAGGCAGCCATTTGTCTTTTTCGGCTAAAGCAATTCTCTCAAAATTATTTGCAATGCTGATATATTCCGCCGCAGTTTTAGCTGTTTTAATTTTTTCAAGATTTGACCTCATCGCTTTTTCATATTTATCGTCAGCGTAAACTGAAAAGATAATTACAAAAGAAAGAACGAATGATAAAACGGTTTTCATTTATACCTCTGTATTTTAATATGGATTAGTTTCGCCAAGTGAAATGAACATGCCGATAAACGCAGTACGTAGTGCCGGAGAAAGAACAGGAACACGCATCGTACCATCGGATGAATAATTGTAGCCGAAAATATTATTGTATCCTATAAGGTTATCAATTGAAAAGAACACTACTGTAAAATTATTAAATATGTTTGTAAGATAACTAACGTTCATACTTAAGTTATGATAATCTTTTGCTCTGTCACCGAGAAATACAGGATTGTTAGGGTTAAAATATGTCCGACCCTTGGCAAAGGTATATGTTAATCCAACCATTGACATGATTGACGGGATCCAATGTTTTGCAACAACGGAAACAGTATGCGGTGATGTGAAAGTTGGAACTGCAAGTGCCGGATAGTTTCTGAACTCGCGCTTGGTATCCAAATACGAATATGATACCCAGTAGTCTGTATATTTAATAGTTTCCTTATCGCGCCAGAAAATGTCTATTCCCTTCGCAAATCCTTTGCCTTCATTGCTGAAAGGAACCTGCGGAAGATTAAAATATGGATGGGTAAATACGCTACCTTTGGCAAGATCATTATAATCTTTGTAATAAAATTCTATTCTGAAAGTTCTTGCTGTTCCGATATACTGATAATTTAAAACATAGTGGTCAGCTCTCTCAAAACCAAGTTTGTTTGTTTGCAGCAGGAAATCCTGCCCCGGTGTTTGATAAAACTGCCCGTAAGCAAAATTGATCTGATCAAAAACACCCAGCCTGTAAGCAAGCGAAACCCTAGGTACAATATTCGTTTTATCCAGTATCCTTGAATATTCACTTCGTACTCCTAAACGTGCAGCAAAATCATTTGTGATATAAAAGTCTGTTTCTATAAATCCCGCAAGGTAAGTTTCGTTAAGACTGGATGTAAACTGATTAAATCCTGTTGAGTGTTCAAGATTTTGAGCTTCACTTCCAAAAGTTAAAAATGAATTGGAGAAGATGTTTTTTTGTATTGAAAGCTTACCCGCATGAAATGTATCCTTCCTTTTAACTTTATTAATGTCTATCACATAATCTGCTTTATCAATGCTGAAGGAGTATCCTGCAAACACTGCCCAATCATCCCACAAAATTTCTCTGATATTAGTGTTTATAAAAAAGTTTCCGTCTTCAAGGTTATAAAAATTTTTTTTTGGAAGATCGTCAAGATCAGGAGTATTAAGAGAAAGATCGCCAAAACTATATGAAGTAAAAGCTTTAAATATTCCGGTTTCGGAAGTCTTTTGCCGAAAATTTAATGAGCCTTCAATACCAATCGGAGCCTTAACCCATTCAGTCCGCTGCTTTTGAATTTTGAAGTAAGGTCCCAGATTATAATAACCGCCTTCAAAAGCCATAGAGCTGTTTTCCCACCTCTGAACGTGCGAGCCTCCCACACCAAAAGCCATTATACCAAGTGAGCTTTGAGTTTTAGGCGCAAGGTCTTGAGTTTTAAGAACGAGCACCGACGATAAAGCTTGCCCGTACTGAGCAGAATAGCCACCTGTACTGAAAACAGTGCCTTTGAATAAAAAAGGTGAAAATCTGCCTCGCGAAGGAATTTCCGGTACACTTGAGTAGAAAGGATTTTGTACAGCCATTTCGTCAATTATGGTTCTGGTTTCAGAAGCAGATCCACCGCGGACAAACAAACCCTCGGCTTCACCAATTGGAGTTGTACCGGGCAGTGTTTGAAGTGCAAAATAAATATCAGCCATTGCGCCGGCAGTGGTTACTATGTCGAATGGTCGCAGAATTACAGCTTTGTTTTCATCGCTTGCTTCAAAGGTGCCTGCGGAGATAACAACAGCACCAAGCTCTTTTAACTCTTCTTCCAGAATTATCTGAAAAGTTTTATCCTTGCCGTCAAGCACAACTTCCTGAGAATATGTTTTAAATCCGACGAAGCTGACTAATAGAATCCCGGCACCGGTTTCCTCAGTAATGAATGAAAATGATCCATCAATATCAGACGACACGCCATCATAGGTATTCTTAAGATAAACATTAGTCCCGGGAAGAGGCTGATTATTTTTATCAGTAATATTGCCCGAAAGTTTTGTCTGTGGGTTAATGCTAACCGATGCACAAATAAAAAGCAATGTAGCAGAAAGTAATTTCACTTAAGATCAGTAACAGTTATGATTAAAAAGTTGTTGAAAAGTTAGTACTGAAATATAACAGTATCAAAACAAATAGTATGAACGGCTGAATTTTTATTTCTACGGATTTAACAGAGGCGGTATTTTACAGGATCACTCTGCCTCAATGGTGCGGTTAACGAGGTAAGCATGGTCAATTTCTATTATTTCATTTGCAAGCTGCATATAAGCAATGGATGCTTTTGCGTCGGGATTGTATTGAATAACCGGCTGATTATAAAACGATGCTTCCATAACAGCAGTATTTTTTGGTATTGATGTGCGGAACATATAATTGGGATACTGCATAAACAATTCCTTTTTTGCTTTGAAAGAAACATTAGTGTTATACTCGTGAATCGTTAACAGTATTCCTTCTATTCTTAAATATTGATTCGATGTTCTTCTTAGCTCTTTAATGTGTTCCATCAGCTTTGTAACAGCAGTTAGCGAGAATTGTCCTGACTTAACAGGAATGAGAACGGAATCTGAAGCGATAAGGGCGTTTGTTGTAGTCCCGACAAGATATGGAGGACAATCTATTATTACATAATCATAATTGAAAACTTCAGGTCGCAAAATATTTCTTAAAAGATTCTGATTATTAGCTAGGCGCCCAAGACGCACTTCATCATAAAAGGAAAGATTTTTTAATGGTATGAAATCAAGATTTTCCTGTGTTGTTTTGTGAATAACCTGACCGATAGACTTAGAGAAGTTAAACACATTGAATATGTCTCCCATTATTGTTTCCCGCGTAAAACCAAGGCTGGCAGAACATGATCCGGCTGGATCAACATCTATAAGAAGAGTTTTTTTATTATTAAGAGCTAAGGCATATGCAAGGTTAACTGCTGTTGTGGTTTTTCCAACGCCCCCTTTCGGCAGTGCAACAGCAATTATTTTGCCCATCAAGGTACCTATCTGATAAATTTAAAACTCATTTTAATTAGCATTTTCGTAGAACATTCAAAAGATAACAAAAAAAGCATAATTTTTGAAGAGACAGAACTCTATTGTTTTTCCCACAGCGGGGAGGCAAATATACAACCCTTACTATCTCTTTATCAATATTATTCAGTTATTGTTAAAATTCTTTACTTTCCTTTAACTAATAAAACCTGATATCCTCTCTGAAATCTTCTGCATGATAATTTCAGCACCCTAAAAATGAACCGTTAATTATTAAAAAAAAACACTGAAAGACTTTCTTTCATATCAGAACCAAAATTTATATATTTCACTAACCATTGACCGCTCATTATGAAGATTTATAATCACTTACTCAATACAATCTCTGCGAAAGGTGCTGCCTATCTTATTTTATTGGATCCCGATAAAATAGAAAATGATCGCTTACCGGTATTCATAAAATATTGTGAAAATGCGGGGGTTGACGGCTTTCTGATCGGTGGAAGCCTTATGATAAACGGAGACTTTGAAGGTTTTATTAGTCTGGTTAAGGCAAATACAAGTTTACCAGCAATAATTTTTCCTGGCAGCATTTCTCAGATTTCCCATGCAGCGGATGCAATACTTTATATATCTGTTATAAGCGGCAGGAATCCTGAAAACCTTATAGGTAAGCACGTTATTGCCGCACCGGCTATTAAAAAATGTGGTATCGAACCAATTTCAACTGGTTATATTATTGTTGAGTCCGGCATCTCAACCACTGCACAATATATGAGCGGAAGCCTGCCGGTACCACGCAACAAACCTGAGATTGCTGCTGCGACTGCACTTGCGGCAGAGTATTTCGGTATGAAATTAATATACCTTGAAGCCGGCTCGGGTGCAGAATACACAATACCTAATGAGATGATAAAAGCTGTTTCCGAATACTGCACAATCCCTATTGTTGTTGGCGGAGGTATAAGAAGCCCGTTTACCGCACGCGAAAAAGTTGAAAGCGGCGCTAACATTGTTGTAATAGGAAATTTCTTTGAGAAGGAGAAGCACTGGGATATGGTAAGAGATTTCGCCTCTGCAATTCACATTAAGCTGCCTGTTTCAGTATAATGAATTTTTTTCTAATAAAATCTTTTTATTTTTTTAGTGAGACTGATAAGTGGATAAGCTGAAATTTATTGTTGATTCTCTTAATGAAAGTTCCTCTACTAAACTTCAGATGATAGATTCCTGCAAGGACGATATAATTAAATGTGCAGATGCTTTATCAGAGTGTTTCAGGCTCGGTAACAGGCTGCTGCTATGCGGAAACGGCGGCAGCGCTGCTGATTGCCAGCACATTGCAACAGAATTAATGATCAGGCTTAGTCATACAATCAAACGTCCGCCACTGCCCGCTATTGCTCTTACTACAGACACTTCAAATTTAACTGCCGGCGGTAATGATATTGGGTTCGAAAACGTCTTTGCCCGGAATGTTGAAGGACTTGGGCGTGAAGGTGATGTACTGCTTGCTATTTCAACCAGCGGTAATTCATTAAACGTAATTAAAGCAATTGAAACAGCCCGCAAAAAGAATATGAGAGTGATTGGTTTTCTCGGCGGCAGCGGCGGCAAAATGAAATCTTTAACTGATGTTGCAGTTATTATTCCATCTGATAATGTTCAAAGAATTCAGGAAGGTCACATTACCGCAGCTCATATAATTTGTGAGATTGTGGAAAAAGTCTTATATGGAAATTGAGTACCAGCGTGGAAAAATATAATTTCCAATATTCAACTAATCAGCTTCTACAAGAATTATTTTAACCGGAACTGCCGGGAAATGTCTTTTTAATCTTTCAATATCATATACAAGTTGCTCTCCATATGAAACTCCACTGGACATTTCACTTTGAAGTGCGTGGGATGGGACTATTTCAACACCAACTTCTGCTTTGTTTTCATTAAAAAAGTATTGGAATTTTGCCATATCATAAAACATAAAAACATACTTACCAAACTGAACTTCGACTAGAACTTTTTCCTTTACAAAATCTATTTGTTTGAAAGCCCCTTTAATCTGAACGTCACTATTAGGGATAGTAATTGTATATGTATCTCGTAGTTCAATGAATCCCCTTTTATTAAAACCTTTCTTAAACTGTTGATTCATATCAGTTGGAGAATAAAGAGCTCTTCCATCCATTGTTTTCTCTTTACTAATCTTCGTTTTAGAAGATTTTATTTTCTTTATTACATCGTAAATCTCTTGATTAAGTTTTGGAAAGCGTACTTGCAAAATTTCACTGCCACCAAGATGGGAGTATACATATACTACTTTCATAAATTACCTTTAATAATTGGGGAAAAGAGTTGAAGAATTATTACCGATGCTGACTCTTTTTGGTGGAACATATTTTTCTTTTGTGCTTGGATCAAACACAGGTCTTTCCATCGGTCTGATCATCAATTCACCTTCAACTGCAAGATTTACTCTTTCTTTTGCGACTTTATAATATTCTGGTAATATCTCAGCTCCAATAGATTTTCTCGAATGAATTATTGAGGCAATTTGAGTAGTCCCAACACCCATAAAAGGATCAAAAGTCCAATCACCTTCATCAGTCATTGAAAGAACTAACCTTTCAATAAGTTCTATCGGAAACTGAGCGGGGTGAATAGTTTTCTCTATATGATTTGATTTAACATTTGGGATATTCCAAACATCTGATGGATTTTTTCCAAGTGGATTACCAGAAAGTTCACCCTTTTTGGGTCCTTTAAAATGACGCTTATTCGGATATTTGGAAGGGATTCTCACAGCATCCAAATTAAAAGTATAGTTATCGGATTTTGTGAACCATAATATTACTTCATAACGACCCGAATATCTTTTACTTGCGTGTAAACCGTGACCAAAATGCCAGACAATCCGATTGCGCATTTTAAGATTAAGTTCGTTGAAAATAGGATAGAGTAAAATGTCTAATGGAATGATTTCTCCGTTTTCAACGTAATTACCGACTTGCCAACAAATACTTCCGTTCGGAGATAAAACTCTCACACATTCTTCTATTACTTTTTTTTGAGAGTCCAAATATTTATCTAACCTTTCCCGTTTTTCATAAGATTTGCCAATATTGTAAGGCGGGGAAGTAACAACAAGTTTTATAAATTCATCGGGAATCTTTTCTAATATTTTTAGACAATCTCCGTTGTACAAAACTAAGTCGGCTTTGGGATTGAATTTCTCTGATGTATTCATAAGCCAATGGTTTTTCTTGATAAAAGTTGATTTAATATACGAAAATCAAATATAAAATTTGTGCTAGTGTTTAACCAGAAAATGAAATATAACCATTTCGTAATTTTTATAGATTCAGCCTTATATCCATCCAGCCTATTCTATCTCCAACCTGGATATTATACTTGTCCGTAAAGCCCGCAACAACTTCAACCACATAAATTGCCGGCTCTGTTGAAAAATAAGACCTGTCAGACATAGGAGTTGTATTTTTATGTATGGTTACTATTTCGCGGTTAGAGTTCACGAAGATGATGTCAAGCGATATATTGGTATTCCTCATCCAGAATGACTGTATCGTTTCAGCAGGAAAGATGAATAACATTCCCTGCATTTCATCCATCTCTTCCCTGAACATTAAACCGAGCTGTCTTTTATATTCAGAATCAGCAAGCTCGATATCAATTTTTACTATGGGTTTGTTTTCCTTATCATAAAACGTAAGCTCGCCCTCTTTTTTGAACATGTACTTTTGCTCAACTGGTTTTTTAGTTATAAAATCTGACAGAACATAAAACAGAATTAAAGCCGCAGCAAGTGAGATTATACCGATTCGTATTAAGAGTGTTTTTTTATTTGCTGCAATCCTGCTTTTCTTTTTGCTGCTTTTCTTTGTTATTTTTTTTGCCATTCAATTAAATCAAAATTATTCCGGGCTAAAGTTAAGAAAAAATTTAAATGAGATATATCCGTTTCAAATAATCTATTCGGTTATAATTTCCGAACAAAATATTTTTGCTATTTTTGATCAATTAACATTAAAGAAGAAATTATGAGCACAAAAATAATAGAACGCGAGAAAATTGTTTTAACTGATTCTCAGATTAAAATGACTGCCAGCGGCTGGGGCAGCGAAATTATTGAACAAACCACCGTCGAAAAAATTACTTATCACTCTGATGATCTCAGGGTGAAAGGTTACCTTGCATATCCGAACGATAATACAAAAAAATATCCCTGTGTAATCTGGTGCCGCGGTGGAATCGGAAATGCCGGCGCTATTGATGCGTTTACAGCCAGAGGTCTGTTCGGACAAATTGCAAGCTGGGGCTATGTGGTTTTCGCTTCACAATACCGCGGTAATGCCGGCGGTGAGGGTTATGATGAATTCGGCGGCAATGATGTTAATGACGTTCTTAACTTAATCCCTTTAGCCGATGAAATCCCTCAGGCTGATTCAAATATTTGGGCAATTGAAGGATGGAGCAGCGGTGGTATGATGACTTATCTTACGCTTGCGAAAAGCAGCCGCTTTAAAGCTGCAACTGTAACAGGCGGTATTGCAAACCTTCGCTGTAATTCTGATGAAAGTCCGTTCATGCGCAAACTTTATGAAAGAACAATGGGCAAGCATGCAACAGATGAGTTCAGAAAGAAATGTGAGTCGCGCTCAATTATTAATTTTGCCGATAAACTGCCGGATTCAACCCCGCTGCTGATTATTCACGGCGCCGCTGATGAGCGCGTCCTTCCGCATGATTCAATAGATATATCTTACAAACTCCTGGAATACAACATACCATTTCGACTTGTGATGCTGGAAAACGGAGATCACTTTCTTAAAAAACACCGAAAAGAAGTGATGAACTGCGCAGGAACTGGCTGAATAAATGGCTGAAATAAATCAACAGTTTCTCTTCTCACTATTAAGAATTTAATTCTTTTTTCATTCTCCCTATTGAAAACATCATATCTATAAGCAATTGTTTTATTTGATTTTGCAGCCCAACTAACCTTTTTTTCTTATTGGAATATTATTTGACAAAATCTGAATGTAGGAAAGTATTTAAAATCTGATAAACAATTATCAATTATTTATAAATGTAAAAGCAAGGCAAGATGTTCACTTCGATAGTAATGGTAAAGCAGGTTCCGGATACCGCAAACATTTCCGGCAAGGTGATGAAAGACGACGGCACGGTAAACCGTGCAAAACTTCCCGCAATATTTAATCACGAAGATCGCGTTGCACTTGAACTTGCTCTTCAGATTAAAGAGCGTTACGGCGGAAAAGTAATTGCAATTACCATGGGTCCGCCGCGTGCTTCGGATGTTTTACGCGAGTGTTTATACATGGGCGCTGATGAAACCTATCTTATCAGTGACCGAAAATTTGCCGGCGCAGATACACTTGCAACTTCTTATGTTTTAAGCGAATCAATTAAAAAAATCGGAAAATTTGATTTTATATTTGCAGGCAGGCAGGCAATTGATGGTGATACTGCACAGGTCGGTCCGCAAACAGCAGAAAAGCTTGGTGTTCCGCAGGTTACTTACGTTGAAGAGATTTGTGATGTTGATGAAGAAAAGTGCGGGAAAAAGTTTGCCAGCAAGTTGAAGGATGCAAAAGGAGATGGCAGCAGGATAAAGATCACTATTAAAAGAAAAATAGACGGCGGATACGAAATTGTTGAATCACCGCTGCCCGTCCTTCTCACAGTTTTAAAAGATGTGGTTGCCCCGCGTCCGTTCAGTGCAAAAAGGATAATGGCATATAAGAATGCACGATCTCTGATGGACCTCGAGAAGATGACAGAGGAAAATTCGCTTCTTTATATTGATAAGCTCATCCACGAGTACAAAGAGAAAAATCTTTTCATTAACACACTAACGATGGACGATCTTCAGCTTGATATTGAGCGATGCGGAATTAAAGGTTCACCAACAAAAGTACACAAAGTTGAATCGGTTGTACTCAGCGGAGGAAATCACACACGCATCGAACCTACAAAGGCAGGATTAGGTAATCTTATTGATCAATTAATGAATGACCACATTTTCGGATAAAGGATTATTATGAATTTCAAAAACGAAGCATGGGTATTTATTGAGCAACGCGATGGTAAACCGGCTGATGTAAGCTTTGAGCTTTTGTGTAAAGCACGTAAGCTTGCTGAAGCAATGACCGGGAGTGTTAAGTCTGTCGTGATCGGAGATCAGGCTGAGTCAATTGCAAAAGAAACTTTTAAGTACGGTGCAAATGAAGCTCTTCTTATTGAACATCCATCTTTGAAAAATTACCGGACACTTCCTTACAGCAGAATTCTTAATGATCTAGTAAGCACAAACATTCCACGCATAGTATTATTTGGAGCAACGATTATCGGAAGAGACCTGGCGCCCCGTGTTGCCTCCTACACAAAAAGCGGGCTGACCGCCGATTGTACCGATCTTCAGATATCCGATGTAAAATATATCAATCAAAATTATTCAAAGCTGCTGCTGCAGATCCGCCCGGCGTTTGGCGGAAATATTATTGCAACCATCATTACTCCCGATGTCCCCATTCAAATGGCTACTGTTAGAGAAGGTGTGATGGAATTAAAACCCCTCGATAAGCCGATTGAAGGTAAAATTACCAGGATAGAATACGTGCCCGATGCAATGGATGAACTCATACAGATTGTAGAACAACACAGAGAAGACAGCAAGATAAATTTAAAGGCCGCTCCCATTATCGTAGCCGGAGGTTATGGGCTAGGCACTAAAGAAAATTTCAGGCTGGTTGAAGAGCTTGCTAATACAATCGGCGGTGAAATTGCCGGCAGCCGTGCCGCAGTTGATGCAGGGTTTGTTACACCTGACAGACAGGTTGGGCAAACGGGCGTTACTGTTCGCCCAAAACTTTACATTGCAATCGGGATTTCCGGAGCAATACAACATAGAGCAGGAATGCAGGAATCAAATAAGATAATTGCAATTAACAGTGACCCCGAAGCGCCTATATTTGACGTTGCACATTATGGTATTGTTGGAGATGCAACGCAGATTATTCCGGCTTTCATCGAAGTGTATAAAAATAAACTGAAATAGGTTTCCAAATGCCCAATTACTTTACAGACAACAGCGACATTCAATTTTACTTCAACAACTTTGATTTAAAAGAGATTGCTGCCATCACAGAAGATGATTACGAAGATGCAAAAAACTATAACTATGCTCCGTCGGATTATGAAGATGCTATGGAAAACTACCGGAAAGTTCTGGAAATTGTTGGCGACATTTCCGGAAACTTCATCGCTGAAAGAGCTGCATCGGTAGATGAAGAAGGTGCGGTGTTTAAAGACGGCAGAGTTTATTATGCACAAGGTACCTCCGAAAACCTGAAACAGCTTACTCAGGCAGACCTACGCGGAATGATATTTCCCCGCAAGTATGGTGGATTGAATTTCCCCTTCACCATTTATATGATGGCGGTCGAAATGGTTTCGCGCGCCGATGCATCTTTAATGAATATTTTCGGATTACAGGATATTGCCGATACAATAAAAAAATTCGGTAGTGAAGAACAAAGAATGGAATTTCTTCCGGGCTTCTGCACAGGCGAATATACCGGCGCTATGGCTTTAACAGAACCCGATGCCGGAAGTGATCTGCAGGCTGTTAAACTTCATGCATATCAAGATGAAAAAGGCAACTGGTTTCTGAAGGGCGTGAAAAGATTTATTACAAACGGCAACGGAAATGTAATCCTTGTGCTTGCAAGATCAGAGCCCGGTACAAAAGACGGGCGCGGTCTGAGCATGTATGTTTGTTACGGTGATGATACGGTTAAAGTAAGAAGAATTGAAAACAAACTTGGAATTCATGGTTCACCTACATGCGAGCTTCAGTTTAATGATACTCCCTGCCAACTTGTGGGCAACAGGAAATTCGGACTGATAAAATACGTACTTGATTTGATGTTCCGTGCAAGAGTGGGAGTTTCTGCACAGGCGCTCGGAATTTCTCAGGCTGCGTATGAAGAAGCATTGAAATATGCAAAAGAGAGAGAGCAGTTCGGTAAAGCCATTTACAATATTCCTGTTGTAACAAATATGCTGATTGAGATGCGCGTTACCCTTGAAGCTAACCGCGCTTTGTTTTACCATACTGCAATTGCTGTTGATATTAAGGAAAAACTTGAAGAAAAAATTGAAAAGCTGAAAGCACAAGGAAAGCCATCGTCTGAAGAAAATATCAGGTTGAAGAAGCTTACTAAAGAAGCAAATCTTCTCACCCCGTTAACAAAATATATTCTTACTGAAGCCTCAAACAAAATTACCTATGATGCGCTGCAGATTCACGGCGGTACAGGCTATATGAAAGAGTTTAAAGTGGAAAGGCTTGCACGGGATGCACGCATAACAAATATTTATGAAGGCACATCCCAGATGCAGATTGTTGCCGCTGCCGGTGGTGTTATTAACGATATATTTGCCGAGTATTTTGATAAATGGGAAAATAAAAATTATAAAAGCGGTATTGCTCCGTTAGTTAATCATCTTAAAGAAATAAGAGAAATATTTAAAGACTGTCTTAAATATGCAACTGAAAAGAAAGACCCGGCATTCCAAGATGTTGCCTCAAAAGACCTGGTTGAACTTTACAGCTATATCTTTACCGGATATTTGCTTTTAGACCAGGCCGAGATTGAACCCAAAAAAGTTTTCATAGCAAACAGGTATATACTTAACTCGCTTGCCGCCGCAAGAAAAAATGCTGAGTCTATTAAAGACGGACTGTTCACCGATATACTTCATGCTGACAAGATACTGATTTAGCGAAGACAATTTTCAGCAATAAAACCTAAAATATTTTTAAGAGGTTAAAAGATGCCCGTAAAAAAAACTGTAAATAAAAAACCGGCTAAGGTAAAGGCAAAACCGAAGAAGTATTACTACTTCAGGATTTTTGATGATAAAGAAGAGCTTAATTACTTAAGGACTTCGCTCACAAGAAAGCAGGTGGAAAGATACCTTAAAGCCTACGAAAAAACTCATCTGAAATATTTTAACCCTGAGTTTGTTAAGTACCTTAAAAAGTACGATAAAAAAGTAGAATTAATTGAAGTGAGCGACATCTCGTACTGATAATCCTGTCCAGCGTCGCTTATTGAAGCCCGGCAGCAAACTTGCCTCCATAGAAGCTGCCGGGACTTTTTTGAAGAAACTCTGAATCACACCTTCCATTTCCCCTGATTTATTTTTTCATGACAAGTATTAACTTTGGGATAGAAAACTTATTTTGATTTCTGTTTACCAACCTGAACAAACAAGAAAAAGGTTTACTTTATGAATAGAAAAACAAAAGCGCTTCAGTCGATTGATACCATTATAATCCGGGTTTCGGATATTCAAAAATCAAAGCGATGGTACGTGGATAACCTGGACTTATCCCCGGTTTATGAGGATAATAATATTAACCTGCTGGTTCTTGATACGGGTGGTCAGGTAAGCCTTACTCTCTGGCAGACCGACGAAAAAATAGAAGTAAATAAAAACACTGCTTCATATCCGATCTTCAGAACTGAAAATGCTGCTTCAGCTAATGAAGAGCTTAAAAGCAAAGGGATAAACGTAAGCGATGTGATTGATGATGGTGCGGTTAAGTACTTTACTTTCTTCGATCCGGATGGTAATGTGCTGGAAGCCTGCCAGGTACACGAGTAATATGATTTGAACTTCAGAAATAAAATGTATTGATGAATAAACAAAAAAAATTCAAAAGCATAACTATAGGAATACCGGTTAAAAATCCGGGGGCCTCTCTCAAATGGTATAAAAACCTATTTGGCGATGTTAAAGTAATCGAACCTGCTAAAGATGTTATTGAACTTCAGTTGAATGATGAAACCTGGCTGCAATTAATTCAGGCTGATAAAAAAACTGAATCCGGTTCAATCCTGCGTTTGGAGGTGGAAGATATTAAAGCCGCAGAATTAAAATTAAATACATTGAACATAATATCTACCCCCATAAAGTCAGTAGAAGGTGTAATAAGTTTTGTTGAGTTTGAAGATTTGGATGGAAACAAACTAAGTTTTTGTGAATTACATTAGAAGTTAAAATCTTCAAATGATCTCACTATTCAATTGAATAAAAATAATTTGGAATTTTTATCTGAATGCCGCTGTATGGTCCTCTTAAATCACTCCATTGATCTCCAACGGTACCAACAATGTTATATCCCATCCGAGTTAATTCAACTCGTTTATTGCTTTTATATTCTATTGCAGGGATTCCATACTCATGCGGCTGTCGTGTAATTAGCGTATCAAAATAATGGTAGCCTTCATTTTTCAGATTTATGTAGGTTGGTTCATAGTTATAATTTTTTCTTCCGGTTAAAAAAATAATTTTTGCGCCGCGTCCAACAAGGTAATCATATAATTCCTTAACCTGCTTAATAGCCGGTGCGCGTGCTTCTGCTTCCCATTCATCCCACAGATGTGGTATGTAGCCGAAATCAAATTCTTTCATAGCATCGTAGTTTGATAATGCAGTTTCATCAATATCAAATACAACAGCTTCGGTTCCGGTAAACTCAACTCGTGAAAATTTTCTGATAGCGTCTTCAATTATTTTGTTAAGTTCTTCATCAAACTTCCCGGATTCGAAATAAGCTATAACATTCTGTTTAGCAGTATCGAGATTTATCGGAACAGTTGAGCAAGAAACAAAATTAATTATCAGGATAAATAATACAGAACGAATTACAGATGTATATTTAACTTTCATGGCTTATTAGTCTTTTTATTAAAGAAAAATCTTAACGGTCTTTCGAGCCTCGCTGCCCATTCATTTTCATTATGTTCGGCGCCAGGCGCATAAAAGTAATCAATATCGGTGCCAATTACATATTCCTTCTTACTCAACGCAACAAACATTTGTTGTCCGCGGATAAGACCATCTTCACCATGATCAATATAAAATTTTACCGGTTTCTTTTCACCATTATAATCATTCACCATTTTTATGGCGAGATCGGAATGGTAATAAAACGAACTCGATAAACACCCCGCCATTGCAAATACATCGGGATGATTCCATGCAATAAGAAATGAAATCAATCCACCCATTGAAGAACCCATCACAGCAGTATTAGCTGCATCAGTAAGCGTTCTGTAAGTATCATCAACAAATGGTTTAAGCTCATTAATAATAAAAGAGATGTAACCCTTACCTTTTTCTGAAGCGCTGTATTCTTCAAGTCTGTCCGGAGAATTGTTAATCCCTACAACTATAACTTCTTCAACCTGATTTCTTTTTATTAATTTTGTAAGGGTCTCATCAACCCGCCAGTCCATACCCGCATAAGAAGTTTTGGGGTCAAAAAGATTTTGACCATCGTGCATGTAAAGCACAGGGTATTTAATGTTCGTATTATTATTGTAAGAAGGCGGCAGCCATATCTGCACATCTCTTTTATGCCGAAGAAATTCAGAAGTAAAATTTTTATGAGTTCGAAGATCCCCAATTACTTTTACTCTGCCGGGGTATTTTTTCTTTTTGATCGTCATTGCCTTCAGCATCCCGGTTCCGGTTTCTGTATTATTTTCCCCAAAAGATTTTTCTGTGTTTGAGTTCATATTTCCAGTAATTTTTTTCGAATAAGCAAGATAAATATCCCATTACAATTAGCAAAAATAAATTACAATGTGTTCTTAAGAACAAAACACTGCTGTGAAGCGAATAATTTGCTTTTGATTCGCATTTCAATGGATTGTTGGTTTTATTTTGCTGAATTTAGTATTGCTGATTTCAAAAATTAATGCGGAGTAATAATCACTTATGGCAATAATCAGACCTTTCAGAGCGTTAAGACCAACCAAAGATAAAGCACATCTTGTTGCAAGTGTTCCTTACGATGTTGTAAGCAGAGAAGAAGCTGTGCAGCATGCACAGGGTAATCCCTTAAGCTATTTACATATTACACGATCAGAAATTGATCTGCCCGATGTTAAGGATGTATATTCAAAACTGATCTATATAAAAGCAAAAGAGAATTTAAATAAGATAATCAGTGAAGCCCCGTTAAAGATTGACGAAAACCCATCGTTTTATCTTTACAGATTAATAATGGATGGAAGGACACAAACAGGTATTTGTGCAACTTTCTCGGTTGATGACTATGATAACGATGTAATATTAAAGCACGAAAAAACCCGTAAGGTTAAAGAAGACGACCGGACAAATCATATTATAACAACTGAAGCACAGACCGGAATAGTTTTCTTAACCTACAGAGGAATTAAAACTGTTAACGAGCTTGTTGAGAAAACAATAGGCGAAGCTAAACCGGAGTATGATTTTACTGCGCCCGATGGTATTCAGCATACTGTTTGGATTCTTCCGCAGGTTTACAATCATTTCATCATTGATGAATTTAAAAAAGTTGATAAACTTTACATAGCAGACGGTCATCACCGCGCAAAAAGTGCAAGCCGTGCCCGTGAAGAAAAACAGAAGGCAAATCCGAAACATAATGGCATGGAGGAATACAATTTCTTTATTGCAGTTATTTTTCCTGAAGTGCAGTTGAAAATACTTCCTTACAACCGTGTTGTATTTGATCTTAACGGGATGAGCAAAGATGATTATCTTAATGCAGTCAGTGAAAAATTTGAAATTGACCTCGCTGAAGAAAAAGAGCCAAAATCACCGAAGCAGTTTTGCATGTATCTTGACAGGAAATGGTACTTACTTAAACCGCGTGACTCAGTGCTTGCCAGTTTATCATTAGAAAAATCTGTTGGCGAAAAACTTGACGTGAGCATACTTCAGAACTTTCTGTTAAATCCTGTAATTGGCATTGATGATCCGCGGACGAACAACAGGATTGATTTCATCGGTGGAATACGAGGTACACATGAGCTTGAAAAATTAGTTAACAGCGGAAAAGCTGCTGTTGCATTTTCACTTTATCCGGTAAGTCTTGATGACCTGATGAACATATCCGATGCCGGCGAAGTGATGCCGCCAAAATCCACCTGGTTCGAACCAAAATTAAGAGACGGGTTATTAACGCATTTGATTTGATGGGTAATTAAAAGTTGACAAAAAAAGAAAAGTTATATGAAAGAATAAAAAACAATCCCCGGAATGTCAGATTTTCTGATTTAAAACAGGTGCTTATAAATGAAAATTTTACATTGGAAAGAACCAGTGGAAGCCATCATATATTTAGGAAAGATGATACAATATTTGTAATTCCAACTCACCGCAATTATGTTAAAACTGCTGTATACGTAAAAAGAGTTGTCGAAATACTAGAGGAAATGAGGTCAAAGTAATGAAAGAAAGAATAAAATATCCAATAATACTTTATCCTTCTGATGAAGGAGGATATGTAGCTGAAGTTCCTACACTGAAGGGATGTTTAGCCCAGGGAGAAACAATACAAGAGTGCCTGAGTGAACTCGAGGCAGTTATAACCCTATGGCTGGATACTGCAAGAAAAAATAATTTATCAATACCCAGTGCGGATTCAATTATATCCAGGATAAAAAGCATATCGGTTAATTAATGTTAAGTTATCCAAATCTACAGTTTGGTATTCGGAGGCTGGCATCCACTTATGGTTATCACCACCTCGAATCAATATGACTGTTTCTAAGTTTAAAGAACAAAAGAGCAATTTGATTATTATTGGTAATGGAGTGAAATAGTAAATGAAAGAAATACCCGGATTTCAAAAAATGATGTTGCCGTTATTAAGGTTTGCTAGTGATGGTAAAGAACATTCCTCTTCAGAAGCTTTAGATGCAATTGCTAAAGAATTCAATATATCAGAAGAACAGCAAAATCAACTTTTACCAAGTGGTAATCAAAAGATCTTTTATAACAGAGTTTTTTGGGCTAAAGCATATCTGAAAATGGCTGGTTTGATTGAAAATACAAAAAGAGCCCATTTCCGGATTACAGAGCGAGGAGTTAACACATTAAAAGAAAGTCCCCCGGAAATAAATCTTAAATACCTTAAAAAATTTCCTGATTATGTTGAACTTGCTGAAAGTTGGAAAAAAGACACTTCGAAAGAAGAAGAAGAACTAATTCCTCAAACACCGGAAGAGTCTTTGGAGAGCAGTTTTCAGGATATAAAGAAAACATTAGCTCAGGAACTTTTATCAAAAATCAAAATGTGCAGTCCCACATTTTTTGAAAGAATGGTTATTGAACTACTCGTTTCCATGGGATATGGAGGTTCGAGATCAGACGCCGGAAAAGCTATCGGGCGGTCTGGCGATGAAGGTATCGATGGAATAATCAAAGAAGATAAACTGGGATTGGATGTTATTTATGTCCAAGCAAAACGTTGGGAAAATGTTGTTGGAAGACCGGAAATACAAAAGTTTGTAGGTGCTCTTGCAGGGCAGGGGGCAAAAAAGGGAATTTTCATCACAACATCCAAATTCTCAAATGAGGCGAAAGAATACATCCCAAGAAATGAAACAAAAATTGTTCTGATTGATGGAGAACAGCTGGCTGATTTAATGATTGATAATAATCTCGGGGTTTCATTACAAGCCGTATATGAATTGAAGAAAATAGACTCTGACTACTTCGAAGAAGAATAGAGGAAAGCTAATCCGAAAATACATAAAAGGAAAAACATCATGGAAAAAAGAATATATAACTTCAGTGCAGGACCGGCAATTTTACCGGAGGATGTACTGCTTGAAGCGCAAAAAGAACTTTTTACACTCCCCGGCGTGGGAATGTCAATTCTTGAAATATCTCATCGTTCAAAAACTTATGATGCTATACATCAGGAAGCTAAAGAAGGAATCAAAAAACTTCTGAATATTTCTGATGACTATGCAATTTTATTTTTGCAGGGCGGTGCAAGTCTGCAATTCTCGATGGTTCCGCTTAATCTAATGCCGCCTAAGAATAAAGCAGATTATATTTCTACAGGAAGCTGGTCGAAAAAAGCTATTAAAGAAGCTAAAAGAGTCGGGACTGTTAATATTGCCTGCTCGACAGAGATTACAGAAGGTGAGAAAAAATACTTTAACCGTATCCCAAAGCAAAGTGAATTAAAGCTCGATCCGGATGCGGCGTATGTTCACTACACATCAAACAACACAATCTTTGGGACACAATGGCACACAGAGCCGGAAGTCGGAAACGTTCCGCTTGTTTGTGATGCTTCTTCCGATATCCTTCACAAGCCGATAGATGTTTCAAAATACGGATTGATATATGCAGGCGCTCAGAAAAATATCGGACCTTCAGGCGTTACGCTCGTTATAATCAGAAAAGACCTGCTTGAAAAAAGTTCTGATGACCTTCATACAATGTTGAATTATAAAGTTCATTTTGAAAATGACTCGCTGTACAATACTCCGAATACATTTGGAATTTACATTATCAAACTTGTTACAAAATATCTGCTTGGTTTGGGCGGACTTGCAAAGATGTACGAAATCAACAAACAGAAAGCCAAACTGCTTTATGATGCAATTGATAACAGCGGCGGTTTCTATAAAGGTCATGCTGAAAAAGATAGCCGGTCATTAATGAATATTACTTTTAATCTTGCAACACCGGAACTGGAAAAGAAACTTATTGATGAAGCAACCAAAGCAGGATTTAACGGGCTAAAGGGTCATCGTTCTGTGGGCGGTTTGCGCGCTTCAATTTATAATGCATTCCCTGTTAAAGGTGTTGAAGATCTTGTCGCATTTATGAAAGATTTTCAGTCAAAAAACGGATAAGTTATTGAATGAATGAATGAATGAATGGTTGAATGGTTGAATGAATGAATGAATGGATGATTGTTTTTTATTCATCCTCCGAATGGAATCTTTCAGCCAATCATTCATTCTTTTTTATTTACAGGGCATTTCAATATTAAAAAAAAGTTTGTTATTTACATTTGTTTATTTTTATATAAGAGGATTGTATGAGAATAATTGTATTTCTTTCAATAGCTGTTTCTATAATTCTGATTTCCTGCGCGAAAGAAGAGCCGGAGTTTACGGCTTTCAGTCCGGAAGCCTTTGCATATGATATCGGCGATAGCTGGGAAGTTATTGCAACTGCCCGTGTAAAGGGAATTCAACAAAGCGAAAACAACGGTAACTTCAGCGCTTCGCTATCTTTTAATGTTGATCTGGTTACTCCGGAAGGAGATACCATCATATCGAAATTTATTGATGATGTTGAAAAAACGTTGGGGGAAAAAATGATGGACATTCAGCTTGAAGCTCAGTTTGAACTGGATGAAACTTTTGGCGAGGGAAGATATACGGTAATATTTAATATTTATGAATCAGCGACCGGTAAGCAGGCAAAAGCAGTTGCTGAATTTGATGTTGTTAATGAATAGTCTTTAATTATCAGATAAATATTTGGAAGGAATACGTTTCCTGCCGGCAAAACCGCTTTCGGGATCATGATAATACAGAATATCATCTTCATCGCTCTTCCAGCAGAGGAAAACATCTTTACCATTTATCACGGCGGGAAAATCAACCAGTCCGATAGTGAAGTTCCAGTCTTTATAGAAGCAGCCTATTTCTTCAAGCTCATAAATAAACTTATTTACCTTGTCAGCCATTTTTCTGATCTGAGGATCGTTTTCCGCATTAGCGCCCAAATCGTCAGCGAGCAAACGCATTTCATTGGTTGTGCTAAGAATATCTTCCACTATTTGTTTAACAAGCGGAAGAGTTCTTCTTGCTTCAGCAGGGGTAAAGTATCGGGTTTCGGTTGTCATAATATCAGATTTCCCAATTTTACTTAAAAATCACCGTCAAAAATACAATTAAATAGAAATAAAAAAAGTTCAAATATTTAATTGTAAAAGAAATCTAAAATGTTAACCTGCGGCAGTGAAAATCCTGTCAGCCCCCAAAATCCCCGAATAATCCTCAAAATCGCATTTATTTATAAAGCAGTAAATTTTTTTTGGTTGTTATGAGCCAGTAGGTTCGGGGCTTTCGCATCATGTATTGAGAGCGGTTAACAACTTAAAACAAACATAAATTCAGTGTGAAATGAAACTCAAACAATCAAATAATAATCAATTAACAAAAACCAAAAGGAGTAATGTTATGAAAAAGTTAGCTTTATCTTTGTTTCGCTTATGTTTCTTGTTCTTATCGGATGCAGCAGCGATATGCCGACACAATCCGGAAATAATAACCCGTTTGGCGGCGGTCTCGGAACAGGCGGCAACGGAGGCGGCGGTGGCTTTGGAGGCGGCGGTCAAACCGGTAACGTAACTTATACGGTTGAACTCTCACAGGATCAGCAGGGATACTTCTTCGTATGCAAGCCAAACGCTGATGTAAAGGTTTCAACTATACAGGTTACCCAGCAGCAGGCAAATATAAATGAAACCTTTAATAATCCTAACCCTGGACAGGTTGTACAAGCAGGTCAGTTTATAACGATTAACATTGGTGCAGAACTTCTTCAGTCGGGGCAGCAGTGGAGATTTGTGTTCACAGGAACGTTAGCTAATGGCGGACAAACTTATTCCGCTACAGCAACCTGCACAATCCCCAGAGAAAATCCAAAACTATTCAATAAAGGGTCTTTTGACCCTTTTTTTGTATTTTGAGCCAATCCAAAACAAAATTACGCATGTTGTTATAAACCCAAACTCTGGTAAAAAACTTAATTATATTGATTAAAAATATATTCATTGCGAACTCGACAATTGAAAAATCATTCGCAATCTTACAAAACGGAATTTCACAGGGCAATTAACTGGTCACCTCAGATTAAGGAATTCCCGGTGCGGTCATTCGAATCGGGCAGCACATAATAATTCAGTGTGTAATTAACCCGGTTCTGTTCATAAAAAAATTTCAATTACAAAATTCTTAACATCTAAAAAGGAGAAACAATGAAATCATTTCGTCATTTTCTGGTACTGGCAATATTGTTTTTATTTACGCAAGCAATTGTAGCGCAAAGTGTATCGATCGGTCCACGCGTAACCGGTAATTTTAATATTTATAATCAGAAAGGATTAACCGGAACATGGAACGGATTAGGTATAGGCGTTGGTCCAACGGTTGATATTTCATTCAGCAGAATTATTGGTATGATGATAAATGTTACTGCATTTGATATGAGAAATTTTTCTAATACCGAAACAGCTAACAATGTTACCACAGAAAGATCGTTCTCGCTGTCATATCTGGCAATTGATCCAATGTTCAAAGCTGAGTTCAGCGGGTTTTATATGGTTGGCGGACCATCACTGGGTATTAAACTTAACTCCAGCGGCGAAGGAACTCAAACTGCTACCGGTCAGGCGCCTGTTGTGCAGCCAATCAACTTAGATACAAAATCTGTCAGGTTTGATATTGTTGTTGGAACCGGTTATACTTTTGCTTTAGGGGATGGCATGTCTATGGGCACAGACTTTATGGCAAATATCCCTCTTACAGACACGTTTAATTTCCCGGGATTAGGCAATAGTATCTTTACGTTAAAGCTGGGTGTTTCTCTGAAGTTCAGAATTTAATAAATAGGAGAAGAATAATGAAAAATTTAATTCTTTCGGTTTTCGCTTTCCTGCTGTTAACTTTTATAGGATGCAGCAGTGATTCTCCAACAGGAAGTGGAGGAATTGGCGGTGGAGGTGGTGGTACAGGAGGTGTTACCTTTACAGTATCGTTAGTTCAGGATCAGCAGCAGCAAATTTATTTCCGATTTACACCAAGCACCGGTGTTGTAATCAACACTATCAGGGGTGTTTGTCAGGCGATACAGGTTGATGAGACTGTAACCGACAACAGCGGCAAAGTATACACACAAAATGAACCAGCAGATGTCGGACCTATTTCGGGATTACAGCAAGGGCAGCAGTGGGTTTTTACAATTACAGGTAAAATTGGCAGCACTACGGGTCAGGCATATACAGTTACAGTTAATTATACAATCCCATAAATATCTAATATTTAATTTAAGGCGGAGCCTCCTTGCTCCGTTTTATTTTACAGTGTTTACTTTTTCTTTTATACCATATAAAACAAAATGAGGAAATCATCTATGAAGAATCTGTTAATAGGGTTTGCGGTATTGATGTTCTTTCTTGTTCCAGGCTGTAAAAGCGATTCACCAACAGGAGGTGGTGGTCTCGGCGGTGGCGGCGGCGGCGGCGGAACAGGGAGTGTTACGTTCACTATTTCTGTAGTTCAGGATCAGCAAGGGCAGGTATTTTTGCAATTTCAACCAAACACAAGCGCAACCATTACCAGCATTAAGGCTGTGTGCCAGGCAATAAATGTGGATGAAACCGTAACTGATAATAGCGGAACGGTTTACAATTCTAATAATCCGATAAACATCGGGCCTTTAACTGTTTTACAAACCGGACAGCAGTGGACATTCACGATTAAGGGTAAAGTTGGAAGCGCTACCGGTCAGGATTATACTGTTACCGTAAACTACACTATACCTGCCGGCGTTGGCGGCGGCGGTGGTGGAAGCGTGAATTTTACAGTTGCCGTCGTTCAGGATCAGCAGCAACAGCCTTTCTTCGAGTTGAAACCGGATAAGGACGTTGTTGTAAATACAGTGCGCGTTGTATGTCAGGCTTTAAACGTCGATGAAACTCTTACAGATCAAAGCGGATCGGTATATAATGCCAATAATCCTATTCACTTAGGACCTGTTCAGGGATTACAACAAGGGCAGCAGTGGGTGTTTACAATTACCGGTAAGATTGGCAGTACTACAGGTCAGGCATACACAGTTACAGTTAATTATACCATTCCATAATGTTGGGTAATAAAATTAAAGCGGAGCCTTCGGGCTCCTTTTTTTATGCTATTGTTCTTTTCTTGTAACAGATAAAACACTAGCCCCGAGAAAGTAACCTTCTTTATCAAAATCAAAAGCGATTGCCGCATAATAGGCTTTGTCAATAAATATACAATCTTCGGCAAGTGCGTAAGTAAAAACAAATCTGTGACCATCATCTTTTAAGGAATCATATTCAGGGAAAGAATGCCCGCCTTTACATACCTGCAGATCCGGATATCGGAGTTTAAGGCTGCGGTAATCATCATTTAGATTAAGAATGTTTTCTGTAATTATTGCAGGATTGTCAACATCAACAATAAAAGACTTTCCGTTAACAAGCAGAAAGTTCTCGTTATTCCTTCCTCTGAAAGGGGTAATGTATTTAACCACATCTACAACGCCCGTTTCAAAAAATGCTGTCAGGAATGCATCCCCCTGCATCATACGTGTAAAATCAATTGCTTTAGAGGGTGCGCTGTTGTTTTTCATAAAGTTAATTACGCATTCAAGATAAATTTCGGTGTAGGCATAATTCTTTGCACACTCATTCATTAAAGCACGAAGGTTTTCAGAAGTTGGTACCCAAACGTGTCCCGGTCCTATCTCCCCACTCAGGGTTCTTACTTCCTGGGAGTAACCGGGCTCAGGGTTGATCAATACCAATTTCAAAATAATGATGAACAGTGGTAACAAACGTAAAATTTTGCTCATATATTTTCACCTTTGGCTGGAAGATTCTTATTACAAGTTAATAATTTTTTGCCGTATGTTGAACAGAAATATCATACATTTTTAAACAAAAAGTTTATAGTATTTCTGTCAAAAAAAATTGGACAGCACTGTGAGAAATGCTTCTTAGGAATATTGATAAAGTTTATTATCCTTTTTATATTAGATTAGCCGGTGAAACGGAACTAAGCTTGCGGGCGCGCAACTTACCCTGGATAACCGGCTGACGATGATAAACTATCATTTGGTGGAAAGATTTTTCTTCCCGCTTAATTTATTTTTTTCATTTCATTGTCCGGTACCAAAAAAAACGCATCTTAATTAACTTACCGAAATTCCTTTTATCGCTGAACCAGTCAGAAGTTATTTGCTCGAATGCAGTTCGAGAGACAGCAAAAAATCACTTTCCGGATTCTGTGGTATTATTCACATCTGTCCAAAACGATAAAAAAAGCATCCCTCAAATAAAGGTGGTAAATTT
>JBBIGV010000026.1:0-42923 GCA_037447335.1 Ignavibacteria bacterium | reverse complement strand
TTGTTAAAATTATTTGATATAAGTTTAGGGTGTCCCAATGCGTAAGTCAGGAATCCACTTAAAATAAGATAATCTTGCCAAATCGAAATTCTTTTCATTTAAAAATTTTCTTGCATTTTCCCTATGTAATCCAATTTCAAAAGACCTATCAGGGAACATTTAAACCTCCTTTTATGTTTTGATACTATGCCACATAACTATTACTTATACCGAACTGGTGGTCCTCAATTCGGTTGTTATTTAAGAATTTATTTCTAATATATCGACCACTTGGTTTTTAGAACATTTTCTATAATTCATTAAAAAGATTACACTTAATACGTAATCAAATCTATTCTTTAGGGAAATATTCCAGAAAAAAATTCTCATCTATCATCCTTTAATCCAATGGACTTCTAACACCTATGCCTCTGTTTAATACATGCGTGTAAATCATAGTGGTTTTTACTGATTTATGACCTAACAATTCCTGCACAGTCCTGATATCATATCCATTTAAAAGTAATTGTGTTGCAAATGAGTGCCTTAACGTATGCGGTGATGCATGTTTTGCTATCCCTGATTTTCTAACGGCATTCTTAAATTCTTTCTGGAATGTGCTGGGATGTATATGGACTCTATAATACCTTTTCTCATTTTTATTATAAACAAGACTTTTAGCAGGAAATAAAAATTGCCACGCTAGTTCTCTGCCTGCATTCGGATACTTCCGTGGCAATGCATTCGGCAGTGGCACATAAATATTTTTAGCGGCAAAATCCAGGCTGTGTAAGTTTTTCAGTTTTTTAAAATGCTTTTCGAGTTCACTAAGCAATTTGTCCGGCAGGATTGTAATTCTGTCTTTTTCGCCTTTACCATCTCTAATGGTGATTGTTCTGAGATTAAAATCTAAATCTTTTAGCCTCAGGTTTAAGCATTCACCTAATCGCATTCCTGAACCATAAAGTAATTTTGATATAAGCAGTGTATTCCCCTCAAGTTTACCAAAGATCGCCTCTATTTCTGGTTTGTTGAGAACTGTAGGCAGATGTTTTTTTCGCTGAGCGAATTTTATTTTTTCTATCCAACCAATATCTTTGTTTATTATATTCTTATAAATGAATAATATGGCTTGAAGTGCCTGGTTTTGAGCAGCTCTTGAAACGTTTTGTTTATTTGCAAGATGGTTTATGAATGCACGAATTTCTTCCGCACCCATATCTTTTGGATGGCGTTTGTTATGGAATAGAATGAATCTTCTGATCCACGCTAAATATGACTTTATTGTTAGGGGACTGTAATGCTTTGCCCGCATTACAATCCTTACCTGTTCTAACAACTTTGGCTTTTGCACATCGCCCCGCGATTTAATGAGCAAAAATTATTAATTATGCCGAAACTGCTTTATTCGTATCTCTGTAAGTCCGCTTTTACTTTGCGCCGCCCCCTCTGAATTTTCCGGATAAGGGGTCTTTAGTCAAATCGTTATAATACTTTCATATTCTGATTTTAATGTAAATAAAAATATTTAAACAATCCACAAAACTTTTTCCCATATCCCGTTCACCTCCCCCATCCGGTTCACCTCCCGTATCCGGTATCCGGTTCACCTCCCGCATCCGGTATCCGGTTCACCTCCCGCATCCGGTATCCGGTTCACCTCCCGCATCCCCTCCCTCCCGCTCCACTTTTGTTTTTTGTCCCTGCTTGTTCTATATTTCGACACAAAAACGGATAGAATGCCACCACGAAAAAAAGTTAAATTTATCTACGTTACAGGCGGGGTTGTTTCTTCTTTAGGAAAGGGCATAACTGCCTCATCTCTCGGACTTCTTCTCAAACAGCGGGGCTACAAGGTAACCATTCAAAAATTCGATCCTTATATAAATGTTGACCCCGGCACCATGAACCCCTTTCAGCACGGCGAGGTGTACGTAACCGATGACGGCGCCGAAACCGACCTCGATCTCGGTCACTACGAGCGCTTCCTCGATGTGAATATGTCTAAAGATAATAATACCACTACCGGACAGGTTTACCACGAAGTGATCACAAAGGAACGCCGCGGCGATTTCCTCGGCGCTACTGTGCAGGTTATTCCTCACATCACAGATGAAATAAAACGGCGGATGATAAAGCTTGCAGAAACAGGGGAGTATGATGTTATTATCACTGAAATCGGCGGGACTGTTGGTGATATTGAAAGCCTTCCGTTTATTGAAGCCGTCCGCCAGTTGATGCTTATCTTCGGGAAGGTTAATACAATGTGCGTTCACGTTACACTTGTGCCGTATATTCCCGCAGCCGGTGAAGTGAAAACCAAACCTACTCAGCACAGCGTTAAAAATCTTCTGGAGCTTGGTATTCAGCCCGATGTGCTTATCTGCCGTTCAGAAAAAAAACTGGCGCGGGAAATCAGGGAAAAGATTGCTCTTTTTTGTAATGTGAATTCCAAAGCGGTAATTTCGGCATACGACTGCTCATCTATTTATGAAGTCCCGCTGATTCTTTTTAAAGAAAAGTTTGATCAGATTGTCCTGAAACGATTACATCTGCCGGAAAGAAAAATTAAACTTGATGAATGGACAAGCCTTGTTGAGGCTGTAAAGAAACCTGAAGATACTGTTGAGATAGCCGTTTGCGGAAAGTATATTGAGCATTGGGATGCTTATAAAAGCATAATGGAATCCTTCGTGCATGCCGGCGCTGAAAATAATGCAAAGGTAAAAGTGCGCGGTATAAAAGCAGAAGATTGTGAAACTGAAGATATTAATAAACTTTTTGATGGCATCAGCGGAATTTTAGTGCCCGGAGGCTTTGGTGAACGTGGAATTGAAGGTAAAATAAAAACTATCCGGTATGCCCGTGAAAATAATATTCCCTTTTTCGGTATCTGTTTGGGTATGCAGTGCGCTGTTATTGAGTTTGCAAGGAATGTTTGCGGTATAAAAAAAGCTCATAGTTCAGAATTTAAAAAGAATAATTACAGTGTAATTGACCTTATGCCCGAACAGTATAAGGTGAAGCAATTGGGCGCTACTATGAGGCTTGGCGCTTATCCCTGTGTCATTCAGGAAGGAACAACTGCATTGAGAGCTTACCGCAATGGATACATTTCCGAACGCCACAGGCACAGGTATGAAGTTAATAATCATTACAGGGATATTCTTTCTTCGCACGGTATGGTTTTCAGCGGGTTGTCACCCGACGGCGAGCTTGTGGAAATAATTGAGCTGACGTCTCATCCATGGTTTCTTGGCTGCCAGTTTCATCCCGAATTGAAATCGCGTGCAACCAGCGCTCATCCGCTCTTCAGAGATTTTATTAAAGCTTCGCTTGAATATCAAAATAATGTTTTGAATAAATCCGGTAACAATGAATAACCGGCTGCAAATGAAATTAAAAATTTTACAAATATCTGATCGCTCAATCAATCATTCATCCATTCATCCATTCATTCATCCATTCATTCATCCATCCATTCATTCATTCATCCATTCATCCATTCATCCATCCATTCACTCCAATCTTTCCGAACCGTATGCACATTCAATTTAAAACGATATCATTCTTAGTTATTGCTCTGATCTTTTTTTCGTTCAACTTATATGCAAATAAGGAGATTGAGAGATTAGCATTACAGGGTCTTGAACATACTTTTCACTTCAGATGGGAAAAAGCCGAAGAGACTTTTTCATCTTTAATTGAAAAACATCCTGATCATCCCGCAGGCTATCATTTTATGTCGGGCGTTTATTTATGGTATTACCTCGGCAGCAAAGATATCAGGTATCTTGATATTTTTAACCGGTATTCAGATGATGCAATTAAACACGGCGGAGAGATGCTTAAATCGAATAAGGGAGATAGTGATGTAAATTATTTCCTTGGTGCAAATTACAATTACAGAGCTATTGCACATGCTCAGGAGGGCAATTATCTTGATGCCGCCCTGGCAAGCAAACGTGCCGAAAGTTATCTCTCAACCACACTCGAATTGGATAAGAACTATTTCGATGCATATCTCGGACTGGGCTTATACAATATTGCTGTTTCTCAAATACCTGCCGGTTTCAGATGGGTTCTGAAAATTGCAGGGATTTCCGGCGATGCTGATACAGGCGTTCAGTATATTAAGCTGGCTGCATCAAAAGGAAAATATGCAAAGACAGAAGCTCAATATTATCTTTCCCATATCTTAATGGGTATGTTTGCTGACAATAAATCAGCACTATCTTATCTGAAAAGTCTTTCTTCAAAATATCCGGCTAATATTGTTTTTAATTATGCTCTTGCAGTTGTTGAGATCAAGGAACGCAATCTCAGCAGTGCAGAAAAAATTCTGAATAAGATAATAACGGCGGATGATGTAAGATTTATCCAGGTAATTTCATTTTCGCATTTTCTTCTGGGAGATATTTATTTCAGGCGGAATGATTTTGAAACAGCAATTGAATATTACAACCGGTTCCTTGAAACAGCCCCTGATAAAGATTATACAGGTATTGCATCGTATCGTCTTGCGGTAAGTTACGAGATTTTGGCAGACAGGCAGACAGCCGAAAAGTATTTTAATCTTGCTTCCAAAGGCAACCTCGATATTGAAGATGATGTTTATGCCGACCGCAAAGGGAAAGAATATATCAAACGAAATATGTCTGAATTGGAAATAGAAATAATTAAAGCCAATAATCTTATCGAAAATAAAAAATATCAGGATGCTATTGACACGCTTACCTCACTCATTGAAAATATCACTTCTAATGAATTAAAATCTCAGGCTTTTCTTTATCTTGCTGAAGCCTATTACGAAACAAAACTTTTTGCAGAGTCATTGAGAGCAGCTTTAAATGCGGTAGAACTGAACGCTTCAGGTGAGAGATGGATAAAACCCTTTGCCTATTACTTCGCAGCAAAGGCAAGTAATAAGTTAGGCGATCTCAAATCAGCTCTTTATTATAAAGAGCTTTCTGAAAAAATGAATGAGTATGATTATAAAAATAAACTTCGGGGTTATCTTAACGCACTGAAGATAGACGAGCAATCCTGAATCAACTGGTTAACTCATTTATTTTGACAATAATTGAATCAAAATAAGTTCGTTTAATTGACAATTTTTCATCATTTAACTAATTTTCCACACCTTTTTAGGCAATTTTAGTTTGAAAATAGCTGTTTTTGTTTCCGGACGAGGATCAAATCTTAAAGCAATATTAGAATCCCAGGAATTAACCGGTATTGCAAAGGTTGAAGTAGTAATAAGCGATAAAAAAGAATGCCCTGCTTTTAGTCTCGCTGATGATCATTCATTTCAATTTTATAGTTTAGGCGAACAGGAAGGAATGATCAGTTATACAAGCCTTTCGGAATTTTTATCATCAATGCAGATTGATCTGATAGTTTTAGCCGGGTTCCTGAAATTAATTCCGGTTGATCTTGTTAGAAAATTTAAAGGCAGAATAATAAATATTCATCCTGCATTACTTCCGTCTTTCGGTGGTAAAGGAATGTATGGAATGAATGTTCATCGCGCAGTGTTTAATTCATCTGCCAAAGTATCGGGAGCTACGGTACATTTTGTCGATGAACAGTATGACACCGGAAAGATAATTGCTCAAAGCTGCGTTGATATTTCAGACGTAAACTCTCCGGAAGAAATTGCAGCAAGAGTACTGCAATCAGAACACAAGCTGCTTCCGTTTGTGATTAAAAAATTTGCTGAAGGTAAGATTGAAACAATCGGCGAAAGAGTTTTTATAAGAAAGTAACTTATTAAAGATGTAAAGTGAAATTTATTTCGCTAACGTTAAACATAATTAAAAAAATTAGTTGAGGATATCATTCAATCATTCAGTCATTCAGTCATTCAATCATTCAGTCATTCAGTCATTCAATCATTCAGTCATTCAATCATTCTCCAAAGGAATCCTTCGGACAGTTATTCATCCGGCAGAGCACCCCGAATGACTGCACGAGTTAACAAACAGAATCAAAATAACATTGAGATTTCAGAGAACGGAATAAATTTTTGAAAAAGACAGCACTCATCAGCGTATCAGACAAAACAAATATTATCGGATTTGCAAGGGAGTTAAACACACTCGGCTACCGATTGCTTGCCACAGGTAACACAGCAAAACTTTTCATCTCCAATCAACTGGAAGCAAAAGAAATCAGCAGCTTTACCGGTTCGCCTGAAATATTTGAAGGACGGGTAAAGACGCTTCACCCGAAAATTTTCGGAGGAATACTCTACCGCAGAGATAATACTGAAGACATTAAGCAGGCAGAAGAAAACAATATAGAACCTATTGATATAGTCTGTGTTAATCTTTATCCGTTTGTAAAAACTGCTGAGGATCCTTCCTCCAGCTTTGAAGATATAATTGAAAATATTGACATTGGCGGTCCCAGCCTTATTCGCGCATCAGCAAAAAATTATAAGTATGTATCAATACTTACTGATCCGTCACAGTACGATTCTTTTCTTGATGAATTGAAGAAAGGCAGTGTTTCGGATGAAACAAGAAAGCAGCTTGCGCTCAGCGCCTTTTCACATACAGCAAATTATGATACTTACATAGCGAATTTTCTTGAAAAGAAATTTGATTACGAACCAACTCATTTCAGAATTAATTATAAAAAAGAAAAGAAACTCCGTTACGGAGAAAATCCACATCAGCCTGCTGCACTTTTTGGTGATTTCCATTCTTACTTCGATGTTTTTCATGGAAAGGAACTTTCATACAACAACATACTCGATTTGATTTCTTCAGCTGAATTGGTAAGTGAACTTGGTGATAATTCCTGTACTATAATAAAACATAACAACCCCGCGGGTGCTGCTTCAGGAAATGACGCTTATGATGCGTATATTAAAGCGCTTAAATGTGATCCGGTTTCGGCATTTGGCGGAATTGTTGCGTTTACTTCTCCCGTTGATACAAAACTTGCAGAAAAACTTAACGAGATTTTTCTTGAAGTGATATGTGCACCGGATTACAGCGAAGATGCCATAAAAATTCTTTCTAAGAAAAAAGACAGGCGACTGTTAAAGCAGATTAAGAAAATTGATTTATCAGGCTATAATTTCCGCAATATTCCGGGTGGCGTAATTGTGCAGGATTCAGACTCGGTTACTCTTATTGAGAGTGAACTTAAATTCGTTACTGATAAAAAACCATCGGCTAAAGAAATTGAAGATCTTATCTTCGCCTGGAAAGTTGCAAAGCATACAAAATCAAACGCTATTGTTTATGCAAAAGATAAATGCACACTCGGTGTCGGTGCTGGGCAGATGTCCAGGATTGACTCGGCTAAAATTGCACACATGAAAGCTGAAGAGTATAAGCTCAATCTCAACGGTTCTGTTGCTGCTTCCGATGCTTTCTTTCCTTTTGCTGATGGTTTGATTGAAATTATTAAATATGGGGCTACCGCTGTAATTCAACCGGGCGGCTCCGTCCGTGATAATGAAGTTATTGATGCGGCTAATCAACATAATATATCAATGGTTTTTACCGGTGTAAGACACTTTAAACACTAAGAGGCATTATGGGACTTTTTGATTTCCTTTCGGCAGATATTGCAATTGATCTTGGTACTGCGAACACTCTCATCTATGTGAAGGGAAAAGGTATTGTATTGAATGAACCATCAATTGTTGCCTTCGATAAGAATACAAAAAAAATTATCGCGCTTGGTAATAAGGCAAAAGAGATGCAGGGCAGGGAACATAAGGAAATCAAAGTTACTCGCCCGATGCGCGATGGTGTTATTGCCGATTTCGAAATTGCAGAGGGAATGATACGCGCATTCATAAAACGCGTTAGAGCCGGAGCCTTTTCGGCTCGCAGGGTTGTGGTTGCAGTACCAAGCGGCGTAACCGAAGTTGAAAAACGCGCTGTGCGCGATAGCGCCGAGCACGCCGGCGCTAAAGAAGTTCATCTTATTGCCGAACCTATGGCAGCGGCTATCGGTATCGGGATAGATGTTGAAAAACCTGTCGGCAATATGATAATTGACATCGGAGGCGGTACCACTGAAATTGCCGTTATTGCTTTATCGGGTATTGTGAATGAAGAATCTATTCGTATTGCCGGTGATGAAATGAACTATGCTATCATGCAATACTTCAAAAAGAACCATAATGTTCTTATTGGCGAACGAACCGCTGAAGCTATAAAATGCGAGGTTGGTTCTGCCGTTCCTTTGAGAGAGGAAATTACTATACAGGTTAAGGGCCGCGACCTCGTTGGCGGGATTCCAAAAACAACAGAGGTAAGTTCGGTTGAGATACGTGAAGCATTGCATGAATCGGTTGTTCAGATAGTTGAGACAGTGCGTCAGTCTCTTGAAAGAACCCCGCCTGAACTTTCTGCCGATATTCTTGACAGAGGTGTGATGTTATCCGGCGGCGGTGCACTTCTGAAAGGGCTTGATGAAAGAATTCGCATGGAAACAAATCTGCCCGTTCACGTTGCAGAAGACCCCTTAACTGCCGTTGTGAGAGGCGCCGGAAAAGTTATTGACAGCTTAAGTCATTACGGAAAAGTTTTAATCCGGAATCGAAGATATTAATGTTCAGAGTGATAAGACAAATATGGAGCAATTTTAAAGAGTACATTGTTCTCGTTATCCTTCTTATTGCCAGCCTGGTTACAATATCATTTAATCATAAGCCTGAAGTAAAAAAAATACGTGCCGCTGCATTCGGAAGCTTTGCAGTGGTGTCTTCTGTTCTTTCGGAAACTTTCGGTATCGCATCAATCAGAAGTGAAAATGCGGAACTCCGTAAAATGAATGCAGAACTTATGCTGCAGGTCAGCAGGCTGCGTCAGTTCGCAATTGAAAATGAAGAACTGCGCAGTTTAGTAGGATTAAAGGACACGGCAAGTCTGCCGTTAATTCCTGCGGCAATAGTTTCACGGTCATTAATCAGGACGCAGGGAACTGTAACTCTGAATGCAGGAAATTCGGACGGGGTTAAACCCGGTATGCCTGTCATTTCAGGGCATGGTTTGCTTGGTATTGTTTACTCAACTTCTGAAAATTTTTCCATAGTGCGTACGCTTCAGAATACCGACCTTAAACTTACTGTGAAAAATGAACGAAGCAGAGTTGATGCAGTAATGAAATGGAACGGGGAAGACCTGATAATGGTTGATGTTCCGAAAACTTATGATGTTGAACCGGGCGACAGAATTATAACTTCTGATTTAAGTTCTGTTGTTGCTGTGCCTCTTCCAGTTGGCGTTGTTATCGGCTTTGAAAAAATAGAGACAGGAATTTTTAACGAAGTTAAGGTCCGTCCATTTGCAGATTTCCTGCGTGCAGAAAATGTTTTTGTTGTTGGTATTGTTGAAAGCATTCAGAAAAAAGATCTGGAACTAAACTTCTATAACCGTTAGCAAGATGCGCTCTGAATATTTATGGTCTATTCTGTTTTTTTTTCCGGTACTGGTTGTCCAGACTACCTTTATCCCGCTTATAAGCATAGGCGGCATAGTTCCCGACCTTGTTCTCATATTGCTCATCTTCTACACTTTACGCAACTACCAGCTTTACGGAACAGTGCTGGGATTTGTTTATGGTTTTCTTTTTGATATTATAACTGGTAGTTTACTCGGGAGCGCAATGCTCTCTAAAACACTGGCTGGATTTACTGCCGGATATTTTGCAACTGAAACAAAGCGGGATAAATATCTAAGGTCATATAATTTCGCTTTTATAGTTTTACTTTGTGCAGTTATTGATCTAATGGTTTACTCATTCTTTGGTCCGGCAGAAATAAGCAGAAACATTCTATTACTATTTTTTCAACAAGCTATGCTGCCCGGTTTGTATACGGCAGTAATTAGTTTAATAGTTTTGATATTTATTCCGGGCAGGAGGTTATTTTGAAAACAGAAAGTTTTGCTTCAGTACCCCGAAAAACTATTATATCACTTCTGATCATCGCTGCTTTCAGCTTGTTCGGTTTCCGTCTTTTTCAGATGCAGGTTGTGCAGCATACAAGTTTCGACCAGCGCTCAGCCGGCAACAGCATAAAAGGAATTGAACAAACTCCTCTGCGCGGAGTTTTTTATGACAGGAATCTTGAGGTAGTTGTAAAAAACCAGCCTGCTTATACTTTACGCATCACACCGGCAGATTATGACCGGAGCCTTAACAGGCTGCTTGAAACAGTAATTGATGCAGACTCCGGATACATTGATCGGATCCTCTACAATAACAGACTTTATTCCAGGTTCATTCCGGTCAGAATTAAACGCGGTGTTGATTTTAAAGTTATTGCATGGTACGAAGAAAATTCCGAGCACTTACCAGGTGTTGACTATATTGTTGAGATGCAGCGAGGTTATCCTGCCGGTATTATGGGTTCACACATGTTTGGTTATACAAAGGAAATATCTCCCGATCAGCTTGAAAGAGAAAAAGATTATTACAGACCGGGTGATTATGTGGGGCACAATGGTATCGAAAAAGCTTATGAGAATTACCTCCGCGGAACAAAGGGTTATATTTATATACTTGTTGATTCAAGACGAAGAGAAATCGGAAGCTACCGGGGTGGTGAACAGGATACCCCTTCCATAAAAGGACATGATTTGGTTCTAACCATAGATGTCGAAATTCAAAGACTTGCCGAGCAAATGATGAAAGGCAAACGGGGGGCTATTGTTGCTATTGAACCGGCAACGGGCGAAATCCTTGCAATGGTCAGCGCCCCTGATTATGACCTTAATCAGTTTTCTTATGTAACAACAAAAGAATTCCTTGATGATCTGTATTCCGACCCTGATAAGCCGTCATTTAACCGTGCAACAATGTCTGTTAAGCCTCCCGGTTCAACATATAAAATGCTCTCGGCGCTTGCTGCCTTAGACCTCGGCGTGATAAATGAAAACAGCACAATATTTTGCGGCGGCGGATTTACATACGGACGTTTTTTTAAATGCCTTGGTTCCCACGGTGCTGTAAACGTTACCCGATCAATTGAAAAATCCTGCAACACTTTTTATTACAGATTAATCTATAAAATCGGGTTGGACAAATGGGCTAAGTATTCCAACAAAATGGGATTCGGTAAAAAAGCCGGTATTGATATTGGTGAAGAGGTTGCCGGTCTCATTCCCGATTCAAAATACTACGAAAGGATTTATGGTCATAACTGGCCCCGAAGTATAATGGCAAGTCTGGGTATCGGTCAGGGTGAAGTAAGCGTTAGCCCGCTTCAGCTTGCACAGTACTGCGCATTGATAGCTAACAGCGGTAAATCATATACTCCTCATCTTGTAAAAGGTTATCTGGATGATTATACAAAGGAGCTTATTCCTTTTAAATTCAAGGAAATTAATACAGGTATCAGTGAGAAAGCATTTAGTCTTGTTAGAGAAGGAATGCATCTTGTTGTTCACGGCAGCGGAACTGCAACACGTATGAGAATCGAAGGGTTGGAAATAGCAGGTAAGACAGGAACTGCACAAAATCCGCACGGGAAGGATCACGCATTGTTTGTTGGTTTTGCACCCTATGAAAATCCTAAAATAGCTATAGCTGTTATAGTGGAGAACGTTGGTTTTGGCGGTACTCATGCGGCACCAATTGCGCGCGCTATGTTTGAAACTTATCTGCTTGGAGACAAGCCCCGTAAACATGAAGAAGTTAAACCTCAAACCTTATCACCAATGGTATTAGGAGCGCTGAGTGAGAATTGATTACAAGCTGAATGATAAATTTGATTTCCCGATTTTCTTTACGATGTTTTTTTTACTTGCTATCGGGCTTATTGCTATTTACAGCGCGACAGTTAATCATCTTACAATGTCCGACAATTTTTCAAGGCAGGTTACGTGGGCAATTATCTCGCTGGTTGTATTCTTCATTATTTACTCACTTCCGTCAAACACATTCAGACTTTCTGCCGTTCCGGTTTATCTGGTATCCTTATTTTTTCTTATTGTAGTTTTATTTTTAGGTAAAACCGTTTCGGGTGCAAAAAGCTGGCTCGATATAGGTCCGTTTGGTTTTCAGCCGTCCGAATTTGCAAAACTGGGGACTATTTTAGCGCTTGCATTCTTCCTTAGCAGAAGAACAACAGACATTGATTCATTCAAAGATATCATCATAGCTCTTGCAATTGGTTTTTTGCCAGTCGGTTTAATTTTACTTGAACCTGATTTGGGATCATCTTTCGTGTATGTTGGTGTGATATTGCTGATGATATTCTGGAAGGGGATCAGTGTTTTCGGATTATTTGTTGTGCTCTCACCCGGTTTTGTTGCACTTGCTGCGTTATTCGGATTGTATTACTTCCTTGGCGCATTATTAATTGTTGGGGTGGCTCTTGTATTTTTTAAAAGGGATTTGTTTTTCAGCGCTTCAATTTATGCGTTGAATATAGGAGCAGGATTTTTTGCCGATTATGTTTATCACGCTCTCAGCCCGCATCAGCAAAAAAGAATTCAAAGCTTTATTGATCCGGATTCCGATCCGTTAGGTGCAGGTTATAATTCCATTCAAGCGATGGTTGCAATTGGTTCGGGCGGTATTGCAGGGAAGGGTTTTTTGAATGGAAATCAAACACAGCTTCAATACATTCCTGAACAATGGACGGATTTTATTTACTGTGTGATTGGTGAAGAGTTTGGATTTATCGGTGCTATTATAACTTTAACCTTATTCCTGATCCTGCTGCTCAGAATTCTTAAAATTTGTGCTTCAGCAAAGGATGAATTTTTAAGTCTTCTTTCTATTGGAATCCTTTCTATTTATTTCGTTCATTTTTTAATTAATATCGGGATGACGATCGGATTGCTTCCCGTTATCGGCATTCCGCTGCCTTTTGTTAGTTACGGCGGCAGTTCTTTATTGATAAATATGTGTATGCTCGGAATCATAGCCAACATTTACAGAACCCGTAAACAGTTTACCTGATTTTTTCAAAGAGGGAAAAAATAAAATGAATGCTTCCCAAAAACTCGCGGCAAAAAACTCAGAGGGAAAAATAATTTGTGTCGGGCTTGATACTGATTTAAATAAAATTCCTGACTCACTTCGTTCCATCAGCAACCCTATCCTTGAATTCAATAAGAGAATAATTAATGCAACTGCTGAACAAGCGGCAGCTTATAAAATTAATTTTGCTTTTTATGAAAAATTCGGAAGCAAAGGATTTGATATTATAGAACAGACGATCGGATTAATTCCTTCAGACATACTCATAATAGCAGATGCAAAACGAGGCGACATCGGCAATACATCTGAGATGTATGCCCGCAGCGTATTTGAGTTTTTCAAGTGCGATGCGATAACAGTATCTCCTTATATGGGTTTTGATTCTGTGCAGCCATTTCTCAGGGACGACTCTAAGCTGGTATTTATTCTTGCGCTTACTTCAAACCCCGGGTCTGAAGATTTTGAAAAACTCATCTTAAACGATGGCAGTATGGTGTTTCAGCAGGTTATAAAAAAAGCTTTGCAGTGGAATGAGAATCGAAACATCGGGCTGGTTTTTGGCGCAACAAAAATTGAAGAGCTAAAGGATAATATAGCGCTGTTCGGTGATTTGCCTGTGCTGCTTCCGGGTGTCGGGGCACAAGGAGGCAGGCTTGAAGATGTATTAGATGTTTTTAAATCAGCAGACAGGCTGAACCTGCTTGTTAATGTAAGCAGGGGAATTATTTACAAATCCGGCAAAGATGATTTTGATTCGGCAGCAAGCGCAGAACTAGAAAAAATGAACCAAATTGTAAAGAAACTGTTAATTATATGAAAAAATATTTCTTTTATGTTTTACTCTTATTGCTTTTCTTCGTAAGTTTTCACAACATTAAGCAAACCTCTGAAAAAGAGACTAAATTAACTTATGAAGTTCAAACAAACGCGCCCGCAGAGGTGCAGTTCATAGAAGGGGAAACCTATGAAGAAGAGAGTGATACAACAGATGGCAGGGCAGGGGAAATGAGAGATTCATTTGCAGCAACAGTTGTATATCCGCCGCATGCTTTAAATTTGCCGGATTCTATGCAGCACAATTCCGACCGGATTGATATTCAGGTCCGATTTCCCTCCGTAATTCATAATGCTAATTTGTATCTCTACATTAACGACCAAAAAAGAGACCTTTTCTTTAGTGTTAATCCCAGCAATTATATTTTTAAGAATGTCAGAATTGAAAAAGGTATTAACAATATTGAAGTATTCTATTTAACCGGAAATAAAAAATCAGTTTCCGCGCATTCACTAATTTACGGGGACTAACATGGAAAAAAAGATCAAACTTCCGGAAAAACTTTTGTATGAAATATGGAAAAACCAAAAGTTTACCCAGGCACTCATAACAAAGAACGGTGAAGAGATCCAGGTTATTGACGCCGGCATCGAAAATACGGAATTAGCAGGCCCCGACTTCATACATTCGCGGATCAAGATCGGCAACCTGACTTACCTGGGGGATATCGAAATTGACGGCTTCTATTCCGATTGGAAAGCACACGGGCATTTCCTTAATAAGTCTTTCAATAAAGTTATCCTTCACGTTACGCTTAATTATGACTCATCAAACAACTTTGTTTATACACAGGAAGGAAGAAAAGTTCACTCAGTTGCTATCGGAGCTTTTATTGAAGAAAACATCAGGACAAGCATCCAGAAAGCAATTCTTGCAGAACGGAAAAACCGTGTAAATAAAATGGTTTGTGCTGAGGTTAATTTCCGCTTTAATGAAAGAGAAAAGCTCGAATTGCTTTACAGACTTGGTGTTGAAAGATTCAATCAGAAGTGCGAAAAAATGCTTAACAGGCTCAAAGAAATCTCTTACATCTCAGGGCTGAAGTTAAAGGAACCTGTAATCAAATATACGCTTGATGAAAATTTTTATAATTACAAGTTTACTCACGAAGATTTTTATAATAAGGGAATTTGGCTTCAACTTCTCTATGAATCCGCTTTTGAGGCTTTAGGTTATTCGAAAAACAAAGAAATAATGCAGCGGCTTGCTAAAGCCTGCGAAATAAAATTTATTGAAAAATACCGCCACGATAAAAACTTTCTGCTTAAAATTGAATCAATACTTTTTCACGCTGCCGGTTTGGTTCCGCCTGTTCATTCGTTCAATGATGAGGTCACATCGGGTTATGTTAAAAAAATTGTAGAACTGTGGCAGGATGTAAAAGACATATATGATGCAAAAACATTCCATGCTGCTCAATGGCATTTTTTTAAATTAAGACCGCAGAACTTTCCGACGATAAGGATTGCCGGCGGAGCAGTTATACTGGAAAGAATTGTAAATCAAAAGCTGTTCCCTCAAATCATAAAATCTTTTGAAACTTCCGGTAATCATAATACACTTCTTGCTGCATTAAGAAATGCATTTATTGTTAAGGCAGATGGATTCTGGAAAAAACATTATGTCTTCGATAAACCCGGCTCGGTTGAATTAAACTATTTCATAGGACTCTCACGCGCTGATGAGATAATTGTAAATGTGGTTCTGCCTATTCTTTCGATCTACTTTGATATTTTCGGTAAGAAGGAAATAACGAAACGTGTTCAGAAATTATTTTTTAATTATTATCAAAAGAGTGACAACAGCCTCGTAGATGAAATGGCAGAATCTCTTTCGGTAATTGACGCAACCAAGCGCAGTGTGTTATATCAGGGTATGATTCAGTTGTTCAGAAATTATTGCTCGAAGGGCAGGTGTAAGGAGTGTGTAATAGGAACAAAAGTTTTCGAAGATGAGAGCCAGGAAAATTAATTCTCGCTTGTAAGATTTTTTATATCATCCCTGATCTTTGCCGCTCGTTCGTACTCTTCTGCTTCAATGGCTTTTCTTAATTTATGCTGTAGTGCTGCAAGCTTTGCTTCCTTGGATTTGGGATGGGGTTTGTCCTGCTGATAGGAAACGTCTTCAGATTTTTCAGAATCCTCTTTTTCAAGTTCATCACTCGGGACGAAAGCAGCAGCCTCCATTACTGCTTCGGAAGCATATATTGGCGCCCGTGCTCTGACTGCAATGGCAATTGCATCGCTCGGACGGGCATCAATTTCATTTGTAAGTCCGGATACTTCCAAAACTATCTTTGCATAAAATGTGTTTTCACGGAGTTCATCCACAATTACCTCTAATACGGTTGCTCCCAGGTTATCAATAAGTAACTTCAGGAGGTCATGTGTAAGTGGTCTCGGCGGCTTTATACCTTCAATTTCCAATGCAATTGCCTGAGCTTCAAAAGCTCCGATAATAATAGGGAGTCTTCGGTTTCCGTTATTTTCTTTGAGGAGAATTGCATAAGCGCCACCGGTAGATGGACTGGTAGATAATCCTAATATTTCACATTGAACCTTTTGCAAAGATAAAACTCCTAAGTCTTTATGATTTAATTCTTTTAATTTCCTGAGTTAATGCTGGTATTATCTCGAATATATCACCGGCAATTCCAAAATCTGCAACAGAAAATATTGGTGCATCTTTATCTTTATTGATGGCAACAATATACTTTGCAGATGACATACCCGCAAGGTGTTGAATTGCTCCGGAAATTCCGCAAGCAACATATAGGTTTGGAGATACCGTTTTACCTGTTTGCCCAACCTGCTCCCCGTGTGGTCTCCACCCTGCATCAACAACTGCTCGAGAAGCGCCGACGGCTCCGCCCAATGCCCCGGCTAATTCTTCAATCAGATGGAAGTTTTCCGGGCCTTTTAATCCTCTGCCGCCGGAAACAATGATATCTGCTTCAGCCACATCAAGTTTACCTTCGGACTTTTTGAACTCGATTACTTTTGTGCTTAAATCCGGCGAGTCTATTTCAACAACATTTTTGGATGGTTCAGCAGGCTGATCCACAATTACAGCCTTGAAAACATTAGGACGGTTAGTAATTATCTTAACATTACTGTTAAGCGAAGCCTTGAAGAGGGCCTTGCCGGCATACACAGGTCTCGTCGCAATAACTTTTCCATCATTAATCTGCAGGTCAACGCAGTCCATAAGACATCCGCAGTCAAGTCTTGCGGCAATTCTTGGAGCAAGGTCTTTCCCAAATGAAGTATTGGCTAAGATGATGTAACCGAAATTGTTTTCTTTGATATAATCTGTAAATATCTTTGTATAAGCTGAAGGCGAATAGTTTTTTAATCCACTGTTTTTAAAGTGAGTAATTTTTTTAATTCCGAATTTTGATACATCAGCTAAATTATCAATTGCATCACCGGCTGTAACTGCTTCGGTTTCGAGATTTAAAGATTCAGCAAGTTTAACAGCAGCAGAGACTGATTCGAAAGATGCTTTCTTAATCAGATTTTCCCGTTGTTCAAGTATTACAATAATTTTATCAGACATTTTTTTCCTTTGTTAAATTACTTTTGCTTCTTCTTTCAGCAGCCTGACCAGTTCAGGAACTGCTGATACATCAGTTCCGATTATTTTGCCTGGTTGTTTAGGCGGCGGAAGTTTCAAATACTCCGCCGAGATGAAATTCCCTGCAGGCGATGCAGGTTTTTCTTCAATCGTTTTTTTCTTGGCAGCCATAATGCCTTTCAGTGAAGCATACCTTGGCTCGTTCAATCCTTTTTGAGCGGTAATTACAACAGGAAAAGAAGCTTCAACAACCTCCCGTCCACCTTCAACTTCACGCTCGGCAATTACTTTGTTTCCTTCAATTTTGAGATCAACAACAACAGAAATGCAGGCGTATCCCAGCAGCTCTGCGGTTAGCTGCCCAACTATTGAATTGTCAAAATCAACAGATTGTTTACCGAAGAATACAATCTCGCAGCCAAAGGATTTAATTTCCTCCGCAAGTGCTTTGGCAATCGAAAAGGAATCTCGCCAGTTATCGTCTTTTAACAGCACGCCCTTATCAGCACCCATAGCTAAAGCTTTACGGATCGTTTCTTTGTTTGAATCACCACCAAGACTTATAACTGTTACTTCACTTTCGCCGCCGAGTTTCTCTTTCGTTCTGAGTGCTTCTTCTACTGCAAATTCATCATACGGGTTAATTATATAAGTAACTCCAGTCTGGTCAATAGATTTTTCATCAGAACCGATTTTAATTTTAGCAGCAGTGTCAGGAACATGGCTTACGCATACTGCTATTTTCATTTTTCCTCCAAATAAAATATTTATACATGCCTAATTTATAATAAAAAATATAAAAATAGGGAGTCTAAAATCAAACTATCTATCTGATGAAAAAAATGATATAAATTTTAAAATCGTCTTACAAAACAATTATCTGAAAATCACATTTTAATTCAACCAAAAACAATTGGAAACCACACCAGGATTATCCCTTTTACCAGCAAAGGTTATATGCCCGCAAACCCTATTATCTGATACCTGCAGACCAGCATCCGGTTTACCTTGCGCTAGGGAGGGCATCCGGCGTCTGCAACAAAAAGTATTGAGTAATATTAGCCTTAAAAATACAGGACTCAATGCAGCGCATCTTCCCTCAAATTCAACATTTGAACAAGTGTTTTTGTTGTAAGTCAGGCGTAGAATGGGTAATTTTGTCAATAAAAACATATACTTTTTGAAAGTAAAACTAAATGAGAATTGGCATACCAAAAGAAACATCAAATGAAGAGCGGCGGGTTGCTTTAGCGCCTGCCGGAGTAGATGCCCTGGTAAGATCAGGGCATACAGTTTACATTCAGTCAGGCGCCGGTTTAGGCAGTCATTTCAGCGATGAGGACTATATCAAAACCGGTGCACAAATTGTTTACAGCAGGGAAGAAGCCTTTCAAAGAGCCGAGATGGTTGTCAAAGTTACTTCTCCTACTGAAGAAGAAGTTAATTTACTTCAGGAAGAACAGATACTTTTTTCATTTCTGCAGCTTCACGTAGGCAAAAAAAATATTGTTGAACAACTCCTCAAAAAGAAGATAATTGCAATTGGTCTTGAATTAATTGAGAGCGATAGTCGGTTACCAATACTTCATTCTATGAGTGAAATTGCCGGGCAGCTTGCTATTCAGGTTGCTGAAAGATATCTCGAAAGTTATTCGGAAGGCGGAAGAGGTATTCTGCTTGGCGGTATTACAGGCGTTGCTCCAGCGGCTGTGGTAATTCTTGGTGCAGGTGTTGTAGGAACTTCTGCCGCCCGCGCTGCTTTAGGAAGAGGCGCGCAGGTAATCGTAATTGATAATGATCTTAGCAGGCTAAGAAGACTTGATAATAGTTTCAGAAAAAGAATTACTACCGTTATGGCAAATGCTTACACAATCTCGCGGGGAGTTAAATTTGCAGATGTTCTTATCGGAGCGGTATTAATTAAAGGTGAAAAAGCTCCTCATTTGGTAACCAAAGAAATGATCATGCAAATGAAAAAAGGGTCGGTAGTTGTTGATGTTTCAATTGACCAGGGTGGCTGCATTGAAACAAGCCGCATTACAACGCTATCTGATCCTGTTTATCTCTACAATGATGTAATTCACTACTGCGTTCCGAATATGCCCGCAATTGTTGCTCGTACAGCAAGTTATGGTCTGAATAATGCTTCGTTCCCCTATATTCAGAATGTTGCTGATAATGGTATTGCTGAAGCTCTGCTCGGTGATGTGGGTCTGGCTAAAGGTGTGTGTACTTATAATGGTTATTGTTCTAATGAACCCCTTGCTAACACCTTTAATATTGAATACAGGAGGCTCAGGGTTTTTTCTACTAATTAACAAAAGGGGAATTAGACAGATGATTTGTGCATCTATTAATTCGTCCCGCTTCAATTAACTTATTGGAATTTTTTTCCGAGACAAATATTTATCGTGACTATGACAAAAGAAGATATAAGAATAAGAAAACAAATACCGACTAATTTATTAAGGGTTTATAATAGTAAAGTAGTTTCATCAGACAAAGCACTGGAAGTTCTGAAATCAGGCGACGTAGTTGTTATTCAACCCGGGTGTGCTGTTCCGCTTGAACTTGTGCGCGCTATGGTAAGACGAAAGGATGAACTTGAAAATGTTACTATCTATCACATACTTGTTGTAGGTGAATTACCTTACATTCAGCCCGGAATGGAAAAGCACTTCAGGCATAAAGCTTTTTTCATTGGTGCAAATACCAGGAAGGCTGTAAATGAAGGCAGAGCCGAATTCATTCCTATCTTTTTAAGTGAAGTGACAATGTTATTCAAGCAGGGGCTGATTAATGTTGACGTTGCATTAATAAATGTTTCACCTCCGGACGAACACGGATTTTGCAGCTATGGTGTGGATGTCGGCACCATCAAAACTCCTGCTGAAAGAGCAAAAGTAATTATTGCCCAGGTAAACAGCGAAATGCCCAGAACTTTAGGCGATAGTTTCATTCACATAAATAAAATACATCATATTGTTGAGTTTGATGAACCGATTAAAGAACTTCCGCAGGTTGACCCAAATGCTGATGCAGGACAGCTTCAGATCTATGATAAAATCGGACAGACCATTGCGGGCATGATCGAAGATGGATCAACTTTGCAGATGGGTATCGGCGCTATTCCTGATTCGGTTCTCAGGTATCTTAAAAATCATAAAGACATCGGCATACATACGGAAATGTTTTCTGACGGTCTTATTGAGCTCGTTGAAATGGGTATCATTAATGGCGAAAAGAAGACCCTTCATCCGGGAAAGATAATTGCAGGTTTTGTGCTCGGAACCAGGAAAGTTTATGATTTTATTGACAACAACCCGATAATTGAATTCCATCCGCAGGAATATGTGAACGATCCATTCATAATTGCCAAGAATGATAAAATGGTGGCGATAAATTCCGCCATTGAGATAGATCTTACCGGACAGGTATGTGCCGATTCAATTGGGTCTAAATTTTACAGTGGAATTGGCGGACAGGTTGATTTTATCCGGGGCGCTGCACATTCTGAAAATGGAAAACCCATAATAGCGCTGCCATCTGCAACAAAGGATGGAAAAATCTCGCGTATAGTACCACAACTTAAACCCGGCGCAGGTGTGGTTACTTCAAGAGGTGATGTTCATTATGTTGTAACTGAGTACGGGGCAGTTCAGCTTTATGGTAAATCCGTTCAGCAACGTGCCCGCGATCTTATCAGTATTGCACACCCTTCATTCAGAGATGAACTTACTGAGTATGCCCGTAATACGTTTCATATTTGATTTACACATAAAATGATTGCTGTTATTGGTGATATTCACGGCTGTTTTTATACTCTTACCACGCTCGTCAAAAAAATCAGGGAAAAGTATAAGGAGATACCCCTTTACTGTGTCGGTGATCTTGTTGACCGGGGAAACTTCAGCTTTGAAGTGGTTGAGTTTGTGATCAAAGAAAATATAAAATTTACACCGGGTAATCACGATTACATGTTCTACTATTTTATTAAGCATCCTCAGAGTGATCTGGGCAAAGCATGGATATATAATGGCTCAGAAAAAACAATTCTTTCTTATGAAGACAGGGGAGAAGAAGTTCAGAGGCATCTTGATCTGATAATTGACTCACCTCTTTACTTTGACCTTGAGGATTGCTTTATATCGCACGCAGGCATTTCACGTTATTATAAAAGCAAGCTCGCAAAACATCCCCTCAGTGAATTTGAAAGGCTTCATAATCTTATTTATGCTGAGATAAACAGCCAGCACGGCGTTTTATGGAACAGGGATACACTATTAGATCTTGGAAAACTTCAGATAGTTGGGCATACAAGGCAGCGGGATGTAATGCTGGTAAAGTCAAACAACGCAGCATATCTCGATACATCTGCTTTTACAGGGAATAAACTAAGTGCAGTAATTGTGGAGGAAAGTAAAATAATTGATTTGCTCACAGTTCCGACTTCATTGAAAGATATTGAATGATGCCGGACAGTTATTACTTTTATATGAAATTGTGGTAGTCAATTTTTGAAACATCTTCCAGCGTTATGGTAACCAGATCATCATCTTTTACCTCTGGCAGATTTAGTATGCGTTCTTCCTGGTTGCTGATAGCCTTGTACAATAAACTTCTGACCACGCGTGCATTGCTGAAATTGTTTCCTCTGTTGTTATAAATTTCCGTGCAAATCTCCAGGAACAACTGCCATGCCCCCTCATCAAGTATATAGCCGTTTTTACTGCTCATATCCAGCGCTATTTCCAGAAGTTCGCGCGGCTGATAATCATCAAACAAAAAACTGTTCGGGAAGTATGACTGAATAACCGGATTATTATCAAGAAACTGTTTCATTTCATTTTTATCACCGGAAATAATAACAACAAGGTTTTCCCTGAATTCCTCCATTCGTCTGAGAATAGTGTCCAGAGCTTCCTGCCCTAAACCGTTAAGATTTTTTGTAAGCAGATAAGCCTCATCGATAAAAAGAATCCCCCCCAGCGCTTTTTGAATTACTGAATCCGTTTTAACCGATGTTTCGCCGTGATAAGCTGCAACAAGCGAAGTTCGGTCAGTTTCTATTAAATGACCTTTTTCAAGCAAACCCATTTCCCTGTAGATGTTGCTTAACAATCCGGCTACTGCAGTTTTACCGGTACCGGGGTTACCCATAAAAACAGCGTTGAGATTTTTTGAAATTACTTGTAACCCCCGCTCCTTGCGCAGACGCGCAACCTTCAGGCTGTTTACAAGCTTTTCAACTGAATGCTTTACCGAATCAAGTCCTGCTAATTCATTTAACTCCGATAGATAACTGTCAAGAAGATTTTCGTTTCCGGTTGAAGGCGCATTATCTTTTTTTGAGATGATAAGATCTTTGATATCTGTTAATGTAATGTGCTTCAGCACATCAGCAGTTCTTTCATCGGGTGGGAGGTCGGCAATCCTGAGCAAATGTTTTTTTGATATTTGTTCGATAAGATTTCTTACAAGTCTGGCATTACCGAAAGATTTATCCCGTTTTTGATAGATTTCGTTGAAGTAAGAAGCAAGCTCTGTTTTAGCATCATCCTGTAATATATTACTTCTGTCCTGAAGCAGTTGTTCAGCAATTTGCATAAGTTCATCAGGAGAATAATCTTCAAAAATTATTTTTTTAGTAAATCGCGACTGCAAGCCCGGATTGCTGTCTATAAAGTGATTCATTTCATTGGTATAGCCTGCTGCAATCACAATGAATTTACCGCGATCATCTTCCATTCTTTTAAGTAAAGTTTCTATTGCTTCTTTACCGAAATCAGAGCCTGATGCATCACCTTTTTTTGTAAGAGTGTAAGCCTCATCAATAAAGAGAGTGCCTCCGATAGCTTTATCAATCACGTTTTTTGTTTTCTCGGCAGTTTGACCCACATAACTTCCGACAAGCGCCTGCCTGTCAGTTTCAATGAGGTGTCCTTTTGGCAATATACCGAGCGCAGAGTAAATCTCACCGAATAATCTTGCAACGGTAGTTTTACCTGTACCCGGGTTACCAAGGAAAAGGAAATGGGATGATAGTTTTTCTCTTAAGTTATCACCCTGCTCGTGATGGTATCTTGCAAGCTTAACCAGCTCAAAAGTTTCTTTCTTTACCGTTTGAAGTCCGGTAAGCTTTTCAATTTTTTGAAGCGCTTTTTCTAATGCCTCCTCATCAATTCCGATTTTAGCTTCCTGGTATGAAGACTTTGCAAGCACTGCAGAGATATCTTCAGCTAGAATAGTTGTCATAGTTTCTTTTTTTCGTTCAGCAGGGGGAAGGCTCAGGTAACGTTTGCCAAGCTGAAGTTTTGCCTCGTTAAACAGATTGCGGACAAGCCGCGCATTTCCGAAAGTTGCATCTCGAAGCCTGTACAACCTGGTAAATTCCTTGTTAAGCACTTCAAGCGCATTGTCGGAAATATTATAATCTTCTTTCACTGCCATTGAAGAGATAATTTCCTCAAGTTCTTCCGGGGAATAATCTTCGAAGTTGAAAAAATGGGTAAATCGGGATTTTAATCCCGGGTTTGACAATAAAAATTTGTTCATTGGATCAGGATAACCGGCGGCAATCACAGCAAATTCTCCGTTGTTATCTTCCATTCGTTTTAGCAGAGTGTCAATGGCTTCCTGCCCGAAATCCTGCCCTCCGCCTTCTTTTTTCAGGGCGTAAGCTTCATCAATGAATAATAACCCACCCATCGCTTCGGTGATAACCTTGTCGGTTTTTTGAGCAGTCTCACCAATATACTGCCCAACCAGACCGCTCCTGTCAACTTCAATTATGTGACCGTTCTTTAATATTCCAAGTGACTTAAAAATTTTCCCGAGCAGCCTTGCAATAGTAGTTTTACCTGTACCGGGATTACCGAGGAAGACAAGATTAAGCGGAAAGCTTTCCTGGGCTTTTAACCCGAGTTTTTTTCTTTCGTTGATAAATTTGAGATGAGCAATGAAATCATTTATTGATTGTTTGACGCTAAGCAATCCGGTGTAGCTGTTAAGTTCATCAAGCAGCTCTTCAAGAGTTTGCTCATGAATCAACTCCGACTGGCGCTTTACCTGCCCCGGTTGTTCGGTGTATGGTTTTTCAAGATATTTTTGTTCTGCCGGGTCTTCCTGGTTTCTTTCGAGGTCAAGTATTTCAGATTTCCCGATAGAAAAATTTTGTGAACAGATTTTTATTTTATCGAGATAAATGTCTACTCTTCCATTGCCCGAATTCCAGAAACCGGGAGTATCCATTCCCCAGCTTTGAACAAATTCTACAGTTTTCCAGTTCTTTTCCAAAGAGAAGTTGAAATGGTGTTCACCAACTTTTATATCATTGAGGAACCACATAGTCTTACCCTGGAAATCCGCCCGCCTGTCTTCATAGTAAGGATTATCAAACACTACCTCCACACCAATGTAGCGTATAGTTTCTACATTAAATTGAAGAAGGTAGGTCCTTTTACCGGAGCGAATATTTTCGATCAGATCGTAAGTTTTTGCATGGCGAACGGAAAATAAAAGATTATCCTTGCCGTTTTTTCTTGCGTCATTTGAAGGGGGTATAAAAGTATTATAATCAATGTGTTCAGCCGTATGCAGCGAATTTATTTTATTTAACTTTTTCAGGATGCTTCGGAACTGCATATCATCACTAAATTCATCCCTGATAAGATCAGCAAAATTTTCTGCATGCATTGTCCTGAACAGCGCTATGAGTGATTGAAGCTTTATTAGTTTTGCAGCTTTCTGTTCATAGGAAGGAAAATCTTTAGTTATAATGATCTCCGAAGCCCATAGTGAAAACCAGTACTCTCTATGCTGATATGCAAGCTGAGCTTCATTTATAAGGGATGAATTATTATTGAGGTGATATCTGAGACCATTGCCGGAAAAACCCAGACAAATTTTAACCCAGTGTTTTAAACTGTTAACTAATGAGGCGTCAGGTTCTTCTAAATCATTGTTACATTTTCCGAGTTCTTCAAGTGATTCAAAATATCTTCCCAGTCCTGCCAATGCCCGGGCTTTATTGAGGTAAGTCCACGATGGAGTTGAAGCATCCTGTGCAATCGCTTGTTCAAGGTCTGGTAATGCCCCATCATATATACCCATTCTCAAAAGCAGGTAACCTCTGTACGATCGGGGGAGAGAATCAAAATCATTTAGCTTTACTGCCAGATCTGCAAATTCGAGCGCTTCAATAGGATTACCATTTTCGAGCAAAGCCCAGGCTAAACAGGAAAGTACTTCCGCATCATCCTGGTTTTCGTGGTAAAGTTTTTTAGCATTCATCAAAGCGATCCTGAAACGCCCCTGTTTCAGATGCTGAAATGTTTCAACTAGCTGTGTTTTTATTTTGTCCGTTACCAATGCTTATAGATATTTAGTTATAATTGACTGAGAATAGCAAATTCTGTGCAAAGGAAATGAGCCTTATAGTGATAAAAAAGTTGTTAAATTAGCTTTTATTGGAAGGAAAATTGAGGGAAAGAGGAGGAAATAAAAAAGGAGGGAGTAAAAATCTCCCTCCTGTCGGAAAAGGTTTCTGTTGATAGTTTTGTCAGGTTTTGGACCTGGGCAGACTATTAATACATACCTTCCATGCCTCCCATACCCGGAGCTCCCATAGGCATTGCCGGTTCTTTTTCTTTCTTCTCGAATACAACAGCCTCGGTTGTAATGAGCAGAGATGAAACAGAGGCAGCATTTTCGAGCGCAGTTCGGGCAACTTTAGTAGGATCAATAACTCCGGCTTTCATAAGGTTTTCATACTTTTCAGAAGCAGCATTAAAGCCAAAATCATCTTTTCCTTCTCTTACTTTTTGAAGAACAACAGATCCGTCAATACCGGCATTGTTAACAATCAGGCGAAGCGGTTCTTCAAGGGCTTTGTGAACGATTTTTATACCGGTTGTCTGATCAATATTTTCGCCTTCGAGCTTTTCGATCAGGTTCATTGCTCTCACAAACGCAACCCCGCCGCCCGGAATGATACCTTCCTCAACTGCGGCACGGGTAGCATGAAGTGCATCTTCAACACGGGCTTTCTTTTCTTTCATTTCAATTTCGGTAGAAGCGCCAATCTTCAGGACTGCAACACCACCGGAAAGTTTTGCTAGTCTTTCCTGCAATTTTTCTTTGTCATAATCGGAAGTGGTTTTTTCAATCTGTGCTTTGATTTCACTAATACGCTTTTTGATGTCCTCTGATTTACCGGCGCCTTCAACGATAGTTGTGTTGTCTTTATCAATAACAACTTTCTTAGCAGTTCCTAGGTAAGCAAGCGTAGCATTTTCAAGTTTGAATCCACGCTCTTCTGAGATCACAGTACCGCCTGTAAGAACGGCAATATCTTCAAGCATAGCTTTTCTTCTGTCGCCAAATCCCGGAGCTTTAACAGCGGCAACTCTTAATGTGCCGCGGATTTTATTTACTACTAAAGTAGCAAGCGCTTCGCCTTCGAGATCTTCTGAAATTAAAAGCATTGATCTACCCTGCTGAGCAACTTTTTCGAGAACGGGAAGAAGGTCTTTCATTGCAGAGATTTTTTTATCGTGAATCAGGATATAGGGATCTTCCAGAATTGCTTCCATTGCTTCGGTATCAGTTACGAAATATGGTGAGAGGTAACCACGGTCGAACTGCATACCTTCAACAACATCAAGAGATGTTTCGGTACCTTTAGCTTCTTCAACAGTAATAACACCATCTTTTCCAACTTTATCCATTGCCTCAGCAATCAAATCACCGATTGACTTATCGTTATTTGCAGAAATTGAACCGACCTGCGCAATTTCATTTCTGCCTTCAACATCTTTACTTAATGTTTTGAGGAAGTCAACAACTTTGGTTACTGCAAGGTCAATTCCTCTTTTGAGGTCCATCGGGTTTGCGCCGGCAGTAACGTTCTTTAATCCTTCCCTGTAAATTGCCTGTGCAAGAACGGTAGCGGTAGTAGTTCCGTCTCCGGCAACATCACTGGTTTTTGAAGCAACTTCACGCACCATCTGGGCGCCCATATTTTCAACTGCATCCTCCAGTTCAATTTCCTTGGCAACTGTTACGCCGTCTTTAGTAACAGTAGGCGCACCGAATTTTTTTTCAAGAATAACATTACGTCCTTTAGGACCTAAAGTAACTTTTACAGCATTAGCGAGTCTATCAACACCTTTTTTGATTTTATTACGAGCCTCGCTGTCGAATTCAATTAATTTTGAAGCCATAACTTCATCTCCTTTTTTTGTTATTAACCAATTATTGCAAAAATATCGTTCTCACGCATGATCAGGTATTCTTCACCTTCAATTGTAACCTCTGTACCGCTGTATTTACCGTAAAGTACCTTATCACCAATTTTAACTTCCATTTTAATTACTTTACCATCGTCGGAAGTTTTTCCGGGCCCGCAAGCCACGACGGTACCTTCAATTGGTTTTTCCTTTGCGGTATCGGGCAGAATAATACCGCCTTTGGTTTTTTCTTCTGCCTCGGCAGGTTTAACGATCACCCTGTCGGCTAATGGCTGCAGATTGATCTTGCTCATAATTAACTCCTTTATTTATTTGTAGTTATAGAAATGAATTAGCACTCTTAAAAAGCGAGTGCTAATATAAGAGGAGTTAAAAAAATTGTCAAGTGGGATGTTCACAGTATCACAACTAAAGTATGCTAACACCTGTCTGGAATTTAATTTTTATGAGTTCCTAAATGTATAACCCTTTTATTGTTGCGATGATAGTTTAAAAGGTATTATATTTGAGCAACTGAAACAGGGAGTAAGGAATGAAAAGAATTACAATTCTACTCGTAATAGTCCTGATCAATACTGGTTTACCTCAAACCTACTCAGATTTTGCCTTTGAGATATTTTTCGGGCGTCTTGCAAGCGCTAAAGCGGAAGCTATGGGAAGAATGCTTTCAACAGGCTATGATTCATATTTTGTATCTCAATCTAATCCTGCATCTCTCATAAATAATCCGGGTCTATCGGTATTCTATTCTAACAGTTCTCCATATTATGTTTTCAGAGACGCAGCATATAATTATGCGGGCGCCAGCTATAACCATCCTGAATACGGCGCTGTTGGATTTAATGCATTGTGGTTTGATTATGGAACTATCTTTTACACAACCGGCGGGCAATCGCCTGATAATATTACCAGTTTTAAGCCATCAATTACTGTTTACACTTTTACGTATTCGAATGAACTAAAGGATTGGTTTAATTTCGGAATAAATGGCAGCTTATTTATAAACAATGTGATACCCGATAAAACCTTCAACGACACTTATTTCGATCTGGGCATCTCAAGGAATTTCAATATACATCAGGATTCAGAATTAAGTGATGAGATTGTGATTGCCTTAATGGTAAAAAATATTTTTAATCAATCACTGGAATATGAACAGAATTTAAAAGATTATTTCCCGTCAATTCTGTTACTGGGTTTATCAAATACGATTGAATTCTATAATGATGATTTATATGATAAATCGCATTTAATTGCATTAACTACGGGAGTTGAATATCAGGATCTCCTGAATTCAAAATTTCGCACTGCATACAAAGCAGCTGCAGAAATTTCATTTCTGGATATCGTATTTGCCCGGGCGGGATATTATTATGAAAGACAAATAAACTTTGGCTATAATTCAAAAGGAAAGATTGAGGATTTCACTTACGGCTTCGGATTAAAGCTTGATTTGTATAAACTCCTTTCAAAGAGACTGCCATTAGTGTTAATATTCAACTATGTAAGCTTAAAGCAGCCTACTTATATAACTGATTATGATGACTGGGGAAAATTTAGGTCAATAAATATCGCACTTAATTATCAAATGGATCTTAAATAAAGTATATTTTTTAACCGGGATATTTATTTTTAATCCGAAGAATTATCCGCTCATATTCTTTGACTTACTTTTCATCATTCTTACTTTCAAAGCTGCGGACTCAACCATAAATGTTCTAACCGATATTGTTGTAATGATAATTATCCCGCCAACTATTGCCATAAATGCGGGTATCTCACCATAACCAATATAGACCCAAACAGGATTCAACACCGGCTCTATTAATGAAATTAAAGAAGCTTCAATTGCATAAACTCTTTTTAACCCGTAAGTAAATATCGCGTAAGCCAGACCTATCTGAAATACACCGAGGTAGGTTACCATCCACACATCTGAAAATACAAGCTGCTCTATAGTAAACAATGATGGGATAGTAACTATTGATACGATTATATTCCCGTAAAATATTGAACTAAGCTGGAACTCCGGTTTGTTCTTTTTCATTCCGAGAAAGAATGAAGCAAATGCAAGTCCCGATATGAGTGCAATAATATTTCCCTCCAAATGACCTGGAGAAATATCCCCGGTAAAAAATAATACCATACCAATCATACATGCTATGATAGTAATAAGATCAATTCGTCGGTAAGAAGTTTTATTAATCATTGGTTCAAAAATGAACACATAAATTGGCGCTGTTGATTGAAGAAAAATTGCATTTGCTGCTGTAGTGGTTTTTGTTGCCATTACAAAGGTGATGAGAACTACCGCATAAAAGCCTGCATTCAAAAAAGTGAGTGCATTTGCACGGAATGCTTTCCTTCTCAGCACTATCATAAAAACAATTCCGGCAACAAGACATCTGAAAAATGAGAGTTGTAAAGCATTCAGGCTGATCAGTTTGATGAATAATCCGCCGGTGCTCCATAGCAATGCGGTTACTACAACAGCAAGCAGCCCCTTTTGGTGTTCAGTCAGATTTTTTATCATTAAAAAAATACGGTAAATTTTGGCGTGTAATTTAATGCTAAAAATTTAAATTGATATAAAAGCCCGGTCGCTTCGTACAGGATTTTGAAAATGCAAAATTATAAATATGTTGATCATACTGCAGACATTGCAGTGGAGATAGCAGGCACAACTTATGAAGATCTGTTCAGTGCCGCATTTTTTGCCTGGCAAAATAGTGCGATCGAAATTAAAGATCATTCTTCAGAAGAAAATAAAGAGGTTATTTTGTCTGAAGATTCTTACGAAGAATTATTGGTGCATTTTGTTGATGAAATGAATTTTCTCCTGACAGTAAGAAATTGGGTGCCGGTTTCAGTTGACTCATTGAGACTCAACTCAGCTAAGGAAATCAAGCTGGATGCAGTCATCTCTGGTAGAATGTTTAATCCTGATAAGCATAATTTAAAAGCCGAAATCAAGGCTGTTACTTTTCATCAGGTGGATATTAAGAAGATTAATGATGAATACAGGACTCTGCTTGTTTTTGATATTTGAGTTCAGTTAATAGTTTTAAAAAGGATCACATCATAAGGTTTTTCTATGATATCAAATAAGAAAATTTATTCGTACGCAAAGTCGGAAAGAAAATCTGTGTATGATGTTTACCTCTGAATTTTATTTTTGATTATTTATTTATGATTGTACGAGTAATAATTTTTATCTTAAAATACTGAAACATTTTAGTGATCTGATATTGAAAGGAGTTATGACATGTTGATAAATGGAATTGAGCTTAATCAAATAACAGATAATCTCCTGGAAATTCCTAAATCGGGTGAGATGAGAGTTCAGGGAAGAATTTATATTTCAAAAGCAATGATTGAAAAAAGTTTTGATGCTGATGCGATCGAACAGGTTAAAAATGTTGCTCATTTACCCGGTATTCAAAGCTACAGCCTCGCTATGCCGGATATTCATTGGGGATATGGATTCCCGATCGGTGGTGTAGCAGCAACTTCACTTGATGATGGTGTAATCTCTCCCGGTGGTGTTGGATACGATATAAATTGCGGTGTAAGACTTGCCGTTACTTCAATTGAATATGAAAGGGTTAAAGACAAAATTTCTACCCTCGTTTCTGATTTGTTTGATAATATTCCAACCGGTGTGGGTGCCAGTGGGGCAATCAAAAAACTTTCAAAACCTGAACTGAAACAGGTTCTGACAAAAGGCTCGGTTTGGGCGCTTGAGAATGATCTTGGCTATCCTTCCGATGTTGAATTTACAGAAGAAAGCGGAACACTGCGTAATGCTGATTATAACACCGTCAGCGAACGTGCATTTGAACGCGGCGCCGACCAGCTCGGCACGCTTGGTTCAGGCAATCATTTTCTTGAAGTAGATGTTGTTGATGAGATTTATCATGCTGAAGCTGCAGAAGTTTTCGGTTTGTTCAAAGGACAGCTAGTAATACTCATTCATACCGGGTCACGCGGGCTCGGTTATCAGGTTTGCGATGATTATTTAAAAACGATTGTTAAGTCCATTCCGAAATTCGGATTCTGGTTACCAGATAAACAGCTTGCCTGCGCACCTATCAGTTCACAGGAAGGACAGGATTATCTCTCTGCGATGCAGTCTGCCGCAAACTTTGCATGGAGCAACCGGCAGGTAATTATGCATCTTGCAAGAAAAACACTTCTCGAAACTTTTGGAATGAAAGAATCTGAACTTGGCTTCAGATTGGTTTATGATGTTTGCCATAATATCGCCAAAATCGAAAACCATCTTGTCAACGGAAAGAATAAAAAAGTTTGCGTTCACAGGAAAGGTGCAACACGTGCATTTCCCCCCGGCAGCGAATTGATTCCCGCTAAATATAAAAAGATTGGTCAGCCTGTACTGATTCCCGGAGATATGGGAAGATATTCTTACATTGCAGTCGGAACAGAGAAGGCAATGACTGAAACCTTCGGCAGTTCATGTCATGGCGCCGGTAGAAATTTAAGCCGCCGTAAAGCTCTTAAAGATGCTAAAGGTCGTAATCTCGTTGAAGAGCTTAAGGCGAAAGGGATAGTGATACAGGCAAAGGGATATAAAACTATTGCTGAAGAAATGTCGGATGCGTATAAGGATGTTGCCGATGTTGTTCAGGTTATGCACGATGAAGGGATCACACATAAAGTTGCACGTTTCAGACCTGTGGGTGTAATTAAGGGATGATTCTGATAGTTAAATTATTTTTTTAATTGTTATATTGAGGAGTGCATGAAATATAAATATTGTCCGCCGTTCATTATACAAAAATTGATCTATGGTTCTCGGTGGTCATCCACAAATCCGGCGGATGGTTCCGGTAGTAAAATACTTTTAACTTTTGATGATGGACCAAATCCCGGTTCGTCAGAATTAATTCTTTCTGCGCTCGAAAATAATAAACTTAAAGCTGTAATGTTTTGTGTTGGTGATAATATCATAAAATACCCGGAGCTTACCAATGAAATGATACGAGCGGGTCATAATTTAGCAAATCATACTTTTAATCATAAACAACTGCCTCAAATATCATTGAAAGAAGCGGATGAACAAATCGGGTCCTTCAACAGAATTATTGAAGAAAATCATGGATACAAGGCACAATACTTCAGACCACCGTACGGAAAATTATCATGGAAGCTCCCGCGCCTGTTAAAAAAGCACAATCTCAAAAATGTCATGTGGTCATTAATGCCGTTTGACTTCACGAATGATCTCACTTTGGTTAAATCTGTCATTAAAAAATATCTTAAAAAAGATTCGTTAATAAATCTTCACGACAGTAACAAATCTAAAGATATCATTGTTGACACAATCAATTTTATTATTGATGAAGCAGACCGCAGAGGATTCAAAATCGGAGAACCTGCTGAATGCTTGAGATAATATTTCTTGTTGCAGTTTGCGGTTATTTTATCCAATCCGTTCTGTTTGTAATAGGTTTGCAGAAAAAGTTTTCCCGCTTAAAAGATGATGAGCTTCCCACTGCAACTGTAATTGTTGCAGCAAGAAATGAGGAAGAGAATATTCTCCACTGTCTCGAATCTCTTAGTAAACTCGAATATCCAACAGGAAAACTTGAAATTATTTTAGTTGATGATTGTTCAACCGACTCAACAGGAAAATTTATAGATGAATTCATTTCCGATAAAAACCGGTTCAAAAAAATAATTACTAAAAAAGAAATCGGTACGCTGAAAGGAAAAACAAACGCACTGGCAAATGCACTTGAAGTTGCAGCGGGGGAAGTTATTCTTACAACTGATGCTGACTGCACAGTACACCCTCTATGGGTAAAAACAATTGCTTCATACTATACAGGCAATGTTGCTCTGGTAAGTGGATTTACAACGCAGGAGACTCATAATGGTTTCAGCGGAATGCAGGCAATCGATTTTATTTATTTGTTAACAGTTGCTTCAGGAACTATAAATATAAACCAGCCGATTAGCTGCATCGGCAACAATATGTCTTATCTTCGCAAGGCATATTTTGAGGTTGGTGGTTATGAGAGCCTTCCATTTAGTGTAACTGAAGATTTCAATTTACTTACAGCAATTCACAGGTTGAATAAATACAGGATAATTTTCCCTCTCGAAAAAGATACGCTTGTTACTTCACTGCCGTGTAAAAACCTGAAAAGACTTTATCATCAGAAAAAAAGATGGGGAGTCGGAGGGATGAAATCTCCTGCACGCGGCTATATTATATTTGTGAATGGTTTTGTTGCAAGTCTTGCGGTTCTTCTGACTCCTTTATTTTTCTCGCCTGTATGGTTATATTTAGCAGCCTTCAAAGTAGCAATTGATTTTTTTGTTTTATATCCTGTGCATAAAAGGCTTGGTATTGCGCACAAAATGAAATATTTCTTTCACTTTCAAATATACTTTTTACTTTACGTTGTGATTCTTCCTTTTGTAATTTTTACTAATCAAAGAGTTACTTGGAAGGGCAGAAAATATTAATGCTTCTTCTCTGTAATTATTATCTGACATATCGCTGCAATGCGTACTGCGAATTCTGCCACTTCGGTTTTCATGATGATTTTAAAGATACGCCATACGCAAGCCTTGAAGATTTTAAATCAAATGTTAGCCAGCTTGCCGAACTGGGTGTTAAGTTTATTGATCTTACAGGCGGCGAACCTCTTCTTCATAAAGAAATACATTTAATGGCTGAGTTTGCTCATAACCTCGGAATGCAAACCAGTATAACTTCCAACGGGCTGCTGTATCCAAAATTTGCCGACAAGCTTGCCGGTCACATTAACCTGCTTCACTTCTCACTTGATTCTCCGGATGAAGAAGTTCATAACAGAATCAGAAAAGTGAATTGTTACAACCACGTTATTAAGAGTATTGAAATTGCAAAATCTCTCGGTGAATTTCCTGACATCTTATTTACTGTTACGAATGAAACCTACAAAGACCTACCCCGGATGCACGAGATAGCCAGGAAGCGCGATCTTGTATTGCTTGTCAATCCTGTTTACTCTTATTTCGGTAATCCCGGTTTAAGTAATGAAGCTGTTGACTTCATCGAAGAATATACAAATGGCAAACTAGATGTTTATGTTAACAAAGGATTTCTTAAACTAAGAAGAGATGGCGGTAATGACATTAATAATCCGAAGTGTAAAGCTGTATCGAGAGTTGTTGTGATTTCACCATATAATGAAATTATTTTGCCGTGCTATCATTTTGGAAATGAACGAATAAAAATTGACAGACCTATAAAAGAGATAAGGAAGTCGGAAAGAATTAAACATCTTATGAAGATGGAAGGCAGATTTGAATTCTGCCAGGGATGCACTGTTAACTGCTATTTTGAGCCTTCATTTGCCTTCCCGACAAACTATTATGCGATTGCAAGTCTCACCTCAAAATTTAAGTATGGATATAACAAACTCATCAAGCAGAAAATCAAAAAAGTAATGACTAATAAGAGTGGGTTCTGATTGATGCGGCTGCTTTACTTCCTGATTATCGTTTCTTGCATTAAAACTTTTGCTCAAACAAATAGTGAATGGTTTCCATCCGGTTTGAACATTCAGCCTTTTACGGCAAATTTTCTGGAACCTAAAGCCGGAATCACATTTTCACTTGGAGAACGAAATATTCGGCTTGATATCGGTACGTCAAATGATATTTTTCGTTCACAATCACAAAATACAACCTACTCATTTGGCGCTGATCTGTTTACATTTACAAGGCTTAGGGGTGAAAGTGAATTTCACTTTCCGGTTGAGGCGATTGATTATCTGTTTGGTTTGAATGGCTCAATTAAAGTAAAGGAAGATGAAAGAGAATATGGTCTCAGGCTGCGCTTAAGTCATATAAGTGCACATTTTGTTGACGGGCAATTTGATTTTGGCAAAGGTTTTTGGAGGAATAACCGCGATCCGATAATTTACAGCAGGGAGTTTATCGAGCTATTTCCGTTTTACTCGTTTGATGACTTAAGAATTTATGCAGGACTGACTTATCTGATAAATGTTACACCTAAAAATCTCCCAAAAGGAATTTATCAGTTGGGTTTTGATTATTTCCTGACTTACTTTAAAGAGCTGCCGTTCACACCATTTATTGCATATGATTTTAAATTGTTAAAGATTCATAAATATTCCGGTAATCATATAATAAGCGCCGGTATTAAGTTTGGTAATTATAATTCTAAAGGATTTTCAATATTGTACTCGTATTTTGCGGGCAAAAGTATTCATGGTGAGTACTATAATTTTAATGAAAAATACTCCACATTAGGGTTTAATCTGGATTTATAGAATGTCTGATATAGAAAATCAGTATTACACCAGCAGCAGTTATTCTTCACAAATAAAGAATCGTTACAAGGATAATTATCTTCTGCACATCGGATTATTTGTGGTAACGTTTATCACCACTACAATCGCAGGTGCAGAGTGGGTTACAGGAACAATGGGTCCGTTTGAATTATCACATCTCACAAAAGGACTGCCGTATTCACTTTCAATTTTATTTATTATCACATTTCATGAATTCGGGCATTACTTTGCTGCGGTTTATCATAAAGTAAAAGCCACTTTGCCGTATTACATACCCTTTCCGCCGATCCCCGGATTTATAAATTTCGGAACAATGGGTGCTGTGATAAGAACAAAGTCGATAGTGCCGAATAAAAAAGCGATGTTCGATATTGGTGTTGCAGGTCCGATTGCAGGGTTCTTTGCAACGATGATCGTATTGATTTATGGTTTTGTTAACGTACCCGGAGTTGATTATATACTTTCAATCCATCCGGACTATTTTGAACCGGATTATGGCAAAGAAGGGTTTCAACTGATTTTTGGCGATACGCTTTTGTTTGCCCTGCTGCGTGAAATATTCTGGACGGGAAATCAGTTTTATCCGCCTATGTCCGAAATCTATCATTATCCGTATCTTTGTGTCGGCTGGTTCGGATTATTAATTACTGCGATGAATATGTTTCCTGTCGGGCAACTCGATGGCGGGCACATCAGCTATACGATGTTCGGCAAAGAGAATCATTTTAAGATAGCAGTTATTTCTTTTTCGTTCCTTTTTTTACTAGGACTGCTCGGTTTTGTTGACGGAATCCTTGGAATAAATACCGGAATAGGCTGGACAGGCTGGTTGTTCTGGGCACTGGTGCTATACTTCTTTATTAAGCTTAAGCATCCGCCGGTACCTGATGAAACACCGATTGACGATAACAGGATGTTAGTTGGTTATTTAAGTTATTTCATACTGATAATTTCGTTTTCACCAAATCCTTTAGTAATAAGTGTTGTGATATAATTTTTACCTTGTTAACGGAAACATACAAAGTAATATTTCACTATATGAAAAAAATAATTCCTCTATTTCTTTTAATTCTTTTTGCCGGATGTGAAAAGAAATTTGATACGGTAATTGATACTTCTTCTTTTACTTACAGGGTTACATCAATTAAATCTTTCCCGGTGTACAAGTATGCTATAGGAGATTCACTTCTGACTCTCAACATTGGATTTAATTCATCGGATAATATCACTGCCGTTTACTTCGATATATACTCTTCCGCCCGCAAAAAGCTGAACTCTGCACCCGTTCGAATGTTCGACAGCGGGCTTGAAGAGCATGGTGATGAGGTAAAAGGAGACAATATTTACTCAAACAAATTTCCGTTAAGCCAGTCCGACCCGAACGGTATGTATGAAGTCCGGTACTTTGTTAGTGATAAGTCCGCATCAACCAACCAGGTTGCAACAATTCAATTCATGTATGATAACTCTCAGGAAAATGTTCCTCCTGTTATTTCAAATCTGGTTGCACCGGATTCTGCAGCCCTTGGTGCTACAGCGGCTGTACCGATTTTTCTTTCAGTAGATGCTTTTGATGAGAACGGAGCTGATGATATTGAGCTTGTATTTTTTAATTCATTCCTTCCGAATGGTTCACCTTCGTCGGGCAATCCGTTTGTCATGTATGATGATGGAACTAACGGTGATATAGCTGCCGGCGATGGAACGTATTCATTAGTTGTTGGTCTGCCGCCAACTGCAGCAAAGGGAACTTACCACTGGGAATTCCAGGCAAGGGACAGAACTAAAACTCTCAGCAATCAAATTATTCACAACATTGTAATTTATTAATGCGATTAACATTCATCCTTATCCTGATATCCATCATAAACGTATTTCCGCAATTACGTCCTTCAACATATCTGATTGGTGAAGAAATAATTCTTCAGAAACAGTCGTCCTCAGAAAATCCGGCAAGCAATAGTATAAGTGATATTATTTCTATTGGTGATACTGTATGGCTTGGAACCAGCAGGGGAGTAAGTGTTTCATTTAACAGGGGTGAAAGCTGGACAAACTTTTATGGTACTGAAGCATTCGGAACTCAAAGCATTTCTGCAATTGCATATCACAATGGAATCTTCTTTTCTGCAACCGCAAGGGCTGTTGAAGTTACAGGTGGTCAAACTTTACCAGAAGGAACCGGCTTAAAAATTACTACTGATTTAGGACAAACATGGATATCCGTTCCACAGCCGCTTGATGATCAAAACGATACTACACTTGTTTACGGAATAAATGATGGTGTGCGCGCACCGCTCGTTCGGGCTTTACCGGTTACAGTTGCGGTTCAGAATCTTGCGTATGATATAGCTATTAACTCCGGATATGTTTTCATTTCTACATTTGCTGGTGGATTAAGGAAAGCGCCGGTTGATTCGCTGATTGCAAATCCAAATTATAAATGGCAGCGGGTTTTGCTTCCTTCCGATAAAGTAAATTCAATTTCGCCGGATGATACGATTAAATTTGCCTTACAGCCGGTTGCAGGAAGGTTCGGCCCGGATAATAATCTTAACCACAGGGTTTTTTCTGTAGTCTCAGCCGATGATTCAACCCTCTATGTTGGAACAGCAGGGGGGATTAACAAATCAACCGATGGCGGGATTAGCTGGGTTAAGTTCAACCATCAAAATCAGGATGAACCTATAAGTGGAAATTTTGTAGTTGCACTTGCTTACGATTTTATCAGTAAGAACATCTGGGCAGCAACCTGGAAAGCCGAAGCTCTAACCGAGTTTTATGCCGTAAGTGTTTCTGAAAATGGCGGTGTATCCTGGCAAACCTCTTTAATTGATGAACGTGCACATAACTTTGGTTTTAAATTGACATTTAATACCAGCCAGGTAATTGCAGCCTGCGATAATGGTCCGTTCAGATCACGTAATATGGGTTTAAGCTGGATATTGCCGGGACCTATAGTTGACTCAAAATCAAATTTAACTTTACCAACGTCAGTTTTTTATTCTGCCGCGGCATCCGGTAATACCGTGTGGTTAGGATCGGTTAACGGACTTGCTAAACTTGATGAAACTGGCTTAATGTGGACTGGCACCTGGAAACTTTATATTGCTTCACCGCCGCTTGCAGCTGCATATGAATCTTATGCTTTTCCGAATCCGTTTTCACCAAGGCTTGATGTAGTTAAGATCAAGTACAGCACCGGCGGTAAAAATTCCAAAGTTACTATAAGAATTTTTGATTTCGGAATGAACCTCGTCAGAACCGTAATTCAAAATGCTGAAAGGGGTGCGCCAACTCATGTTGTAGATGGGCAGCTTTCAGGAACAAGCGGCGTTATTGATTTCTGGGATGGAAGAGATGAGTCCGGAAGCATAGTTTCAAACGGAGTTTATTTTTACCGGATTGATGTTGATTCTGATAACCCATTATTTGGAAAGATTTTAGTTCTTCAATAAAATATTAAGTATGAATTACAAACAAAGTCAATCAATAGGAACATTCGTTTATGATCATTTGATAAACAAAATAAGCTTACTAATGTTTGAACTCATAGATGTCACAGAGGTTGAATGAAACGGATATTATTTTTCATATTCATTTTATTAGCAGTTACGGTTTACCCGCAGGCACAAACAAGCTCTATCAGCAGTTTGCCGGGTGCGTTTAGCCGGATGGGTTTTGGAGCAAGGGGTATTGGTATGGGTAATGCAATGTCCGCTGTAACAGAAGGGAATCTTGTTTCATACTATAATCCTGCGCTTTCAGTTTTTCAGAATCATAATTCGTTTCAGACAAGTTATTCATTTCTATCACTTGACAGGTCATTAAACTTCTTAAGTTTTACAAGGCGATTTGATTTTTATTCACCGCAGGATACAATTCCTGAAACGCGTAAACCCCGCAGCAGTGCCGGCGTCAGCGGCGGGATAATAAATGCCGGTGTTTCGGGCATTGAATCGCGAGATAACCAGGGGCTTAAAAGAGGCGATCTTTCAACTTCTGAAAATCAGTTCTTTTTAGGATTGGCTAACCGTTTTTCTGAAAAATTTTCTCTTGGTATTGGAGTTAAATTTTATTATTACAGCCTTTACGAAGATGTAACTTCCACAGCTCTGGGTTTAGATATCGGCGCAATATACCGCATAAATGAAAACTGGAATGTAGCCGTTTCAGTTTCTGATATAAACGCAAAGTACAAATGGGATACCTCCGGTCTTTACGGAACGAACCGGGGAGTAAATTCGGAGAATAAATTTCCTGTTTTGAAAAAATTGGGAGTAAGGTATTTTAATCCGGAATACAAACTGCTGATTACTGGCGAATTTGAGAGCAGTAATGCTCAAACCAGTATAATAAGAGCTGGTGTGGAATATAATATTTATGATCAGCTTTATCTCCGTGCAGGACTCGATCAGTGGAATTTAAAGAATTCGGATTTTTTACCTAAACCGGCGGCGGGTTTTTCTTATTTCAAAACCATAGGCAGCCTGCTGGTAAGTGTTGATTATGCTTTTATGATAGAACAATATTCTTTTTCAGACAGACATATAGCAGGAGTTAGTGTTAATTTTTAATCTATCCCGATTGTTTTATTTAGTTAACGATTGCAATTAAGAAATTAAATATCAGGTTATGAAAAAAATAATATTAATAATAGTAATCTCGACGGGCGTTCTTTTTCCGCAGTCAGCAGGAAACAGCGGTTTATCATTTCTTAAATTCGGGTTTGGTGCGCGTAATGTTGCAATGGGTGATGCAGGTAATGTTGCAGCAAATGATGTAACAGCGCTCTTTTACAATCCCTCCAGGCTGTCAGGTTTGGAAGGAACTGAAATACTCGTAATGCACAATGAATGGATACAGGAAATACGCAGCGAAGTAATCGGTATTCGTACTCTTATTTTCGGTCTGCCTTTTGCCTTTGGCGCCAATGTTACAACCATTAGTGATATCGAGGTGAGATCAAAGCCCGGCGAACCCGAAGCGATGTTTGATGCTAATTATTTTTTCGGGAGTATTTCTACCGGCTTTGAAGTGTATGAAAATTTTTCAGCAGGTTTATCTGTAAAATATTTGTATGAAGGAATTTTTGTTGATGAAGCATCCGGCTTGGGAATTGATTTTGGGTTTCATTATAAGTCAACAATTGAGGGTTTGACTGCATCAGCAGTTGTTCGTAACATCGGATCGATGGGTAAGCTTCGTAACGAAAAAACAAAACTTCCAACTGAATTTCGTGTAGGTCCGGCATATCAGTTTGATTTTTCTGAAACAAAGTTCGATTTACTGGCGGCTGCAGAGTTATTAAAATATACTGCAACCGACGATATTCATTTCAATTTAGGAGCAGAGATAATTTACGATAGCGTTATTGCTTTGCGCGGAGGATATCAATCCGGATATGAATCAAAAAATTTCACTGCCGGTATCGGTCTGATGTGGGGTGGTTTGAGGTTTGATTATGCATTTCAGCCGTTTAAATATGGACTCGGAAATGCAAATCTTTTCTCGCTTCAATTCAGATTTTAGATTTGTTTCATAGGTTCACGGAAACAATCGGATGCCCGCAAAAAATATTATAGAACTGCTGACTTCAAAATTCCGTATCGTCTTATTTATTTATTTTATCATTCTAACAGCTATTGTTTCCATTGCAGGAATAACACTGCGGAGTGATGCACTATATTTTTTTGAACTTGCAGAAAAAGCTGTTGTAAATTCTGTTCTGTATCCATCTTCTCTGAATATTTATGATCCGTACATCGTTTCAATAACTTATGTAAATATTCTTATCGCCCTGCTTTCAATAATCAACTCGCCGCAAGTTATTGGGTTTTACAATTTAGTTATAGTGGCATTAAGTATTTATTTCCTGTTTCTGATAATTGATAAAATCTCAGGTAAGAAAGCTGCAAAAATCGGGGTACTAATTTTTTTGCTGTATCCATCTACAATTGGGCTTGTCAGAACAAACCTTACCGAACTGACTTTTTGTTTTTTTATGCTGGCAGCAACCTGGTTTTATCTTAAAGGAAGCAGTCTGGATAGTTTGATCGCAGGTTTTTGTTTTGCGTTGAGCGCTGCAGTAAGACCGGTGGGAGTGATTTTATTTTTAGCTTTTGCAGCATCAGTTTTAATTAAAGCATATAAGAATAATAAAAAATTGCTGACGGGTTTTTACCTGATCTTAGCTTTTTCCGGAACACTGATCATTTACAGTTTGATAATTTATCACAGTTCCGGATTAAAAGTTCAGTTTCCATCAACTTCCGGATTGAACTTGTTAATCGGCGCTAATGATTATGCATCCGGCGGGTATGATAATATAATATTTTTGCCCGGATATGAAGCTCACATAAGTGAAGATGAAAAAATCACTTTCTATGAAAGGAATGCACGTTACACTGAAATGGCAGTAAATTGGATAAAAGAAAATCCTTTTAAATGGATATCTCTGATACCAGCCAAAATCTGGCATCTGATAAGATCAGATATTTACGCAATTGAACGACTAACCGGATTAAATATGGGATTAAAGAGTGCGTTTAAGATTTTGTCATCATCTTCAGATTCAAATGAAACTCAGGCTCAAAATCCTTCAACAAGTATTTTAATTCTTTTCTTCATTTTGCTGATACTTAACCACATATATTATTTTGGATATGTTTTTCTTTTCTTTTCAGCTTTATTCAGAAAGAGTGGTATTCTAACAAATATTCTATCCTTAGAAATTTTGTTATTCATTGCCGGTGTTTTCCTGTTGAACATGATTACTTTCGGCTCTGAGCGGTTTAAGTATCCGTTGATGATTTCAGGAATAATATTACTAGCGCCGATAGTTGAAAGCTGGCTCAGAAATAAAAAAAACGAGATTGAAATTCCAGGCTAAGGATTTGATCATTGTTTTCATTTAAGCTAAAAACGAAATATTTTTTTTTCTTAATTCCGAGATAGAAATATCAGAAGGTCTGTTTAAAGAGCCAAAAA